>NZ_JBIVUE010000064.1:0-1031 GCF_044757045.1 Streptomyces sp. NPDC091377 | reverse complement strand
GAACTACACACCGCACTCACCGCACTCGCCGAAGGCCGCGACCACCCCGCCCTGACCACCGGACCCACCCGCACCACCACCGGACCCACCCCCTGGGCCCTCATCCTCTCCGGCCAAGGCAGCCAACGACCCGGCATGGGACACCACCTCTACACCACCCACCCCGCCTACGCCCACGCCCTCGACGAAGCCTGCGAAGCCCTCAACCCCCACCTCGACACCCCCCTCCAACACATCATGTTCGCCCAACCCGGCACCCCCCACGCCAACCTCCTCAACACCACCCTCTACACCCAACCCGCCCTCTTCGCCCACCACATCGCCACCTACCACCTCCTCCAAACCCACGGCGCCACCCCCCACGCCCTCATCGGCCACTCCATCGGCGAACTCTCCGCCGCCCACCTCAACGGCACCCTCCCCCTCACCCTCGCCGCCGACATCGTCACCACCCGCGCCAAACTCCTCAACACCCTCCCCACCGGCACCACCATGCTCGCCACCCTCACCGACCCCCACACCCTCACCCCCCACCTCCAACACCACCCCGACATCGAAATCGCCGCCTACAACTCACCCACCGCCACCACCCTCGCCGGACCCACCACCACCCTCAACCAACTCGCCACCGAACTCACCACAGCCGGCATCCACAACCGACCCCTCAAAGTCACCCACGCCTTCCACAGCACCCACACCGAACCCATCCTCAACACCTTCCACACCCACCTCACCGAACTGTTCAAACACCACACCCCCACCACCCACACCCCCACCATCCCCGTCATCTCCAACCTCACCGGCACCCCCGCAACCCCCCAACAACACCACGACCCCACCTACTGGACCCAACACATCCGCCAACCCGTCCACTTCCACCAAGGCATCACCCACCTCACCCACACCCACCACATCACCCTCTACACCGAAATCGCCCCCCACCCCACCCTCACCCCCCACCTCCCACCCCACACCCACACCACCCCCCACCACCCCAACCCCCAACACACCCACACCACCACCCTCACCAC
>NZ_JBIVUE010000063.1:0-1048 GCF_044757045.1 Streptomyces sp. NPDC091377 | reverse complement strand
CTCGTGACTGCGTGCCTTTTGAAGAATGAGCCTGCGAGTTTGCGGTGTGTTGCGAGGTTAACCCGGGTGGGGTAGCCGTAGCGAAAGCGAGTCCGAAGAGGGCGTTTCAGTAGCATGCTCAAGACCCGAAGCGGAGTGATCTAGCCATGGGCAGGTTGAAGCGGAGGTAAGACTTCGTGGAGGACCGAACCCACCAGGGTTGAAAACCTGGGGGATGACCTGTGGTTAGGGGTGAAAGGCCAATCAAACTCCGTGATAGCTGGTTCTCCCCGAAATGCATTTAGGTGCAGCGTCGTGTGTTTCTTGCCGGAGGTAGAGCACTGGATAGGCGATGGGCCCTACCGGGTTACTGACCTTAGCCAAACTCCGAATGCCGGTAAGTGAGAGCGCGGCAGTGAGACTGTGGGGGATAAGCTCCATGGTCGAGAGGGAAACAGCCCAGAGCATCGACTAAGGCCCCTAAGCGTACGCTAAGTGGGAAAGGATGTGGAGTCGCAGAGACAACCAGGAGGTTGGCTTAGAAGCAGCCACCCTTGAAAGAGTGCGTAATAGCTCACTGGTCTAGTGATTCCGCGCCGACAATGTAGCGGGGCTCAAGCGTACCGCCGAAGTCGTGTCATTGCAGCATGAGGGCCAACGCCCGCTGTGATGGGTAGGGGAGCGTCGTCTGCCGGGTGAAGCAGCCGCGTAAGCGAGTTGTGGACGGTTGACGAGTGAGAATGCAGGCATGAGTAGCGATTCACACGTGGGAAACGTGTGCGCCGATTGACTAAGGGTTCCTGGGTCAAGCTGATCTGCCCAGGGTAAGTCGGGACCTAAGGCGAGGCCGACAGGCGTAGTCGATGGATAACCGGTTGATATTCCGGTACCCGCTGTAGAGCGTCAAACATTGAATCCAGTGATGCTAAGCCCGTGAAGCCGTCGTGTGCGTCTTCGGACAAGCATGAAGTGGTGGAGCCGGTGGCCCGAGCTGGTAGTAGGTGAGTGATGGGGTGACGCAGGAAGGTAGTCCATCCCGGGCGGTGGTTGTCCCGGGGTAAGGGTGTAG
>NZ_JBIVUE010000062.1:0-1146 GCF_044757045.1 Streptomyces sp. NPDC091377 | reverse complement strand
CACCCCCTAGTCTTCTGAGTCGGGAATTCTGTTCAGATGTGTAGGCTTGCGGTATGGCGCGTACGGGGCGGCCGAAGGCCAAGTTGACGTTGTCGGTTGAGGAACGGGCTGCACTCGAGGGGTGGGTGCGGCGCCGTTCCACGCCGCAGGCGTGGGCGCTTCGCTGCCGGATCATCCTGGCCTGCGCGGAGGGCGCTTCGAACAAAGATGTGGCGGCCCGGCTCGGTGCGACCGCGCATGCAGTGGGCCGTTGGCGGGCGAGGTTCGTCGAGCACCGGATCGCCGGCCTCGGGGACATGCCGCGCTCCGGTGGTCCGCGGTCGGTCACGGACGAACAGGTCGCAGCGCTGGTCACCAGGACGCTGGAGTCGACACCGAGGGACGCGACGCACTGGTCGACGCGGTCGATGGCGAAGGAGACAGGCCTGTCACAGTCGACCGTGTCACGGATCTGGCGGGCCTTCGGCCTCCAGCCGCACCGCTCGGAGACCTTCAAGCTCTCCACGGACCCCTACTTTGTGGACAAGGTCCACGACGTCGTCGGCCTCTACCTCGACCCTCCCGAGCGGGCCCTGGTCCTTTGCGTGGACGAGAAGTCCCAGATCCAGGCCCTGGACCGCTCACAGCCGGTGCTCCCGATGATGCCGGGCGTCCCTCAGCGGGTCACCCACGACTACGTCCGCGCCGGCACCACCACCCTGTTCGCCGCCCTGGAAGTCGCCACCGGCAAGGTGATCGGATCGCTCCACCGCCGCCACCGGGCCGAGGAGTTCAAGAAATTCCTCATCAAGCTCGACAAGGAGGTCCCCACCGGCCTGGAGGTCCATCTGGTGCTGGACAACTACGCCACCCACAAGACCCCCGCCATCAAGACCTGGCTCCTGGCCCATCCCCGCTTCCACCTGCACTTCACCCCCACCGGATCGTCATGGCTCAACCTGGTGGAGCGATGGTTCGCCGAACTCACCAACAAGCGCATACGGCGAGGCGTCCACAAGACCGTCCAAGCCCTGGAACAGGACATCCGGACCTGGATCGCCGCGTGGAACAGCGACCCGAAGCCCTACGTCTGGACCAAGACCGCAGACGAGATCCTCGAACGCCTCGCCTCATATCTGAACAGAATTCCCGACTCAGAAGACTAGG
>NZ_JBIVUE010000061.1:0-1236 GCF_044757045.1 Streptomyces sp. NPDC091377 | reverse complement strand
CGCGATGAAGCGTTTGAGGCAGCGGAAGATGTCCTTCTTTGACATGCCTTCGGCTGTGCGCCGGGCGACGTAGAGCCGCGTGCGGGGGTCGTAGCGCATCCGCACGAGGGCGATCGTGTGGAGCGCGTGGTTGGCCTGGCGGTCACCTCCGCGGTTGAGGCGGTGGCGGTTGGTCCGGCCAGAGCTGGCGGAGATCGGGGATGCTCCGCAGAGATGGGCGAAGGAGGCTTCGGATTTCAGCCGGCCGGGATTGTCTCCGGCGGTGATCAGCAGCTGGGCCGCCGTTTCGGTGCCGATACCGACCAGCTCGACCAGCCCCGGGGCGGCCTGTGCGACCAGGGGGTCGAGTTCAGCGTCGGCCTCGGCTATCTCCTCGGTCAGGTGCTGGTAGCGACGGGCAAGCCGTCGCAGAGCGGTGCGGACCGCGCAGGTCGGGTCGGCGAGATCGGTGCCGGGGCGGGACCGGGAGAGCTGCGCGATCAACTGGTAGGTGGGCAGGCCGCGCAGGCGTTCGCGCACCTCGGCGGGGGCGGAGACGATGAGGGTTCGAATCTGGTTGATCGTCTGAGTGCGGGACTTGATGGCCGAGCGGCGGACCACACGCAGGGACCGGATGGCCTCGACGATGCCGTCGCGGGTCTTGGGAGTGCCACCCGCGCGGCCGGACAGGACAGCCGTGGCGGCCGCGTAGGCATCAACGGGGTCGGACTTGCCGTTGGCCCGCCGGGCCTTGCGGTCGGGCCGGTCCACGTCCATGACGGTGAGCTCGTGCGCCCTCAGGAACCGGGCAAGTTCGGAGCCGTAGGCGCCGGTGCCCTCGACTCCGACGGCGAGGACCTCGCCGTGTGCGCGCAGCCACTCCAGCAAGCAACGGTAGCCGTCGGGGGTGGTCGGGAACGCTGCTGTGGCCAGGTGGCGGCCGATGGAGTCGATTACTGCGGCCTGGTGGAAGTCGGTGTGGGTGTCCACACCGCCGACCACCGAGATCTGGTCTGCCATGCTGGGTCCTGCTGTCCTTCCGTGCGATGCGCGAGGGAGCGCACGGGCCGGTCGGGCGGCTGGACAAGACTGTGGTGGGACCTTTGGCCGGGCTCCTATTAGGTCACAGAAGCCCGACCGGCCGCGTGCATTGCGGCACCGCCCAGCCGGCCGACGATTCCAGAAATGGACAGCCGAGGCGTCAGTCATTCGGTGGGTCAGACCGCCGAGCGGTGCCATCAGCAATCCTCACAGTCA
>NZ_JBIVUE010000060.1:0-1412 GCF_044757045.1 Streptomyces sp. NPDC091377 | reverse complement strand
CTCCACGACGCCGACCAGTTCGACGCCGACTTCTTCCACATGAACCCCCGCGAAGCCCTCGCCACCGACCCCCAACAACGCCTCCTCCTCGAAACCGCCTGGGAAGCCTTCGAACACGCCGACATCAACCCCACCACCCTCAAAGGCACCAACACCGGCGTCTTCACCGGAGTCATCTACGCGGACTACGGGCCGCGTCTGATGCACCGGACACCCGAGGGTTTCGAGGGCTACCTCGGAAACGGCAGCGCGGCGAGTGTCGCGTCCGGACGGGTGGCTTACACGTTCGGGCTGGAGGGCCCGGCCATGACAGTGGACACGGCCTGCTCCTCCTCGTTGGTCAGCATGCATCTGGCCGCCCAGGCCCTGCGTCAGGGAGAGTGCGACCTGGCACTCGCCGGCGGAGTCACCGTGATGTCCACACCGTCCGCGTTCCTTGAGTTCTCCCGTCAGCGCGGACTGGCTCCCGACGGCCGCTGCAAGCCGTTCGCCGACGCCGCCGACGGCACCGGCTGGGGAGAAGGCGTCGGACTCGTCCTCCTCGAACGCCTCTCCGACGCCCATAAGAACGGACATCACGTCCTCGCCGTTCTCCGGTCCTCGGCCGTGAATCAGGACGGTGCGTCCAACGGCCTGACCGCGCCCAACGGCCCCTCTCAGCAGCGTGTCATTGAACAGGCCCTTGCTAACGCGCAGTTGAGCGCCGACCAGATCGACGCCGTAGAAGCCCACGGCACCGGCACCACCCTCGGCGACCCCATCGAGGCACAGGCCCTCCTCGCCACCTATGGCCAGGCCCACACCACCGACACACCCCTCTGGCTCGGCTCCATCAAGTCCAACATCGGCCACACGCAAGCCGCCGCCGGCGTCGCAGGCGTCATCAAGATGATCGAAGCCATGCGCCACGGAACACTGCCACCCACCCTGCACGTCGACCGGCCCAGCAGCCACGTGGACTGGGAGGCAGGCGGACTGGCGCTACTCACTGAGTCTCAGCCTTGGCCCGATACCGGTCGCCCGCGCCGCGCCGCGGTGTCCTCCTTCGGCATCAGCGGCACCAACGCCCATGTGATCCTCGAAGCACCGCAGGCCGAGCAGTTCCCCCAACCCGTCCGGGAGGACGAGTCGGACGAAGGACCGGCAGCCGTCGTGCTGTCGGCGCAGTCGAGCGCCGCGCTGGCTCAGTCAGCTCGCCGCCTTGGCGATTTCCTGGCCGACCACCCCGACACGGCGGTCGCTCCGCTGGCCGCCCGCCTGTGGACCGGCCGCGCCAAACTCGACCACCGCGCCGCAATCGTCACCCACACCACCCACGAACTACACACCGCACTCACCGCACTCGCCGAAGGCCGCGACCACCCCGCCCTGACCACCGGACCCACCCGCACCACCACCGGACCCACCCCCTG
>NZ_JBIVUE010000059.1:0-1552 GCF_044757045.1 Streptomyces sp. NPDC091377 | reverse complement strand
GGGGGTGCCTCTATGTCCTTCGTCAAGGCGTCTCTGTGGGGTTTGGGGTGATTCGGGCTGGCTGGGGTCATGCGGCGAGCTCGACGTCCGCGGGCGGGCGGGATTCGTAGAAGGTGCCGTCTCGGAGCATGGCGAACAGGACGCTGATGCGTTGGCGGGCGAGGCGGAGGAGGGCCTGGGTGTGAGTTTTGCCGCGGGCGCGTTGCTTGTCGTAGTAGGTGCGGGAGGCGGGATCGGCGTTCATGCAGGCGAAGGCGGAGAGGAACATGGCGCGTTTGAGCTGCCGGTTTCCGCCGCGTGGTGCGTGTTCGCCGTGGATGGAGGTCCCCGACGACTTCGTGGCCGGGGCGAGTCCGGCGTAGGAGGCGAGGTGGGCGGCGGTGGGGAAGCTGGTGCCGTCGCCGACGGTGACCAGCAGGACGGCGGCGGTCCTGACGCCGACGCCGGGCATCGACGTCAGGACCGGGGAAAGAGGGTGGGCCTCCAGCAGGGCGTTGATCTGGGCTTCCAGAGCCCGGCGCTGCTCCTGGACAGCGGCGAGAGAGCGGGCCAGGGAGGGCACGACGATGTCGAGGGTGCCGGTCCCCGGGAGCACGACGGTCTGCTCGTCCAACGCCTCGAAGACATCGTCGATCAGCCGGGCGGCCATGCGCGGGGCCTTGGGCCGGATGAGCTCGACGAGCCTGCGGCGGCCGGCCTTGCGCAGTGCGGCCGGGGAGCCGTAGCGCTCCAGCAGCCAGGTGACGGCCTGGTGGTCGAGGCGAGGGCCCAGGACTCGTTCCAGCGACGGGTGGAACTGGGTGAGCAGGCCGCGTATCCGGTTGGACGCGCGGGTGGCCTCGGCCGCGAGGTCCTGGTCGAAGCCGACGAGGACCGTGAGTTCGGCGGTGATCTCATCGGTGAGCTCCAGCGAGCGCAGGGTGTGCGGCATGGTCCGGGCCGCGTCCGCGATGACCGCAGCGTCCTTCGCATCGGTCTTGGCCTCGCCCGGATACAGGTCGGCGATCCGTCGCATCGCGAGTCCGGGCAGGTAGGCGACCTTGCAGCCCGCGTCCCGGGCGACCGTGAGCGGGAGGGCTCCGATGGATGCGGGCTGGTCCACGATCACCAGGACCGTGCCGAACTTCGCGGCCAGCTTGTCGAACACCGCCCGCAGTTTCGGCTCGCTGTTGGGCAGCTGCTTGTCGAAGACCTTCTTGCCGGCCGGAGTCAGCCCGTGTCCGTGATGGGCGCTCTTGCCGACGTCCAGGCCGAGGAACACGCCCACGTCTTCGGTGTCGAACATCGCACCTTTCCAAGGGAGTTGAAGGTTCCGGCCTCGGCAGTGGTGTCGTACGCGCGCATCCACGTTATGCAGACCTGCCGCCTGCGAGCTGTCCGGCATTGCGCCGGACCGGGCGGTGGCCGGACCTCTGATCAGCGTCTCCGACGGCACCTCCCGAGCCCGGTGGCACCACCCCCCAGGTCATCCGTTCGACAGGGGGCAAAAGTCATGCCGGGCCCGGAGGCCAGCGGTCCTATTGCAGGACCGCGGAAACCATAACGGGGCGGG
>NZ_JBIVUE010000057.1:0-1889 GCF_044757045.1 Streptomyces sp. NPDC091377 | reverse complement strand
CCCCACCAACACACCAACCTCCCCACCTACCCCTTCCAACACCAGCCCTACTGGCTCCACACCCCCACCCACACCACCAACGCCAACGACCTCGGCATGGCGACGAGCGCGCACCCCTTGCTCGCCGCCACCGTTCAGCTCGCCGACAGTGTGAACAGGGCAGACGCCGGTGAATCCTCCGGCACATCGACGGTCTTCATGGGCCGGATCGGCCTGAATACTCACCCTTGGCTGGCGGACCATGCCGTGGCAGGAACGGTCCTGCTTCCCGGAACCGCCCTGGTCGACCTGGCACTCCACGTCGGCGACCACACCGGCGCCCCCCACCTCGAAGAACTCACCCTCCACACCCCGCTCACCCTGGACGACACGACCAGCCGCGACCTCCAGATCACGACGGTCTCTGAGGCCACTGGCCGGCAGATCACCATCCACTCCCGCCCCCACACGGATGAACCGGACGCCACCGACTCCGAGTGGATCTGCCACGCCACCGGCACCCTCACCACCACGCAGGAGCAGGCCGAACTCCTCACTCAGTGGCCTCCCGGGGACGCGACCCCCGTCGAGATCTCGGACCTGTACGAGCAGCTGGCAGCCGCCGGCTACGAGTACGGCAGCACCTTCCAGGGCGTTGTCGGCATTTGGGCTCAGCCTGACGGCACCCTCCACGCTGAGATCACCCTGCCCGAAGAGACCGACGCCGCCGGACACACCATCCACCCCGCCCTCCTCGACGCGGCCCTCCACCCCCTCGCTGCCCGAGCCGTCTCCTCGGCCACCGACAGCGAACTGCGGCTGCCGTTCGCCTGGACCGGCGTCACCATCCACGCCACCAACGCCACCCACCTCCGGGTCACCCTCACCACCACCGGCAACGACATCACCGTCCGGGCCTGGGACCCCACCGGCGCACCTGTCGTCACCGTCAACACCCTCGCCTCCCGCCCGATCGATCCCACGGCGCTGACCACCAGTGCGAGCAACGAGACCCGCAACAGCCTCTTCCAACTCGCCTGGAAACCCGCGGAGGCCGCCGCAGGGGAAGTCGACCTCGACCTGGTCGACGTCTACACCCCGGACATGGACGAGGACGAGGACAGCAACGACCCGGCAGCGGCGCACAGGGCCACCGAGTCGCTCCTCACTCACCTGCAGTCCTGGCTGGCCACCAACGAGACCACCGACCGTACCCTGGTCGTCCTCACCCACCACGCGATCGCCACCACCCCAGCAGAGGACGTCCGCCTGGCCCACGCTCCCCTGTGGGGCCTGATCCGCACGGCCCAGAACGAGAACCCCGGCCGTATCCACCTCATCGACACCGACAACCCGGTCGACACGTCCTACCTCGCCGAGGTTCTCGCCACGGGTGAGTACCAACTGGCCGTGCGTTACGGCCAGTTCCTCGTGCCGAGGCTGGTTCGGTCAGCCGATCACGTCGACGGCCGGTTGACCATTCCGAGCGACGACCCGACGTGGCGACTGGACAAGACAGCCCCCGGCACGCTGGACAACCTGGCGTTCCTGCCCAACCCCGAGCTACCGGACGAGCTTGCGCCGGGGCAGGTCCGGATCGACGTCCGTGCGATCGGGCTGAACTTCCGCGACGTGCTGATCACGCTCGGCATGTATCCGGGCGATGCGCTCTTGGCCAGCGAGGGCGCCGGCATCGTCACGGAGGTGGCCGACGACGTCACCAACGTCCGCGTGGGCGACCGCATCATGGGCATGTTCCCGCACGGCGTGGGTGCACAGACGGTTACTGATCACCGTCTGATCACCACGATCCCCGACGACTGGTCCTTCACCACAGCCGCCGGTGTCCCCGTCGCGTTCCTCACCGCCTACTACGCCCTCTACGACCTCGCCGACCTCCAACCCGGCGA
>NZ_JBIVUE010000056.1:0-2664 GCF_044757045.1 Streptomyces sp. NPDC091377 | reverse complement strand
ACGATCACGGGCGGAAACGTCAACGACTGCACACAGTTCGAGCCGGTCATGGCCCGCATCACCATCAAACGGGAAGGACCCGGCCGGCCCCGCACTCGCCCCGACCGGGTGGCCGGCGACAAGGGCTACTCGTCCCGCAAGATCCGGGCCTACCTGCGCAGACGAGGCATCGCGTGCACCATCCCCGAACGCACCGACCAGATCAGCGGACGCCGACGACGCGGGGAGACACTCTGCCACCTCGACCGCACCGCCTACCGACGCCGCAACGTCGTCGAACGCTGCTTCAACAAGCTCAAGCAGAACAAAGCCCTCGGTGAGGTCGACTCGGGACGCCCTGCTGGTGTTTCCACCAGTGGGTTTCCCCGAGCCGCCTCCCGAACCCGGCGTGCCCGTCTCCGGGCACCGGGCTCTCCACAAATCCCGTTCCGGGCTGTTCAGTTCCTCATGCCGTAGTGGGCCACGGAGTGGGAATGAGCTTTCCCCGGTATCGGTATCTGGTCGTGCTTACCTTTGCCGGGTTGAACAGTTCCGCTTCCTCTGTGGCGGGCCACCAGCCGCCGCCGTAATAGCGTCGGCGGAGCTGTTTCCAAGTGATCCCGGGGTGCTTGCGTCGGATCCATCGTGTCACCCTCATCCACGCATAGTGGCTGAGGTAACAGAAAGCGACGTTCGAAACTCCGGGACGGAAATATGCGCACCATCCTCGCAACACCGAGTTCAGTCGGTGGAGCAAGGAATCCAGCGACAAGCCGACGTTCTGCCGTCCGGTCAGTTCCTTCACCTTGCCCGTGACGGAGCGCACTGATTTCCGTGCCGGGTAGGTGTAGATGTACTGCCGGTCAGTGCCCGGTTTCCGGTGGCGCTGGATGCGCCATCCGAGAAAGTCAAGGCCCTCGTCAATGTGCGTGATCTTTGTCTTCTCCACCGACAGGCAAAGGCCCATGGGCTTCAATGCCTCTGCCGCCTCGTCGCGTAGTTCCTCGGCGTGTTCTCGGCGCCCGAAGACGAGTACGAGGAAGTCGTCCGCATACCGGACCAGTCGGTAGTTGGGCAGTCCTCGGCGCCGTCTCCTGCGCCGGTCCTCGGAGGTGCCATCTGGTCCTCCGAGGCCCTGGGCGATGTGCTCGTCCAGGACCGAGAGTGCGATGTTGGCCAGCAGCGGCGACAGGATCCCGCCCTGCGGGGTCCCGGTGCGTGTGTCCGTGAAGGCCCCGTCACGGGACAGGATCCCGGACTTCAAGAACGCCTTCACCAAGGACACCACCCGCTTGTCCCCGATTTCGATTCCGCACCCGCTCCATGAGGGCCGGGTGCGAGATCTCGTCGAAGCACGCCGTGATGTCGCCTTCTACCACCCACTCGTATCCGTGGCTGGCGAGGTAGCGAGTTTCGGCGATCGCATCGTGAGCGCGGCGGTTCGGGCGGAACCCGTAGGAACACGGGAGGAAATCAGCTTCGAATACCGGCTCCAGCACCAGTTTCAAGGATGCCTGGACCACTCGGTCGGCCACGGTCGGAATCCCAAGACGACGAAGCTTGCCGTTCGTCTTGGGAATCATCCGCTCGCGGACGGGAACCGGGTGGAAGCTGCGGTCTCTGATCTGGGTCCGCAGCTTGTCGAGAAACGCCTCGACTCCTTGCCCGGCTTCGATGGAGCGGGCGGTCTTCCCATCCACTCCGGCCGTGCGGGCACCCTTGTTTCCCCGGACACGGTCCCACGCCACCAGCAGGAAGGCGGGATCGGCCACGAGGTTGAACAGGTCGTCGAACCTGCGATGAGAATCATCGGCAGCCCAACGGTGCAGCTTGGTCTGGATCTCCAGTACCCGGCGTTCGGCCTTCATCAAGGCCCATTCCAGCTCGTCGGTATTCACCGGCGACAGCCTCCTGGCATTCCAGTCTCCTTACTGCTGACTTGCTGGCCCCCTTCCCCATGTGACCGGCTTTCCCTGCCTCGGAGTACTACGGAGCCTCCGTCCTGCCCGACGGCCGTCAGTCGGCGATGGGCCTGCCCCCGATCGGACTGGATGTCCGACATGGGGGCGACCGCGGACAGTTCCCACGTTCACCACGAATCGATCGACAGGTGAGGTGCCCAGCTCTACCCCGGCAGCATCGCCACGCCTACGCCGCAGACTTTCAGCGTGGCCTCCCCACCGATGAGTAGAGTCGGCTTCGGAGTCGACCACCAACGAGCACTGGTCGTCGCGCACTGCATCCGGCCCAGATCCGCCAGGTTCGAGCCGGTGTCGTAATTACGGGGCGTCAGGCACTGATTTCTCGCGTGCACCTTCCTGTCTCGCTAGCCGGACCCGGGCCGTCTTGCAGTACCAACCCGTCCCGGCGTTGTCGGAGCTGCTTACCGCTCGGCTCGGCATCCCCCGAACCGAACTGCCCCCAGCTCCAGCCGGATTGCTACGACAACCCGGTGGTGAAGGTCTCTCACCTCACTCGATTCCATGGCGCCTCGTGGCGCACCCACGCGGTACGACAAACGAGCCCGCCACTACAAAGCCCTGACCACCCTCGCCTGCCTACGACTCTGGCTCCCCACCGACATTGCGGACACCCCCTAGTCTTCTGAGTCGGGAATTCTGTTCAGATGTGTAGGCTTGCGGTATGGCGCGTACGGGGCGGCCGAAGGCCAAGTTGACGTTGTCG
>NZ_JBIVUE010000055.1:0-4065 GCF_044757045.1 Streptomyces sp. NPDC091377 | reverse complement strand
CTCCACGCCGGAGACCACACCAGCACCACCCACCTCGAAGAACTCACCCTCCACACACCACTCATCCTGGACGACACGACCAGCCGCGACCTCCAAGTCACCACGACTCCCGACACCGACGCCGACGCCGACACCTGGCGCGTCACCATCCACTCCCGCCCCCACACCCACGAACGAGACAGTTCCGACTCCGAGTGGACCTGCCACGCCACCGGCACCCTCACCACCACAGACGAACACACCCAGCCCCTCACACAATGGCCACCCACCGGGGCACAACCGGTCGACGCCACCACCCTCTACGACCAACTAGCCACCAATGGCTACGAGTACGGCCCCACCTTCCAAGGCGTCACCGCGGTCTGGTCACAAACCGACGGCACCCTCCACGCCGAAGTCACCCTGCCCGAAGACACCGACCCCACCGGACACACCATCCACCCGGCCCTCCTCGACGCAACCCTCCACCCCCTCGCCACCACCAACAGCAGCACGCACAGTGACGTACGACTGCCGTTCGCCTGGACCGGCGTCACCATCCACGCCACCAACGCCACCCACCTCCGCGTCACCCTCACCACCACCGGCAACGACATCGCCGTCCGGGCCTGGGACCCCACCGGCACACCCGTCGCCACCGTCAACACCCTCGCCACCCGCCCCATCGACCCCACCACACTCCACAAAACCCCCGACACGAACACCCGCAACAGCCTCTTCCACCTCACCTGGAAACCCGCCGAGCCAGGCACCCAGCCCATCGACCTCAACGAAGTCGACGTCTACATCCCGGAGGGGGAACCGGACAGCGATGACCCCGCGGCTGCACATGCCGCGACAGAAGCACTCTTGACTCACCTCCAGCAGTGGCTGTCCACCAACGAGGACACCGAACGACGTCTGGTGATCCTCACCCAGAAGGCAGTAGCCACCAGCCCCACGGAAGACATCCACCTGGCCCACGCCCCCCTCTGGGGCCTGACCCGCACCACACAAAACGAACACCCGAACCGCATCCACCTCATCGACACCGACGACCCGACCGACACCGCATACCTCACCAACGCCCTCGCCACCGGCGAACCCCAACTCGCCCACCGCCAAAGCCAACTCCTCAACCCCCGCCTCACCCGCTCCACCCCCACCGCAACCACAACCAGTCCCACAACACGACCCCTCAACCCGGAAGGCACCGTCCTCATCACCGGCGGCACCGGAGGACTCGCCACCCTCACCGCCCACCACCTCATCACCCACCACCACATCACCCACCTCCACCTCGCCTCACGCACCGCACCCCAACACACCCAACTCCAAACCGAACTCGAAAACCTCGGCGCCCACATCACCCTCACCGCCTGCGACACCACAAACCCCCAAGCCGTCCAACAACTCATCGCCTCCATAACGGCAGAGCACCCCCTCACCGCAGTCATCCACACGGCAGGCGCCCTCGACGACACCACCCTCACCAGCCTCACCCCCGACCGCCTCCACCCCGTCCTCGCCCCCAAGATCGACGCCGCCTGGAACCTCCACCACGCCACCCAACACCTCGACCTCGCCGCATTCATCCTCTACTCCTCCGCCGCAGGCACCCTCGGCAACCCCGGCCAAGCCAACTACGCCGCCGCCAACACCTACCTCGACGCCCTCGCCCACCACCGCCACCACCACGGCCAACCCGCCACCAGCCTCGCCTGGGGCTACTGGAAACACACCACCAAACTGACCGGCCACCTCACCCACACCGAAATCCGCAAAGTCACCCACAGCACCCAAGCCCTCGAAACCAGCCACGCACTCCACCTCCTCGACACCGCACTCACCACCGGCCAACCCCACCACCTCTGCCTCCCCCTCACCCCCCACACACTCCGCACCACCCAAACCACCCCCACACTCCTCAACGACCTCACACCACACCCCACCCGACGACGCACCGCCGCCACGGCCCACGCGACGGACACGAGCCTGTCGACGCGATTGGGTTCTCTCCCATCGGAACTACAGGAGAAGCTCGTACTCGAAGTCGTCTGCGCCGGAGTCGCAGCCGTGCTCGGACACAGCGGTCCGGAAGCCATCGACCCGCAACGGCCTTTCAACGAGCTGGGATTCGACTCGCTCACGGCAGTGCAGCTGCGCAACCGCCTCACCGAGTCCACCGGCCTACGCCTTACCTCCACCCTGGTCTTCGACTACCCGACCCCCCACCACTTGGCGCAACACGTCGGCACCACCCTTGGCGTGGGCGAGACGTCAGCCCAGTCCGTATTCCTGGCTGAGATCGACAAGATCGAGCATGCCTTGATCGAACGTGCCGAGGACGACCCCGGCCGGGTCCAAGCGACTCGCCGGCTCAAGGCCCTCCTTTCTCGCCTTAACGAGAACGGTCGACCGACAGCAAGCGGCGAGGACATCGAGGAAAGGCTCCGTTCCGCGTCGAACGAGGACCTCTTCGATCTCATCGACGGTGATCTCGACCTTTCCTGATCCACAGCGGCTCACCATCAGAACAATTCCGCATAGAGGAGCGACGACCCATGTCGGACGAAGCCAAGCTTCGGGAATACCTGACCCGCGTAGTGGCCGAGTTGCACCAGACGCGTCAACGTCTCCAGGACGCCGAGTCGGCAGGTCAGGAGCCGGTGGCGATCGTCTCGATGGCCTGCCGTTATCCGGGTGGGGTGCGGTCGCCCGAGGACCTGTGGACGCTGGTGGCCGAGGGCACGGACGCGATCTCCGGCTTCCCCGACAACCGCGGCTGGAATCTGGACGGACTCTTCGACCCCGACCCGGACGCCACCGGCAAGAGCTATGCACGCGAAGGCGGATTCCTGCATTCGGCTGATGAATTCGACCCCGAGTTCTTCGGAATGAGCCCGCGTGAGGCGATCGCGACCGACCCTCAGCAGCGGCTGCTCCTGGAGACCGCCTGGGAGACCTTCGAGCGCGCGGGCCTGGACCCGCACACCCTCAAGGGCAGCAAGACCGGCGTCTACGCGGGCGTGATGTACGACGACTATGCGGGTCGTCTGATGCACCGCGCGCCGGAGGGTTTCGAGGGCTACCTCGGAAACGGCAGCGCGGCAAGTGTCGCTTCGGGCCGTGTGGCGTACACCTTCGGTCTCGAAGGCCCGGCGGTGACGGTCGACACCGCCTGCTCGTCATCGCTCGTCTCTCTCCACCTGGCCGCCCAGGCGCTGCGCAACGGCGAGTGCGAGCTTGCGCTGGCCGGCGGCGTCACCGTCATGGCCACCCCCGGTACCTTTGTCGAGTTCTCCCGTCAGCGTGGGCTGGCTCCCGACGGCCGCTGCAAGCCCTTCGCCGACGCCGCCGACGGCACCGGCTGGGGAGAAGGCGCCGGACTCGTCCTCCTCGAACGCCTCTCCGACGCCCAGCGCAACGGCCACCCCATCCTCGCCGTACTCCGCGGCTCAGCCATCAACCAGGACGGCGCCTCCAACGGCCTCACCGCACCCAACGGACCCTCCCAACAACGCGTCATCGAGCAAGCGCTCGCAGACGCCGAGTTGAGCCCGAACCAGGTGGACGTGGTAGAGGCGCACGGTACCGGCACCACTCTCGGCGACCCCATCGAGGCACAGGCCCTCCTCGCCACCTACGGTCAGGCCCACACCACCGAGTCACCCCTCTGGCTCGGCTCCATCAAGTCCAACATCGGCCACACTCAAGCCGCCGCCGGCGTCGCAGGCGTCATCAAGATGATCGAAGCCATGCACCATGGCGTGCTGCCGCCCACTCTGCACGTCGATGAGCCGTCGCGTCACGTCGACTGGAGTGCTGGCACAGTCTCCCTGCTCACCGAGCCCCGGCCGTGGCCGGAGACCGGTCGCCCGCGCCGTGCCGCGGTGTCGTCGTTCGGTATCAGCGGGACCAACGCCCACGTGATCCTGGAAGCGGCACCCGAACCCGAATCGGCCGAGCCCGACCCGCGCGAGGACAACGTCACCCCCGTACCGGTGGTCGTGTCGGCCCGCTCGCCGAAGGCCCTCGCCGAATCAGCGGGCCGCCTCGCCGCCTACCTCGACACCCACCCCGACA
>NZ_JBIVUE010000054.1:0-4222 GCF_044757045.1 Streptomyces sp. NPDC091377 | reverse complement strand
CACCGCCCCGGACGAACCCGGCCAACTGCGCCGCCTGACCCCGCAGCCCCGCACCACCCCGACCCGACACCACCCACGGCACCGGACCCGACACCACGGCCGGCGGCTCGGGATCGTGCTCGACAGCGGGTGCTTCTTCCAGGATCACGTGGGCGTTGGTGCCACTGACGCCGAAGGAGGACACGCCCGCCCGGCGCAGCCGCCCGTCACCGGACCACGGCACCGGCTCCGTCAGCAGACGCACCTCACCCGCCGACCAGTCCACGTGCGACGACGGCTCATCCACATGCAGCGTCTCCGGCAACAGGCCGTGCCGCATCGCCATCACCATCTTGATCACACCGGCCACGCCCGCCGCTGCCTGCGTATGACCGATGTTCGACTTCACCGATCCCAGCCACAGCGGGCGGCTCTCTATACGGTCCTGGCCGTACGTCGCCAGCAGCGCCTGCGCCTCGATCGGGTCACCCAGGGACGTGCCCGTACCGTGCGCCTCCACGACATCGACCTCACCGGTACCGAGACCGGCGTTCGCCAGCGCCTGCCGGATCACCCGCTGCTGCGAGGGACCGTTGGGGGCGGTGAGGCCGTTGGACGCACCGTCCTGATTGACGGCCGAACCCCGCAGCACCGCCAGCACCTGGTGACCGTTGGCCACCGCGTCCGACAACCGCTCCAGCAACAGCACCCCGGCACCCTCACCCCAGCCCGTGCCGTCGGCTCCCTCCGCGAACGGCTTGCACCGCCCGTCGGTGGCCAGGCCCCGCTGGCGGCTGAACTCCACGAACGCACCCGGCGTCGACATCACCGTCACACCACCGGCCAGCGCCATCGAGCACTCACCGGCCCGCAGCGCCTGCGCCGCCAGATGGAACGCCACCAGCGACGACGAACACGCCGTGTCCACCGTCACCGCCGGACCCTCAAGCCCGAACACATACGCCAGCCGGCCCGACACCACGCTCGCCGCGTTCCCGGTCGCCAGGTATCCCTCGGCTGCGATCCCGGCGCCGCCCAGCAGGGAGACGTAGTCCTGGCCGTTCGTGCCGACGAACACGCCGGTCGGGCTGGCGCGCAGCGACTCCGGAGCGATGTGCGCGCGTTCCAGTGCCTCCCAGGTCACCTCAAGGAGCAGCCGCTGTTGCGGGTCCATCGCCAGCGCCTCGCGCGGGTTGATCCCGAAGAACTCGGCGTCGAACTCATCGACGTCGTGCAGGAAGCTGCCGGTGGTGGTGTAGCTGGTTCCCGGGCGGTCCGGGTCTTCGTCGAACAGCGCCGACAGGTCCCAGCCCCGGTTCGTCGGGAACTCGGTGAGGGTGTCCCGGCCCGTCGAGACCAGCCGCCACAGGTCCTCCGGCGAACGCACCTCCCCGGGGAAACGGCAGCTCATCGCGACGATGGCGATCGGGTCGTCGTCCACCGGCGCACCGGCCGGCACGGGCAGCCCCGAGGCGGCGGTGTCACTGCCGAACAGCTCTGTCCGCAGATACGCGGCGAGCACCCGTGGGGTGGGGTGGTCGAACAGCAGGGTGGCCGGGAGGCGCAGGCCGGTGGCGCCACGCAGGCGGTCGCGGATCTCGACGGCCGTCAGGGAGTCGCAGCCGAGGTCGCGGAAGGCCCGGTCCTCGTGGATGTCCGTCGCCAGGGCGTGGCCGAGTACCTCGGCCGCCGCCGTGCGGATCACGTCGAGCAGTTCGTGGTGCTGTGCGGCCCCGTCGAGGGAGCGCAGTCGCCCGATCAGCGGGAGGTCGCCGGTGCTCGCCTCGTCGTCGGCCTGGTCCCCGGCTCGTGCCTCGCGTGCCTCCGGGATCTCGTCGAACAGGCGGTTGTCGCGGACCGTCAGGTACGTCCGGGCGAAGCGGCTCCAGTCGACGTCGGCGACGGTCGCCGTGGTCTCGTCCCGGTCGAGGATCTGCCGGAGCGAGTTCAGGGCCCGGTCGACGGGCATGGTGGTGATGCCACGGCGGGCGAGCTGTACCGCGGCGTCGCCTTCCGCCATGCCGTCCCCGGCCCAGGCGCCCCAGGCCACCGAGGTCGCGGTCAGCCCACGGTCACGGCGGTGCCGGGCCAGCGCGTCGAGGAACGCGTTCGCCGCCGCGTAGGCGCTCTGGCCGCCGCTGCCCCAGATTCCCGCGATCGAGGAGAAGAGCAGGAACGCGTCGAGGTCGGTCCGGCCGAAGAGGGCGTCGAGATGGAGCGCGCCGAGCGCCTTCGCCGCCATGGTCTGCCGGAACTCCTCCGGCCGTACCTCCGACAGCGCGCCCGTCAGGCCGAGGCCGGCGGCGTGGACCACGACGCGGATCTCCGCGCCGTCGGCCTGGACCTGCCGGACCACCTGGTGCAACTGCTCGCGGTCCGCCACATCGCAGGCGGCGACGGTGACGCGGGCACCGGCGGCGGTGAGTTCGTCGCGCAGCGCGGCGGCCTGCGGGGCGTCCGGGCCACGGCGTCCCAGCAGGACGACGTGTTCGATGCCCTGCCCCACCAGCCATTTCGCGACATGACCGCCGAGAGCACCGGTGCCGCCCGTGATCAGCGCCGTGCCCCGGGGTCGCCAGGTCGTCGTGGTCCCGGCCGCGCTGTCCGCCCTGTGGACCCGGCGTGCGAGCAGTCCGGCGGGACGGATCGCGACCTGGTCCTCGCGGTCCGTACCGGCGACGACGTGGCAGACCAGGTCGTAGGCCCTTTCGTCGGGCACCGCCGGAAGGTCGATCAGTCCGCCCCAACGGCCCGGCTGTTCCAATGCGGCCACCCGGCCCGTGCCCCACACCAGTGCGGCGGCGGGGTCGTTCGTCGGCTCGTCGTCGCTCGTGCTGACGGCGCCCCGGGTCACGGCCCAGACGGGTGCGTCGACACCGGCGTCGTCCAGGACGCGGAGCAGGGTGACGGTGTCGGTGACCGTTCCGGGCAGCCGGTCCGGGAACGCTTCCGTTTCCGCGCCGTCCGCCACAGCAAGGAAGGAGAGAACCCCGCTCGGCGCGAGGGCGTCGCCGCATGCCTCGGTCAGCCGACGCGACAGTTCCTCGGGGGTGACGTCCACGGGAACGACGATCCGGACCGTCTCCCCTCCGGCCCGCCCGACCGCGGCGGCCAGTTCCGGGGCGTCGTCGCCGGGCCGGGTGAAGATGAGCCACGTGCCGGACAGGGGGGCGGGGGCGGTGGGCTCCGGGAGGGCTTTCCAGGTGACCTGGTAGCGCAGGCCGGCGAGGGCCTGGCGTTCCTGGCGGCCACGCCGCCACGCGGTCAGGGCCGGGAGTACGGCGTCGGAGGCGATGTCCTCGTCCAGTCCCAGGGCTTCCAGGTCGTTGCGCTCGACCGCTTCCCAGAACTCCGCCGTACTGGGGTCGACCTCCGGCTCTGTCACGGAGGGGGTCGACGCTTCCGGCCAGTAGCGACGGCGCTGGAAGGCGTACGTCGGGATCTCCACCGGCGGTCGCGTACGGGATACCCACTGGTCCCAGTCCACCTCGACCCCGTGCACGTGCAGCCGGGACAGGCCGGTGAGCAGCCCGGTGACCTGGTCACGGTCCCGCCGCATGAACGAGGCCACGGCCTCGCCCGTACGCTCTTCCATCGCGGCGGAAAGCGCGGGCTGTGGACCGACCTCCGCCCACACGCGGGCCCCCAACTCACGCGCCATTTCTATGGCTTCGGCGAACCGGACGGGCTGGCGGGCGTGCTCCACCCAGTAGGCGGGGCTGCCGAAGTCAGCACCCGCAATCTCCCCGCTCACGGTGGAGACGATCGGGATCTGAGGCGCCGCGAACTCCAGATCCGCGAGGGCGGCGGCGAAGTCGTCCAGCATCGGGTCCATCAGCGGGGTGTGGAAGGCATGACTCACCGGTAGCGCGCGGGTCCGCACACCCTCGGCATCCCATTGACCGGTCACAGCGCGTACGGCGTCCGCCTCGCCGGCCAGTACGACCGACTCCGGCGCGTTCACCGCGGCCACCCACACCCCGGGAACCCCACTGACGCGTTCCTGGACATCCTCAGCGGGCGCGGCTACGGACACCATCACCCCGCCAGCAGCCATCCCCTGCATCAACCGGCCCCGCACACAGGCCAACCGCACCGCGTCACGCAGACTCAACACCCCCGCAGCCACAGCCGCACTGATCTCCCCCACCGAATGCCCCACCAGCACATCCGCACGAACCCCGTGCTCGGACAGAACCCGCCACAGCCCCACCTCCAACGCCACCAACCCCACCTGCGCAAA
>NZ_JBIVUE010000053.1:0-4518 GCF_044757045.1 Streptomyces sp. NPDC091377 | reverse complement strand
GTGGATGCGGTTCGGGTGTTCGTTCTGTGCGGTGCGGGTCAGGCCCCAGAGGGGGGCGTGGGCCAGGTGGATGTCTTCCGTGGGGCTGGTGGCTATTGCGCCCTGGGTGAGGATGACGAGGCGGCGGTCGGTGTCGTCGTTGGTGGACAGCCACTGCTGGAGGTGAGTCAAGAGTGCTTCTGTCGCGGCATGTGCTGCTGCGGGGTTCTGGTCGTCCAGGTCGACTGGGGCCGTGTAGATGTCGAACTCGTCCTCGTCCACACCTTCGCCGCTTGCTTCAACCGGCTTCCAGGTGAGGTGGAAGAGGCTGTTGCGGGTGCTCGTGCCGGGGCTTTTGTGGAGTGTGGTGGGGTCGATGGGGCGGGTGGCGAGGGTGTTGACGGTGGCGACGGGTGCGCCGGTGGGGTCCCAGGCCCGGACGGTGATGTCGTTGCCGGTGGTGGTGAGGGTCACGCGGAGGTGGGTGGCGTTGGTGGCGTGGATGGTGACGCCGGTCCAGGCGAACGGCAGTCGTACGTCACTGTGCGTGCTGCTGTTGGTGGTGGCGAGGGGGTGGAGGGTTGCGTCGAGGAGGGCCGGGTGGATGGTGTGTCCGGTGGGGTCGGTGTCTTCGGGCAGGGTGACTTCGGCGTGGAGGGTGCCGTCGGTTTGTGACCAGACCGCGGTGACGCCCTGGAAGGTGGGGCCGTACTCGTAGCCCGCCTCGGCCAGGTGCTCGTAGAGGGTGGTGGCGTCGACCGGTTGTGCCCCGGTGGGTGGCCATTGTGTGATGGGCTGGGTGGGTTCGTCTGTGGTGGTGAGGGTGCCGGTGGCGTGGCAGGTCCACTCGGAGTCGGTGGCGTCCGGGTCATCCGTGTGGGGGCGGGAGTGGATGGTGATCTGCTGCCCGTTTGCCTCGGAGACCGTGGTGATCTGGAGGTCGCGGCTGGTCGTGTCGTCCAGGATGAGTGGTGTGTGGAGGGTGAGTTCTTCGAGGTGGGTGGTGCTGGTGTGGTCTCCGGCGTGGAGGGCGAGGTCGACGAGGGCGGTTCCGGGGAGGAGGACGGTTCCGGCGACGGCGTGGTCGGCGAGCCAGGGGTGGGTCTTGAGGCCGATGCGGCCGGACAGGACGGTGCTGTTCGAGTCGGCGAGCTGAGTGATGGTGCTGAGCAAGGGGTGTTCGACTGCGGTCAGTCCGAGGTCGCCGGCGTTGGTGATGTGGGTGGGGGTGTGGAGCCAGTAGGGCTGGTGCTGGAAGGGGTAGGTGGGGAGGTCGAGGTGGGTGGGTTGCTGGGGGAGGTGCTGGGACAGGTCGATGGTGTGGTGGTGGGTGTGGAGGGTGGTGAGGGTGGTGAGGAGTCGGGCGGTGGTGTCGTGGTGGCGGGTGAGGGTGGGGTGGTGGTGGGCGTCGGCGGGGTGTGCGCCGAGGGTGTCGGTGAGGGCTGCGGCGAGTACGGGGTGGGGGCTGGTTTCGATGACGGTGTGGTGGCCGTCGTCCAGGAGCTTGAGTGCTGTTGCGTGGAAGTGGACGGGGTGGCGGAGGTTGTCGATCCAGTAGGTGGCGTCCAGGGGTCGGTCTTCGGGCAGGAGGCCGCCGGTGTGGGTGGAGTAGAAGGGGATGGTGGGTGTGGTGGGCTGTATGCGGGCGCGCTCGGTGAGGTCGGTGAGGATTGTTTCCCGTAGTGCTTCGACGGCTGGGGTGTGGGAGGCGTAGTCGACGGAGATCAGTCGTGCCCGGATGCCGCGCTGCTGGTGGCTTTCCACGAGTGTTGTGAGGGTGGTGGTGTCGCCGGCGAGGATGGTGGTGGCGGGTCCGTTGACGGCGGCCAGGTGGACGCCGTCGGGGAGTTCCGTGAGTGCGTCTGCGGGGAGCGGGAAGGACGCCATGGTTCCTGTTCCGGCGAGCTGGCGCAGGGCCTGGGCGCGCAGGGTGACGACTGCGATGGCGTCGGGCAGAGTCAGCGCCCCGGCGATGTGGGCGGCGGCGATCTCACCCTGGGAGTGCCCGATGACCGCGTCCGGTCGTACGCCGTAGTGTTCCAGGAGCCGGGCGATGCCGGTCATGACCGCGAAGAGGGCCGGTTGGACCACTTCCACCCTGGCCAGGGCGTTCTCGTCGTCGCTGGTGAGGGTGTCGAGGAGGTTCCAGTCGCACCAGCGGGACAGTTCTTCCTGGCAGGCGGCCAGGTGCGCGGCGAAGAGCGGCTCCTCGGCGGCGAGCCGTCGTCCCATACCGGCCCATTGCGAGCCCTGGCCGGGGAACACGAACGCGGTTTTGCCGGGTGAGGTGGTGCCGGGGCCGATGACGAGGGCGGGATGACCGCTGCCCTCCGCCAACGCCGTCAACGCGGCGCGCAGCTCATCGGTGTTGTCCGTGACGATCCCTGCGCGGTGTTCCATCTTCGCCCGCGCGGACCACAGGCGGGTTGCCAGTGGGGCGACTTCTGCCTCGGGGTGGGTTTCGAGGTAGGTGGCCAGTTGGCGGCCTGCTTCGGCGAGGGCTTGCGGGGTTCGTGCGGAGATGATGACCGGTACCGGCCCGGCGTGCTGTTCCTGCGGCTGTGTCTCGGCGAGTTCCGGTGCCGCCTCCAGGATGACGTGGGCGTTGGTCCCGCTCATACCGAACGACGACACCGCCGCCCGCCGCGGCTCACTCGTCTCCGGCCAGGACCGTGCCTCCGTCAGGAGAGCGACATGGCCCGTGGACCACTCCACGTGAGTCGATGGCTGATCAACGTGAAGGGTTTGCGGGAGTCGGCCGTGCCGTATCGCCTGCACCATCTTGATGACACCGGCGACGCCGGCGGCGGCTTGGGTGTGGCCGATGTTGGACTTCACCGACCCCAGCCACAGCGGCCGTTCGGCGGAGTGGGCGCGTCCGTAGGTCGCCAGCAGCGCCTGTGCCTCGATGGGGTCGCCGAGGGTGGTGCCGGTGCCGTGGGCTTCTACGGCGTCGATCTGGTCGGCGGTCAACTGTGCGTTGGCGAGGGCTTGTTCGATGACGCGTTGCTGGGAGGGTCCGTTGGGTGCGGTGAGGCCGTTGGAGGCGCCGTCCTGGTTGATGGCTGAGCCGCGGAGTACGGCGAGGATGGGGTGGCCGTTGCGCTGGGCGTCGGAGAGGCGTTCGAGGAGGACGAGTCCGGCGCCTTCTCCCCAGCCGGTGCCGTCGGCGGCGTCGGCGAACGGCTTGCAGCGGCCGTCGGGAGCCAGTCCGCGCTGACGGGAGAAGACCTGGAAGGTGCCCGGCGTGGCCATGATGGTGGCACCACCCGCCAGAGCCATGTCGCACTCACCCTGGCTGAGGGATTGGGCCGCCAGGTGCAGAGCGACCAGGGATGAGGAGCAGGCCGTGTCCACTGTCAGGGCCGGGCCCTCCAGCCCGAACGTGTACGCCACCCGACCCGAGGCCACACTGCCCGAACTACCCGTGGCGATATAGCCCTCCAGCCCCTCCGGGTTCTGGTTCAGCCGCAGCAGATAGTCCTGCGAGATGACTCCGGTGAAGACGCCGGTGTTGGTGCCTTTGAGGGTGGTGGGGTCGATGTCGGCGTGTTCGAAGGCTTCCCAGGCTGTTTCGAGGAGGAGGCGTTGTTGGGGGTCGGTGGCGAGGGCTTCGCGGGGGTTCATGTGGAAGAAGTCGGCGTCGAACTGGTCGGCGTCGTGGAGGAAGGCGCCGTGGCGTGTGTAGGTCTTCCCGGTGGCGTCCGGGTCGGGGTCGTAGAGGTTCTCCAGATCCCAACCGCGGTTGGTCGGCAGATCGCCGACGGCGTCGACACCGGCGTTGACGAGATCCCACAGAGCCTGCGCATCGCGAACTCCGCCGGGGTAGCGGCATGCGGTGGCGATGATGGCGATGGGGTCGGTGGTGGTGTTGGTGGTGGGGGTGGTGTGGGTGGTGGTGGGGGTGTGGGTCGGGGTGTTGAGGAGTTGGTTGAGGAGGTGGGTGGTGAGGGTTTGGGGGGTGGGGTGGTCGAAGATGAGGGTGGCGGGGAGGCGTTGGTTGGTGGTGTTGGTGAGGCGGTTGCGGAGTTCTACGGCGGTGAGGGAGTCGAAGCCGAGGTCTTTGAAGGGGCGTTGGGGGTCGATGGCGTCGGGTGTGTTGTGGCCGAGGACGGCGGCGATGTTGCTGCGGACGAGGTTGAGCAGGCGGTGGTGGCGGTCTGTTTCGGGGAGTGTCGCGAGTTCTTGGGCGAGGGCGCCGGCGGTGGTGGGGGAGTGGGTGGCGGCGGTGCGTCGTCGGGTGGGGTGTGGTGTGAGGTCGTTGAGGAGTGTGGGGGTGGTGTGGGTGGTGCGGAGTGTGTGGGGGGTGAGGGGGAGGCAGAGGTGGTGGGGTCGGCCGGTGGTGAGTGCGGTGTCGAGGAGGTGGAGGGCGTGGCTGGTCTCCAGGGCTTGTGCGCCGTGGGTGACCTTGCGGACTTCGGTGTGGGTGAGGTGTTGGGTGAGGTTGGTGGTGTGTTTCCAGTAGCCCCAGGCGAGGCTGGTGGCGGGTTGGCCGTGGTGGTGGCGGTGGTGGGCGAGGGCGTCGAGGTAGGTGTTGGC
>NZ_JBIVUE010000052.1:0-4895 GCF_044757045.1 Streptomyces sp. NPDC091377 | reverse complement strand
CCGCGGTCGGTGGTGGTTTCGGGGTCGGGTGCTGTGGTGGACGAGGTGGTGGGCCGGTGGGAGGCGGGGGGTGGTCGGGCGCGGAGGTTGCGGGTGTCGCATGCGTTCCATTCGTCGTTGATGGAGCCGATGCTGGAGGAGTTCCGTGAGGTGGTGCGGGGGCTGACGTATCACGCTCCGGCCATTCCGTTGGTGTCGAATGTGACGGGTGGGCTGGTCGATCCTTCGGTGGTGTGTGATCCGGAGTACTGGGTGCGGCATGTGCGTGAGCCGGTGCGTTTTGCGGATGGTGTGGGTGCGGCGCGTTCGGCGGGTGTGTCGGTGTTTGTGGAGGTGGGTCCGGGTGCGGTTCTGTCGGTGATGGGGCAGGAGTGTGTGCCGGAGGAGTCGGTGACGTGGGTGGCCTTGTCGCGTGGTGAGGGGGCGCCTGCTGCTGAGGTGTTGCTGTCGGGTGTGGGTGCCGTGTTCGCCGCTGGTGCGGGTGTGGACTGGGGTGCGGTGTTGGCGGGTGCTGGTGGGCGTCGGGTGGGGTTGCCGACGTATGCCTTCCAGCGGCGGCGGTACTGGCTGGAGGTGTCGGGTGCGGCCGGGGGTCCGGAGGGGCTCGGGCTGGGGGCCTTCGGGCACGGTCTGCTGGGCGCGGCAGTGACCGTCGCAGGCGCGGACACCACGGTGCTCACCGGGAGGGTGGCGCGCTCCACACATGGTTGGCTCACGGGGCATGAGATCCGGGGTCGGGTGCTGTTGCCGGGCGCGGCGCTGGTGGAGATGGCGTTGCGGGCCGGTGACGAGTCGGGCTGCCCGGTGCTGGAGGAGTTCACGCTCGAAGCACCACTGAAGCTGCCGGAATCCGGCGGCCTTCAGCTCCAACTCACCGTCGAACCACCCGAGGCCGAGGGATCCGCTCTGCGCGCTGTCGCCGTCCACGCGCGCCCCGACGACGATCCCACCCGACCGTTCTCACGCTGCGCCACGGGACGTCTTGCCCCTCAGGAGGAACCGTCCGCTGGTGACTGGCAGGGAGCATGGCCGCCGGCCGGCGCTCAGCCGGTGGATCTGGCCGGCGCGTACGAGGAGTTGGCCGGGCGGGGTTACACCTATGGTTCCGGCTTCCAGGGCCTGACCGGCGTGTGGCGGGTCGGTCCGGTCCGCTATGCCGAAGTCACCCTCCCCGACGAACACACCGGGAGCCACGGCCCGGATGCCTTCGGCCTGCACCCCGCCCTGCTCGACGCGGCCCTGCACACCCTCCTCGTCGACAGCGACAACACCGACGTACGCGTGCCGTTCGCCTGGACACGCGTCCGCCTGTACGCCACCGGTGCCACACACCTACGCGTCAAAGCGGTCCCGACCGGCCCGGACAGCGTGGAGATCACGTTGTACGACGGTGAGGGCAGGCTGGTGGCGGAGGTCGGTGAGATGAGTCTGCGAACGCTCACCGCCGAGGCCGACGCGGATCACCTCTACACCCTGCGCTGGACCCCGCAGCCCCTGCCCGCCCGTACCGTGGATCCGACGGGCTGGGCAGTGCTCGGCGCCCCGCACCTCCTTCCCGACGCACGCCACTACCGTGATCTGTCGACCCTCGTGGACGACTCCGGCCACGAGCCCGAAGCGGTCCTGTACGCGCCGCCCCGCGGTGTCCCCGTCGGTGAGGCGGTACACGCCCTGCTCGCTCTGCTCCAGCAGTACCTGAGCGAACCACGCCTGGCCGACGTCCCCTTGACCGTCCTGACCCGCTACGCCCACGCCCTCGACCCCGGCGATCCGGTCGACCCCGCACACGCCGCCCTGTGGGGCCTGACCCGCACAGCACAGACCGAGAACCCCGACCGCATCCACCTCCTCGACACCGACGACGACCCCACCCACCTCGCCCAGGCCCTCACCACCGCCACACCCCAACTCGCCCTCCGCGACACCACCCTCCACACGCCTGACCTGGCCCGCCTCCACCTACCCGAGGAACCGGACACCGCCGGCCCCTTGCGTCAGGACGGGACGGTCCTGATCACCGGCGGCGCGGGTGCCTTGGGCAGCCTTCTGGCCCGCCACCTCGTGGCGACGCACGGCGTACGCCATCTGCTTCTCACCGGGCGACGCGGCAGCGACACACCCGGAGCGGGCGAACTGCGGGCGGAATTGCGGAGGTTGGGCGCACAGGTGGACTTCGTCCGGTGTGACGTCTCCGACCGGCAGGCCCTGGCCGAGGTGCTCGCGTCGGTGCCGGAGGACCGGCCGCTCACGGCGGTCGTCCACACCGCGGGTGTGCTCGCCGACGCGACACTCGCCGCGCTGACTCCGGAAGCCGTCGACGCCGTGCTCGCGCCCAAGGTGAACGGCGCGATGCATCTGGACGAACTGACCCGCGACCTGGACCTCGACGCGTTCGTGCTCTTCTCCTCGGTGGCCGGCCTGCTCGGCACACCGGGTCAGGCGAACTACGCGGCGGCCAACGCCGCACTGGATGCCTTGGCCGCACAGCGGAACGCGCGGGGACTGCCCGGCCAGTCCCTCGCCTGGGGACTGTGGGGTGACATCGACAGCACGGTCGGAACGGACAGGAGCGAGGGCACACCCGGTACCGGCGGCAAGGGCGACAGCGTCGGCGCAGGAGGCATGGGTGCCACCCTGCGCGACACCGACCTCGCCCGCTGGTCCCGCACCGGTATCGCGCCACTGACCCCGGCACTCGGACTCGCGTCCA
Organism: Streptomyces sp. NPDC091377; assembly: GCF_044757045.1. Taxonomy (NCBI): domain Bacteria; kingdom Bacillati; phylum Actinomycetota; class Actinomycetes; order Kitasatosporales; family Streptomycetaceae; genus Streptomyces; species Streptomyces sp. NPDC091377. Next base: position 2,185 of record NZ_JBIVUE010000052.1, on the reverse strand, counting down.
TCGACGCGGCGCTGCGCACCCGCACGCCCCACCTCGTCCCCGTACGCCTCGATCTCCCGGCTCTGCGCACCTGGTCCGGCGGCGGCGAAATCCCCTTCCTGCTGCGGAACTTCGCGACCCGCCCCGCACGCCGTACGGCGGCCGGGGTCACTCCTGCCGGGGCGTCCACCCTGACCGCCAGGCTGTCCGGACTGGAGGAATCGGCGATCCAGGCCGAGTTGCTCGGACTGGTGCGCGCGGAAGCGGCACGCGTGCTCGGCCACAGCAGTGCCGGCACCATCGACCCGGAACAGGACTTCAAGGCGCTGGGCTTCGACTCGTTGACCGCCGTCGAACTGCGCAACCAGGTCAACGCGGCAGCGGGCATCCGGCTCGCCCCCACCGTCGTGTTCAACCACCCGACGCCCACCGCACTCGCCCGCCACCTGCGCGACGAACTCCTCGGAGCCGCCACCGCCACCGCACACCCTGTAGCCGCAGCCCCGTCCGCCACCGAGGTGGACGATCCGATCGTGGTGGTGGGAACGGCGTGCCGCTACCCGGGGGGTGTCGCCTCGCCGGAGGACCTGTGGCATCTCGTGCGCTCGGCGGGTGAGGGCATCTCGGAGTTCCCGCAGGACCGCGGCTGGGACGTGGACCTCTTTGACGAGGATCCGGGCCGGTCGGGCAAGTCGTACACCCGTCACGGCGGGTTCCTGCACGACGCGGGTGACTTCGACGCGGAGTTCTTCGGTATCTCGCCGCGTGAGGCGTTGGCGATGGATCCGCAGCAGCGGTTGGTGCTGGAGGTGTCGTGGGAGGTGTTCGAGCGGGCGGGCGTCGACCCGGACGCCCTGCGCGGCTCCCCGACCGGTGTCTACGTCGGTGTGATGTACCACGACTACGCGCCCCGTATGTCGACCGAGCACACGGAGATCGAGGGCTACGCACTCACGGGCAACCTCTCCAGCGTCCTCTCCGGACGAGTGGCGTACGCCTACGGGCTCGAAGGCCCGGCGGTGACGGTGGACACGGCCTGCTCGTCCTCGCTGGTGGCCCTGCACCTGGCGGCTCAGTCCATACGCAACGGGGAGTGCGAGCGGGCCCTGGTGGGCGGTGTCACCGTGATGGCCACCCCGAACACCTTTGTCGAGTTCTCGCGGCAGCGGGGGTTGTCGGCGGACGGTCGGTGCAAGGCGTTCGCGGAGGCTGCGGACGGCACCGGGTGGAGTGAGGGTGTCGGGCTGGTGTTGCTGGAGCGGCTGTCGGAGGCGCGGCGCCGTGGTCATGAGGTGCTGGCGGTGGTGCGGGGTTCGGCGGTCAACCAGGACGGGGCGTCGAACGGTCTGACGGCGCCGAACGGCCCTTCGCAGCAGCGGGTGATCCGGCAGGCCCTGGCCAACGCCGGCCTGAGCGCGGCCCAGGTCGACGCCGTCGAGGGACACGGGACCGGAACGAGACTGGGTGACCCCATCGAGGTGGACGCCCTGCTGGCGACGTACGGACGTGATCACACGGCGGATCGGCCGCTGTGGCTGGGTTCGGTGAAGTCGAACCTTGGTCATACGCAGGCGGCGGCCGGGGTCGCCGGGGTGATCAAGATGATCGAGGCGATGCGGCACGGCGAACTGCCGGCGACCCTGCACGTGGACCAGCCCTCCCCGCAGGTCGACTGGGAGTCGGGACACGTCGCCCTCCTGCGGGAATCCAGGCCCTGGCCGGAGTCGGGTGAGCCGCGGCGGGCGGCGGTGTCGTCGTTCGGGATCAGCGGGACGAACGCGCATGTGATTCTGGAGGCGCCACCAGAGACGGTGGAGCCGCCGTCAGTGGTTGCGGACGTTCTTCCGGTGGTGCCGTGGGTGCTGTCGGCGCGGAGCGCGGAGGGGCTGCGGGCGCAGGCGGCAAGGTTGCGGGAGTTCGTGTCGGATGCGGGTGCGGAGGTGCCCGCAGCGGATGTGGGTGTGTCGCTGCTGTCGCGAGCGGTGGGGGAGTACCGGGCCGTCGTGGTCGGCTCGGACACCGACGAACTCGCGCGGAACCTTGCGCACGTGACCGAGACAGTCACCCCCGCGGCGACTCCTGCCGCTCAAGTCGGTCTGTTGTTCACGGGTCAGGGGGCGCAGTGGTCGGGGATGGGTTCGGGGTTGTTGGGGTTCGAGGTGTTTCGGGAGGCGTTCGGGGAGGTGTGTGCGGGGTTCGATGGGTT
>NZ_JBIVUE010000051.1:0-5126 GCF_044757045.1 Streptomyces sp. NPDC091377 | reverse complement strand
GATGTCGGCGCCGGTGTGTTGGGCGAGTTGGAGGGCTGCTGAGCCGACTCCTCCGGTGGCGGCGTGGATGAGGAGTGTTTCGCCGGGTTGGAGGTTGGCGAGGTCGTAGAGGGCGTAGTAGGCGGTGAGGAACGCGACGGGGACGCCGGCGGCTGTGGTGAAGGACCAGTCGTCGGGGATCGTGGTGATCAGCCGGTGATCAGTGACGGACTTGGTGCCGGCACCGGTCGGGAAGAGGCCCATGATGCGGTCGCCAACGGTGATGCTGGTGACGTCGTCGGCGACTTCGGTGACGATGCCGGCGCCTTCGCTGCCGAGGGGTGCGTCACCCGGATACATGCCCAGGGCGATGAGGGTGTCGCGGAAGTTCAGTCCGATCGCACGGACGTCGACGCGCACCTGCCCCTCAGCCAGAGGGGCGTCCCATTCGGGTGCGGGCCGACAGGCGACCGCCTCGATGGTGCCCGTCGACCCGGCCCCCAGCTTCCAGGACTGCTCCGGCAGGTCGAGTACGCCGTTGCCTTCGGAGCGTTCCAAGCGGGCTACGAGGAACTCGCCCCGTCGGTGGGCAAGTTGCGGTTCGCCCGTTGCCAGGGCGTTGGCGAGGTATGAGGTGTCGGTCAGGTCGTCGGTGTCGATGAGGTGGATACGGCCCGGGTTTTCGTTCTGCGCGGACCGGGCGAGACCCCACAGGGGGGCGTGGGCCAGGTGGATGCCCTCTGCGGGGCTGGTGGCTACTGCGCCCCGGGTGAGGATGGCCAGGCGGCGGTCGGTGGTGTCGTTGGTGGACAGCCATACCTGGAGGTGAGTCAGGAGCGCTTCTGTCGCGGCATGCGCAGTCGCGGGGTCATCGCCGCCCCCTTCCCCCTCCGGGATGTAGACGTCGACTTCGTTGAGGTCGACGGGCTGGGTGCCTGGCTCGGCGGGTTTCCAGGTGAGGTGGAAGAGGCTGTTGCGGGTTCCTGTGTCGGGGGTTTTGTGGAGTGTGGTGGGGTCGATGGGGCGGGTGGCGAGGGTGTTGACGGTGGCGACGGGTGCGCCGGTGGGGTCCCAGGCCCGGACGGTGATGTCGTTGTCGGTGGTGGTGAGGGTGACGCGGAGGTGGGTGGCTCCGGTGGCGTGGATGGTGACGCCGGTCCAGGCGAACGGCAGTCGTACGTCACTCTGCGTGTCGCCGTCGGCGGTGGCGAGGGGGTGGAGGGCTGCGTCGAGGAGGGCCGGGTGGATGGTGTGTCCGGTGGGGTCTGCGTCTTCGGGCAGGGTGACTTCGGCGTGGAGGGTGCCGTCGGTTTGCGACCAGACCGCGGTGACGCCTTGGAAGGTGGGGCCGTACTCGTAGCCGGCTTCTGTCAGGCGGACGTAGAGGTCGGCGATGTCCACGACAGTTGCGTCTGTCGGTGGCCACTGTGTGAGGGGCTGGGTGTGTTCGTCTGTGGTGGTGAGGGTGCCGGTGGCGTGGCAGGTCCACTCGGAGTCGGTGGCGTCCGGTTCATCCGTGTGGGGGCGGGAGTGGATGGTGATGTGCCAGGAGTCGGCGTTGGCGGTGGTGGTGATCTGGAGATCACGGGTGGTCGTGTCGTCCAGGATGAGTGGTGTGTGGAGGGTGAGTTCTTCGAGGTGTGTTGCGCCGCTGGTGTGGTCTCCTGCGTGGAGGGCGAGGTCGACGAGGGCGGTTCCGGGAAGGAGGACGGTTCCGGCGACGGCGTGGTCGGCGAGCCAGGGGTGGGTCTTGAGGCCGATACGGCCGGACAGCACGGTGCTGTTCGAGTCGGCGAGTTGTGTCGCCGAGCTGAGGAGGGGGTGTTCGGTGGTGTTGAGTCCGAGGTCGCTGGCGTTGGTGAGCTGGGTGGGGGTGTGGAGCCAGTAGGGCTGGTGCTGGAAGGGGTAGGTGGGGAGGTCGAGGTGGGTGGGTTGCTGGGGGAGGTGAGGTGTGAGGTCGATGGTGTGGTGGTGGGTGTGGAGGGTGGTGAGGGTGGTGAGGAGTCGGGCGGTGGTGTCGTGGTGGCGGGTGAGGGTGGGGTGGTGGTGGGCGTCGGCGGGATGTGTGGCCAGGGTGTCGGTGAGGGCTGCGGCGAGTACGGGGTGGGGGCTGGTCTCGATGACGGTGTGGTGGCCGTCGTCCAGGAGCTTGAGTGCTGTTTCGTGGAAGTGGACGGGGTGGCGGAGGTTGTCGATCCAGTAGGTGGCGTCCAGGGGCCGGTCTTCGGGCAGGAGGCCGCCGGTGTGGGTGGAGTAGAAGGGGATGGTGGGTGTGGTGGGCTGGATGCGGGCGCGCTCGGTGAGGTCGGTGAGGATTGTTTCCCGTAGTGCTTCGACGGCCGGGGTGTGGGAGGCGTAGTCGACGGAGATCAGCCGTGCCCGGATGCCGCGCTGCTGGTGGCTTTCCACGAGTGTTGTGAGGGTGGTGGTGTCGCCGGCGAGGATGGTGGTGGCGGGTCCGTTGACGGCGGCCAGGTGGACGCCGTCGGGGAGTTCCGTGAGTGCGTCTGCGGGGAGCGGGAAGGACGCCATGGTTCCTGTTCCGGCGAGCTGGCGCAGGGCCTGGGCGCGCAGGGTGACGACTGCGATGGCGTCGGGCAGGGTCAGCGCCCCGGCGATGTGGGCGGCGGCGATCTCACCCTGGGAGTGCCCGATGACCGCGTCCGGCCGCACACCGTAGTGTTCCAGCAGTCGGGCGATGCCGGTCATGACCGCGAAGAGGGCCGGTTGGACCACTTCCACCCTGGCCAGGGCGTCTTCGTCGTCGCTGGTGAGGGTGTCGAGGAGGTTCCAGTCGCACCAGCGGGACAGTTCTTCCTGGCAGGCGGCCAGGTGCGCGGCGAAGAGCGGCTCCTCGGCGGCCAGCCGGCGTCCCATACCGGCCCACTGCGAGCCCTGGCCGGGGAACACGAACGCGGTCCTGCCCGCATCCGCCACACCCTGACCCATCACGAGGGCGGGATGACCGTTGCCTTCCGCCAACGCCGTGAGGGCCTCACGCAGCTCGTCGGCATTGTCGGTGACGATCCCGGCCCGGTGGTCGAGATGGGCTCGGCCCGTCCACAGGCGGGCAGCCAGCGGGGCGACTTCCAGCTCCGGGTGGGTTTCGAGATAGGTGGCCAGTTGGTGGGCGGTTTCGGCGAGGGCCTGCGGGGTTCGTGCGGAGACGACCACCGGTACTGGTACTGGCCCGGAGCTTTCCTGAGGCTCCGCCTCGGTGGGTTGCGGTTGCGGTGCGGCCTCCAGGATCACGTGGGCGTTGGTCCCGCTGATGCCGAACGACGACACCGCGGCCCGGTGGGGCTGTCCGGAGTCGGGCCATGGCTGTGCCTCGGTCAGCAGCGAAATGCTGCCCGCGTTCCAGTCGACGTGATGCGAGGGCTCATCGACGTGGAGGGTCGGCGGCAGTACCCCGTGCCGTATCGCCTGCACCATCTTGATGACGCCTGCGACGCCGGCGGCGGCTTGAGTGTGGCCGATGTTGGACTTGATGGAGCCAAGCCAGAGGGGTGTGTCGGTGGTGTGGGCCTGGCCGTAGGTGGCAAGGAGGGCCTGTGCCTCGATGGGGTCGCCGAGCGTCGTGCCGGTGCCGTGGGCTTCTACGGCGTCCACCTGGCTCGCGTCCAGCCGGGCGTTGGCGAGGGCCTGTTCGATGACGCGTTGCTGGGAGGGTCCGTTGGGTGCGGTGAGGCCGTTGGAGGCACCGTCCTGATTGATGGCTGAGCCACGGAGTACGGCGAGGATGGGGTGGCCGTTGCGCTGGGCGTCGGAGAGGCGTTCGAGGAGGACGAGTCCGACCCCCTCGCCCCAGCCGGTGCCGTCGGCTCCCTCTGCGAACGGCTTGCACCGGCCGTCCACGGACAGGACACGCTGGCGCGAGAACTCGATGAAGGCACCCGGACTCGACATGACGGTCGCTCCGCCCGCCAGAGCCATATCGCACTCACCGTTGCGCAGCGCCTGGGCGGCAAGATGGAGGGCTACCAGCGATGACGAGCAGGCGGTGTCGACCGTCACCGCCGGGCCCTCCAGCCCGAACGTGTACGCCACACGGCCCGAAGCCACGCTTGCCGCACTTCCATTGCCCAGGTAGCCCTCGAAACCCTCCGGGGCGTTCTGCATGAGCCGGGCGCCGTAGTCGCCGTAGATCACTCCCGCATACACGGCTGTGTTGCTGCCGTTGAGGGCGGTGGGGTTGATTCCGGCGTGTTCGAAGGCTTCCCAGGCGGTTTCGAGGAGGAGCCGCTGCTGGGGGTCGGTGGCGAGGGCCTCACGGGGGTTCATGCGGAAGAAGTCCGCGTCGAACTGATCGGCATCGTGCAGGAACGTGCCGTAACTCGTGTAGCTCTTGCCGTGTGCCGCCGGGTCCGGGTCGAAGAGGTTGTCGAGGTCCCACCCACGGTTGGTCGGGAATCCGGACAGACCCTCGCGACGCTCGGCGACCAGGTCCCACAGGTCCGCGGCGGAGCGTACGTCTCCCGGGAACCGGCACGACATCGAAACGATGACGACGGGATCGTCGGACGTGTCGGCGCCAGTGAGCACAGGCGTAGTCGAGCGTGGCGTCGATTCCAGCAGCTCCGAGCCGATGTGGTCGGCCAGGAGCTGTGCGTTCGGATAGTCGAAGATCAAAGTCGCGGAGAGTCGCAGTCCGGTGGCTGCATCGAGCCGGTTGCGGAGTTCGACGGCGGTGAGGGAGTCGAATCCAAGATCCCGGAACGGCTGCTGTGGGTCCACACCCGTCACCTCGGCGTGCCCGAGGACGGTGGCCGCATTGCTCCGTACGAGGTTCAGCAACAGACGTTGCTGTTCCGCCGGTGCCAGGGCGGCGAGTTGCTGCGCCAGCCCTGAAGCTTCACGAGGGGCCGCCTTCGCCGCCCGGCGTAGCGGGCGGGGGGCCAGGTCGCGCAGAAGCGTGGGCACCGTGTCCGCGTCTCGGAAAGCGGACGCCGTGAGCGGAGCGCAGAGGTGATACGCGGACGGGCTGACAAGAGCCGCGTCGAGGAGTTGTAGGCCCTGTTCTGTGGTGAGTGCGGTGTTGTTGTGGGTGGGGGTGTGGGTGAGGTGTTGGGTGAGGTTGGTGGTGTGTTTCCAGTAGCCCCAGGCGAGGCTGGTGGCGGGTTGGCCGTGGTGGTGGCGGTGGTGGG
>NZ_JBIVUE010000050.1:0-5164 GCF_044757045.1 Streptomyces sp. NPDC091377 | reverse complement strand
CTCATCACCCACCACCACATCACCCACCTCCACCTCGCCTCACGCACCGCACCCCAACACACCCAACTCCAAACCGAACTCGAAAACCTCGGCGCACACATCACCCTCACCGCCTGCGACACCACCAACCCCCAAGCCGTCACCGACCTCATCACCTCCATACCGGCAGAACACCCCCTCACCGCAGTCATCCACACCGCAGGCACCCTGGACGACACCACCCTCACCAGCCTCACCCCCGACCGCCTCCACCCCGTCCTCGCCCCCAAGATCGACGCCGCCTGGAACCTCCACCAAGCGACAAGCCATCTCGACCTCGCCGCCTTCATCCTCTACTCCTCCGCCGCAGGCACCCTCGGCAACCCCGGCCAAGCCAACTACGCCGCCGCCAACACCTACCTCGACGCACTCGCCCACCACCGCCACCACCACGGCCAACCCGCCACCAGCCTCGCCTGGGGCTACTGGAAACACACCACCAACCTCACCGCCCACCTCACCCACACCCCCACCCACAACAACACCGCACTCACCACAGAACAGGGCCTACAACTCCTCGATGTCGCGATCGAGAAGCGTGCGGAAGCCTCCCTGGTCTGCATGCCGATCGAACCGGCGAGTCTTCGCCGAAGCACCGACGTGCCGGCGTTGCTCCGGGATCTCGTTCCGGCTTCGGGGCGTCGCGGGACAGCGGCCGGAGCGAGCGCGGTGCAGCGCTCGGGGCTGGCTCAGCAACTGGCCGCCCTGGGTGAACCGGAACAGCAGCGCCTTCTGCTCGACCTGGTCCGCAGCAACGCCGCTGCCGTCCTCGGCCACAACCGACCTGAGACGATCGATCCGCAGCGGCCTTTCAAGGACCTCGGTTTCGACTCCCTCACCGCCGTCGAACTCCGCAACCGCCTCACCAACGCAACCGCGCTCCAGCTCCCGTCCACCCTGGTCTTCGATCACCCGACGTTCATCGCGCTCGCCGCACACCTGCGAGCCCAGCTCCTGGACCAGCAGCCGCAAGCGCGGTCACCGAAGGCTGTGTCGGCGGCGATGGATGACGATCCGATCGTGATCGTCTCGATGGCCTGCCGCTATCCCGGAGGAGTGAGGCGGCCCGAGGATCTCTGGAGGCTCGTCGCCGAGGGTGGCGAGACGCTCGGTGACCTGCCCGACAACCGTGGCTGGGACCTCGACGCCCTGTTCGACCCGGACCCGGACGCCCCGGGCAAGATGTACACCCGCAAGGGGTCGTTCCTGTATGACGCGGGCGAGTTCGACGCGGAGTTCTTCCGCATGAACCCCCGCGAAGCCCTCGCCACCGACCCCCAACAACGCCTCCTCCTAGAAACCGCCTGGGAAGCCTTCGAACACGCCGGAATCAACCCCACCACCCTCAACGGCAGCAACACCGGGGTCTTCGCCGGCGTCATCTCGCAGGACTATCTGATGCGGATGCACGGCGCGCCGGATCATCTGGAGGGCTACTTCGCCACAGGCGGCTCCGGGAGCATCGCCTCGGGTCGGGTCGCGTACACGTTCGGTCTCGAAGGCCCGGCCATGACGGTCGACACGGCCTGCTCCTCATCCCTGGTCGCTCTGCACCTGGCGGCTCAGGCGCTGCGCAACGGTGAGTGCGACATGGCTCTGGCGGGTGGTGCCACCATCATGGCCACGCCGGGCACCTTCCAGGTCTTCTCCCGTCAGCGCGGACTGGCTCCCGACGGCCGCTGCAAGCCCTTCGCCGACGCCGCCGACGGCACCGGCTGGGGAGAAGGCGTTGGACTCGTCCTCCTCGAACGCCTCTCCGACGCTCGCCGTAACGGCCACCCGGTCCTCGCCACGGTACGGGGCTCTGCGGTCAACCAGGACGGTGCGTCCAACGGCCTGACCGCGCCCAACGGACCCTCCCAGCAGCGAGTCATCGAACAGGCCCTCGCCAATGCCCAGTTGACCGCCGACCAGATCGACGCCGTAGAAGCCCACGGCACCGGCACCACCCTCGGCGACCCCATCGAGGCACAAGCCCTCCTCGCCACCTACGGCCAGGCCCACACCACCGACACACCCCTCTGGCTCGGCTCCATCAAGTCCAACATCGGCCACACCCAAGCCGCCGCCGGCGTCGCAGGCGTCATCAAGATGATCGAAGCCATGCGCCACGGAACACTGCCGCCCACCCTGCACGTCGACCGGCCGTCGACCCATGTCGACTGGGAGACCGGCCACATCGCGCTCCTGACGGAGCCTCAGCCGTGGCCAGAGACCGGCCGCCCCCGCCGTGCCGCCGTCTCTTCCTTCGGTATGAGCGGCACAAACGCGCACCTCATTCTGGAGGCCGAGTCTCCCGCTCCCGCGCAGCCCACTGGTCCCTCGGATGAACGGCCGCAGGAGCTGTCACGCCCGGTGCCGGTGGTCGTCTCCGCACGAACCCCGCAAGCCCTCGCCGAAACCGCCCACCAACTGGCCACCTACCTCGAAACCCGCTCTGACGTTGAGGTAGGCCCCCTGGCCAGCCACCTGTGGCATGGTCGGGCCACATTCGAGCAGCGCGCAGGGATCGTCACGGACAACAGCGATGAGCTGCGTGCCGCGTTGACGGCGTTGGCGGAGGGCAGCGGTCATCCCGCCCTCGTCGTCGGCCCCGGCACCACCGCACCCGGTAAAACCGCGTTCGTGTTCCCCGGCCAGGGCTCGCAGTGGGCCGGTATGGGACGACGGCTCGCCGCCGAGGAGCCGCTCTTCGCCGCGCACCTGGCCGCCTGCCAGGAAGAACTGTCCCGCTGGTGCGACTGGAACCTCCTCGACACCCTCACCAGCGACAACGAAGACGCCCTGGCCAGGGTGGAAGTGGTCCAACCGGCCCTCTTCGCGGTCATGACCGGCATCGCCCGGCTCCTGGAACACTACGGTGTGCGGCCGGACGCGGTCATCGGACACTCCCAGGGCGAGATCGCCGCCGCCCACATCGCCGGCGCACTCACCCTGCCCGACGCCATCGCGGTGGTCACCCTGCGCGCCCAGGCCCTGCGCCGGCTCGCCGGAACAGGAACCATGGCGTCCTTCCCGCTCCCCGCAGACGCACTCACCGAACTCCCCGACGGCGTCCACCTGGCCGCCGTCAACGGACCCGCCACCACCATCCTCGCCGGCGACACCACCACGCTGACAGCACTGGTGGAGAGCCACCAGCAGCGTGGTGTCAGGGCACGGCTGATCTCCGTCGACTACGCCTCCCACACCCCGGCCGTCGAAGCACTACGGGAAACGATCCTCACCGATCTCACCGAGCGCGCCCGCATCCAGCCCACCACACCCACCATCCCCTTCTACTCCACCCACACCGGCGGCCTCCTGCCCGAAGACCGGCCCCTGGACGCCACCTACTGGATCGACAACCTGCGTCACCCCGTCCACTTCCACGAGACTGCACTCAAGCTCCTGGACGACGGCCACCACACCGTCATCGAGACCAGCCCCCACCCCGTACTCGCCGCAGCCCTCACCGACACCCTCGGCACACACCCCGCCGACGCCCACCACCACCCCACCCTCACCCGCCACCACGACACCACCGCCCGACTCCTCACCACCCTCACCACCCTCCACACCCACCACCACACCATCGACCTGTCCCAGCACCTGCCGACCACACCCCTCCAAGACACCGACCTTCCCACCTACCCCTTCCAACACCAGCCCTACTGGCTCCACACCCCCACCCAGCTCACCAACGCCAACGACCTCGGACTCAACACCACCGAACACCCCCTCCTCAGCACCGCGACACAACTCGCCGACTCGAACAGCACCGTCCTGTCCGGCCGCGTCGGCCTCAAGACCCACCCCTGGCTCGCCGACCACGCCGTCGCCGGAACCGTCCTCCTCCCCGGAACCGCCCTCGTCGACCTCGCCCTCCACGCCGGAGACCACACCAGCGGCGCAACACACCTCGAAGAACTCACCCTCCACACCCCCTTCGTCCTGGATGACTCGACCAGCAGTGATCTCCAAGTCACCACGACTCCCGACACCGACGCCGACGCCGACACCTGGCGCGTCACCATCCACTCCCGCCCCCACACCCACGAACGAGACGGTTCCGACTCCGAGTGGACCTGCCACGCCACCGGCACCCTCACCACCACGGAGGAACACGCCCAGCCCCTCACCCAGTGGCCACCCACCGGGGCACAACCGGTCGACGCCTCCACCCTCTACGACCAACTAGCCACCAATGGCTACGAGTACGGCCCCACCTTCCAAGGCGTCACCGCGGTCTGGACCCGAAACGACGGCACCCTCCACGCCGAAGTCACCCTGCCCGAAGACACCGACCCCACCGGACACACCATCCACCCAGCCCTCCTCGACGCAGCCCTCCACCCCCTCGCCACCACCAACAGCAGCACGCACAGTGACGTACGACTCCCGTTCGCCTGGACCGGCGTCACCATCCACGCCACCGGAGCCACCCACCTCCGCGTCACCCTCACCACCACCGACAACGACATCACCGTCCGGGCCTGGGACCCCACCGGCACACCCGTCGCCACCGTCAACACCCTCGCCACCCGCCCCATCGACCCCACCACACTCCACAAAACCCCCGACACGAACACCCGCAACAGCCTCTTCCACCTCACCTGGAAACCCGCCGAGCCAGGCACCCAGCCCGTCGACCTCGCCGAAGTCGACGTCTACCAGCCCGACATCTACCCCGAGGACGACCCTCAGGCCGCACACACCGCGACCGAGACCCTCCTCCAGCACCTCCAGCAATGGCTGTCCACCAACGACGACACCAACCGCCGCCTCATCATCCTCACCCAGGGCGCAGTAGCCACCAGCCCCACGGAAGACATCCACCTGGCCCACGCCCCCCTCTGGGGCCTGACCCGCACCGCACAGAACGAACACCCGAACCGCATCCACCTCATCGACACCGACAACCCAACCGACACCTCATACCTCACCAACGCCCTCGCCACCGGCGAACCCCAACTCGCCCACCGCCAAGGCCAACTCCTCAACCCCCGCCTCACCCGATCGACCCCCACCACAACCAGTCCCACGGCACGACCCCTCAACCCACAAGGCACCGTCCTCATCACCGGCGGCACCGGAGGACTCGCCACCCTCACCGCCCACCACCTCATCACCCACCACCACATCA
>NZ_JBIVUE010000049.1:0-7473 GCF_044757045.1 Streptomyces sp. NPDC091377 | reverse complement strand
ACACCCACATGATCACCAGCGGCCATGCCTGTTCCGCGTCCAGGGTCACCCACAGACAGAAGTCGACAAGCCGTCACAACCGGTGCTCAGCAAGCAACCCGCCCACCTCGGCACTTCTCAAAGACCCTGGATACCGCATGCCCTGGTGATACCGCACGGGCGACGATCCGTCAGCCCCTACGACACCACGAATTCAACCTCAGTAGGAAGCCAGACGTTGGAGTCGACGACCACTCCGGACTCAGGGAGAGCGGCCTATGCGGAAATCGGACGGCGGGTCTCGTTCTACGGATAGCATGACTATTTTCCTTCAACTACCTTCTTTCCATCGTCTTGGCCGCCGGAGGGGTTCTTCGTGGTCAAGACCCTCGGCCACCTGGGGAGATCCTGAATGAATAACCACATTTCCGTGTCCCCCGATTGGCTGGCCGCGGCCGTTGCTTCCGTTTTCACGGCCACAGGACTTTCACCCGCCGCAGCGAAGACAGTCGCGGGCAGTCTTGTGGAAGCCGATATGAGGGGCACTTCTTCCCACGGCGTGATGCTCGTGCCGATGTACGTAGAACGGCTACGCAAAGGCTCAGTGGCCACCCACGAGACCGCCGAAGTTGTGCTCGACACAGGCGCGATCACAATACTTGACGCCCGGAATGCACTAGGTCAACTCACCGGCGATCAGGGAATGGAACTGGCTGTCTCGAAGGCCCGCACTTATGGGCTCGGAGCGGTGACAGTCCGGCATGCTTTTCACTTCGGAGGCGCCTACCGATATGCCCGCACGGCGGCCCGGGCCGGTTGCATCGGTATCGTAGCAGCCAATACGCGCCCATTGATGCCGGCTCCCGGTGGGGCAGCAGCGGTTGTTGGTAACAATCCGCTCGCCGTCGGCTTTCCTGCAAACGCTGGCGAACCGATTGTTCTGGACATGGCCATGTCTGAGGCAGCGCTGGGCAAGATCCGTCTTGCTGAACAGGAGAACAGGCCTATCCCCGAGACCTGGGCAACCGACCGAGACGGCACACCAACTGCCGACCCTAACGCGGCCTTGAAGGGGCTTTTGCTGCCCGCTGCTGGACCGAAGGGGTACGGTCTTGCACTTGTCCTCGACGTCCTTACCGGCGTGCTGTCCGGAGGCTCCTTCGGTCGTGGCGTCCAAGGTCTTTATGCGGACACCTCGGTACCGAACGACTGCGCGCACTTCTTCCTTGCGCTGGACGTGACTGCGTTCGGAGACAGGGCGGGATTCGATCAGCGAGTAGGCGAACTCGCCGAGCAGATCACCACCTCGCCGAAGGCCTCTGGTGTGGAACGGCTGCTGTTGCCAGGGCAGTTGGAGTGCGAGCGACAAGCTGGAGCGCTGGCTACGGGGGTACGGCTTGACGCGAGCGTTCTCGGAGCTCTGCGGGAAACGGCAGCTTCTGTGGGAATGGTCCTCGGCGAACCCTGCTGAGCAGTAATCTCCGAGCCGCAACAGGGATAAGCCCTCTTGTCAGGCGCGCCCCGCACCTTCGACACCTTCGTCGTTGCGTCTGGGGCCGACGACCTGGAAACCGCTGCCCAAGCCAGAAGACAGACGTCGTCGAGTCTGGCTGAACACTTCTGAGGCGGGCGCAGCAGCTCAATCCGACCTTCTCGGCGTTCGTGCACCTGCCCAACTCGGACCTAAGTATTTCTAGGAGCCTTTCCACATGAGAGTCCACTTCGATTCCTCGGGCGAGGTGCTCGTCGTCACCGGCGGCGCCCACGGCATTGGTGCCGCTCTGGCGCGCGGCTACGCTTCCGCTGGTGGTACCAGCTTTGTGCTGGATGTTTCCCCTACCGAGGAACTAAACGACGTCAAAGGCATCACGCAGCATCAAACGGATGTATCCGACCGGGATGCTGTTCTGGCAGTCACAGAAGAGATCATGGGCAAGCACGGCCGCATCGATGCCCTCGTCGCCGGGGCGGCCGTACAGCCGCGTACACCGGTCGTCGACACCGAGCCGGCACAATGGCGGCACACTCTTGGCGTCAACTTGGATGGCGTGGTCTGGAGCTGCCAGGCAGTCCTTCCTCACATGATCCAGCAGGAGTCCGGGGTCATCCTCGTCTTTGCCTCTGGCTTGGCCTACATGGGAAGGGCCGAGGCGTCTGCCTACGCAGCGAGCAAGGGCGCGCTCATCCCCTTCGCCAAGTCCCTTGCTGCCGAGGTCGCTCCACACCGTATCCGCGTCAACACTGTCTTCCCCGGCGTCATCGACACCCCGCAGTTCCGCGCCGCCAACCCCACTGGTGGTGAGCGGGAACACTGGGTGCGCACAACTGGCATCGGTACCCCCGAGGACGTAGTAGGCCCGTTGCTGTTTCTACTGTCCGACGCCGCGACCATGACCGGATCGACACTCACCCGCGACCGAGCCTTCACAAAGGAGGAAGCCCGATGACCAGGGAACTCGTGCAAGCCGAGGTCGCTCAGCTTCCCACCGCGGTGATCGGAGCTGGGCCTATTGGCCTCATCACCGCGCTGGGCCTTGTCCACTACGGCGTTCCGGTCGTCGTGTTCGAGGAGGATCACGAGTTGTCCCTCGATACCAAGGCGGGCACCGTGCTGACCCGCACGCTTGAAGTGCTGCACCGTTATGGAGCCCTTGACGAGGTCCTCAGCGCCTCCCTGCGAGTCGACGAGATCGGTGAGCTCGATCGCGCCACCAATGCTCCCACCCTCAGTGTCCGGACGGGAGATCTAACGGAAGATACCCGTTTCCCCTTTGTCATCAACATCCCCCAGCATCACCTCGAACCCGTGCTGCGCACCACGCTAGAGAAGAACGCACCTGGCGTACTCCACATGGGTCACCGGCTGGTCAGCTTCACCCAGCATGAGGATCACGTGGAACTAATGCTGGAGACAGCCACCGGTGAACGACGGGTCCGGGTTCGCCACGTGCTCGCATGCGACGGCGGCCGGTCACAGGTGCGAGAGAATCTCGGGATCACAGTCGAAGGTCGTACGCTCGAAGAGCGTTACATGCTAGTCGACCTGAAGGTGGACCTGGACGTCGACGACCCCCGGGACTACCCGTATCTCGCGTACTTCGGTGACCCCGAGGAATGGATGATCCTGGTCCGCCAGCCCCACTGCTGGCGCTTCCTCTACCCGCTGGCCGCCGGCCGCCCTGAACCTGATCGGGACGAACTCGCCGCCAAGGCACGCCGATTCATCGGCGACATCGAGTCCCTGGAGATCCTCGGCACCAACATCTACACCGTGCACCATCGCGTCGCGGACCGCTGGCACGACGGAAGAATCTTCCTGATGGGAGATGCCGCCCACCTCATCACCCCGATGTGGGCGCTGGGCCTCAACACCGGTGTTCTGGACGCCTCGAACCTGCCATGGCGGCTCGCCTGGGTACTGCGTGGCTGGGCAGACGATTCACTGCTCGAAGCCTACGAGAAGGAACAGGCCCCGGTGGCTGTCCAGGGCAGTGGCGAGATGGCCGAGGCCGCTCGTGCCTACATGGACCGCCGCGGTGGCGCGCTCACAGCCATGACTGACGGCAACTGGGGTAATGCCTTCACCCGAGCTCTGCTGGGTGTACGCCTCGACGTCGACGGTGCTGGCGACTGGTCAATGGTGAAGACCGGCGATCACCCGGTTCCTGTCACACCTGGCGACCGAGCTCCTGACCTCCCCTTGTTCGGGCCTGAAGGGCAGGTGTACTTGCATGATCTAGCAGCCGACTCATTTGTAGCCCTCTACTTCACTGATACCCGTCGTCGACCCGGGATCCCCATGCATGATTCCCCGGCGCTGCACCAATACGTGGTCAGTCGATGGGATGCCCCGCACGACTCAGGGCTGCGTGGCAGAGCACTCTTCGATCCCGGCGATCGGGTTCGACGACGCTTCGGCATCTCCGAGGACACTTTGGTCCTAATCCGCCCCGACGGACATGTGGCTGCGATGACCTCATGCGGGTCAGCCGAAAGCGGCCAGGACCGGGTCGCGGAACTGTATGAGCGGATCGCTGGCCGTCCCCTGCCGCAAGCCTAAAACCTTGCGCCCAACACTCATTGCGCAGCAGGCATCATAAGACCAAGAGAGGAAAGACAGGATGACCGCCGGACAGATTGTCACCGGGCCAGAGGGTGAGGAGATCGTTCTCACTGAGATTGGCCAGACGATTCTGCTTGACAATGAGCGAGTACGGGTTTGGGAAGTAGCGCTCAAGCCTCAGCAAACCCAACCGTGGCATCTGCACCACAATCCGTACTTGGTACTGTGCCTGGAATCCTCACCCTGCCACATGGACTGGCTTAACGGTGACCCACCTCGTTATATCGAGGAGACTGTAGGCGGAACACTGTTCCGCGCTCCGTCGCCGGTGCACATGCTGACCAACGACGGTGATCGAGTTTATCGAAATCGGCTCGTCGAGCTGAAGGATCTAGGCGAGGAGGCGCTCGGTGATCTAGCGCGTGGGCAATGGGAGATCCCCGATCCGCTCACCGAACTGCCCGTCGTGTTCGAGAATGAAGACGTGCGTGTGTACGACCTTGAACTGGGGCCTGGGAAGCAACTTGACCTGCCGGCCGATCGACCGGCTTATGTGCTTGTCACTTTGGAAGGCCATATGTCTCGCGGTGAAGATGTCTGCTACTTCACCCCTGGCTGGCTGTGCACCCTTGCAAACACCGGAGACATCCGTTACTCCGGACGCCTGATCGAACTGATGTTTCTGAGGCAGTCGCAGTGAACAGCCGAGCCACTAGCGTTGACGGCTGGCCGGAGACAAGTAATCGACCACCAGAATCGGGAGCCCACTGCTCATTGACTTGTGTGCGGGCAGTGGGCGACACAGCTTAAGGCGCGCTGCTAGTGACGCCGGTCTTATAGAGATAGAAAATCCGGCCCCACGGGGACGCATCACCCGTGGATCCTAAAGCCGCTTGCACAGGATGGGGTAGGCAGATTACCTAACGGTAGACATCGTTGACCGCTAGACCGCGACCGATCGTGGTCGAGTACCTGCGGCAATAACGTCAGACTGTTGTTCACGGCCACGATACGTAACCTCGCCGGACGTGCCGGACGGTTCGACCTACCTAGGGACCCAACAGTCCAAGGAGAATTGATGACTTACGTCATGCCGAAGCCAGAAGGAATCGCTGATGAGGAGTGGGAGGCCAACCTGTCCGAGCCCGCTTCCTATTCGGGAGAAGCGCCCGACCGATCTGTGGAGCGGACTGAGCCTGGACCGGAGGGTGAGACGCTTGGCCGATTTCGCGAGATCTTGTTGAACACGCAGGATCTCGAATGGGTTGACAAGACCCTCGAGGGCTTGTCCCACAAGGCATTGTGGCGCAACGACGAAACTGGTGCGTCAATCTCTCTTGTGCGTTTCGCAAAGGGATCCGGCATCCCCTCGCGACACTCCCACGCTTCAAACCAGTTTATGTTCTGTCTCCGAGGGTCTTACATCTACGTGCCCACCGGTCTGACCCTCACTGAGGGCTCCTTCTACTGGAATCCTAAGGGCAGCCTGCACGGTCCAACCTTTGCTCAGGAGGAATCAGTCCTTCTTGAGGTCTACGACGGTCCTCACTATCCGACCCAACCCGACTGGTACAGCAGCCCCGACGACGCCCGCTAAGGAAAAACTATGCCAAAGAAAGCAATAATCTCTCCCCAGCTCGCCCCTCCGAATGGGCATTTCGCACAGGCCACAGTGATCGAGACCAATGGTCGGCTGGTGTTCATCTCCGGTATGACCGCCCGGACGCAGGACGGAAGCATCGCTGGCGTTGGTGATATCACCGCCCAGACACATCAGGTCTGCCAGAACCTCAAGGCAGCTGTAGAAGCGGCGGAAGGGACACTGGATGACATTGCCAGAGTCGATGTCTACGTCCGCAACATGGAGGACTTCGACGCGATCCATGCCGTACGCCGACAGTACTTCACTGGTGTGGCGCCCGCATCCACGATGGTGGAGGTCTCGAAGTTCGTGAACAAGGACTACCTAATCGAAATCAACGCAATCGCCGCGATTCGGGACTAAGGAAGGAAAGTATTGTGAAGCTTGCATCGCTCACCGTCGACGGTTGCCGTCGGGCTGGTGCCGTGAACGATGCAGAGGATGGTGTGGCTGTGCTGCCAACCGCCCTCGGCTCCGTCGACACCATCGTACGCGGAGGCTCGGAAGCGCTCAAGGCAGTTCGGGGTGCTCTGGCCACCGCCGAGATACTTCCGCTTGCAGGAACACAGTTGGAAGCACCGCTGCAGCGCTTCAATCGGGACATCCTCTGTACCGGCTGGAACTATTGGGACCACTTCGAAGAGTCGAAAGGTAAGCGCGAGGGCCAGGATCCGGTTGGACGCCCTGAACATCCGACCTTCTTCACCAAAGGCCCCGACACGGTCCTCGGTCCGACTGACGACATATCCTATGATCCCAAACTTTCCTCCAAATGGGACTACGAGGCCGAGATAGCTATCGTCATTGGCCGAGATGGGCGGTCAATCCCGGAGGGGAAGGCGTTGGAGTATGTCTTCGGCTACACGGTGGCCAACGACATCTCGCAGCGTGATCTTCAGAGGGCTCACGGCGGACAGTGGCTCAAGGGAAAGAGCATCGACGCCACAATGCCGATTGGTCCATGGATCACCACTGCGGACGAGATCGACGACCTTGGCAGCCTCCAAGTCCAGTGCGAACTCAATGGGCGAATCATGCAGAATGCCTCCAGCGCCCACATGGCATTCTCCTTTTCGCGCATCATCGCGGAACTTAGCATAGGCATGACATTGAGGGCGGGTGACCTGATCCTCACCGGCACCCCCAGTGGCATCGGGAACGCACGCGAACCACAGGTTTTCCTGCGCGACGGCGACATCGTCGTCACTCGGGTAAGTGGATTGGGCGAGCTCCGCAATGCCGTGGTGCTGACTAGCCTCACTTGACAGGGTCTTTGAGAAGTGCCGAGGTGGGCGGGTTGCTTGCTGAGCACCGGTTGTGACGGCTTGTCGACTTCTGTCTGTGGGTGACCCTGGACGCGGAACAGGCATGGCCGCTGGTGATCATGTGGGTGTCGAGTCCGTATGAGCACCGAGCGAGTCCATGCCTGCACACCCATCTTCCCGCATGCCGTCATGCCTTCGGCAACTGGGGGACGCCTCCGGCTCAGCCCCGCTGGAGGTAGCCGTTGACCTGCGGAGTTATAGGGCCACGGTGCCTGACCCACGGGCCCGTCGCGGTATACGTCACCCTTGGACAGCCCTGCTCACCGCTGCGGCCGCCGCCGTTCCGGCAGGCGCCGCCTCGATTACGGCGATGGGAGAGTGGGTCGCCGACGCACCGCAGAGGGCCCTGGCCCTGCTCGGGTTCCGGCGCGATCCGCTGACCGGCCTGATCCGCCCGCCCCATGCCACGACCATCCGTCTCGTCCCGGCCGCCGCGGACGGTGACGCCCTCGACCGCGCCATCG
>NZ_JBIVUE010000048.1:0-8087 GCF_044757045.1 Streptomyces sp. NPDC091377 | reverse complement strand
ACCACCACACCATCACCCACCACCACCAACGCACCCGCATCCACCCCCACCCACCCACCAAACAAATCCAACACCGAACCCACACCACCACCACCCACCACAACACCCTCAACCCCCGCACCACTCCACTCACTCAGCAGCAGTGCGCGCTCGTCGGGGCCGAGGATCTCCACGGCGGCCAGACGGAGTGCGGGGTCCGCGGTCACCGACTCCAGGACTCGCGCCCACCGCTCGACCAGGGCCTCGACGGAGCGGGCGTCGAACAGGTCCGCCGACCCGATGACGGCACCGCGCAGTCCGGCGGGGTTCCCGTGTTCGTCGTACGCCTCCGCGATCATCACATCGAGGTCGTACTTGGCGGAGGCGGCGGTGGCGGCCTCGGCCCCCGCGACGGCGCCGGCCGGCACTCCGGGCATCTCCACCGCGGTCCGCTCGGCGTTCTGCAAGGTCAAGGCCACTTGGAACAGGGGGTGGCGGGACATCGAGCGTTCGGGGGCGAGTTCCTCGACCAGTCGCTCGAAGGGCACGTCCTGGTGCGCCCAGGCGCCCAGGCTCGCCTCCCGCACCCGCTCCAGGACCTGCCGGAACTCCGGGTTCCCGGAGAGGTCCGTACGGATCACGAGGGTGTTGACGAAGAACCCGACCAGGTCGTCCAACGCCTCGTCGTTGCGGCCGGCGACACCGCAACCGACGGGAATGTCGGTTCCGGCACCCAGCCGTGACAGGGTGACCGCGAGCGCGGCCTGCATCACCATGAACACCGTGACGCCCTCGGCGCGCGCGATGTCCACGACCCGCTGGTGCACTTCGGCGGGCACCCGCAGCGGAATCTGGTGTCCTTGGTGGCTGGTCACCATGGGACGCGCGCGGTCGGCGGGCAGCGCCAGTTCCTCCGGTGCGCCGGACAGGGCCTGCCGCCAGTACTCCACCTGTGCGTTCAGCAGGCTGTCGGGGTCGGACGAGTCGCCCAGCAGTTCCCGCTGCCAGATGGCGTAGTCGGTGTACTGCACGGGCAGCGGGGTCCAGTCGGGGGCTTCGCCGCGCAGCCGTGCCGCGTACGCGGTGGACAGGTCGCGTCCCAGGGGGCCCATCGACCAGCCGTCACTGGCGATGTGGTGCATCACCACCACGAGCACCTTCTCGTCCGGGCCGGCCTCGAACAGCCAGGCCCGGACGGGCGGTTCGGACGACAGGTCGAAGGCGTGCCGCGAGGCCCGGCTCACCGCGTCGGCCATGTCCTCGCGGGTGACCTGGGTCACCTCCAGCGCCCAGTCCAGGTCCCGCGGGTCAAGGATCCGCTGATACGGCTCACCGTCGACCACGGCGAAGACCGTCCGCAGCGATTCATGCCTCGTGATCACATCCCGCAGTGCCTCGTCGAGCACGACGGCGTCGGCACCGTTCACCCGGATCGGCACCGGGATGTTGTACGTCGGGTTGGGCCCTTCGAGCTGGCCCAGGAACCACAGGCGCCGCTGCGCGAACGACAGGGGTACCCGCTCGGGCCGCTCGGCCACCGCGCGCAGGGGTGTACGGGCCTGCTCGGTGCCTTGGGCGAGTCGGGCCGCCAACCGTGCCACCGTGGGCGCCTCGAACAGGGCCCGGACCTCGACCTCCACGCCCAGCACCACGCGGATCCGTGATGTCAGGCGGACCGCCAGCAGGGAGTGGCCGCCGAGGCGGAAGAAGTTGTCCTCCACTCCGACCGTGTCCAAGCCGAGGACGTCGGCGAACAGGGTGCACAGGATCTCCTCCTGCACCGTCGCCGGGGCCCGCCCCTCACCCGTGGTGAACTCGGGCGCGGGCAGCGCCTTGCGATCGAGCTTTCCGTTCACCGTCAGCGGCAGCTCATCAAGCGGCACGAAGACCGCCGGCACCATGTACTCCGGCAACCGCGACGCCACCAGCTCCCGCAGCCCCTCCACGTCCTGGACCGACGGCACGACGTACGCGACCAGGGCTCCATCACGGGCCACCACAGCCGCTTGGGTCACCGCGGGGTGACTCAGCAGCACGGTCTCGACCTCACCGGGTTCGACCCGGAACCCACGCACCTTTACCTGATCATCGGCACGACCACCGAACAGCAACCGCCCGTCCGCAGTCCACCGCGCCAGGTCACCCGTCCGATACATCCGCCGCCCCGCATCGAACGGGGATGCCACGAACCTCTCACCGGTCAGCCCCGGACGATTCACATAGCCACGGGCCAGCCCCGTACCCGCGACATACAGCTCACCCGTCACACCCACCGGCACCGGCTCAAGCGCCTCATCCAGCACATACATCCGCGTGTTGAGGTTCGGCCGACCGATCGACGGCTCATCACCAGGAGCCAGCGGCTCCGACATCGACGCACACACCGTCACCTCCGTCGGACCATACGCATTCACCAGACGACGCCCCGCACCCCACCGCTCCACCAGCCTCGCGTCCAGTGCCTCACCCGCCGACACCAACGTCGTCACCGACCCGAGGTCCCCGTCCTCCAACGCCCCCAGCACCGCAGGCGGCAACGTCACATGCGACACCCCATGACGCGCCACCACACCCGCCACACCACCACCCGAATCCAGCTCCTCCACCGAACCCACCACCAACACCCCACCCGCACACAACGTCACCCACACCTCAGAAACCGCCGCATCGAACCCCACCGACGCGAACTGCAACACCCGAGCATCCGGGCTCACCGCAAACCGCTCACCCTGAGCCACCACCAGATTCACCAGCCCCGCATGCGAGACCGCCACACCCTTCGGCACCCCCGTCGAACCCGACGTATAAATCACATACGCCAGATCACCGGCGACACCCGGCGCGGAAGAAGACTCACCCGGCTGGTCCAGCTCCTCCGGACTGACCACCACACCCACACCCGCATCCGCGAGCATGAAATCGATGCGGTCACCCGGCAGCGCGGTGTCGATCGGCAGATACGCAGCCCCCGCCTTCCACACACCCAAAATCCCCGTCACCATCTGCGGACCACGCGGCAACCTCAAGCCGACAACCGACTCCGGCCCAACACCCTGCCCTCGCAGATAGTGCGCCAGCCGATTCGCCGCCGCATCCAGATCGCCGTACGACAGCTCACCGTCCTCACTCACGACCGCCACCGCACCCGGAACCTGAGCAGCCCGCCGCTCGAACAGCTCCACCACCGACCCACCCGGCACCGCCGCCGCCGTGTCATTCCACTCGCCGAGCATCCGGTCGCGTTCAGCGGCGTCGAGAACGAGGACCCGATCAAGCGCGGTGTCGGGGCCGCCGTCGAGTGCGAGAGTCAGGGCGCCGAGCATGTTGTCCAGCGTGGTCTCCAGCAGGCGGCCCACTGCTGTCGCGTCGATGGGCGCGACCGCTGCCACGGTGAAGCCGATGTGCTCCGGTCCCAGATCGTTCACGGCCACGGTCAGCGGATAGTTGGTCCGCTCCCGGACAAGGACGTTGCGGATGCCTTCGATCGGCTGCTGTTCCACGGCCCCTTCGCCGCCCGTGCGCGGATCTGCGTGCCGGTAGTTGAAGAGCGAGGTGAACAGGGGGGTGTTCTCCGTGATGCCGCTGGCCTGCTGCGCGACGGCCAGAGGTGCGTGCTCGTGCTCCAGGAGCGCCGCCAACTGGTCCCGCATCAGCTCGATCGCCGCGCGTGCGCCGACCTGGGAGGTACGGACACGTACCGGGAGGGTGTTGATGAACAGGCCGAGCGCCTGGTCGGCGCCTTCGCCGGCGTTCATCCGTCCGAACAGCACCGTCCCGAACACCACGTCGTCCCGGCTGGACAGCACCGCCAGAACTCGCGCCCACACCACATGCAGTACGGTCGCCGCGCTGACGCCGAGCCCTCGTGCCACGTCCCGCAGTCGGACCGCCAGCTCGGCCGGCACCGTGACCATCTCAGTCACGGCGCCGCTGCCGTCCCCATGCACGTCCAGGGCCCCGAAGGGTGCGGTCGGCTCGGTCACATCAGCCAGCAGTTCGGCGAAGAACCGTTCGTGTTCCTCCCTCGGGACCGCGCGGGTCTGTGCCACGAAGTTCCGGAACGGTGCCGCTGGGGCCAGCCGATCCGCCTGTCCGACAAGGACCGCGCGCAGTTCCCGCATCAGCACATCGGTGCCCATGTGGTCCTCGACCATGTGGTGGATCCGGATCAGTCCCAGCCAGCGGCCCCCGGCGACCTCGGCCACATGCAGATCCATCAGGGGGGCACGCCCCAGATCCATCACCAGTCCGCCGGCGTTCATCAGGGCGTCCACGTAACGGGCGGGCTCGGTGGACTCCACGTCGAGGACGTGCACGACGATCGGCAGCTCCGCCTGCCGCCAGACCACCTGCACCGGCTCCGGCAGACCTTCCCACACCACGGCCGTCCGGTAGATGTCGTGCCGTTCCACCACCTGCCGCAGCGCGCCCGCGAACTCATCCAGGCGGGCCCTCGTGGTGAACTCCACGAGGCGGACCGTCACGTAGGCATCGGCTCCGCCGGCCGCCATGAGGTGATGGAAGAACATGCCTTCCTGCAAGGGCGCGAGCGGGTACACGTCGGCGATGTTCGCCGCGCCGCCGTCGACCGCCGCGGCCACTCGGTCGATCTCAGCTTGAGACAGTTCTACGAGCGGCAGCATCTCGGGGGTGATCCGCTCGGCCCCGGCCGGGATCAGGTTGTCCGGTACCTCCACCGACTCGGCTCCCGCCGTACCGGCGAGTCCGGCGGGGGTGGGCGTCTCGAACAGCGCCCGCACCGAGACCGACACTCCGCGGGCACGCAGGCGCTCGACAAGTGACACTGCCAGGAGGGAGTGTCCGCCGAGCTGGAAGAAGTTGTCGTCGACCCCGACCGCGTCCAGGCCCAGCACCTCGGCGAAGACGGCGCACACGATCTCTTCACGCACTGTGGCCGGGGCCCGACCCGTGCCCGTGGCGTACTCCGCCGCGGGCAGCGCCTTGCGGTCCAGCTTTCCGTTGGCGGTCAGCGGCAGCTCGTCCAGCGTCACGAACGCGGCGGGCACCATGTACTCCGGCAGCCGTGCCGCCACCAGCTCCCGCAGCCCGCCCACATCTTGCGCCGACGGCACGACATACGCCACCAGAGCACCCTCGCGGGCGACCACAGCGACCTGCGTCACCTCGGGGTGGGCCAGCAGCACGCTCTCGATCTCACCCGGCTCCACCCGGAACCCACGTACCTTCACCTGATCGTCCGCCCGCCCGGCGAACACCAACTGCCCGTCGGCCGTCCACCGCGCCTGGTCACCGGTCCGGTACATCCGCTGCCCGGCATCGAACGGAGACGCAACAAACCGCTCACCGGTCAGCCCCGGACGATTCACATAGCCGCGGGCCAGCCCCGTACCCGCCACATACAGCTCGCCGGTGACACCGACCGGCACCGGCTGAAGACCGTCGTCCAGCACATAAAGCCTGGTGTTAGCGATCGGCCGCCCGAACGGCACCGGCCCCGGACGGTCAGCGTCCACCGTCTCGGCCGCCACCATCACCGTCGCCTCGGTCGGCCCATACGTGTTCACCAGCCGCCGGCCCACCGACCAGCGCCCTGCCGCAGCCTCACTGATCGCCTCGGCACCGACCAGCAGCGTCTCCACCTGAGCCAGATCCTCCGGCTCCAGCACACCCAACAGTGACGGCACCACACTGGCAGCCCGGACACCTGTCAGCTCAGCCAGCCGACGAGGCTCCTCCCGCTGCCCCTCACTCGCGATCCACAGCGCAGAACCCGACGACAACGCCACCGCCACATCCAGCACCGACGCGTCGAAGCTGAACGACGAGAACTGCAACACACCCACACCCGGACCCGCACCCATCATGGGGCCGAACACCGACACCAGATTCGCCAACGAACCGTGCGAGACCGCCACACCCTTCGGCGTCCCCGTCGAACCCGACGTGTAGATGACGTACGCCAGATCACCGGCAACAGCGGGTGCGGAGGACGGCTCACCCGGCTGCTCCAGCTCCTCCGGACCCACCACCACACCCACACCCGCATCCGCGAGCATGAAATCGATACGGTCACCCGGCAACGCGGTGTCGATCGGCAGATACGCCGCCCCCGCCTTCCACACACCCAAAATCCCGGTCACCATCCCGGCACCACGCGGCAACCTCAGGCCCACCACCGACTCCGGCCCAACACCCTGCCCCCGCAGATAATGCGCCAGCCGATTCGCCGCCGCATCCAGATCGCCGTACGACAGCTCAGCACCCTCACTCACCACCGCCACCGCACGAGGAGCCTCAGCCACCCACCGCTCGAACAACTCGACAACAGTGCCCTCGGCACCCTCGGCAGCCGTGTCGTTCCACCGCTCCAGCACCGATTCACGCTCGCCGGCATCCAGCACATCCACGGCGCGCAGGCGGATGTCAGGTACCGAGGTCACCGCTTCCAGAACCCGCAGCCACCGCTGAACCATCACCTCGGCCGAACCCACGTCGAACAGATCCGCCGACGCTGTCAGGGCACCGCGCAATCCGGCGGGGCCGCCGTGGTCGTCAAGTGTCTCGCCCACGATCACATCGAGGTCGAACTTCGCGGACACCGTGGTCGGACGTTCACCGGTGGGCTGCTCCAGCCCGGCACCCTCGACGTTCTGCACGGTGAACATGACCTGGAACAGGGGGTGCCGTGCCAAGGACCGCTGCGGGGCCAGTTCCTCCACCAGGCGTTCGAAGGGCACATCCTGGTGGGCCAGCGCCCCGAGGCTCGCCTCCCGTACCCGGCCCAGCACCTCACGGAACTCCGGGTCGCCGGAGAGGTCGTTCCGAATCACCAGGGTGTTGACGAAAAAGCCGACCAGATCGTCCAGTACCTCATCGGTACGGCCCGCCACCGCCGAACCCACCGGGACGTCCGTGCCGGCGCCGAGCCGGAACAGCGTGACCGCCAGGGCGGCCTGCAACGCCATGAACACGGTCACGCCTTCGGCCCGCGCGAGTTCTACCAGCCTCTGATGCACCTCGGCCGACACCTGCAGCGGTACCCGGTGGCCGACATGACCCGCGACCGTCGGACGCCGCCGGTCCGCCGGGAGAACCAGTTCCTCCGGGGCCCCGGCCAGTGTCCGGCGCCAGTACTCGACCTGTTCCGACAGGAGGCTCTCCGGGTCGGACTCCTCCCCCAGCAGCTCGCGCTGCCACAGCGCGTAGTCCGCGTACTGCACCGGCAGCGGCTCGAACGCCGGCGCCTCACCGCGCGACCGGGCCGCGTACGCGGTGTCGACATCACGTCGTAACGGACCCATGGACCAGCCGTCTCCGGCGATGTGGTGCACCACCACGACCAGCACACGTACATCCGGCTCCGCCTCGAACAGCCAGGCCCGGACGGGCAGTTCGGAGGCCAGGTCGAAGCGGTGTTGCGTGGCCCGCGCCACGGCGTCCGGCAACTGCGCGGGGTCCACACGGTTGACCTGGAGTTCCCAGTCCAGGTCCCGCGGGCCGAGGATGTGCTGGTAGGGCTCGCCGTCCACCACGGGGAAGACGGTACGCAGCGACTCGTGCCGGGCGATGACATCGCGCAGCGCCATGTCCAGTACGGCGGTGTCGACGTCGCCGTTCAGCCGCATGGTCGTCGGCAGGTTGTAGAGGGCGTTGGGTCCTTCGAGTTGGGCGAGGAACCACATGCGTCGCTGCGCGAACGACAGCGGTACCCGCTCCGGCCGCTCGACGGCGGCCCGCAACTCCTGTCGCGCACCTTCCGTGACGCCTCCGGCCAGCCGGACGGCGAGCCCGGCCACCGTCGGCGCCTCGAACAGTGTCCTCAGCGAGAGTTCCACGCCGAGCACAGTCCGGATCCGCGACATGAGCCGGACGGCGAGCAGGGAATGCCCGCCCAGGTCGAAGAAGCTCTCATCGACTCCGACGGAGGCAACGCCGAGGATCTCGGCGAAGGCGCCGCAGAGCAGTTCCTCCTGGACGGTGTGGGGGCGTCGTCCCTCACCCGCGCTGTACGACGGTGCCGGCAACGCCTTGCGGTCCAGTTTGCCGTTCACGGTCATCGGTAGCGCGTCCACCACCACGAACGCCGACGGCACCATGTACTCCGGCACCCGCGACGCAACAAACTC
>NZ_JBIVUE010000047.1:0-9832 GCF_044757045.1 Streptomyces sp. NPDC091377 | reverse complement strand
AACTCCACAGCCGTCAACGAATCAAACCCCATCTCCCGAAACGCCACCCCCACCGGCACATCCACCACCGACCCAAAACCAAGAACAGACGCCACCTCAGCGCGTACCGCTTCCACCACGGCCTTGGTCAGCTGGGGTTCCGACAGGCCGGTCAGCCGTTCCGCGAGACCGTCGGTGTCCGGGCGGCGGGAACGCGGCGCTCCGCGGCCTCCGGGTACCAGTCCGCGCAGCATCGACGGCACGGTCTCGGCGGCGCGCAAGGCAGACATGTCCCAACGCGCTGCCACGAGCAGGGCGTCCGGAAGGTTCCGGGCGGTCTCCAGGAGTCCGAGTCCCTCGGTGGCGGAGAGTCCGGTGACTCCGCCACGGGACATCCGCGCCACATCACTCCCGCTCAACCCACCCGCCATACCCTCAGCCACATCCCACAGACCCCACGCCACCGACTGACCCACCAACCCCTGAGCCCGCCGCCACTGCATCAAACCGTCAAGAAACCCATTCGCCGCCGCATAATTCGCCTGCCCCGGCGAACCCACCACACCCGCCAACGACGAAAACACCACAAAGAACGAGAGGTCCATACCTTGCGTCAACGTGTGAAGCCACCACGCACCACCCGCCTTCCCACCCATCACCACACCGACCCGCTCCGGTGAGAGGGACTCCACCACACCGTCATCCACCACACCCGCCGCATGCACCACACCAGTCAGACCATGCCCCTCATCAACCGAGGCAAGAACCTCCTCCACACCCTCCCGACACGACACATCCGCCGCCACCACCCGAACCCCCGCACCCCACCCCGACAACCGCTCCACCAACTCCTCAACACCACCACCCGACACACCACCACGGCCCACCAACACCAGACGCCGCACACCACACACCGACACCAACCACTCCGCCACCAACCCACCCAACACACCCGTACCACCCGTCACCACCACCGTCCCCTCCACATCGAGCGGGCGTTCTTCGGTCGGGGTGGCCGGGACGCGGGTGAGGGTGGGGGTGTGCAGGGAACCGCCACGGACCGCGAGTTGGTCCTCGCCCGTGCCGAGGGCCGCGCGCAGGAGGTCGGGGGCGATGTCGGTGTCGTCGATGTCCAACAGGGCGAACTGGCCCGGGTGCTCGGACTGGGCGGACCGTACCAGGCCCCACATCGCGGCATGCGGCAGGTCGGTGACGCCCTCGCCCGGCAGCACCTCGACGGCGCCACGGGTGACGAGAACCAGCCGGGATTCCGCGAGCCGTTCGTCGCCGATCCAGTCCTGGACCAGGCGCAGCGTACGGACGACCGCCGCGCGAGCGGCCTCGGCGGCGTCACCGTCCGGCTCCGTCGGCAGCGGTGGGCACACCAGGACGACGTCCGTCGGTACGGGGTCGGGCAGCGTGTCCCACAGGGTCCCCTCCTCGCGGTTGGGGAGGAGCCTGGGCAGCCGGTCGGCGGTGGGCCAGCCGGGCAGGTCGTCGCCGAGGACGACCGTCCGGCCGTGGGCCGTGGGCGCCGACGGGCGGGGGCGCACGGGCCACTCGACCCGGCACAGCAGTCCGTCGGATGTACGGGACACCGTGGCGGTGCGAACAAGATCCGGCGACACGGGGCGCAGGGCCAGGGAGCCGACCGTCAGGACCGGCACGCCGGTCGTGTCGGTGGCGTGCAGGGAGACGGTGTCCGTGCCCTCGACCGGGGAGATGCGCACGCGCAGTCGGTCGGCGCCCGGCCGGTGCAGTCGGACGTCGCTCCAGGAGAACGGCAGCCGTCCGCTGTGGCCCTCCTCGTCCGCGCTGGGGGCGAGGCCGAGGGTGTGCAGGGCGCAGTCGAGCAGCGCGGGGTGCAGGCCGAACCGGCCGGCCTCCGTCTCGTAGCCGGTCGGCAACTGCACTTCGGCGTAGAGGTCTTGGCCCTGCCGCCAGGCGGCTCGCAGCCCGCGGAAGGCGTCGCCGTACTGGAAGTCGGCAGCAGCCAGGCGGGCGTACAGGCCGTCGGTGGGGACGGGGGTCGCCTCGGGGGGCGGCCAGGCGGCGGACGGCGCCAGTGGCACCGGCGTGGTGGTACCAGTGTCGGAACCAGTGTCGGAACCGGCGTCGGTGTCGGTGTCGGTGTCGGTGGTGAGGAAACCGCGGGCATGGCGGCGCCAGGCCGCCTCGTTCAGGGAGTCCGGGGCGTCGAGGGTGTCGGGTGCGTCGGGGGTGTCTTCGGCGCGGGAGTGGATCGTCAGCGGGCGACGGCCGTCGTCGTCCGGTTCCTCCACCAGGACCTGCACCTCGACCGTTCCCTCGTCCGGGACGATCAGCGGTGCTTCCAGGGTGAGTTCGGCGACACCTCCGGTGCCCGTGAGCCGCGCGGCGTGGGTCGCCACCTCCAGCAGGGCGGTGCCGGGGACCAGTACCGCGTCGAGGATGCGGTGGTCGGCCAGCCAGGGGTGCGAGTCCAGGCCGAGGCGCCCCGTCAGGAGAAGTCCGTCGGCGGCGGCGACGGTCACGGCCGCGCCGAGCAGCGGGTGCTCGGCGCTGTGCAGTCCCGCGGCGGTCAGCCCGTGGCCGCCGCCCGGGGTCGCGGTGAGCCAGTGGCGTCGGAGCTCGAAGGCGTAGGTCGGCAGTTCGACGCGGTCGCCGTCGGCACCCGGCAGGGCGGCCCAGTCCACCGTCACGCCGTGCGCGTGGGCCTCGGCCAGGCTGGTGAGGAAGCGGTGTCGGCCGCCGTCGTCGCGGCGCAGTGAGCCGACGGTGGCGGCGGGCACCTCGGCCGTGGCGGCGGTGTCGGCCACCGCGGCGAGCAGGGCCGGGTGCGGGCTGCACTCGATGAACTGGCGGTGTTCGTGGCCGAGGAGCAGGCGGACCGTCTCCTCGAAGCGCACGGTCTGCCGCAGGTTCCGGTACCAGTAGGCCGCGTCCAGTCCGGCGGTGTCCGTCACGTCGGCGGTGACCGTGGAGTAGAACGGGGTGGTGCCCGGGCGGGCGGTGATGTCGGCGAGGGTGTCGAGGATGTCCTGCCGGATCTCCTCCATCTGCGCGGAGTGGGAGGCGTAGTCGACGGGGAGCCGGCGGGTCTGGAAGCCCTCCGCGGCGGCCTGTTCGAGGAAGCGGTCGACGGTGTCGGGGGCCCCGGCGACGACCGTGGAGGCGGGTCCGTTGACGGCCGCGACGGACAGACTGCCGTTGCTGTTCTTGGTACGCCCGCTGCTCCCCGTACGCCCGCTGTTCCCGGTACCCCCGTCGTCCCCGTGGTCCCCGTCGGTCCTGGCGGCCTCGATGCGCCGGGTGGCCTCGTCGGCGGACATGGAGACGACTGCCATCGTGCCCTGCCCGGACAGGCTGCGCAGCGCACGGCTGCGCAGCGCGACGATGCGGGCGGCGTCTTCCAGGGAGAGGGCCCCGGCCACGTGGGCCGCGGCGATCTCGCCCTGGCTGTGGCCGATGACGGCGGCCGGTCGCACGCCCAGGGATCGCCACAGGTGTGCCAGCGACACCATGACGGCGAAGAGGGCGGGCTGGACGACGTCGACGTCCTCCAGCGAGGGTGCGTCGGGTTCGCCGCGCAGCACCGACAGCAGCGACCAGTCGACGTAGGGGGCCAGTGCCTCTTCGCACGCTTGCAGGTGGTCGGCGAAGACCGGGTAGGTCTCGTACAGGTCGAGGCCCATGCCGATCCACTGGGAGCCCTGGCCGGGGAAGACGAAGACGGCGTCGCCGCGGACGGCCCGGCCGGTCACCACGTGCGGGGAGCGTTCGTCGCGGGCGAGTGCGGCGAGCGCGCCTGCCCGCGTTGCGCTGTCGTCGCCGGTGATGACGGCGCGGTGGTCGAACGGGGTGCGGCCGGTGCGCAGTGAGAGTTCGATGTCGGCGGGGCGCAGCTCGGGGCGGGCAGAGACGAGGTCGTAGAGCCGTTGGGCCTGTCCGCGCAGTGCGGCGGGGGTCCGGGCGGCGAGCAGCCACGGTCGGGGCGCGGCAGCCGATCCCGTGGTTGCGCCGGCCTCGTCCGTGGAGCCGGCCCCGTCGTCGGACGGGGTCTCGTCGGGGGCCGCGGGCGCCTCAAGGATGACGTGCGCGTTGGTGCCGCTGACCCCGAAGGAGGAGACGGCGGCGCGGGCCGGGCGGTCTCGTTCCGGCCAGGGCAGTGGCTCGGTGAGCAGGTCCATGGTGCCCGCGGACCAGTCGATCGCGGTGGTGGCCGTCTCCGCGTGCAGGGTGCGCGGCAGGGTCCGGTGCCGCATCGCCATGATCATTTTGATCATTCCGCCGACCCCGGCCGCGGCCTGGGTGTGTCCGATATTCGACTTGAGCGAACCGATCCGTACGGGGTCGCCCGCCGGTCGGCCGGTCCCGTACGTGGCCTGGAGCGACTGTGCCTCGATGAGGTCGCCGAGCCGGGTACCGGTTCCGTGCGCCTCCACCGCGTCGATGTCGGCGGTCGTGAGCCCGGCCGCCGTCAACGCCTGGTGGATCACGGCCTCCTGGGCGGGGCCGCTGGGGGCGGTGAGTCCGTTGCTGGCGCCGTCCTGGTTGACCGCGCTGCCCCGGATCACCGCCAGGACGGTGTGGCCGAGGCGGCGGGCGTCCGACAGCTTTTCGAGGAGCAGGACGCCGGCGCCCTCTCCCCAGCCGGTGCCGTCGGCGTCGGCGGAGAACGCTTTGCAGCGCCCGTCCGGGGCCAGGCCGCGCTGGCGGGAGAACTCCACGAAGGTGTCGGGCGTGGACATCACGGTGACCCCGCCGGCCAGTGCCATCGAGCATTCGCCGCGGCGCAGGGCGTGGGCGGCCAGATGCACGGCCACCAGTGAGGAGGAGCAGGCGGTGTCGATGGTGATGGCGGGCCCTTCGAGGCCGAGCGCGTACGAGACGCGGCCGGAGGCGACGCTCGCCGTGTTGCCCGTGCCGACGTATCCCTCCAGGTCCGGCGGTATCTCCGACAGCCGCCAGGCGTATCCCTGGCCGATCAGTCCGGAGAAGACGCCGACCTTGGCGCCTCGTAGCGACGAGGGGTCGATGCCGGCCCGTTCGACCGCTTCCCAGCTGGTCTCCATGAGCAGTCGCTGCTGCGGGTCCATCGCCAGTGCCTCGCGCGGGCTGATGCCGAAGAACTCGGCGTCGAAGTCGGCCGCGTCGTGCAGGAACCCGCCGCGCTGGACGTAGGAGGTGCCGGTCTCCTCGGCGTCGGCGCCGCGCAGTGCGTCGAGGCTCCAGCCGCGGTCGCGGGGGAACGGGGTGATCGCGTCGCCGCCCCGGTCGACCAGTTGCCACAGTTCCGCGGGCGAGGTCACGCCGCCCGGGTAGCGGCAGGCCATGCCGACGACCGCGATCGGTTCCCGCACGGCCGCGGCCAGGTCGCGGTGCTCGCGC
Source organism: Streptomyces sp. NPDC091377 (assembly GCF_044757045.1). Lineage (NCBI taxonomy): Bacteria > Bacillati > Actinomycetota > Actinomycetes > Kitasatosporales > Streptomycetaceae > Streptomyces > Streptomyces sp. NPDC091377. Next base: position 4,483 of record NZ_JBIVUE010000047.1, on the reverse strand, counting down.
CGGATCCGGTCGTTGTCCTTGAGCGCCTTGCGCAGCGCCTGGACGAGCTGGTTGGCCGAGGTTTCCATGGTCGTCTCTCCCGGATGCGTCATTCTTCGAACGTGTCGAGGGCGATGCGGATCAGTTCGTCGGCGCTCATGGCATCGATCTCCCCGGGGCGGTCCTCCGGTTCGGCGGCGGCCTGCGGACGGCCGTCGCCCGCGCTGCCGCCAACACCCTTGCCGTGTCCGTGTCCGTTTCCGTGTCCGTCTGTGTGGCCGTCGCCGTGGGCGAGCCGCAGCAGTTGGGCGGTCAGTCCGGCTTCGCGGAAGATCTCGTACGGGATGGTGGCCAGCAACCTGCGGAAGTCGGCCTCGGTGAGGTGGTCGCCTGAGACGTCCGCGCCGTTGACGGTGGCCTGCGGCGGGGCGTCGGCGGCGACCTGCCGGTCCAGGTGTTCGGCGAGCAGGACCGGTGTCGGGTGGTCGAAGACCAGGGTGGCGCGCAGTGGTACCCCGGTGGCGGCGCCCAGCCGGTTGCGCAGCTCGATGCCGGTCAGCGAGTCGAATCCCAGGTCCTTGAAGGCCCGGTCGTCCTCGACGGTCTCGATCGAGGGGTGTCCCAGGACCCCGGCGGCGTGTTCACGGACGAGGCCCAGGAGCACGCGCTGCCGCTCGCCGTCCGGCAGTGTGGCGAGCCGGTGGCGGAGCTGGGTCTGTCCCTCGCCGGTGGCCGCGTTCCGCTGCCGGGGGCCACGTCCGGCCGCCGAGGTCGCCGCGGCGGCCAGCAGCGGGTGGGTGTGCCGGTGGCGCGGGTCCAGCTGGAGGAGCGCCAGGTGCGGCTGGTCTACGCGGTTCCAGGCGCGGTCCCACATGCGCAGCCCGGCCTCGGTGCTGAGCGGCACCATCCCGTTGCTCGCGATGCGCGCCAGGTCGCCGTCCGTGAGGTGACCGCTGATCCCGCTGCGCTGTGCCCACAGGCCCCACGACAGCGACTGCGCCGCCAGCCCGCGGGTATGCCGGTGTTCGGCCAGCGCGTCGAGGAAGGTGTTCGCCGCGGCGTAGTTGCCCTGCCCGGGCGCGCCGACGACTCCGGCGGCCGAGGAGAACAGGCTGAACATCGCCAGGTCTGCGCCGCGGGTCAACTTGTGCAGGTGCCATGCCGCGTCGGCCTTCGCGGCGAGTACGGCGGCGACCCGTTCCGGCGTCAGCGAGCCGATCACCGCGTCGTCGGCCACCCCGGCGGCGTGCAGGACACCGGTCAGCGGATGCTTCGGGTCGATGCCGTCGAGAAGGGCGGCGACCGCTTCCCGGCGGGACACGTCACAGGCGACGACCCGAGCCTCGGCCCCCGCTTGCCGCAGTTCCTCGACCAGTTCGTCCGCACCCTCCGCCTGCGGGCCGCGCCGACCGGCGAGCAGTAGGTGCCGGACGCCGTGCTCGGCGACCAGGTGCCGGGCCATCAGCGCCCCGAGGGTGCCGGTGCCGCCGGTGATCAGGACGGTGCCCTCGGGGTCGAGCGGCGCGGGGACGGTGAGGACCAGCTTGCCGGTGTGCTTGGCCTGGCCGAGGTACCGGAACGCGGCCGGCGCCGAGCGGATGTCCCAGGTCGTGAGGGGCAGCAGGTGCAACGCGCCGTCCCGGAGCAGGGCAAGCACGTCGGACAGCATGGCGCCGATCCGCTCCGGCGGCGGGTCGCCGAGGTCGAAGGTCCGGTACGTCACTCCGGGCGGGAGGTCGTCCTCGTCGCGGACGTCGGTCTTGCCCATCTCCACGAACCGGCCGCCACGGGGCAGCAGTGCGAGCGAGGCGTCCACGAACTCACCGGCCAACGAGTTCAGCACGACGTCGACACCGTGTCCGTCGGTCACCTCTGCGAACCGCCCGAGGAACTCGACATCGCGGGAGGAGGCCATGTGGTCGTCCCGCACTCCGAGCGCCCGCAGGGTGCCCCACTTCGACGGGTGCGCCGTAGCGAACACCTCCGCGCCGAGGTGCCGGGCCAGTTGGACAGCCGCCATGCCGACCCCGCCCGCACCGGCGTGGATCAGCACCCGCTCCCCGGCGCGCAGGTCCGCGAGGTCGCGCAGCGCGTACCAGGCGGTCAGGAACACGATCGGCACCGACGCCGCCTCCGCGAACGACCACTCCGACGGCACGGGGGCGACCATCCGGGCATCCGTAACGGTGACCGGTCCGAAGCTCTCCGGCATGAGACCGAAGACCCGGTCTCCGACGGCCAGTCCGGTGACGTCGGGTCCGACTTCGGTCACGACTCCGGCGCCCTCCGCGCCGAGCGCGGCGTGTCCCGGGTACACCCCGAGGGCGACCATCACGTCGCGGAAGTTGAGGCCGGCGGCGCGCACCGCCACCCGGACCTGACCGGGCGCGGGCCCGTCGGTGGGCGGGGTGGGGTCGGGGGCGAGGGTCAGCCCGTCCAGCGTGTCGCCGCCGGGGGTGAGCCGCCAGCTCTTGGTCTCCGGGACGGGCAGCACGTCAGCGTCGAGCGGGACGAGGCGAGGTGCGAGCAGCGCGCCGTCGCGCAGCGCCAGTTGCTCGCGGCCCGCCCGGTCGACCGCGGCCAGCAGGTTCCCGACGGTGATGCCGTCGTGGGGCCTGTCGGCGTCGGTGTCGAGCAGGACCAGCCGGCCGGGGTGCTCCGCGGCGGCCGACCTCGCCAGGCCCCAGACGGCGGTGACGGCCGGATCCACGGTCCGGTCACCGGGGCCGGTGACGACGGCTCCAGCGGTGCGGATCAGCAACCGGGTGTCGGTGAGCGCGGGCGCGGCCAAGAACGCCTGTAGTTGCAGGAGCAGCCACTCCGTGGTGGCGCGGGCGCGCTCGGGTGTGGAGTCGAGGGCACTGTCCGGCAGGTCCAGGACCACCCACGCGGGGGTGGTCGGGCCGTCGTCCACCGCTCGGAGGACGTCGGCTACGCCGGGGTGATGCCCCACCGTCACCAGCGCGAAGTCTTCGGGTGGCGCACTCTCCGCCCCCTCCGGGTCTGTGACGACGACGGTGCTCTGCTCCCAGCGCATCCGCAGCGGAGTGTCCTGCGCCGGGTTGAGCGCGGCCTCGTTCACCGGGCGGAAGGCGAGGGATCCGATGCTGACGACGGGCTGCCCGGTGGGGTCGACGGCGTCGACAGTGACGCCGTCGGCGCTGCGGCGCAGTCGGGCGTGGAGGGTACGGGCACCGGTGGCGTGGACGGTGACGCCGGTGAACGCGAAGGGGAGTCCGCCCTCGGCACCCGCCTGGTTGCCGCCGGTGGCGGCGGCAAGGGCGTGCAGGGCGGCGTCGAGCAGGGCGGGGTGGAGGGCGAAACCGGAGGGGTCGTCGGGGAGGACGACCTCGGCGTAGACGTCCTCGGCGTCCAGCCAGACGTTCCGCAGGCCCCGGAAGACCGGGCCGTAGTCGAACCCGGCCGCGGTCAGCGTGTCGTAGACCTCGTCCGCAGGCACCTGCTCACCGGCGGGGGGCCATGTCCAGGGCTCCGTTGCCGTCCCGGCGGCTTCGGTGAGGACGCCGGTGGCATGCCGGGTCCACTCGCTCTCCTCAGCACCGGCATCGGCATCGGCATCGGCACGCGAGTAGATGTGCACCGCGCGCCGGTCCTGCTCGTCCGGATCGTCCACGACCACCTGCACGACCACGGCCGCCTGTTGGCCGGGGAGCACCAGTGGCGCCTGTAGTGTCAGCTCCTCGATGTGTGCACACCCCAGCCGGTTCCCGGCGTGCACCGCCAGGTCCATGAACGCCGTGCCCGGCAGGATCACCGTGCCCGACACCGCGTGATCAGCGAGCCAGGGCTGTACCGACTCCGACAACCGCCCGGTCAGCACCACACCTCCGCCCGCCAACCTCACCTGTGCCCCCAGCAAGCGGTGACCGGCGACGGTCAGGCCCGCTCCGCCCAGGCCCGCGGCCGATCCCCCGGACCCCGACACCCAGTAACGCCGTCGCTGGAAGGCGTAGGTGGGCACCTCCACCTCGGGGTGGGTGATCCAGCGGCGCCAGTCGACCTCGACACCGTGGACGTGCAGGCGGGCCAGACCGCCCAGCACACCGGCGGCCTGATCACGGTCACGCCGCATGAACGCCGCGACCACCTCGCCCTCAGCTTCCGGCAGCGCGGCCGACAGCGCCGGTTGCGGGCCCACCTCGGCCCACACCCGTACACCCACCTCACGCGCCGCCTCTACGGCGTCGGCGAACCGCACCGGGCGGCGGGCATGCTCCACCCAGTAGTCCGCGCTCCCGAAGTCCGGCCCGGCCAACTCCCCGGTCACCGTCGAGACGACCGGGATTTCTGCCGGGCCGTGCTTCAGGTCCGCGATCCGGGCGGCGAACTCCTCCAGCACCGGGTCCATCAGCGGAGTGTGGAACGCGTGCGACACCGGCAGCCATCGTGTCCGCACCCCCTCACCGGCCCACTCCTCCACGACCGTGCGCACCGCGTCCCGCTCACCCGCCAGCACCACCGCCTCCGGCGCGTTCACCGCCGC
>NZ_JBIVUE010000046.1:0-9836 GCF_044757045.1 Streptomyces sp. NPDC091377 | reverse complement strand
AACTCCACAGCCGTCAACGAATCAAACCCCATCTCCCGAAACGCCACCCCCACCGGCACATCCACCACCGACCCAAAACCAAGAACAGACGCCACTTCGCCCCGGATCTCATCCGTGATGGCCGACAGAGCCTGGCTCCGCGAGAGTCGGTTCAGCCGACTCCGGACACCCCCCGTCGCGGGTCCACGTCCCCGTTGGCTGCGGGGCGATCCGTCACGTACCAGCTCGCGCAGCACCTGCGGCACCGTCGTCGCGGCATCCCAGGCGTGCCAGTCCCAGCGGGCGGCGATCGTCACGGCATCGGGCACCTCACGCGCCGCGCCGAGCAGCGCGGTGCCTTCGGTGGCGGAGAGTCCGGTGACTCCGCCACGGGACATCCGCGCCACATCACTCCCGCTCAGCCCACCCGCCATACCCTCAGCCACATCCCACAGACCCCACGCCACCGACTGACCCACCAACCCCTGAGCCCGCCGCCACTGCATCAAACCGTCAAGAAACCCATTCGCCGCCGCATAATTCGCCTGCCCCGGCGACCCCACCACACCCGCCAACGACGAAAACACCACAAAGAACGACAGATCCATGCCCCGCGTCAACGTATGAAGCCACCACGCACCACCCGCCTTCCCACCCATCACCACACCGACCCGCTCCGGTGAGAGGGACTCCACCACACCGTCATCCACCACACCCGCCGCATGAACCACACCAGTCAGACCATGCCCCTCGTCAACCGAGGCAAGAACCTCCTCCACACCCTCCCGACACGACACATCCGCCGCCACCACCCGAACCCCCGCACCCCACCCCGACAACCGCTCCACCAACTCCTCAACACCACCACCCGACACACCACCACGACCCACCAACACCAGACGCCGCACACCACACACCGACACCAACCACTCCGCCACCAAACCACCCAACACACCCGTACCACCCGTCACCACCACCGTCCCCTCCACATCGAGCGGAACGGGCAGGGTCAGGACGTTCTTGCCGACGTGCCGGGCCTGGCTGAGGTGGCGGAACGCGGCGGGCGCCTGGCGCATGTCCCACGCCGTCATCGGCAGGAGCGTGAGCCGCCCCTCCGCGAACAGTGTCAGCAGTTCGGTCAGCATCGCGCCGATCCGGGCGGGCTCCGGTTCCGTGAGGTCGAAGGTGCGGTACCCCACCCCGGACGGCAGCGAGCCCGCCTCCCGCACATCCGTCTTGCCCATCTCGATGAACCGACCACCACACGGCAACAGTGCCAGCGAAGCATCCACGAACTCACCCGCAAGCGAGTTCAACACCACATCGACCCCACCACCACCGGTCACACCGAGAAACACCTCACGGAAACCGACATCACGCGAAGACGCGATGTGATCCTCCGCCAACCCCAACCCCCGCAACGTCCCCCACTTGGACGGATGCGCCGTCGCGAACACCTCCGCACCCCAATACCGCGCAAGCTGCACAGCCGCCATCCCCACACCACCCGCACCCGCATGAACCAACACCCGCTCACCGGGACGCACCGCCGCAAGCTCCCCGAGGGCGTAGTACGCGGTCAGGAACGCCACCGGCACTGATGCCGCTTCCGCGAACGACCACTCCGCCGGGATCGGCGCGACGGTCCGCGCGTCAGCCACCACCACATCGCCGAACGACTCCGGGATCAGACCCATGACGCGGTCGCCGACAGCCAGTCCGGTGACGTCCGGACCGATCTCGGTGACCACTCCGGATCCCTCGCTGCCGAGCGTTGCCTCGCCCGGGTACATGCCCAACGCGATCAGGACGTCACGGAAGTTCAGGCCCGTGGCACGCATCGACAGCCGGACCGTTCCCGGCGACAGGGGCGCGGCGGCCTGCGGGTGCGGGATCGAGGTCAGCTCGGTCAGCGTTCCGCCGGGCCCGGTCGACAGCCGCCAGGGGCCGTTCGCCGGAAGCTGTAGCCGGTCGGTCTCATCGATTTCCCCGAGGGCCGGCGCGATCATCTCGCCGCCGCGCCATGCCAGTTGATCGATGCCTCCGGCCAGTAGGGCGGACAGAGGCAGGGCACGAAGAGTGTCCTCCGTCTCGCGCGCGTCCTGCGGGTCGAGGTCCAGGAGGATGAAGCGATCCGGATGCTCCGTCTGGGCTGACCTGATCAGGCCCCAGATCGCGGCCATGGCCGGATCGACCGGGGACACCGGCGCCTCCGTGGTCACCGCGCCTCGGGTGAGCACCAGCAGTCGGGCGTCGGTGAGGTGGGGCGACGCGAGGAACGCCTGTACCTCGGCCAGCAGCCGTACGAGGATCGTCTCGGCACGAGCGGCTCCCGCCTCCTCGTCCCCGACGTGGGCGGCTCCCGCTGCCCCGGCCTCGTACCCATCGCCAGGCCGGCCAGATACGCCGGAGGCACTGGATACACCGGCGGCACCGGCGGTGCCGTATGCGTCGGTTACGTCGGATACCTCGGATGCGTCGGACCCGCCGAGGCAGGAGAGCACCACCACCGAGGGCGACCCGGCTCCGCTCTCCAGCGTCCGGTTCAGCGAGGCCAGATCCGCGTGATCGCCCGCGCCGCCGCCCACCAGCACCCATTCCGGCGCCGGGTCACTCACGCTGTCGACGTTCAGTTCGGGCACAGGTGCCCAGCGCATCCGCAGGAGTCGCGGAATGGAGGCCGGGGAACTCGCAAGGCTCTCCCGGTTGATCGGCCGGAAGGCGAGGGACTCGACGGTGACGACGGGCCGCCCGGTCGGATCGACGGCCTCGACGCTGACACCGTCGGCACTCCGACGCAGCCGGGCATGCAGGGTCCGCGCACCGGTGCGGTGGACCGTGACACCCGTGAACGTGAAGGGAAGCCCAGCCTCACCACTACCGGGAGTGGCGGCGAGGGCGTGCAGTACGGCGTCCAGCAGGGCCGGATGGACAGCGAAGCCGGCCGGGTCATCGGGCAGGACGACCTCCGCGTAGACGTCCTCACCGTCCCGCCAGACCTGCGTCAGCCCCCGGAAGACCGGGCCGTAGTCGAACCCGGCGTCCGCCAGCCCGGCGTAGACGTCCTCCGCCGCCACTGCCTCGCCCGCGGGAGGCCACGACCAGGCCGCGTCGGCCGTTTCAGCCGCTCCGTCCTCCCCGGCCGCTCCGTCCCCCGTAGCCAGGACGCCGGTGCCGTGCTTCATCCACTCACTGTCCCCGGCAGCCGGGCGGGAATGGACCTGCACCGAGCGCCGCCCGTGCTCGTCGGGTTCGTCGACCACGACCTGCACCGTCACACCCGGCCCGTCCTCGGCCAGCACCAGAGGCTTCTGCAAGGTCAGATCCTCGACCCGCGCACACCCCACCTGAAGACCCGCATGCGCCACCAGGTCGACGTACGCGGTCCCCGGCAGCACGACCGCACCGGACACCGCGTGATCGGCGAGCCACGGCTGCGCGGACACCGACAGTCGTCCGGTCAGCACCACACCGCCACCGGCCAGCGACACCTGTGCCCCGAGGAGCCGATGGCCTGCGACCGCCAGCCCCGCACCGGTAAGCGAACCACCGGCCGTGCCCACGGACCCAGGCACCCAGTAGCGGCGGCGCTGGAAGGCGTACGTCGGCACATCAGCAAGCACGCGCGTCCGGGGAATCCAGCGGTCCCAGTCGACCTCGACGCCATGGACGTGGAGCCGGGCGAGACCGGTCAGCACGCTGGTGACCTGGTCACGCTCGCGCCGCAGGAAGCCCGTGACGACCTCGCCCTCACGCTCGGCCATCGCGGCGGACAGAGCCGGTTGTGGACCGACCTCCGCCCACACGCGGGCCCCCAACTCCCTTGCCGTTTCTATGGCTTCGGCGAACCGAACGGGCTGGCGGGCGTGCTCCACCCAGTAGGCGGGGCTGCCGAAGTCGACGCCCGCCGACTCACCACTCACCGTCGAGACGATCGGTATCTGAGGCGACCCGTACTCCACATCCGCAATGGCGGCGGCGAAGTCGTCCAGCATCGGGTCCATCAGCGGGGTGTGGAAGGCATGACTCACCGGAAGCGAGCGGGTGCGCACACCCTCGGCGGTCAGCTTCTCGACCACTCCACGCACCGCGTCCGCCTCACCGGCCAGTACGACCGACCCCGGCGCGTTCACCGCAGCCGCCCACACACCGGCAACGCCGGCGATCCGCTCCTGGATCTCCTCCGCAGGAGCAGCCACCGAGGCCATGACCCCATCGCCCGCGAGGCCCTGCATCAACCGGCCGCGCACACAGGCCAACCGCACCGCGTCGGGCAGGGTCAGCACCCCCGCGGCCACAGCCGCACTGATCTCACCGACCGAATGCCCCACCAGCACATCCGCACGAACCCCGTGCTCGGACAGAACCCGCCACAGCCCCACCTCCAACGCCACCAACCCCACCTGCGCGAACACCGTCTGGTCGATCAGATCGCCACGACCGCCCTCACCGAAAAGCACCGGACGCAACGGCTCCGGCAACAACTCATCGGCCACCGCACACACTTCATCCACCACACCGGCGAACACCTCGAACCGCCCATAGAGCTGCGCACCCATGCCGGCGAATTGGGAACCCTGACCGGTGAACAACACCGCCGTCTTCCCCGTCACCGGCGAGCCGGTCACGAGGCCGTCGGCAGATCCGCCCTCAGCCAGCGCGTCAAGGCCCGCGACCAACTCCGTGACGCCCTCACCCACGACCACCGCGCGGTCCTGCAACATCGCCCGGCCCGCCAGGGCCGCCGCCACCCCGGCGGCTTCCACGTCCTCGCGGCGTCGTACGAACTCCGCGAGCCGCGCCGCCTGCCCCCGGAGGCCCGCCTCGCCACGCGCCGACACCACCCACGGCACGGGACCCGACGCCTCCGCCGTCGGCTCGGGATCCTGCTCGACCGCGGGTGCTTCTTCCAGGACCACGTGGGCGTTGGTGCCACTGACGCCGAACGAGGACACCCCCGCCCGCCGCAACCGCCCGTCACCGGACCACGGCACCGGCTCCGTCAACAGACGCACCTCACCCGCCGACCAGTCCACGTGCGGCGAGGGCTCGTCCACATGCAGCGTCTCCGGCAACAGGCCATGCCGCATCGCCATGACCATCTTGATCACGCCTGCCACACCTGCGGCGGACTGCGTGTGCCCGATGTTCGACTTCACGGAGCCGAGCCACAGCGGCCGGTCCTCCGGCCGGTCCTGGCCGTACGTCGCCAGCAGCGCCTGCGCCTCGATCGGGTCACCCAGCGTCGTACCCGTACCGTGCGCCTCCACGACATCGACCTCACCGGTACCGAGACCGGCGTTCGCCAGCGCCTGCCGGATCACCCGCTGCTGTGAGGGACCGTTGGGGGCGGTGAGGCCGTTGGACGCACCGTCCTGATTCACCGCCGAGCCGCGCACCACCGCCAGCACCCGATGCCCGTTGGCCACCGCGTCCGACAACCGCTCCAGCAACAGCACGCCGACGCCTTCACCCCAGCCCGTGCCGTCGGCTCCCGCCGCGAACGGCTTGCACCGCCCGTCAGGCGCAAGACCCCGCTGACGGCTGAACTCCACGAACGCACCCGGCGTCGACATCACCGCGACACCACCGGCGACCGCCAGACGGCACTCGCCGGCCCGCAGCGCCTGCGCCGCCAGATGCAAGGCCACCAGCGACGACGAACACGCCGTGTCCACCGTCACCGCCGGACCCTCAAGCCCGAACACATACGCCAGCCGGCCCGACACCACACTGGCCGCGTTGCCGGTCAGGAAGTAGCCCTCGCTGCCCTCGCCCCCCTGGTCGGAGAACGTGCCGTAGTTCTGCGCGGACGCGCCGACGAACACGCCCGTGCTGGAGTTGCGCAGGGTCGAGACGTCGATGCCCGCGCGCTCGATCGCCTCCCACGAGCACTCCAGTACGAGCCGCTGCTGGGGGTCCATCGCCAGCGCCTCGCGCGGACTGATCCCGAAGAAGCCCGCGTCGAACTCACCCGCGTCGTAGACGAAGCCGCCGGCCGCCGTGTACGACGTACCGGGCCCGTCCGGGTCCGTACCGAACAGGGTGTCGAGGTCCCAGCCCCGGTCCTTCGGGAAGTCGGAAATCGCGTCGCCACCGGCGGCGACGAAGTCCCACAGGTCCTCGGGCGAGCGCACTCCTCCGGGGAACCGGCAGCTCATGCCCACGATGGCGATCGGGGCGTGCTGCTCGGCCTCAAGTCGCTCCAGACGCTCACGCGTCTCATGCAGGTCGGTGGTGACGAACCGCAGGTAGGACCGGAGCTGTTCCTCGTTAGCCATTTTCGTGAGCCTTCCTCACAGCGGTGATGCAGACAGGCGGTCGGTGCGGGCGGTCGGGGTCCTAGGAGCGCTTGAACCGCTTGTCGATGAAGTCGAATATCTCCTCGTCGCTCGCCGAGCCGAGCTGTGCGCTCATGTCCTCGGCGTCGCGCGAGGTGCTGTCACAGGCGTCCAGGAGTTCCCGGAGGCGCTGCGCCACCCTCTTGCGTACGGCGTCGTCCTCGGCGACCTCCGCCAAGGTCCCCGCGAGGCGGTCGATGTCGCCGAACACCCGGGTGGACGGCGGGACGTCCGGGGCCACTCCGAGCAGTTCGGCGCCCAGGTGCTCGGCGAGGATCCTCGGGGTGGGGTGGTCGAACGCCACGGTGGCCGGCAGTCGCAGACCGGTTTCGGCGCTGAGCCGCTTGCGTAGTTCGACGGAGGCGATGGAGTCGAAGCCCATGTCCCGGAAGGCCCGTTCAGGCTCGATGGCGTCGGGTGTGGAGTGGGACAGGACGCGGGCCGCCTCCTCGCAGACCAGTTTGGAGAGCAGGTCGAGGCGGGCGGCGGCGTCCAGCCCGTCCAGCCGCGACAGCAGCCCGGAGGCGCTGCCCGCGTCCGCGTCCCGGTGGTCCGCTGCGGCGGTGATCTGCCGGGCTTCGGGTAGTTCCTCGATGAACGGACGGCGGCGGGCGATGGTGAAGGCGGGTACGAACTGTTCCCAGTCCACATCCGCCACGGCCACGAGTGTCTCGTCCAGGTCGAGCGCCTCGTGGAGCGCAATCACCGCACGGTCCGGTGCCATGGGCCGCAGGCCGAGCCGGCTCAGCCGTGAGCGGGCCTCGCCCCCGCCCATGCCCTCGGCGTCCCACAGCCCCCAGGCGACCGACGTCACGGAGCGGCCGACCGCGCGCAGGCGCTGCGCCAGGGCATCGAGGTACGCGTTCGCGGCGGCGTAGGCACCCTGTCGGGCACCGCCCCAGACGCCGGCGTTCGACGAGAACAGCACCAGCCGCTCGAAGGCGCCGTCGGCCAGTTGCTCCGCCAGCGCGTCCGCGCCTCGGACCTTCGCCGCGAGTACGTCTTCCAGATCCGCGGCGGTGAGGTCCGTGAGCACCGCGTCCCTGGCCACTCCGGCGGCGTGGATGACGGTGGTGATGGGCGGGTGGCCGGTGTCGCCCAGGACCTCGGCCAACTGCTCCGCATCCGTGATGTCACAGGCTTTCACCGTGGTCGGAGTACCGGCCGCACTCAACTCCCCGGCCAGCTCCACCGCCCCCGGAGCCTGCGCCCCGGACCGACTCACCAGCACCAGATGCTCAGCACCGCTCCCCGCCAGCCACCGCGCGACATGCGAACCCAGCCCACCGGTCCCACCGGTCACCAACACCGTCCCACTCGGCCGCCACCGCTCACCACCAGCCACGTGCGATACCGGAGCACGACGCAGACGACGCACGAAGACCCCGTCCCCACCGACCGCCAACTGATCCTCCACCGGCTGCGCCAACGCCGAGACCAACAGACGACCCGTACCCGGCTGCCACACCGCCGGCAGATCCACCAGACCACCGTAATGACCCGGGTGCTCAAGCCCGAACACCCGACCCAGACCCCACACCGCCGCCAGCACCGGATCCAGAACCGAACCGTTCCCCGGCACCGACACCGCACCACGGGTCACCACCCACAACCGGGCGCCCTCCCGCTCCACCACCGCCTGCACCACCGTGACCAGGTCATTGAGTACGGCCGAGTGGCTCCGGCCCGATCCGGTCGCCAGATAGGCGATGTGCTCGGCACCGGTCAGCAGCTTCGCCACACGCGCGCGGTCGAGGTCGTGGTCAGCCGGTAGCACCTGCACCTCGACCTGGGCGCCAGCCTGCTCCAACGCCTCACGAACGTCGACGGCTCCGGCCAGGTCATGGCACAGCAGCAGCCATGTCCGGGCCAGCCCACCTGAGTGCTCGGCCGCCAGCGGCGTCCACCCCACCCGGTAGCGCCACCCATCGGTCACGGAGGTGCCGGGCCGGGCTGCCTCCGGTGGTGCGTCCAGCCAGTAGCGCTCGCGCTGGAAGGCGTACGTCGGCAGCGCCACCGGTTCCACGGCGGGCAGCAGATCGCGCCACGCCACCGGCAGACCCGCCGCCCAGGCAGCACCCAGACTGCTCAGAAGCTGCGCGGCCTCGGGCTGGTCACGGCGCAGCGTGTGCAACACCCGGCCGTCGGTGACCGTCTGCTCCATCGCCAACGACAGCACCGGATGCGGACCGATCTCCACGAACACCTGCGGCCCCGCACCCTGCAACCGCCCCACCACCTGGGCGAACAACACCGGCTCCCGCAGATTCCGATACCAGTACCCGGCATCCAGCTCCCCCTCAGGAACCGGCTCACCCGTCACCGTCGACACGAACTCCGGCCCCGAACCCCGCAGATCGACAACCCCGGCCAACTCCCCACGCAACCGCTCCTCCACCACCTCCACCTGCGCATGATGCGACGCGTAATCCACCTCGATACGACGGGCCCGTATCCCCCGCCCGTCCAGCTCGGCGCACAGCACGGTGATCTCCTCGGGCGGGCCGCTCACCACGATCTGCCCCGGCGCGTTCACCGCCGCCACCGTCACCGACGGCGACAGGTACTCCGACGCCTTCTCCGGGTCCAGCGCCACCGAGGCCATGGCCCCGCTACCGGCAAGCTCCCGCAACGCCTGCGAGCGGAGCGCCACCACCCGGGCACCGTCCTCCACACTCAACCGACCCGCCACCACCGCAGCCGCAATCTCACCCTGCGAGTGACCCACCACAGCATCGGGTACGATCCCCGCCGCACGCCAGACCTCCGCCAGGGAGACCATCACCGCCCACAGCACCGGCTGAACCACATCCACCCGGCCCAACCACTCCCGCTCCCCACCCGACAGAACCCCCCGCAACGACCAGTCCACCCACGGATCCAAAGCCCGCTCACACTCGGCAACCGCCTCCGCGAAAACCGCATCACACTCCAGCAACTCCCGCCCCATCCCCGCCCACTGACCACCCTGACCAGGGAACACGAAGACCACACCGGACTCGGCACCCGCCGGCAACGGCTCCCCGTCGCCGGTCACCGCGTCCAGCCCCCTCAGCAACTCCTCCACATCCGACCCCACGACCACGGCCCGCTGCTCCAGAGCAGCCCGGCCGGCCAGACCCGACGCAACACCCGCCAACCACCCCCGATCCACCCCACCCACCGCCCGCCGCTCCCGCACGAAAGCGGCAAGCCGCGCCGCCTGACCACACAGACCCTCATTCCCGCGTCCGGACAGCACCCACGCCACCGGACCCGACACCCCCACCGGCGCAGCAGCCTCCGACTCCACTACGGGAGGCTCCTCAAGAATCACGTGCGCGTTGGTGCCGCTCACCCCGAACGAGGAGATACCCGCCCGACGCGGATGACCGTTCACCTCCCACGGCACCGACTCCGTCAACAGCCGCACATCACCCGACGTCCAGTCCACATGCGGCGAGGGGGCATCCACGTGCAGCGTCGCCGGGAGTTTCCCGTGCCGCATCGCCATCACCATCTTGATCACACCAGCCA
>NZ_JBIVUE010000045.1:0-10259 GCF_044757045.1 Streptomyces sp. NPDC091377 | reverse complement strand
CCCCACCCCACCCTCACCCCCCACCTCCCACCCCACACCCACACCACCCCCCACCACCCCAACCCCCAACACACCCACACCACCACCCTCACCACCCTCCACACCCACCACCACAACATCAACCTCACCCCACACCTCCCCCAGCAACCCACCCACCTCGACCTCCCCACCTACCCCTTCCAACACCAGCCCTACTGGCTCCGGGCCGATCCCGCCAAGGCAGGCGGATCGCCGCACGTGGAGGCCGAGTTGTGGGAGGCGCTGGAGCGCGAGGACGTGGACGACGCGGTGGCGGCGCTGGGTGTGCCGGACGGAGAGGTCAAGGTGTGGCGCAAGGCGCTGCCCGGCCTCGCCGCCTGGCGGCGGCAACGGCGTTGGGGGCATCGGCTCGACTGGGCGGTGGTCCCGGACGAGGGGTCGGTGTCGTTGCGGGCCGACACCTGGGTGGTGCTGGTGCCCGCGCGGGCCGAGGAGCACCCGGTGGTGGGGACCGTGCAGGACGCCTTGACCGAGGGCGGTGCGCGTGTGGTGGAGGTCGCCGTGGAGCGGGGCACGGGACGTTCGACGCTCGCGGCGAACCTGCGCGCGACGCTGGCCGCCGCCCGCGGCCCGGTCTCCGGCGTGCTGTCGCTGCTCGCGTGCGCCGGCACCGGACGGAGCGGGGCTGACGGGCAGGCCGGGGAGCCCAGGGAGCCCGGGGAGTATGGGTCGGACGCGTGGGACGGACTGGATCTGTCCACCACGCTGCTGCATGCCTTGGACGACGCGGCCGTGCGGGTGCCGGTGTGGTTCGTGACCGCGGGTGCCGTTTCCGTCGGCCCGGACCCGTCCGCCGACCCGGGCCAGGCGCGTATCTGGGGGCTGGCGCAGTCGCCCGCCGCCTCGGAACACCCGGAGCGCTGGGGTGGGTTGGTCGACCTGCCCGGGGACCGGACGGGGGAGGGGGACCGGCGGACGCGGGCGCGGCTCCGGGCGGTGCTGGCGGGCCGTACGGGGCGCGCGGGTGAGCGCGAGGACCAGGTCGCGGTCCGGCCCGAGGGCGTCTTCGGGCGTCGTCTGCGGCCGGTCGACCTCACCGGGCCGGGTACCGCGCCGCCTCTGACCCGCGACGGGACGGTGCTGGTGACGGGGGTGTCCGGGGCGCTCGCGGGTGAGATCGCCGTACGGCTCGCCCAGGACGGCGTACGGCATCTGCTGCTGGCCGTGGAACCGGGGGGCGAGGAGGGCGTGGCCGACTTGGTCGCGACGCTGGAGGAGTCGGGTGCCACGGCCGCCGCAGTCCCGGTCGACCTCACCGACCGTACCGCCGTGGCGGCACTGCTTCGAACCGTCCCGCCGGAGCATCCGCTGACGGCGGTCGTGCACCTGGCCGCCGAGCTGGACGACACCGTGGTCGGCGCCGTGGACGGAGAGGACATCCACCGTCTGCTCGGGCCGGCCGCGACCGCGGTGACCCATCTGTGCGAACTGACCGCCGAGCACGGGCTGGAGGCGTTCCTGCTCTGCACGTCGGTGGTGGGTGCTCTGGGAGCGGCCGGGCTCGGCGGACAGGGGGCCGTGCACGCCCAGCTGGCCGCGCTGGCGCACTCGTACCGGGAGCGGGGCCTGCCCGTCACGTCGGTGGCCTGCGGCCCCTGGCACACCCCGGACGGAGTGGAGACCGCGGCCGGAAAACATCTGCGCTATCAGGGCATCCGCCCGCTGCCGCCCCGGCTCGCGGCCAGGCGCCTGGTGCGGTCCATGGGAGGACCGGAGCGGGAGCTGGTCCTGGTGGACGTGGACTGGGACCGCTATGCCGGCCAGTCCGGGCAGGGCGAGGTGGGCTCGCTGCTGCGCTCGATCCCGGAGGTCGCCGGACCCGGCGCGGTCGACGGCCTCCCGACCGAGCCCGGCGCCGAGGCGGAACTCGGCGAGGCCGCGGCCCGGTTGCGGGAGCGGCTGCTGAGCGCCTCGGATGCCGAACGCGCGGACCTGCTGCTCGACCTGTTGCGGGACACCGCGGCACAGGTGCTCGGGCACGCGGACGCCACGGAGATCGCCGGGGCGGCCTCCTTCATCGAGCTGGGGTTCTCGTCCTTCACCGCGCTGGAACTGTGCAACCGGATCGCGGCCCGGTCCGGAGTGCGGATCCCGCCCGTGGCGATCTTCGACCACCCCACCCCCGAGGCCCTGGTGGGTCACCTGGTGACCACGCTCGACGTGGAGACCGGGTCCGCGCCGCCCGCCGGTGGCACGTCCGCGCACACGTGAGCGAAGCGACGCGCCCCGTTCCTACCTCTGTCATTTCCGAAGGAGCCCTGTCATGAGTGAGCCGGTCGTCGTCGTGGGAGTCGGACCCGCCGGTCTGATGCTTGCCTGCGAGCTGGCCATGCGAGACGTCCCCGCGGTCCTGGTGGACCCGCATCCCGCGCAGCGTCTCGAAGCGCCTGCCATGGCGATCAACGCGGGCACCCTGGAACTGCTGGACCAGCGCGGCCTGGCCGACGGACTGCGGGAGGGTACGGTCACCTTCCCCGAAGTCCGCTTCGCGGACCTGCCGCTGGCCTTCGACAAGGTGCCCGGACCGCGTGAGCAGACCCACATGGTGTTGCAGTCCCGGCTGGAGAAGACGCTCATCGAGCGGGCCCTGGACCTCGGTGTTGACCTGCGCTGGGGCACCCGGCTCACCGGCTTCGAGCAGGCACCCGACGGATCCCGGGTCACCGCGGTCCTGGCCTCGGACGCCGGCGAGCAGCGGCTGGACTGCCGCTACCTGGTCGGCTGCGACGGACGGGAGAGCGTGGTCCGCGAGGGAGCCGGCATCGACTACATCGGCGACGACTGGGTGGTCGTACGCGGGATCGTCGGCGACGTGGCGATCGACCGCGCGGACGTGGCACCCGAGCAGTACGGCCTGTCGTACACCCCCAACGGCGACCAGTTCCTCGGCGCCCCGCTGAACCCCGGCACCATGCGCGTCTTCAGCGCCGAATTCACGACCAAACCACCGGAGTTCGAGGACGGGCCGGCGACCCTGGAACAGCTCGGGGCAGCGGTACGGCGGCTCACCGGGACGGAACTGAAGGCGACCGAGGCCCACTGGCTGCGCCACTACTCGATCATCACCCGCAACGCCGAGCGCTACCGCGAGGGCCGCGTCTTCCTCGCGGGCGACGCCGCACACGTCCACTACCCGTACAACGGACAGGGCATCGGGACCGCGGTCGGTGACGCGGTGAACCTCGGCTGGAAGATCGCCGCCGAGGTGCACGGCTGGGCCCCCGAGGGCCTGCTGGACACCTACCACGAGGAGCGGCACGCGGCCGGCCGGATGGCCTGCATGAACATCCAGGCGCAGCTCGCCCTGCTCTACCCGCGCGCGCTGGCCGGCTACATGCGCGAGATGCTGGCGGAGTTCCTGGCGTTCGACGACGTCAACGTCTTCCTGGCCGAGCTGGTGACCAACCTCGGCCCCGCCGTCCCGATGCGCTACGCGGGCTTCCCGGATCCGCCCGAGCGCGACCGGCTGCTCGGCCGCCGGCTGCCGCGGGCCCGGATCAAGACGGCGAACGGGGAGATCGCGGTGGCCGAGGTCCTGCACGGTGGACGGGGGGTCCTCCTCGACCTGTCCGGCCACGCCGGGGGACCGGACGCGGCCGGCTGGACGGACCGGGTCGACGTGGTGCGGGCCCAGCCCGTGCCCGATCTGCCTTCCACCCTGCTGCTGCGCCCGGACGGCTGCGTCGCCTGGCACGACGGCAACGGCTGGGGCGAGGACGTCCTGCGGGCCGCGCTCGACGCCTGGTTCGGCGCAGCCGCCGCCGACTGACCGGCACACCGGTACACACCCGGCCTGCCCGGTACACACCCGGCACACCGGTACACACCCGGCCCGCCCGGAACACACCCGGCCCCGCCCGGAATCCGCGCGTCCGGCGTCGGCAGGGCGAGTCAGGCCAGGCCAAGGGCGGCTTTAGGGCACTCGCACAGCATCACCCCGTCGGTACCGGGCCCACCGCAGTGAGGCACAACCGGCCCGACTCCCGGCACATCCACCCGTCAGAAGGGACACCCGTGCGTTCATCATCGTTCCCCGTCCGGCTCACCGTGGCCGCAGCCGCGGCCACCGCGCTCGTCATACCGGCAGGGACCGCCGCCGGCGCGGCCGAGGCGGCGCCCGGCCACGGCAAGGGCCGCTCCACCTGCGTCACCGTCTCGTTCATCGAGCAGCTGGTCACCACCGAGACCACCGACGCGGCCCCGGCCGGGCCGAGTGTCGGGGACGTCGTCATCACCGAGGACGCGGTGCTCGACGAGGACCGCAACCGCATCGGCACCAACGACATCCAGGGCGTCATCATCAAGCAGGACGCCGCCACGGGCGAGCTGTTCTCGTTGTCCGCGTCCAAGTACACGCTGGACACCGGCGTGATCCGGGTCGCCGGCATCGTCAACCTGACCCGGCTGGCCGCGGGGGAGACGCAGAAGCTCCCGGCGGCCGGACTGAAGGGCCGCTACGCCGGCAAGACCGGCGAACTGACCTGGACCCTGGTCAGCGCCACCGAGTCGCTCAACTCCATCAAGCTCTGCGGCTGACCTCGCGACCGACCCGTACCACGCCCGGGACCGGCGGGCCGCACCGCCCGCCGGTCACCGGTGTCCACCCAGCCGAGCCCGGGAAGTGCGATGATCCTCGAACACCTGACGCAGGCCGCCACCACGGCCGACAGTCCGGGCAACTGGGCCACCGACCTCATGGAGAGCCTGGGCTCCCCGGGAGTGGCCGTCGCCACCGGACTGGAGAGCCTCTTCCCCACCGTGCCCAGCGAACTCGTCCTGCTCCTGGGCGGATACACCGCCCGCGTCGGCGAACTCAGCTTCCTCGCCCTGCTGTTCTGGAGCACCGCCGGGTCCGTCCTCGGAGCCGTCGTCCACTACTACGTCGGCGCGCTCCTCGGCCGGCGCCGCACCCGCGCACTGTTCGTGCGCATCCCGCTGGTCCAGGAGACCGACCTCGACCGGGCCGAGCGCTGGTTCGACCGCCACGGCGCCAAGGCCGTGCTGTTGTGCCGGCTCGTCCCCATCGTCCGCAGCTACGTCTCACTGCCCGCGGGTATCGAACGGATGCCGCTGCTGCCCTTCGTCGCCCTCACCACGGCCGGCACGCTGCTCTGGAACCTCGCCCTGCTCAGCGCCGGCTACGCGGCCGGCCGCAACGCCGACACCGTGCAGCGGTACGCCAACTGGTTCACCGCTGTCGTCGGGATCGCCCTGCTGGCGGTGGTCGTACGGTTCGTCGTCACCCGGCTGCGCGCCCGCCGCCGGGACCGCCCCGGCACCCCCACCGGACCGGCCTGACCCGCCACAACGGCGCTCGGACCACTGTCAGTTCCCCCTCAACCCTGCTGCTCTGCACCACCACTACAGCGCCCGGCACGGCATCCGCGCGCCCCGCCGGGCCCGACGGATCGGAGTTGGACCGTGTCGGAACCGGCGGCCAAGGACCTCGCAGGACTCGACCGCACCCCGGCCGTCGCCGTGGTGGGCATCGCGTGCCGCCTCCCACGGGCCGACACCCCCGAAGCGTTCTGGCAGGTACTGCGCGACGGCCACGACACCGTCACCGACTTCCCCGCGGACCGCCCCGAACTGCACAGCAGCCCAGCGCCGCGGGCCACCACCCGCAAGGGCGCCTTCCTCGACCACGTCGACCGGTTCGACCCGGCGTTCTTCGGGATCGGCCCCCGCGAGGCCGCCGCCATGGACCCCCAGCAGCGCCTGATGCTGGAACTGACCTGGGAGACCCTCGAACGCGCCGGCGTCGTCCCCGCGACGCTCGCCACCTCCCGCACCGGCGTGTTCGTCGGCACCATGTCCGACGACTACGCCCGACTCGCCCAGCGCCAGGGCCCCCCGGCCGTCGGGCAGCACACCGCGACCGGACTGCACCGGGGCATCATCGCCAACCGGGTCTCGTACACCCTCGGTCTCACCGGCCCCAGCATGACCGTCGACACCGGACAGTCCTCCTCGCTCACCGCCGTCCACCTGGCCTGCGCGAGCCTGCGCGACGGCGAGTGCGACCTCTCGCTCGCCGGCGGTGTGCACCTCAACCTCGCCGCCGAGAACCACGACATCACCGAGGCGTTCGGCGCCCTGTCACCGACCGGCCGCAGCCACACCTTCGACGCCCGAGCGGACGGCTACGTCCGCGGCGAGGGCGGCGGCGTCGTCCTGCTCAAGCGGCTGTCCGACGCCCTCGACCAGGGCGACCACATCCTCGGTGTGATCCTCGGCAGCGCCGTCAACAACGACGGCGCCACCGACACCCTCACCACCCCCGGCCGGCACGGCCAGACCGATCTGCTGCGCCTCGCCTGCGACCGCGCCGGAATCACCCCCGCCGACATCCAGTACGTGGAACTGCACGGCACCGGAACCCGGCTCGGCGACCCCGTCGAGGCGGCGGCCCTGGGAGCGGCCCTCGGCACCGGACGGACCGGCGCCGACCGGCTGCGCGTCGGCTCGGCCAAGACCAATGTGGGCCACCTGGAGGGCGCCGCCGGAATCACCGGCCTGATCAAGACACTGCTCTGCCTCCAGCACCGCGAACTGCCCCGCAGCCTGCACTTCCACACCGCCCCCGCCTCCGTCCCCCTCACCGAACTCGGCCTGAGCGTCCAGCACGAGCACGGACCCTGGCCCCACCCGGGGCGACGCCTGACCGCCGGCGTCAGCTCCTTCGGGATGGGCGGTGCCAACGCCCACGTCGTGGTCGCCGAACCACCGCTCCGTTCCCGCCCGACCGAAGAGCCCGCCCCCGCCCCCGTCACCACCACCGGCATGGTGCCGTTCCTGCTCTCCGGCCGCAGCGCCGCCGCCCTGCGCGCACAGGCCCGCCGGATGCACACCCACCTCACGGAGACCGGCGGGCACCTGCCGCCCGCCGACATGGCGCGAGCCCTCGCCACCACCCGCACCGCCTTCGAATACCGGGCCGCAGTCCTGCCCGACCTGCCCGCCCCGCCGCAGCCGAACGACCGGCCGGACACCGCCCCCACCGCCCTGCTCGCGGGCCTCGCCGCACTCGCCGACGGCACCCCCGCCCCCGGCGTCCTGCGCGGCACCCCCCGCGACGGCCGCACCGCACACCTCTTCGCCGGCCAGGGCAGCCAGCGGGCGGCCATGGGCCGCGAACTGCACGCCCTGTGGCCGGTCTTCCGCGCCGCGGCCGACGAACTGTGCGCCGCGTTCGACACCGCACTCGCCCCGTACACCGACCGCCCGCTGCGCGACGTCCTCTTCGGCGACGACGATCCCGACCTGCACCGCACGGTGTACGCCCAGCCGGCTCTCTTCACCTTCGAGGTCGCCCTGTACCGGCTGCTGGAGAGCTGGGGCGTCCGACCGGACGTCGTGGCCGGCCACTCCATCGGCGAACTCGCCGCCGCGCACATCGCCGGAGCGCTCACCCTCCCCGACGCGTGCAAGCTGGTCGCCGCCCGGGGCGGACTCATGCAGGCCCTGCCCGGCGGCGGAGCCATGCTCTCCGTACGGGCCCCCGCCGCCGAGCTGGAAGACCTCATCAACGGCTCGGACGCGCTTCACGGACTCGACCTGGCCGCCGTCAACGGCCCCCGTGCCCTCGTCGTGTCCGGGGACGCCGCCGCCGTCGAACGCCTCGCCCGCGCCTGCGCCGACCGCGACTGGAAGACCCGGCGCCTGCGCGTCAGCCACGCCTTCCACTCCGCGCACCTGGACGGCATGCTCGGCGACTTCGCCGCCGTCGCCGCCGAACTGGACCCGCGACCGCCCCGCATCCCGATCGTCTCCACCCTGACCGGCCGGGAGCTGACGGCCGACGAGATCCGCGACCCCGGCCACTGGGTGCGCCACGTCCG
Organism: Streptomyces sp. NPDC091377; assembly: GCF_044757045.1. Classification (NCBI taxonomy): domain Bacteria; kingdom Bacillati; phylum Actinomycetota; class Actinomycetes; order Kitasatosporales; family Streptomycetaceae; genus Streptomyces; species Streptomyces sp. NPDC091377. The sequence goes on along the minus strand of NZ_JBIVUE010000045.1, from coordinate 2,379 downwards.
CGAGACCGTCCGCTTCCACGACGCGCTGCGCCGGCTCGACGCCATCGGAGTCACCACCCTCGTGGAGATCGGACCCGACGGTGTCCTGTCCACCATGGCCGAGGACTGCCTGCCCACCACCCTGGCCGTTCCCCTGCGCCGCGGCGCCGCACCCGAGGCCCGCGAGGTCCTCACCGCGGTGACCCGCGCACATCTGCACGGTGTCCCCGTCGACTGGTCGGCGGTCTTCCACGGCACCGGCACCCACCACGTCGACCTCCCCACCTACGCCTTCCAGCGTGAACGCCACTGGCTGGCGGGCGACGCCGGGGCCGGCCACGCACCCGCCGGACCCGGCACAGCGCCGGCCCCCGCCGATCTCCCTGAGCCCGTCGATCCGCCGGCTCTGGTCACATCCGGTGCACACCTCAGCCCGAGCGACGCCCTCGCCCTCGTCACCGCCGAGGCGGCCGACATCCTCGGCTACAGCGACCCGTCGAACCTGGAGACCCGACGGGCCTTCCGCGACCTCGGCTTCGACTCCCTCTCCGCCGTCTCCCTCAGGGACCGACTGGCCGACGCCACCGGACTCGACCTGCCCAGCTCGCTGCTGTTCGACCATCCCACGCCCGAACGCCTGGCCACCCACCTCCACACCCGCATCTCCGGCACCGACCACCCGACCGAGGCCACCGCCTCCGTCTCCACGGCGGACGACCCGATCGTGGTGGTGGGGGCGGCATGCCGATACCCGGGAGGCGTGGCGTCCCCCGAGGACCTGTGGGGGCTGGTGCGGTCGGCCGGGGAGGGCCTCTCGGAGTTCCCGCAGGACCGTGGCTGGGACGTGGACCTGTTCGACGGCGATCCGCAGCGGCAGGCGAAGTCCTCGTCCACCCGTCACGGTGGGTTCCTGCACGACGCGGGTGACTTCGACGCGGAGTTCTTCGGTATCTCGCCGCGTGAGGCGTTGGCGATGGATCCGCAGCAGCGGTTGGTGCTGGAGGTGTCGTGGGAGGTGTTCGAGCGGGCGGGCGTCGACCCGGACGCCCTGCGCGGCTCCCGCACCGGCGTCTACATCGGAGCGACCACCCACGAGTACGGCCCCCGGCTCGCGGACGGACACGCCGACCACGGCGGGCACCTGCTCACCGGCAGCACCGTGAGCGTCACCTCCGGCCGCGTGGCCTACGCGTTCGGACTGGAGGGCCCGGCGGTGACCGTGGACACCGCCTGCTCGTCCTCACTCGTCGCCCTGCACCTCGCCGCCCAGGCCCTGCGCAACGGAGACTGCTCCCTGGCCGTCGCCGGAGGCGTGACCGTCATGGCGTCCCCTGGCATGTTCCTGGAGTTCTCGCGGCAGCGGGGGTTGTCGGCGGACGGTCGGTGCAAGGCGTTCGCGGAGGCGGCGGACGGCACCGGGTGGAGTGAGGGTGTCGGGTTGGTGCTGTTGGAGCGGCTGTCGGAGGCGCGGCGCCGTGGTCATGAGGTGCTGGCGGTGGTGCGGGGTTCGGCGGTCAACCAGGACGGGGCGTCGAACGGTCTGACGGCGCCGAACGGCCCTTCGCAGCAGCGGGTGATCCGGCAGGCCCTGGCCAACGCCGGCCTGAGCGCGGCCCAGGTCGACGCCGTCGAGGCCCACGGCACGGGCACCACACTCGGCGACCCGATCGAGGCACAGGCCCTGCTGGCGACGTACGGACGCGATCACACGGCGGATCGGCCGCTGTGGCTGGGTTCGGTGAAGTCGAACCTCGGTCATACGCAGGCGGCGGCCGGGGTCGCCGGGGTGATCAAGATGATCGAGGCGATGCGGCACGGCGAGCTGCCGGCGACCTTGCATGTCGATGAACCCACCAGCCATGTGGACTGGAGTGCGGGTGCCGTCTCACTGCTGACGGAGCCACGTGCCTGGCCGGAGACGGGTGAGCCGCGGCGGGCGGCGGTGTCCTCGTTCGGGATCAGCGGGACCAACGCGCACGTGATTCTGGAGGCGCCGCAGGAGGTGACCGAGCCCCCGCCGGCCGCTAGGGAGGCTCTTCCGGTGGTGCCGTGGGTGCTGTCGGGCCGGAGCGCGGAGGGGCTGCGGGCGCAGGCGGCCCGGTTGCGGGAGTTCGTGTCGGACGCGGGTGCGGAGGTGCGCCCAGCGGACGTGGGTGTGTCCCTGCTGTCGCGTGCCGTCGGGGACTACCGGGCCGTCGTCGTCGGCTCGGACCTGGAGCAACTGACTGAGGGCCTGACCCGGATCGCCGACCACTCCGCGCCGCCCGCTGCCTCCGGCGGGCCTGTCGGTCTGTTGTTCACGGGGCAGGGGGCGCAGTGGTCGGGGATGGGTTCGGGGTTGTTGGGGTTCGAGGTGTTTCGGGAGGCGTTCGGGGAGGTGTGTGCGGGGTTCGATGGGTT
>NZ_JBIVUE010000044.1:0-10683 GCF_044757045.1 Streptomyces sp. NPDC091377 | reverse complement strand
AGGCGTTGGAGGATGCGGGGGTTGATGCGGGTGGGTTGCGGGGGAGTGGGACGGGTGTGTTTGCGGGGGTGATTCCGCAGGATTATGTGGCGCGGCTGTCTTCGGTGCCGGATGAGGCTGCGGGTTATGCGGGGATTGGTAATACGACGAGTGTGGTGTCGGGTCGGGTGGCGTATTCGTTTGGTTTTGAGGGTCCGGCGGTGACGGTGGACACGGCGTGTTCGTCGTCGTTGGTGGCGTTGCATCTGGCGGCGCAGTCGTTGCGGTCGGGTGAGTGTTCGTTGGCGTTGGCGGGTGGGGTGACGGTGATGTCGTCGCCGGCGACGTTTGTGGAGTTCGGTCGGCAGCGGGGTCTTGCGGGGGACGGGCGGTGCAAGGCGTTCGCGGCGGGTGCGGATGGTACGGGTTGGGGTGAGGGTGTGGGGGTGTTGGTGTTGGAGCGGTTGTCGGATGCGCGTCGTCATGGTCATCGGGTGTTGGCGGTGGTGCGGGGTTCGGCGGTGAATCAGGATGGTGCGTCGAACGGGTTGACGGCTCCGAGTGGTCCGTCGCAGCAGCGGGTGATCCGGCAGGCGCTGGCCAGTGCCGGTCTGTCCACGGCAGATGTGGACGTGGTCGAGGCCCACGGCACCGGCACCACACTCGGCGACCCCATCGAGGCGCAGGCCCTGCTGGCGACGTACGGTCAGGGACGTCCGGAGGGCCGTCCGTTGTGGCTCGGCTCCGTGAAGTCGAACATCGGTCATACGCAGGCGGCTGCGGGTGTGGCTGGTGTGATCAAGATGGTGATGGCGATGCGGCACGGGCGGCTCCCGGCGACGCTGCACGTGGACGCCCCCTCGCCGCATGTGGACTGGACGTCGGGTGATGTGCGTCTGCTGACGGAGCCGGTGCCGTGGGAGGTGAACGGCCATCCGCGTCGGGCGGGCGTCTCCTCGTTCGGGGTGAGCGGCACCAACGCGCACGTGATCCTGGAGGAGCCTCCCGTAGTGGAGCCGGAGGCCGCTGCGCCGGTGGGCGATGGCCTGGTGTCATGGGCGGTGTCCGGCCGTGACGCGGCCGGTCTGCGGGCCCAGGCGGCACAGCTCGCCAGCTTCGTGCGGGCTCAGCAGGCCGCGGGTGTGGTCGACAGCCAGTGGTTGGCGGGAGTCGCGGCGGGTCTGGCCGGCCGGGCCGGCCTGGAGCAGCGGGCCGCGGTGACCGGCACCGATGTCGAGGCGTTGCTGTCAGGGTTGGACGCGGTGGCGTCCGACGCAACAGCCCAGGGCGTGGTCACCGGCGCGGCGGCGCACGGCTCGGACCTGGTCTTCGCCTTCCCTGGTCAGGGTGGTCAGTGGGCGGGGATGGGCCGGGAGTTGCTGGAGTGCGATGCGGTCTTCGCGGAGGCGGTCGCCGAGTGCGAGCGTGCCTTGGACCCGTGGGTGGACTGGTCGTTGAGGGCGGTTTTGTCGGGTCGGGAGCGGGAGTGGCTGGGCCGGGTGGATGTGGTCCAGCCGGTGCTGTGGGCGGTGATGGTCTCCCTGGCGGAGGTGTGGCGTGCGGCAGGGGTCGTACCCGATGCCGTCGTGGGTCACTCGCAGGGTGAGATCGCGGCTGCGGTGGTGGCGGGTCGGTTGAGTGTGGAGGACGGTGCCCGGGTCGTCGCTCTGCGGTCGCAGGCGTTGCGGCAACTGGCCGGTCTCGGTGCGATGGCCTCGGTCTCGCTGGACCCGGAGAAGGCAGAGGCGTATCTGCCGTCGCGCGTGACCGTGGCGGCGGTGAACGCGCCGGGGCAGATCGTGGTGAGCGGCCCGCCCGAGGAGATCGTCGCGCTGTGCGCCGAGCTGGACGAGCGGGGCGTACGGGCCCGCCGTATCGAGGTCGACTACGCCTCTCATCACGCACAGGTCGAGCAGATCGCTGAGGAACTGCGCGCCGGATTGGACGGACTGTCCTCGCGCGGCAGCGAGGTGGCGATGTGGTCGACGGTCACCGGCGAGCTGGTGGAGGACGAGGAGCTGGACGCCGGGTACTGGTACCGGAACCTGCGGCAGCCCGTGCTGTTCGAGACCGCAGTCCGCGCCGCGCACACCCACGGCCACGGTCTGTTCATCGAGCTGGGCCCGCACCCCGTGCTCGGACTCGCGTTGTCGACCGTACTCGGCGATGGCGATGGCGATGGCGATGGCAACAGCAACAGCAACAGCGACAGCCACGGCCACGGTGATCGCTACGGTCGGGTGCTGCATACGCTGCGCCGCGACCAGCCCGAGGCCACGCAGCTCCTGAACAGCCTGGGCGCGGCCTGGACGGCGGGCCTGCCGGTGGCGTGGCGCGACCTGCTGCCCGCCGTGGAACCGGTGGCGCTGCCGACGTACGCCTTCCAGCGCCAGCGCTACTGGCTGGACGCACCACCGGCGGTGGCCCCGACCAGCAGCGCCTCGGTGTCCGATGGATGGCGTTACCGGGTGGGGTGGACCCCGCTGGCGGCCGAGCACTCGGGTGGGCTGGCCCGGAAATGGCTGCTGCTGTGCCATGACCTGGCCGGAGCGGTCGACGTTCGGGAGGCGTTGGAGCAGGCCGGTGCCCAGGTCGAGGTGCACGTGTTGCCGGACGGTCGTGACGTCGATCGCGCCGCTGTCGCGCAACTGCTCACGGACGCCGAGCACATCGCCTATCTACCGACCGGCTCCAGCCGTGGTCCCGAGGCCGAGGCTGAGGCTGAGGAGGCGCCCAGTCTGTCGGATCGGCTGGCCGTTGTGCTGGCGGTGGTGCAGGCGGTGGTGGAGCGGGAGGGTGGCCGGTTGTGGGTGGTGACCCGTGGTGCGGTGTCGGTGCCGGGGAACGGTTCGGTTCCGGATCCGGTGCTGGCGGCGGTGTGGGGTCTGGGTCGGGTGTTCGGGCTTGAGCACCCGGGTCATTACGGTGGTCTGGTGGATCTGCCGGCGGTGTGGCAGCCGGGTACGGGTCGTCTGTTGGTCTCGGCGTTGGCGCAGCCGGTGGAGGATCAGTTGGCGGTCGGTGGGGACGGGGTCTTCGTGCGTCGTCTGCGTCGTGCTCCGGTATCGAACGTGGCTGGTGGTGAGCGGTGGCGGCCGAGTGGGACGGTGTTGGTGACCGGTGGGACCGGTGGGCTGGGTTCGCATGTCGCGCGGTGGCTGGCGGGGAGCGGTGCTGAGCATCTGGTGCTGGTGAGTCGGTCCGGGGCGCAGGCTCCGGGGGCGGTGGAGCTGGCCGGGGAGTTGAGTGCGGCCGGTACTCCGACCACGGTGAAAGCCTGTGACATCACGGATGCGGAGCAGTTGGCCGAGGTCCTGGGCGACACCGGCCACCCGCCCATCACCACCGTCATCCACGCCGCCGCGACGATCGAGCTGGCCCGCTTGAGCGACGCCACGCCGGAGCATCTGAGCACCGTCCTGGACGCCAAGTGCACGGGCGCCGCCCACCTCGCCGATCTGCTCGGCGCCCACCACCCCGATGTCCGGCTGGTGCTGTTCTCCTCCATCGCCGGAATCTGGGGCAGCGGGGTGCACGGCGCCTACGCCGCCGCGAACGCGTATCTCGACGCGCTGGCCGAGAGCCGAGCCGCGTCGCAGCCGATCACGTCCGTGGCGTGGGGCATCTGGGACACCGAGCTGGCCCTGGGTCGCGTCGACCCCGACCAGATGTACCGCCAAGGGCTGCCGTTCCTCGACCGCGCCCGGGCGCTGGACGCGCTCGCCCAGGTTGTCGCCGGCGAGGAGACGGTCCTGGCCATCGCCGAGGTCGACTGGCCCACCTTCGTTCCCGTCTTCACCGCGGCGAGGCCGCGGCCACTGCTCTCCGAGCTGCCCGAGGTACGAGCCCTCGAACCCGCCGAACAGGACGCCACGGCCCCGGCCGCATCCTCCTCGGCGCTGGTGGAGCGGCTCGCCACAGCCGGCGAGGCCGAGAGGGACGCGGCGCTGCTGGAGGCGGTTCGGAGCGAGGCGGCGTCCGTGCTCGGTCACACCGGCCCGGACGCCATCGGCCCCCACCGCGCGCTCCGCGACGTCGGGTTCGACTCGCTGACCGCCGTCGACCTCCGCAACCGGCTCAGCACGGCCCTCGGGGTCCGGCTACCCGCGACGGTGGTCTTCGACTACCCCACGCCGCGTGCCCTCGCCGCCTTCCTCAAGTCCGAGGTGTGGGGCGGACGCCCCGCCACCGAGAGCGCCGCACGGCCCGTGGCGTTCAGCGGCGAGCCCATCGCCATCGTCGGCATGAGCTGCCGTCTCCCCGGCGGGGTGCACTCCGCGGAAGACCTCTGGGACCTCCTCTCCGCACAGCGCGAGACCGTCTCGGGCTTCCCCGTCGACCGCGGATGGGACACCGGCTCGCTTCATCACACGGACCGTGACGGCTCGAACGGCGTGTCCGCCCGAGGCGGAGGCTTCCTGCACGACGCCGCCCTCTTCGATCCGGAGTTCTTCGGCATCAGTCCTCGTGAGGCCCGCGCGATGGACCCCCAGCAGCGGCTGCTCCTGGAGACCGCGTGGGAGGCGTTCGAACGCGCCGGGATCGACCCGGAGGCGTTGGCGGGCACCCCGACCGGCGTTTTCGTCGGCTCCAACTACCAGGACTACGGTGCCAACCTGGCAGCCGTTCCGGAGGGCACCGAGGGGCATCTGCTCACCGGTGGCGCGTCCAGTGTCCTGTCCGGTCGTATCGCGTACACCTTCGGCCTTGAGGGGCCGGCGGTCACCGTCGACACGGCGTGCTCGTCGTCGCTGGTCGGTGTGCATCTGGCCACCCAGGCGCTGAGGCTCGGGGAGTGCTCCCTCGCGCTGGCCGGAGGCGTCGCCGTGATGGGGACGCCGGGAGCGCTGCTCGCGTTCAGCAAGCAGGGCGCGCTGTCGCCGGACGGTCGGTGCCGCTCCTTCTCCGCCGAAGCGGACGGCATGGGCATGGCCGAGGGCGTCGGTCTGCTGCTGCTCGAAAGGCTGTCCGACGCGGTGGCGAACGGTCACCAAGTGCTGGCCGTGGTACGTGGTTCCGCGGTCAACCAGGACGGAGCGTCGAACGGTCTCACGGCGCCGAACGGCCCCTCGCAGCAGCGGGTGATCCGCCAGGCGTTGGCGAACGCGCAGCTCGACGCCGCTGAGGTCGATGCCGTGGAGGCTCACGGCACAGGCACCAAACTGGGTGACCCGATCGAGGCGCAGGCCCTGCTGGCCACATACGGGCAGGACCGGCCGGAGGGACGGCCCCTGTGGCTGGGGTCGGTCAAGTCGAACGTCGGCCACACACAGGCCGCCTCCGGGGTGACCGGTGTGATCAAGATGGTGATGGCGTTGCGGCACCACTCGCTCCCGGCCACGCTGCACGCCGACACACCGTCACCGCACGTGGACTGGGCGACTGGTGACGTACGGCTGCTGACCGAGCCGGTGCCGTGGCAGGTGAACGGCCACGCACGTCGGGCGGGTGTCTCCTCGTTCGGGGTCAGCGGCACCAACGTCCACGTGATCCTGGAGGAGGCCCCCACGACACAGGCCCCCACGACACAAGCCCCCGCGACAGAGGCCCCCGCGACACAGCCCCCCACGACACAGGCACCCACGGCGGGGGCCCCCACGACACAGCCCCCCACCCCCGAGAAGTCGACCGCAGAGGCGCCGCAGACGCCGTCAGCGCCGGGCGAGAGCCTGGTGCCGTGGGTCGTGTCAGGCCGCGGTGACGGGGGACTGCGCGGTCAGGCGGCGCGATTGGCGAGCTTTGTGCGGGCTCAGCAGGCCGCCGGTGCGGTCGACCGCGAGTGGATCGCGGGCGTGGCCGCCGGGTTGGCCGGCCGGGCGGCTCTGGAGCAGCGGGCCGTCGTCGTCGGCGCGGATGCGGACGAACTCCTCGCGGGTCTGGACGAGTTGGTCACCGACGGACGATCGCCGCTGAGCCGGGCGACGGACCCCGGCGTGGTGTTCGTCTTCCCCGGTCAAGGCGGTCAGTGGATGGGGATGGGCCGTGAGCTTCTGCTCTCGTGGCCGGTGTTCGCCGAGCGGATGGCCGTGTGCGAGCGGGCCCTGGACCCGTGGGTGGACTGGTCGCTGCGGGCCGTCCTGTCGGGTGAGGAGCGGGAGTGGCTGGGCCGGGTGGATGTGGTCCAGCCGGTGCTGTGGGCGGTGATGGTCTCCCTGGCGGAGACCTGGCGTGCGGCAGGGGTCGTACCCGACGCTGTGGTGGGTCACTCGCAGGGCGAGATCGCGGCTGCGGTGGTGGCGGGCCGGTTGAGTGCCGAGGACGGTGCCCGGGTCGTCGCTCTGCGGTCGCAGGCGTTGCGGCAACTGGCCGGTCTCGGTGCGATGGCCTCCGTCGCACTGGCCGCGACGGAGGCGCAGACGTACTTGCCGCCGTCGGTGACGGTGGCGGCGGTGAACGCACCGGGGCAGATCGTGGTGAGCGGTCCGCCCGAGGAGATCGCCGAGCTGTGCGCGACCCTGGACGGGCAGGGCATACGCGCCCGCCAGATCGAGGTCGACTACGCGTCCCACCACGCGCAGGTGGAGGGAATCGCGGAGGAACTACGGGCCGGCCTGGACGGACTCTCCCCACGCGGCAGTGAGACGGCCATGTGGTCCACCGTCACCGGCGAGTTGGTCGCCGATGAGGAACTGGACGCCGGGTACTGGTACCGGAACCTGCGGCAGCCGGTGCTCTTCGAGACCGCCGTCCGGGCCGCGCACGCCCACAGCCGGGGCCTGTTCATCGAGGTCGGCCCCCACCCGGTACTCGGGCTCGCCCTGTCGACCGTCCTCAGCGACAGCGACAGCGACAGCGGTGACGGTGACGGCGAGGGACGGGTGCTGCACACCTTGCGCCGCGACCAGCCCGAGACCGCTCAGCTGCTCACCAGCCTGGGCGCGGCCTGGACCGCCGGTGTGCCGGTGGCGTGGCGGGAGCTGCTGCCCGCCGCGGCACCGGTGGCGCTGCCGACGTACGCCTTCCAGCGGCAGCGCTACTGGCTGGACGCGCCCCCCGCCACGGCGGATCTCGCGCAGCCGGTCGGCGCCTCTCCGAGTGACGCCTGGCGTTACCGCGTGGGATGGACACCGCTGGCCGCCCAGCACGCTGATCGGCTGCACCGGCGCTGGCTGCTGCTGTGCCACGACGACGCCGAGATCCGCGACGTACAGTCGGCGCTGGAGCAGGCCGGTGCCAAGGTCGAGGTGCGGGTCCTGCCCGCCCACCCCGCTCTCGACCGCGCCGGTGTCGCTGAGCTGCTGGCGGGCGCGGAACACATCGCGTACCTGTCGACCGGGTCGGACCGGAGCCACCCGGACCATCCCGGCCTGCCCGTGGGGCTGGCGGACGCATTGACGGTCATGCAGGCCGTCGTGGAGCAGGAGGGCGCCCGGCTGTGGGTCCTGACCCGTGGCGCGGCCGACGCGCCCGGGACCGACCGGGCCCCCGACCCGGCAGCGGCGGCGGTGTGGGGCCTCGGCCGGGTCTTCGGGCTCGAACACCCCGACCACTACGGCGGTCTCATCGACCTGCCCGACGCCTGGCAGCCCAGCACGGGTGCCCAGGTGGCCACAGCGCTGGCCGAGCCGGTCGAGGACCAGATCGCCCTGCGCGCGGGCGGCCTCTTCGCCCGTCGGCTCCAGCACGCGCCGGCACCCCCGCACGGCGGCCAGGAGTGGAAGCCCCGTGGCACGGCCCTGATCACCGGAGGCACCGGCGCGCTCGGTGCCCACCTGGCCCGCTGGCTCGCCCGGAACGGCGCCGAGCGGATCGTCCTGGTCAGCCGCACCGGGCCGGACGCGCCCGGCGCGGGCGACCTGGCCCACGAGCTGACGGGCCGGGGCACCCCCACCACCGTCGTCGCCTGCGACATCGCCGACCCCCAGCAGGTGGCCGACCTGTTCGGCGACGGTGGCGATCACCCGCCGATCACCACCGTCATCCACGCCGCGGGGGTACCGCAGCACACCACGCTGCTGGAATCGGACCCCGCTACCTTCGCGGAGCTGCTGAGGGCGAAGGTGACCGGCACACAGAACCTCCTCACCGCCCTTCACGAGCACCCCGTCGACGAACTGGTGCTGTTCTCCTCCAACTCGGGTGTCTGGGGCAGCGGGCTGCACGGCGCCTACGCCGCCGCCAACGCCTACCTCGACGCGATGGCGGAGTACCTGCGCGAGCGGGGCCGACGGGCGATCTCGATCGCCTGGGGTCTCTGGGGCGGCGGAGGCATGGCGGAGGGCGACGGCGAGGAGTACCTGTCGCGCGTCGGCATCCGCCCGATGGCACCCGACCTCGCCGTCGCGGCGCTGCACGAGGCGCTCACTCTGGACGAGACGTTCGTAGCCGTCGCCGATGTGGACTGGGAACGGTTCGTTCCCACCTACACGGTGGCCCGGCGGCGTCCGCTCATCGAGGACCTGCCCGAGGTCCGGCGACTGGCCGGCGGCACGGACACCGCGACCGCCGACACCGCCGGCGACGACACGCAGTCGCTGCGGGGCCGCCTCACCGAGCTGAACGCCGACGATCGGAACACCGAACTGCTCGCGATCGTGCAGCGGGAGGCCGCCAAGGTCCTCGAACTCCGGGATCCCGAGGCGGTGGCGGAGCAGCGTGCCTTCCGCGAGCTGGGGTTCGACTCGGTGATGGCGGTCGAGGTGCGGAACCGGTTGGGGAGGCTGACCGGCCTGCAACTGCCCGCCACCCTGGTGTTCGACCACCCGACACCGGCCGCTGTCGTCGCGTACCTGCACGGAGCCATGTTCCCGGACGGGACCGAGACCGTGGCGTCACCCCTCGCGCAGATCGAACGGCTGGAGAACGCGCTGCTGCGCATGCGGCAGCCCGACAGTCGCGAGAAGGCACGCATCACGCTGCGCCTCCAGTCCCTCCTGGAGACCTGGCGTGGTGAGAGCGACGAGCAAGGGCAGGGGGACACCGGCGGGCAACTGTTCGAATCCGCGACCCCCGGCGAAGTATTCGACTTCATTGACAAGGAGCTGGGTCAACGCTGACCGCGACCCAGCCCCGTTGGACTCCGGCGATTGAGAATGTGATGACGGACCAGGACAAGCTGTTCGAATACCTCAAGCGGGTAACCGGTGAGCTGAAGCAGACGCGCGAACGCCTCCTGCGGTACGAGTCCGGCGAGCACGAGCCGATCGCCGTGGTGGGGATGAGCTGCCGCCTTCCGGGCGGGGTACGCAACCCCGAGGACCTGTGGGACCTGGTGGCGAACGGCACGGACGCCATCACGGCATTCCCGCCCGACCGAGGCTGGGCGATCGATGAGCTGTACGACCCGGTGCCCGGCCGCCCGGGCAAGACGTACGCCCGCGAGGGCGGCTTCGTCGAGGACGTGGCCGACTTCGACGCCGAGCTGTTCGGGATCAGCCCGCGCGAGGCGCTGAGCATGGACCCGCAGCAGCGGCTGCTGCTGGAATCCGCGTGGGAGCTGTTCGAACGCGCGGGCCTGGACCACACCACCCTCCGGTCCAGCTCCACCGGCGTCTTCGTCGGCGCGGGCTTCCAGGGCTACGGCAGTCACGCGGACGCCTCCGACGGCTACCTCCTGACCGGCTCTACCGGCAGTGTGGTGTCGGGCCGGCTGGCGTATGTGTTCGGGCTTGAGGGTCCGGCGGTGACGGTGGACACGGCGTGTTCGTCGTCGCTGGTGGCGTTGCATCTGGCGGCCCAGGCGCTGCGGGCCGGTGAGTGCTCGATGGCGCTGGCCGGTGGTGTGACGGTGATGTCGACGCCGGGGGCGTTCGTGGAGTTCAGCCGCCAGCGCGGGATGGCCCCCGACGGGCGCTGCAAGCCGTTCGCCGCCGCCGCGGACGGAACGGGCTGGGGCGAGGGCGTCGGTCTGCTGCTCCTTGAGCGGTTGTCCGACGCCCGTCGCAACGGACATCAGGTGCTGGCCGTGGTACGTGGCTCGGCGGTGAACCAGGACGGCGCCTCGAACGGCCTGACGGCACCCAACGGGCCCTCGCAACAGCGGGTGATCCAGCAGGCGCTGGCGAACGCCGGACTCGGCGCGGATCAGATCGACGTCGTGGAGGCGCACGGTACGGGTACGACGCTGGGTGACCCGATCGAGGCGCAGGCGCTGCTGGCGACGTACGGCCAGGATCGTGCGGAGAGCCGCCCGTTGTGGCTCGGCTCCGTGAAGTCGAACATCGGGCACACGCAGTCCGCCGCGGGCGTGGCCGGTGTGATCAAGATGGTGATGGCGATGCGGCACGGACTGCTGCCGGAGACGCTGCACGTCGACAAGCCCTCGTCACACGTGAACTGGACGACCGGCGATGTCCGTCTGCTGACGGAGTCCGTGCCCTGGTCCGGTGACGGGCGGCTGCGCCGGGCGGGCGTGTCCTCGTTCGGTGTGAGCGGTACGAATGCGCACGTGATCCTGGAGGAGCCCCCAGCCGCCGAGCCTGTGGCGGCGCCGGTGGAGGTGTCGGGTCCGGTGCCGTGGGTGGTGTCGGGTCGGGGTGGTGCGGGGCTGCGGGGTCAGGCGGCGCAGTTGGCCGGGTTCGTCCGGGGCGGTGGGGACGTGGATGTCGCGGGTGTGGCGGCGACGTTGTTGAACCGCGCGCTGCTGGAGGACCGTGCGGTGGTCGTGGGTGAGGGCGTCGCGGAGTTGGTCGCGGGCCTTGACGCGCTGGCTGAGGGCGGATCTGTCGATGGGCTGGTGACGGGTTCGGCGGTGATGGGGAAGAC
>NZ_JBIVUE010000043.1:0-12483 GCF_044757045.1 Streptomyces sp. NPDC091377 | reverse complement strand
GTCACCCACAGACAGAAGTCGACAAGCCGTCACAACCGGTGCTCAGCAAGCGAACCCGCCCACCTCGGCACTTCTCAAAGACCCTGGGCTCCGGGCGCGGGCGGCATCGCCGTAGACGGCCATCTCGGCGAGGCCGGCGAACGCCTTGAGGTAGTCGGCGAGCTCACGGGGTTGGGTCACCTTGATCTCCGCTGTGAGCGTCTCCACCACGACGCTGGTGTCGTCGTGGACGTAGAAGGCTTCCAGTGGCCAGACGGTGCGCTGCGCGGTGAACGGGATGATGCCGAGCGAGAGGGATGCGAGCGGCATCACGGTCAGGAGGTGGCGCAGTTGGCCGCGCATGGCTTCGGGCTCGGCGGTGCGGAAGCGCAGGACCGACTCCTCCATGAGGACGACGTACCGGTGCCCGCCCTCGTAGCAGGGCGGCCACCGGGCATGTCTGGGCAGGACGGAGCGTCAGCTCGGCTCACCGGGGGGCTTGTCCTGACCGCGGCCGTGCTGCGGACCACCCGGTTCAGCGACGCCGCTGTCACCCGGCTCCGCGCCGGGGGGATCACGGGATCCGGGGCGAGGCGTCGCCCGGCTGTCCCCGCTCAAGCACAGGAATCTGAACGTCTCGGGCCCTGCGGCTTCACCGCCACCGCTCCGGCCGGCGGCGGGCGGCGCCCGCTGCGGGACCCGGCCGCTCCCGTCCCCGAGGACGGGGACGGGAGCGACGGCTGGGCAGGTGATGCCCGGGAAGGTCCTGGGCTGAAGCGGCTATGAGCGGGCGGCCCGGCGCGCTGTGCGCCGGGGTTCCGTCACCCGCCTGGTGAGGACCGGCTGTCCGCTGTGCCGGATCGGGCGGGTCGCCACCCGTGGTGGGGGTGTGCCGGCCGGACGGGAGACGAGGCGCGCAGGGGTGCCGAGCGGGTACCGCGTCAACCGGGTCAGCGTCAGGTCCGCGGGGGAAGCCTGATCCCGGCGATCTGGTCGAGCGTGCTGTCGTTGCACGTTTTCTGGATGATCGGCACATTCGTGCCGATGCTCTGCGGGTTCTGGGCCTGGACGCACAGGCCGGCAGACGTCTGGATCCCGTTGTTGACCGGCCGGTTCCTCCGGGTGAACTGCTGGAGACGCCAGGACCAGTCGCAATTGACGGCATAGATCCGCGTGCCGCTGACTGTGGGGTTGCTGGGGTCGAGGGTGAGGCAGGTGCCGGTTTGGAGATGACGGATCAGGAACTTATTGCTGTTGGGAACCCACTGGCCCAGGAACGTCTGGGCCCGGGATTGGTTGCAGGGGTTCCCGACGAACGGGATCTCTCCCTGCGAGTCCGGGGCCCCGGGTTCGAGGCACATCATGGGGTACACCGTGACAGGAGTCTCCCAATCTTCCGATGCTGCGGACGCGGGGCCCGTGGCCGAGACCGTGGCCGCCAGCGACGCCGCCACGGCCACGACCGCCAGCGCACGGCGGCCCGCTGTCAGAGCAGAACCCATGATCGCCTCTCTTTCTCCGGGGAATCTGGCTGCATGCCAGAACGCAGAACGTAGCGAGGCTCCCAGGGCCCCGGAATGGCCACGGCGTCCGTTTCATACGATCGGATGACCATCGGCCGGGAAACCTCGAACGTTCATGCAAACGGTCCTTTCCGCGAGAATGGCCGACAACAGGCCGCCGGACCCCCGCCTCACCCGGATTCGCGTTCTTCGCCGCCATGACCGAGACCGAGCGGGAGAACAAGGGCATCGCTGGGCAGCAGCCCACGGGCCCCCGGGCGCAGATGTGTGTCCGGGGCCCGCGGTCTGGCCGGGGGTCAGCTCTCGTGGTCGTGCGGGTCGGTGAGCCAGTTGACGACTTCGGTGTCGGTCATGACGATCGCCTGCGTCTCGTGGACGGTCCTGTCGTGCTGGATGACGTGGAAGCGGCCGGGGTGCCCGGTCTGCTTCGGGGCGCGCATGGCTACGGGTGCGAGCCTGCGCCAGGTGTAGGCGGTGAACCGGGCCAGGATGACCGTGGCGAACTGCTCGCGGACCTCCGCACCGAGGACACTGGCGGGGCGCCCGTCGAAGATGACGTGGACGCGGGCCGCGCGTCCCGCCCAGAGGGCGTCCTGGAGCGCGGTGATGGCCGGGGACGTGGCCGGGTCGTCGTTCTGCCGGAACGTCTTCCAGTAGCGGGTGAGCTCCCGCACGGTGGCGTCGGCCTCGTCGGGTGCGACGATCAGGCGCGGCACGCCGTCGAGGTCGCCGTCGAGGTCAAGGCGGCGCTGGAGTTCGGTGGCGAGGCCGGTCAGGGCGTCGTGGATGCCCGCGATGTTGCCGCGGTGGGTGACCGTCGGCAGCGACTTGGCCCACAGGTGGGAGATCCGCTTGGGGTCGAGGACCAGGGCGTGGGCGCCCTGGTGGAGGAACTGGGCGGTGAGCGAGCGCAGGATGGTGGTGCTGCCGCCTCCGGCGCCGGTGCAGACCAGGACGTGGGGGGGGATTCGGCGTCCAGGTCGACGGCGATGGGCTGTCCGGTGGTGCTGATGCCGATCAGGGCGGTGCCCTCGGGCAGCGCCTCTATCTGCTCGCGCAGGTCGGGGGCGTAGAAGCTCAGCATCAGCGGGACGAGACCGTAGCCGAGCTCACCGCGTTCAAGGAACTCGCCGTCTCACGCTTGGCCGCACAGCACGACGAGATCGTACGTCTACGGGAACAAGCCGCAGCCCTCGGCAACGTCCGCCGCCTACCCGCCACCCGCCCCGGAACAGCCCCGTACAGATCGTGCAGCTGAACCTGAGGTCTTCCGAGTGCCCGGTCACGGCGAGGGACACAACGGTGCGTCCTGCCGCGTTCCTCGCCGTCCGTCCCTGCAGACGATGGCGACGATGTTCTTCTTCTCGGGCTCGGTCCGCGATGGGGCCAGCACGGGTGCCCGCTGGTCGTTGTCGGTTGGGCCCTTGGTCACTCTTGGAATCATGACTGTGCAAGTCCGTGGTGAGCTCGACGACCATGCGTCGGCCGTCATGGCGAACAGATCGTCGTCGCTCACTTCCAGCCTCTTCAGCAGCTTGCTCAGTACATGGGGATCATCCCCATGTACTGGGCGACAGAGGTCGTGCAGGAAAAGAGGAGGCCGCCCGCAAGACGAGATCCGGCCTCAGTCCCATGCGGGGTCTGGGCAGCTTCTCTCCGGCAGCTCCCCGGAGAGAGCTGTGCGTTCGTCGGCCGTGAGCTCCCGGCCAACGACACCGCAAAGGTGTTCCTTCCAGAGCGCGGAGTCGATCCGGAAGAGCGTTGGCAAGCGTCCGGCGTCGGGGGCGTCGTCGTACAGGTCTTCCAAATCGTCCTCCACCGGTATGCTCAGCAGGGTTCTGCCGTCCTTGGTGGCTTCCTGGAAACGCTGGACCCTCGAGAACACAAAGGTGTCCCGGTACTCGGGATCGTCGGCCCGGAGACGGACCATGGTGTTCTCGTAAGCGAGGAAGAATTCGGATCCGCCGGAGGACCCCATGGTCCAGCGATGGGGCTCGAGCGGTCCGAACGGCCCCAGCACCTTTCTCGGCGGTGCCCCCTTCTCCACGGACCAGACTTCGACGACCCTGCCGGTGGTGAGCACCGCCATGTAACGCGTGTCCGGCAGATACTCCGCGGTAAGCAGGTCCTCGGCGAGGCAGATGCGCTGCTTCCGGTCCTCCAGTCCCGTCCGCAGGTCGATTGTGTGTACGTCGGGCTCTCCCTGCACACTCACAGTGACATATGCCGAGTCCGGATGGGCCCCCATGGTGAAGAACGGGGCCTCGGCGCTACTGAGCCGAAGGCTGGGAAGTTTCACGGCGGACGAGAGTCGGCGCCCTTGCCATGCGTCCCAGTACTCGAGAACCGAACCTGACAGGGTGACCACCCTGTCGTCGCTCTGGAACATGATGTCGATCGTGCCCGGTTCTCCGGTCCCTTCGTCGAGAGGCGGCGCGGACACGGAGAACTGGCTGATCCGGCGCAGGGAGGGCAGGGCGCGCACCGTGATCCTGTTGTGGTCCGAGACATCCGCCACCAGGGTTTCCTCCCTGTCGGTAACAAGCGGCTGCTCCTCAGTGGGCGGTGTTCCGGGAGTCTCGGCCCGGGCGAGCGTACTCGCCCCGGGCCTCGTCTCCACGATGCGGAGCGCTTTACCACCATCGCTGCGGACCAGCATCCGATCACCGTCACCGAGCAGCACAGGATACCCATGTGCCGACCTGGAGGGACCGACGGACATGCTGACTCCCGTGACCGTGCGGCCCTCGGCGAACGGCATCACGGTTTCCGCCCCGGACATCAGGAGAGGCAGGCGTTCGACGCCGATCGAAGTGGAGAGTTGCTGACGGGCACCAGCCGTTCCGGCGCCGCGTCGCCGTGGACCGCAATTCGGAACCAGCCACCCGAGTCGTTCGTGTTGTCCTCGACGACGAAGTAGCGGCTGGTGGTGTCGAACTCCGGCTCCTGGCAAGACGACCGTTTGAGCCCTTGGCTGCGGAGGATTCTGCCGTCCGACACCCGGATGGCCTGGTAAAGGCGTGACCTTCTCCCCCATCTTCTGGCAGACGACAGCCGTTCTCCCGTCCCAGGAGACCTCAGGAATGGAGTAGAAGTCATGGGCCAGTTCACGGACGGACCCGGTGGCGACATCAATGGCCAGCAGAGAGGAGCGCTCTCCCCCTCCCGATTCGAATTTGAGCCCCTTCCACGCGACCAGGGTTCCGCTGTCCGCGCCGAACCAGATCCAGCGCACATCGGTGATGGACCCCGGTACTTCGTGAGGACGGCCGCTGGAGAGATCCCATACCGGGAGGGGCAGTCCTTCGGACACCTCGGAGGCTTCCACCAGGAACCGCGAGTCGGGAGAGAACCTGGATCTTTTGACTGCGAGGATGGCGCCTTCCTTGTTCCGTGCCTGTGCATGCCGGAGCAGGTGGGCCGGGCCTGCCAGGTGCTTCCCGGAAGTGGTCACCTCGTGCCAGGCGAGGAGCGCGTCGGCTTCGCGTAAGTAGGCGATTCTCCGGCCGTCGCCGCTCACCTGAGGGTTGCGGACTTTTCGGCCCAGCCGCAGGTTTTCCTGTCGCACTCGTCCGTCGTCGGAGCGGAGGAACAGGGTCGCGCGGCCGCCCACGGTGGTCACCAGGGTCACCTTGCCGTCCGCGCTCATACTCGCCTGGTCGATGTCGGAACCCAGTCCGGACAGGACCCAACTTGCCTTCATCATTTCCGAGTACCGTCGCATCAACGCGTTGCGGGCCTCCTGCGTCGGGGAGGTGTCGTAGCCCGCGATTGCGGCCAGAGCGGCCTGGGCAGGGTTGGTCTCGGCCAGTTCGTCCGCCTGCACTGCCAGCGTCCTGGACCTGCCTTCCGCTGCCCGTTCCCTGCTCACCTGGGACTCCTGGACGAAGAAGACGCTCAATGTGGCGATGAGTACCAGAGCGAGGCTGACGGCAGCCCATGCCCATCGGTTGCGCCTCTGCCGGGCACGGCGCTGTTGTTCCAACGCGTGGCGTTGCCGGCCTGCGAGGTCGAGGAAGTCGGTCTCAGCCGCCGTCAGTTCGTCGGTGCGCCCCGCGAGTCGGCTCTCAAGAGAAACGAGATGGGCACCTCGTGGCAGGAGCTCGTCGGCACAGCCTTCTCTCCCAGCGTTCACGGTCGTGCTGCAAGTCCGTGCGCGCGGCGAGGAAGACCCGGTCCTCGCGCACTACTTCGGACAGAGTCGGCCAGGCCGTGATGAGGGCCTCATGGGCGAGTTCCACACTCTCCGGCACTCCGGCGCCGCCGTGGAGTACCAGCAGACGCTCGTCCTTCCCGGCGAACAGCACGGCCAGGCGCCAGCGCTGGTCGCCGGCCTCCGCCCTGGTCAGCACCCGCCGCAGTGCGGGGGCGCCGCTGCCCGGCACCACTCGCACCAGTCCAGCGAGGAGCCGCCGCGCGTGCGTGATGGTTTCCGTGGGGTAAAGGGTCTCCGGGGTGTCTGCGGGGTCCGGGGAGCCGGTCCCGGTCACGGACAGGACGTATTTCCGCCATGCCTCCTCCGCGTGCCTGCGCAGTGCGCCGGAGACACCGCCGGCCCTCTCGTACGCCTCGACCCTCAGGCGGCCGCCCGACTGTTCCTCCCACAGGTGCCGCAGGACGAAGGAGAGCAGGGGGAGGGCACCGGACTCGCTGCCGAC
Source organism: Streptomyces sp. NPDC091377 (assembly GCF_044757045.1). NCBI lineage: Bacteria > Bacillati > Actinomycetota > Actinomycetes > Kitasatosporales > Streptomycetaceae > Streptomyces > Streptomyces sp. NPDC091377. Next base: position 6,323 of record NZ_JBIVUE010000043.1, on the reverse strand, counting down.
GTCCTCGAGGATGCGGCGGGCCAGCCCCGGTTCGTAGGAGACATTGGGGACGCGGTCCACGGGGCGGGTGATGACGGCGTGCAGCTGCTCCCGGGTCATCGGGGTCAGCGGCAGGACGGCTCCCCGTTTCAGCACCGGGCCGAGGTGCTCGTGGCTGAGGACTGCGTCAATGAAGTCGGCGCGCAGAGTGAGCAGCACCCGCATCCCAGCGATGCGCCGAGCGGGGAAAAGCACCGACAAGAGGGCCGTGAGGTCCCCCTCGGGCAGGTCGAGCAGAGCCTCGGCCTGGTCCAGTAGGACGAGGAGGTCGGTGGTAGCACTGCCGGTGAGCCGGTGGACGGTGTCCGCGAGGCCCGCCCCGGTCAGCCAGGTCACGACCCGCTCGACGCCAATGGCGCGTGGGGGCCCGAACCGTTCCTGCCTTGCCAGTTCAAGGAGCTCGACCGCCACGGCACCCACCGGACGGGAGGTGCGGCCGCAGTGGACGACCACCACCTCGTGGCCAGCACGGCGCATCACGGGCGCCACCCCCGCGAGGGCGAGAGAGGACTTGCCGCACCCGGAGGGCCCGCACAAGGTCACCGCCGCGTGGTCACCGCGCAATGCCCTGACCACGGACTCCGTGTCCTCCTCGCGGCCGAAGAAGACATCGGTGTCCTCCTCGCGGAAGGGCTCCAGGCCACGGAACGGTGTCGGGGCCAGGAGCGCGCCGGCGAGAGCGGGGATCTCGTCGGCGAGCGCCCCGAGATGCAGCATGTACGCCTGCTGGTCGTCGCGTGCCCACACCGTCACCGACATCGGCTTCCGCGTCGACGACTTCGCACCCGAGGGACCGATCCGCTTCTCGTTCGTCTCCCCCTCCTGGGAGATCCCCTACAGCGCCGAGTTCACCGACCAGGGCCTGGTCTACTCCCCCGTCGGCGACGACGCCCTGGTGAGCGTTCAGCGCACCGCGCTGCCCGCCGCCGACTGGATCAACCAGCACAAGCCGTACCGGTACTTCGCCGGCGACCGCATCCTGACACCCGACGACCGCCTGCACGCGCCCCGTACCGACCTGCCGCCCTTCGACCTGTCCCTGCTGGCACCGCTGGAGTGGGACGGGGTGAACATCCAGGCCGAGTCCATGGACCCCGAGCGGCTGCCGCACACCGTGCAGTACTACATGTACCGCTACCTGAGCGAGCAGCAGCACTTCGACGTCCTGATCGACGACGACGGCTCGAACGAAGTGGCCGACCTCGTCGGTATCACCGCCGACGACAAGGACATCACCATCACCCTCGTGCACTGCAAGTACTCCCACGAACCGGCTCCCGGCCACCGCGTCATCGACCTGTACGAGGTGTGCGGGCAGGCCGCCCGCGGCGCCAAGTGGCGCGAGTACGGCATCGAAGCGCTGCTGCGCACCCTGTACAACCGCGCCGTCAGATGGGCCGCCCGCAATCCCGGCAAGAGCCCCTACCTGCTCGGAAGCATCGACGAGCTGTACCGTATTCGCGAACGCGCACTCCAGCTACGGCCCCACATCAACACCGTCATTGCCCAGCCCGGGCTCTCGGCAGCCGTGTGCAGCAGCGAGCAGCAGCACCTCCTCGCCGGCGCCCACTCCTACGTCAAAGCGCTCACCAAGGGCACCTTCACGGTGTACTGCAGCCCGTAGCACGAACCTCGCCGCGCGACGGGCGGCCGGGCCGATGCCGGATCTTCCTGTGGTGCAAATACCGCGCTTCTTGAGCGCGGTCGGCCCGGGCTGGCACATTGTGCTGCACCGCTCGCAGGGCCAGCTGAGCACCCGATGGCCCAGCTGCCGAACCGTCAGGACGAGAATCTCGGAAGCCTGACGGTGCATGGCGGCGTCGGTGAGTGTTCTGGCCCGCGAACGCGGCATGCCCCTCATCGAGGCCACCGAGGCGAATACTGCCTGTCATCGGCGTTGTGACAATCAGAAGAGGTGGGGTTTGAGACGTCTGGGGTGGAAGAGGGTTGTGGGCGGCCTGGTTCTTTTGGGTCTGCTGGTGTTCCTTGCATGGAAGATCGTGCGTGAGGGATGGGGTGCAGGAGACCAGGTCGCCAGCGTCATCGGGGGCGTGTTCCTTCTGGGCTCGGCAATCATGGTCAGGCTCGGCTGGCCTGCAGCGTCGCCCGCGCCCATCACGTCTGGCCCTCTGGTCGTCCCAGACGGGTGGGTGGACCGGGCGGAGGCCGACCAGGTGGTTGCTGCTGTCCTCGCACGCACCCGGCGGCGCTGGCGAGGGGGTGATGCGGTGGCCACCACTGCCGGTCTTCATGGCGCGGGCGGTTTCGGCAAAACGACACTGGCCCGGTTTGCCGTCGCCCAGCCGAAGGTCGGCAAGAGATTCCCTGGCGGGATCTGGCTCATCACGATCGGTCGTGACGTCCGGGGCAGGGCCGCGATCGCAGCCAAGGTTGCCATGGAGATGGCACGTATCACGGGGGTCGAGTCTGCAGTCGGCGACGATCCGGAACAGGCCGGCGCTCAGCTGGGCAAGCTCCTTGCCTCGCTGCCGCGGACTCTGCTGGTGATCGACGATGTGTGGGAGGAGGAGCAGCTGCGGCCGTTTCTCATCGGTGCGGAACGGCAATGTGTCCGCCTAATCACCACACGCAACCCGAGAGTGCTTCCCGCTCATGCTGCGCGGATCACTGTGGACCGTATGACGTACGGGCAGGCCCGCCTGGTCCTGACGAAGGGATTGCCGCATCTGCCGGAGCAAGCGGTGGTCGACGATCTTGTCGAGGCGACCGGTCAGTGGGTGCCTTTGTTGCGGATCGTCAACCGTGTTATGCGCGAGCAACTGTCGACGGGGGCTGATGCGGATACTGTCGGGCGGCGCCTTTTGGAACGGCTTCGTGTGCACGGGCCTGCGGCCAGCGATCCTCAGAAGAACTTCGACCTCGACGACACGGACGAACGGAACAGGGCCGTGCGAGCCAGTCTCGCAGCCGCCACCGAACTCCTTCCTCCCGATGGGGAGCACAGGTTCGCAGAACTTGGAGTCTTCGCTGAGGACGAGGCCGTCCCGATTGCGATGGTAGCTCGCCTGTGGGAAGGGGTGGCCGGTCTCGACGAGACAACCGCGCGCAGCCTGTGCAGGCAGATGGCCGATCTGTCCCTGCTCAGTCTCAACTCCGGCATCCCTGGCGGGACGGTGGCCCTGCACGACGTGATCCGCGATCATCTCCGGGCAGAGCTATCAGCTCGACTGCCCGCGGTGAACGCCGCTTTCCTCGACGCCGTCACCTCTGCCGGCGAGGGCGGACCTGCATGGTGGACTACATCTCACGAGTACCTGCAGAACTTCCTCATAGCCCACCTGATGGACGCGGAGCGCACCCCGGATGCGGTCGCCGTCGCCACGGATTTCCGCTGGGTCAGCATGCGGTTGCACCACCATGGCCCCACCGCACCTCTTCGAGACCTCTCCCTGGTCCCTCATGCTGATGCAGCCGCTCTCGCTTCTCATCTGGAACGTGCCGCGCACCTCCTCACCCCTACCGCACAACCTCAGGCCCTCGATGCCGCGCTGCGCAGCCGCGTTCCTGGAGGTGCGGCGTGGCTGGCGGCAGCCGACGCGGTCTTGTCAGGGCCAGCACTCGTAGACCGTTGGACAGCGCCTGATCTGCCTAATCCTGCGCTCCTGCGGACCCTTACACATCAGGCACCCGTTGAGAAGATGACCTGCAGCCCTGACGGGGCGCGCCTCGCCACCATTGAAATCAGTGGCCGAGTTCGTGTCTGGGACGCATCAAGCGGGGCGCAAGTATGCGAACTGCCGCGTCACAACCGTATGAGGGAGGTGTCGTTCAACAACGGTGGAACGCATCTGCTCACCGTCGATGACCATGGCATCGTCTACGGCTGGGATCTTCCTACCGGATCGGAGCTGCACCAGTTCTTTGCAGGTGAGTACCGTGTTGCCGCCTTCAGTGCCGATGGTTCTCGTCTCTTCACCGGGCTGGAGCATGGTGCAGTGGCAACTTGGGAGACGGTCACCGGGGCCAGACTCAATGAGTTTCAGGTGTCCAGAACCAGAACAGGTCGGCTTCAGGTGAGCCAGGACGGCACGACGCTGGTCCTGTCCATGCGTGGCGGCTTGCGTTCCTTCTCCTGCGACGCAGGTACAGGCAGCGGTCTGCAGCCTCTGCGGGGCCGGCCTGTGGCGCTCGCAGCGGACGGGGCTCACGTTGCTACAACCCAGGGGCGAGACGTGGGCATCTGGAGTACGCCGTCCGGCGTGCGTCTATATGAACTTCGCGACTGCCTCGACGTCACCGTGGCAGCGTTCAATGCCGACGGCACGGCACTTGCCGTCGGGAACCATGAGGGCGTCGTGGAGGTGTGGGACCTCGGGACGAGGACACAGGTCCACCGCTTCCACCATGGATCGCGGTGCTCATCGCTGGACTTCAGCCCGGACGGCCTGAGACTCACAAGCGCCAGCATGGACAGGACGGTGCGGATCTGGGACCTCGCCGCCAGTTCGCCTCAGCCGCAGGAGATCTCTGTCGGTGTGGCAGCGGTCTCCGCGGATGGATGCCGCGTCGCCACTGTGAGCCGTGAAGGATTCTCCGTCTGGGACGCTGTGAGCGGCGTGCAGGTCCAGCGCTTCGCGAAAGGCGACGGAGTCACCGGACAGGAGCTGCAGTTCGCCCCTCCCCTTTACGGAGATCAGGCCGACCTGCTCTCAGCAGCTTTCACAGCGACAGGCATTCGCTTCGCCGCGGCCGCCGACCGCGAGACGGTGGGCGTGTGGAACGCCGCTGGGGCGCTGCTTGTACAACTCACTTGTGCTGAACCGCTGGAGAAGGTGGAACTCAGCCCGCCGGGAGAGCTTCTGGCTACGGTCGACCGGCAGGGGACCATCAGCATCTGGGAGACCACCAGCGGCATCCAGAAACATCAGTTGCCTCACCGTAGAACTCAGAGACTCGTCTTCAGTCCAGACGGATCCCGCCTCGCCACATACGATCCCAATGACGGCATCCGCGTCTGGGACACCGCGTCGGGCACACAGGTCACGCACCTGGGACGCCGCTCGGCTCGGGCGTTGGCGTTCAGCCTCGACAACAGTCAGCTGGCCATCACCGATGGTCCCGCCGGTTTTCGAGTCGTGGACATCGCCGCAGAAGCCATCGTTCACAGGTTCCGCGGCACCAGGGCCAGGGCCGCAGCCTTCAGCCCTGACGGCAAGTACATCGCCAGCACAGCCGACAGCACGATCTCCGTCTGGGACTCCACAACCGGCGAACCCCTCACCAGCATGCGGGCCGACAGCGACCTCGAATCCGTGATCTGGCATCCCAACAGTCGAGCCCTCTACGTGGGCGGCCGTGGCATCCTCGGCTACGAATTCATGATATAGACCGATACAACGCGTCGCGGGAGATGAGCGATGACCCTCTCCTTGCTGAGAGGGCATACGGCCGACAAGCCGATGCTGCCGCCCATCCGGCTAGCAGTGAGAAGGGGCCCCAGGTTCGCCTGGGGCCCCTTCTCGTCCACACGTGACTTCCCCAGCCATGTTCTGGGAGAGGGTGGCTTCGATGCCGGCACGGATCGCGTACCGGCACTGCTGGATCTCGTGCAGTTCGCGGGTGGGCAGCAGCGCGAGCGAGCGTGGACCGCTGACGGCGTTGGTGCACTGCGGGCGGACGGGACAGGCCAGGCAGGTGGCCTTGTCGAACTTGATCTGGATGTAGTCGTGTCCGCTGATGCGCAGGGTCCGCCACTCGCGGCTGAGGTTGCCCTGGGGGCACGTGGCCCGGCGGTGGTCCCAGTCGCCTGTGAAGACAGCCTAGTCGGACCCTGCCTCGCTTTTCGCCTGGTGACTGTGGTCGGGCACGACCGGGCCGAGCAGGGTAATGCCGTGCACCTGATCGGCCCGTTCGATCTCCGCGGGGCTGACGTAGGCGGCGTCGACCGCGTGCTCGGCCGGGATCAGGTCGATCGCCGCGAGGGCATCGTGGATTTGGGCGGTGAGCGCGCCGTCCTGGACCGGGGCGATCGTGGTGGCCGCGTGCACAATCACCTCCGGCAGTTCTGACGTGCACGTTTCGGTGAAATGGGTGCGGTAGCCGGACCAGACGGTGTCTCCTTACGTTGTTCCTGGGGTTGATTCCGGAAGCTCCTATAGATCGTCAAGCGGTCTGTAGGAGTTGGTTCTGTGGGATGTTCATGCTGGTCAGGTACTTGTAGACCTCACACGCGATGAAGCGTTTGAGGCAGCGGAAGATGTCCTTCTTTGACATGCCTTCGGCTGTGCGCCGGGCGACGTAGAGCCGCGTGCGGGGGTCGTAGC
>NZ_JBIVUE010000042.1:0-15685 GCF_044757045.1 Streptomyces sp. NPDC091377 | reverse complement strand
GAGACCGGCTGGCCTCGAAGCCCGGCAGTGTGCTCCCGAAACGAACGGGGACGCCCCCGAAGCCGACGGCCATGCCCTCGAAACACCACACAGGATGAGGGAATGAAGACATACGGCAGGGGCGAATCGAAAGAATGAAATGCCAACATTCGCGAGAATTGGAGGGCCCCGAGATTCGACAGTTTCCCGATTCGGGAATCGGGATCCGGAATTCATTGGGTTCCGCAAATAGGAAAAGGGATGTATGCTGGCAGCTGATCGCCAGTTCCGGGAAGCCGGACAGATCGCTCGGTCCATAAAAGAGTCGGGCCCCACGCCTCTGTTGCACGAGATCGTGGGGCCCCCGGTTCCGGACCTGGGATGGGCTCGGCCGTGGCATCGGCCGGGCCCATCGTTGCTGCTAGTTCAGCTGCCAGAGCTTGTACACCCAGTACGCGGCCTGGCTGGCACGCGCGATCAGGATGCATATCTGGACGGCTGACTGCCGCTTGGTCCGGTCCGGCTTGGTTCCCTCGTCGGGGTTCCTGCCGGACACCGAATCACCTCCTCCCGGTAGACCAGCTGAAATCCACCGGAATTCTTGGAGGGGTGTCTCGACAGTAGCAGAATCACGCCTACTGAAAAGCGGCTCCCTGAATGCGGCACCGATGCGACGCGGCTAATAGTGAGAGCTGTCCGGCGGCGCCGAGGCGTGGGTAATAGCTGGCTCGCGCTCCGGGCAAGTCTCGGCGTGGTTCCGGTTACGGTCTCGGCGCCGAGCCAGTGATCTTGGAAGATTCCGAGCGAGGAGGGCCGGGCGGGCCGGGCGCTCCAATCGGCCACGGCGTTGGTCATGGGTTGCTGTTGATCCAGGCCGTACGGCGCTCGGTGTTGAATACGTGCCAGATGCAGTCGCCGGTGGTCATCTCGATCTGCTGGCGGACGAGCCGCTTGCCCCGGTGGACGCTGCAAGCTAGATCGCCCTTGAGCCGGTTGTGGCGCTCGGGGTGCGCGTGGCCGGGGCCGGTACGGTCCGCATCACGAGCCGGGAAGATCCGCTCGCGCGTATCTGTGCGGGACTGGCAGCATGGGCTATCTCGACTCTGCCCTGTTCGCCGCCCAGAACGTCGCAGTGACCCCGTTCAGGCCGCAGACCACTAGCATCTGGCCCTCCGGTCGCCAGGTCAGTGACGTGTGGGCCCTGGTCTCATTCGGCCGCAGCCCATTTTCAGGCCCTGTCGGTCGGCACCGTGCCGACGCCGCGGACACCGATCAACGCGCAACTTGAAGACACTGCCGGCCTCCGTGGGCGGCCGGAAGCGGAGCCATGGTGGCCCGGGGCGGACCGGGAGCCCGGCTCCACGCATTGGTGGTCTGTGGTGTACCGCCGATCGTCCCCAGTTACGTACGACTCCGTCGCGCACCACCGCGTGCGACTCCCTCGCGCAAGGCTCTCGGCTACACAACTGCTCTGGCTACACAGTGCTACGGGACCAAGGTGTGCCAACTAGCGCTCTCCATGTGCCAACAAAGATTCTCGGTCACACGAGAAACCCATGACGCTGCCGATCCGCTTTGCATAAACGTGCAGCGAAACGTATAGTCATGCCATCGAGGAGGAGGTGCCATGACGGTACGTGCGGCGGTGGCCGGGGCGAGCGGGTACGCGGGCGGTGAGCTGCTGAGGCTGCTGCTGGCGCATCCCGCCGTGGAGATCGGCGCGCTGACCGGGAACTCCAACGCCGGGCAGCGGCTCGGGGCGCTCCAGCCGCATCTGGGGCCGCTCGCGGACCGGGTGCTCCAGGAGACCACCGCCGAGGTCCTCGCCGGTCACGACGTGGTCTTCCTCGCGCTGCCGCACGGACAGTCCGCCGCCGTCGCCGAGCGGCTCGGCCCCGACGTCCTGGTGATCGACATGGGCGCCGACTTCCGGCTCAAGGACGCCGCCGACTGGGAGCGGTTCTACGGTTCCGCCCACGCCGGGACCTGGCCGTACGGCCTCCCCGAACTGCCGGGCGCCCGTGCCGCGCTGGCCGGCGCCAAGCGCGTCGCGGTGCCCGGCTGCTATCCGACGGCCGTCTCCCTCGCCCTCCTCCCGGCCTACGCCGCCGCACTGGCCGAACCCGAGGCCGTGATCGTCGCCGCCTCCGGCACCTCCGGCGCGGGCAAGACGCCCAAGCCGCATCTGCTCGGCTCCGAGGTCATGGGCTCCATGACGCCCTACGGCGTGGGCGGCGGCCACCGGCACACCCCCGAGATGGTCCAGAACCTCAGCGACGTCGCCGGCGCACCGGTCGCCGTCTCCTTCACCCCGACCCTCGCCCCGATGCCGCGCGGCATCCTCGCGACCTGCAACGTCAAGGCCCGGCCTGGCGTCACCGCCGACGCCGTACGCACCGCCTACGAGAAGGCGTACGCCGACGAGCCCTTCGTCCGGCTGCTGCCCGAGGGACAGCAGCCGGCGACGGCGTCCGTCCACGGTTCCAACGCCGTTCAGGTGCAGGTCGCGTACGACGCCGCCGTGGGCCGCATCATCGCGATCAGCGCCATCGACAACCTGACCAAGGGCACCGCGGGCGGTGCCCTTCAGAGCATGAACATCGCCCTGGGGCTCGACGAGAGCACCGGACTTTCCACGATCGGAGTCGCACCTTGAGTGTCACGGCAGCCAAGGGGTTCACGGCGGCGGGGATCGCCGCCGGGATCAAGGAGAGCGGCAATCCGGACCTGGCCCTCGTGGTCAACACCGGACCCCGCCGCTCCGCCGCGGGCGTCTTCACCTCCAACCGCGTCAAGGCCGCACCGGTGCTGTGGTCGGAGCAGGTCCTCAAGGGCGGTCAGGTCTCCGCCGTCGTCCTCAACTCGGGCGGCGCCAACGCCTGCACCGGCCCGCAGGGCTTCCAGGACACCCACGCGACCGCCGAGCGGACCGCCGAGACGCTCGGGCACAACGCCGCCGAGGTCGCCGTCTGCTCCACCGGTCTGATCGGTGTGCTGCTGCCCATGGACAAGCTGCTCCCCGGCATCGGCGCCGCCGCCGCCCAGCTCTCCGAGCACGGCGGTGAGAAGGCCGCCATCGCCATCAAGACCACCGACACCGTCCACAAGACGTCCGTGGCCGGCGGGGACGGCTGGACCGTCGGCGGCATGGCCAAGGGCGCCGGCATGCTCGCCCCCGGCCTCGCCACCATGCTGGTCGTCCTCACCACCGACGCCGACCTCGACGCCGACGTCCTGGACCGGGCGCTGCGCGCGGCGACCCGGACGACCTTCGACCGGGTCGACTCCGACGGCTGCATGTCCACCAACGACACCGTCCTGCTGCTGGCCTCCGGCGCCTCCGGCGTCGCCCCCGACCACGCCGCGTTCGCCGAGGCCGTACGCACCGTCTGCGACGACCTCGGCCAGCAGCTCATCCGGGACGCCGAGGGCGCCAGCAAGGACATCAAGATCGAGGTCGTCAACGCGGCGACCGAGGACGAGGCCGTCGAGGTGGGCCGCTCCATCGCCCGCAACAACCTCCTCAAGTGCGCGATCCACGGCGAGGACCCCAACTGGGGCCGGGTCCTGTCCGCCATCGGCACCACGTCCGCCGCCTTCGAGCCCGACCGGCTGAACGTCGCCATCAACGGCGTCTGGGTCTGCAAGAACGGCGGGGTCGGCGAGGACCGCGACCAGGTCGACATGCGCTTCCGCGAGGTGCACATCGTCGCCGACCTCGCCGCCGGGGCCGAGACCGCCACGATCTGGACCAACGACCTCACCGCCGACTACGTCCACGAGAACAGCGCCTACTCCTCATGACCGCTCCCCGCAAGCACACCGCGCTGCCCAAGGCACAGATCCTCGTGGAGGCGCTGCCCTGGCTGACCCGGCATCACGGCCGGACCGTCGTCATCAAGTTCGGCGGCAACGCCATGGTGGACGACGACCTGAAGGCCGCCTTCGCCCAGGACGTGGTCTTCCTGCGGCACGCCGGGCTCAAGCCGGTCGTCGTGCACGGCGGCGGCCCGCAGATCAGCGCCGCCCTCGACCGGCACGGCATCGTCAGCGAGTTCAAGGCAGGGCTCCGGGTCACCACCGAGGAGGCCATGGACGTCGTACGGATGGTGCTGGCCGGGCAGGTCCAGCGCGAGCTGGTCGGGCTGCTCAACCAGCACGGACCGCTCGCCGTCGGACTCACCGGCGAGGACGCCCACACCATGACCGCCATCAAGCACCGGCCCCGCGTCGACGGCGAACTCGTCGACATCGGGCGGGTGGGCGAGATCACCGAGATCGACACGGGCGCGATCGAGGCCCTGCTCGCCGACGGCCGCATCCCGGTCGTCTCCTCGATCGCCCGCTCCCAGGACGACGGACATGTCTACAACGTCAATGCTGATACGGCGGCTGCGGCACTCGCTGCTGCGCTGGGCGCCGAGACCCTCATGGTCCTCACGGACGTCGAGGGCCTCTACGAGGACTGGCCCGACAGCGACGAGGTGATCAGCCGGCTCACCGCGCGCCAACTGGAGAAGCTGCTGCCGGAGCTGTCCGCCGGGATGGTGCCGAAGATGGAGGGCTGTCTGCACGCCGTCCGCAACGGCGTCACCACCGCCCGGGTCATCGACGGCCGGGTACAGCACGCCATCCTGCTGGAGATCTTTACGGATGAAGGGGTCGGCACCATGGTCGTGCCGGACGGACAGGGGGAGCCGTGAACGACGCCGGGAACGCCACGAACACCGTGAACGCCACGAACACCGGGAATGCCACGAACGCCACGAACGCCACGAACGCCGTGAACAACGAGGATCTGACCGCCCGCTGGCAGGGCGCCCTCATGAACAACTACGGCACCCCGCGCGTCCCCCTGGTCCGCGGCGAGGGCACCCGGCTGTGGGACGCCGACGGCAACGAGTACCTCGACTTCCTCGGCGGTATCGCGGTCAACGCCCTCGGCCACGCCCATCCGGCGATCGTGGCCGCGGTGAGCCGGCAGATCGCGTCCCTCGGCCATGTCTCCAACCTCTTCATCGCCGAACCGCCCGTCGCCCTCGCCGAACGGCTGCTCCAGCTCTTCGGCCGCGACGGCAAGGTGTTCTTCTGCAACTCCGGCGCCGAGGCCAACGAGGGCGCCTTCAAGATCGGCCGGCTGACCGGGCGCACCCACATGGTCGCCACCCAGGGCGGCTTCCACGGCCGCACCATGGGCGCCCTCGCCCTCACCGGCCAGCCCGCCAAGCAGCAGCCGTTCCTGCCGCTGCCCGGCGAGGTCACCCATGTCCCGTACGGCGACGCCCAGGCACTGGCCGCCGCGGTCACCGACGAGACCGCGCTCGTCGTCATCGAGCCGATCCAGGGCGAGAGCGGTGTGGTCGTCCCGCCGCCGGGCTATCTGAAGGCGGCCCGCGCGATCACCGCCGCCAGCGGCAGTCTGCTCGTCCTGGACGAGGTGCAGACCGGGATCGGCCGCACCGGTCACTGGTTCGCCTACCAGGCCCACGAGGGCGTCCTCCCGGACGTCGTCACCCTCGCCAAGGGACTCGGCGGCGGGCTGCCCCTCGGCGCGACCGTCGCCTTCGGCCGGGCCGCCGACCTCCTCCAGCCCGGCCAGCACGGTACGACCTTCGGCGGCAACCCGGTCTCCTGCGCCGCCGGACTCGCCGTGCTCGACACCGTCGCGGGCGACGGGCTGCTGGAGAACGTGAAGCGGCAGGGCGAGCGGCTGCGCGAGGGAATCGAGGCCACCGGGCATCCGCTGGTCGCGCATGTCAGGGGCGCGGGCCTGCTGCTGGGTATCGTGCTCACCAGGCCCCTCGCACCGCAGGTGCAGAAGGCGGCCCAGGACGCCGGATTCCTGGTGAACGCGCCCGCCCCCGACGTCGTACGGCTGGTTCCGCCGCTGAACCTCGGCGACGACGAGGTGGCGGCGCTGCTCCAGGCGCTGCCCGGCGTTCTCGACGCGAGCGACGAGGACGGACGAACCGCGGAATGAGACGACGATGAGTCAGGCGCAGGACCACGAGCAGCCGTCCGGGACGGACGGCCCGGCGGGAGCGGCCGGAGCCGCCGGTGCCGGGGGTGCGGCCGGGCCGGCCGTGCCCCAGACCCGGACCGCCCGCCACCGCCGGATCGTGGACATCCTCAACCGGCAGCCCGTGCGGTCGCAGAGCCAGCTCGCGAAGCTGCTCGCCGACGACGGGCTGAACGTCACCCAGGCCACCCTGTCGCGGGACCTGGACGAGCTGAACGCGGTGAAGATCAGGGACAACGAGGGTGACCTGATCTACGCCGTGCCGAGCGAGGGTGGATACCGCACGCCGCGGGCGCCGTTGGGGGAGTCGGCGAAGGAGGAGCGGATGCGCCGGCTCTCCTCCGAACTGCTGATCTCCGCGGAGGCTTCGGCGAACCTCGTGGTCCTGCGCACCCCTCCGGGAGCGGCCCAGTTCCTGGCGTCCGCCATCGACCAGGCCGAACTCCAGGACATCCTGGGCACCATCGCCGGGGACGACACCCTGCTCCTGATCAGCCGCAGGCCCGACGGGGGCCAGGCACTGGCGGACCACCTGCTGAGGCTGGCGCAGAACGGGCCCTAGGCGGCGAGGCCGCCCTCGCGGGGCTCGGCGCGGGGTCAGCCCAGGCGGGCCGCGAGTCCGCCGGTGCATCTCACCTCGTCGCCCGCCGTGATCAGCAGCGCCTCCACCTCCGGCAGTGACTCCAGCCAGGTCAGCGCCTGGCGCGAGCCCATCGCGAACGCGGCCGTGGCCCAGCAGTCGGTCCAGGTCAGGCGGGGGCCCACCACCGTGACCGCCAGCAGGTCCGTCACGGCCGACCTGCCGGTGCGGGGGTCCACGATGTGGGCGCCCCGTTCGACGGTGCCGGAGGTGGCGACCGACAGCCCGGACGTGCCCGCGGCCGAGATCACCGCCGCCAGACCGCCCGGCCGCAGCGGGTCGGAGACCCCCACCCGCCAGGGGCGCCCGGGGTCAGGGACGCCCAGGAGCTGTACGTCCCCGCCGCCGTTCACACTCACCCCGATCACCCCCTCGACCGCCGCCAGCCGTACGGCGGCCTGTTCCACCGCCCAGCCCTTCACGATCCCGGTCGGATCCGGTCGGCCCCGGTAGGAGGTGCTGAACCAGCCCTCGCTGATCCGCTCCGCCTCCGCGCCCAGCCGCAGCACCTCGGCCACCTCCGGGTCGCACTCCCCGACCGTCAGCTCCCCGGCCGCCAGCCGGGACACCTGGCTGTCCGCGCGATAGGTGGAGAACAGCGCGTCGACCCGGTGCAGCCCGGCGACCACCTCCCGCAGCACCTCCCGCACGGCCTCCGGCGCCCCGCCCCGCACATCGAGGGAGACGACCGTGCCCATGACCTCCTCCGCGTGCCGGACCACGGCGGGCCCGGGTCGGGACGGCGGTCCCGGCACCGGCTCGGACGCGGGACCCGGCTGCGCCCCGGACCCACCCTCAGCCACCGGCCCGGTCCAGGGCCGACTGGAGCGACTCCTGGTATCCCGCGCTCGTGTACGTCGCGCCGGACACGGCGTCGATCTGCGCGTCGCCCGCCGCCACCGCCGCCCGGTTCAGCGCGGGCACCGCGTTCTCGGTGATCTGCGTACTGCGTCCGCCGCTCGGTGCCTGAAGCGTCTCCGCCTGGATGATCCGGCCCCCGGCGACCGTGATCCGCACCTGGACCGGGCCGTACTCGGTCCGGGCCACGCCGCCGGTGAGGACCTGGGTCGCCGGCGCCGCGGGTGCCGACGGCTCGGCCGGCTCCTTGGCGGGCCCGTCCGCCCGCACCTGGTCCAGGGCCGACTGGAGCGACTGCCGGTACCCGGTGCTCGTGTACGTGGCGCCCGACACCGCGTCGATCTGCGCGCTCTGCGCCGCGACCGCCGCTCGGTTGAGCCGGGGCACCGCGTCCGCGTTGATGTCGGTGCTCCGGCCGCCGCTCGGCGACTGGACCGCCGCCGCCTCGGTGACCCTGCCGCCGGAGACGGTGAGGCGGACCTGGACGGGGCCGTACTCGGTCCGCACCACGCTGCCGGTGACCGTCCGCGTCCCGGCGTCCTGGCCGGAGCCGGAGCCGGAGCCGGAGGCAGAGTCGGCGCCCGCCGCTTGGGCGCCGCCCTGGGGGGACTGCCCGCCCGCGACGGGGGGCCGGTCGCCCGCCGCCGAGGCGGAGCCCGGGTCGGACGCCGGTTTCAACGTCAGCAGCAGCACGATGCCGGACACGGTGGCCGCGGTGGCCAGCACGGCCCGCCGAACGGGGTGACTCTTCTTCATGGTTGCCGGTCTCCTGGTGACCCGTAGCGGGAAAGCCCGAGGGGAGTGGACCGTCGTTCACATCGCGAACGACTCGTGATGGATGCGCCGGGCGGGGATCCCCGCGCCGCGCAGTGCCTCGTACACGGACTGCGCGAAGCCGGGCGGCCCGCACAGGAAGGCGTCGTGCCGTTCGATGTCGGGGATCTTCTGTCGCAGGGTCTCGGCGGAGATGTCGGGCCGGGCCCCGTCCGGGCTGTTGATGGCGTACATCAGCCGGGCGCCGCGCTCGTCGGCGATGGCGGCCAGTTCGTCCCACAGCGCCAGGTCCTGGGTGCTGTTGGCCCGGTAGAGCAGGGTGATGTCACCGGCCGCGCCGGGCAGGGTCTCGAACAGGGCCCGCATCGGGGTGATCCCGACCCCGCCCGCCACCAGCAGCACCTTGCCGCGGCTGCGCCGGGCCGCGGTGAGCGCGCCGTACGGGCCCTCCGCCCACACCCGGGTGCCAGGGCGCAGCTCACGCAGCCGGGCGCTGTGGTCGCCGATCGCCTTCACGGTGATCCGGAGCATGTCCGGGCGGGGCGCCGCCGACAGCGAGTAGGGGTGCGAGCTGAACCGCATGCCCGGCGCCAGGAACCGCCACCGGAAGAACTGCCCGGCCTCCGCGCCCATCCGGTGCAGCCGGCGCCCGCCGATCAGCACCGACACGATGCCCGGCGTCTCCTCCACGACCGCCTCGACCCGCATCCGGTGCCGCAGGTTGAGCCGGATCGGGGTGAGGATCCGGAACCAGAGCACCAGCGCGGTGACCGCCCCGTACAGCCCGTACCAGAAGGTCTTCGCGACCGGTTCCACCGCGAAGTCGTTACCGGTGGAGATCTGGTGCCAGAACGTCAGGAACACCGCCGCGTACGTCATCAGGTGCACGTGGTACCAGGTGTCGTACGGCATCCTGCGGCGCACGCCGCCGATCGACACCAGGCCGATGAGCAGCAGCAGTCCGGTGCCGATCGCGGCCTTGCCCAGGTCGGGGAGCTGGGTGACGGAGTCGACCGTCTGCCGGGCGATGTCGCCGAGGCCCCGGCCCGCCTGGAGTGCGTAGCCCCACATGATGAGGAAGACATGGGCGAGGGTCAGACACAGGGTGTAGCGGCCGGTGGTCGCGTGCCAGCGGGCCACCCGGTCGGAGCCGACCCGGCGTTCCAGCGCGGGCACGCGGGCCATCTGGAGCACCACCAGCGCCATCAGATAGCCCGCGAGCAGTCCGGTGATCCGGCCCGCGTTGACGATCCGGCCCGGATGGTCGGCCACCGAGGGGGTGTTGTGCCACCACAGCCACAGCACGGCCGCCGCGCCGGCCCCGACCGCGAGCAGCAGCGGCACGGCGGGGGAGCGGCGCGGCCGGATGCGGCGCATGGTCTGTCGCCGGGCGGCACGGCCGCCCGCGAGCGTGCTGGTCACGGTTCCTCCGGGGACGGGGGCAACGGGTGTGTCGTGGTCCCTTGGCCCAGAGATACGTGCGGGTCGCGCGCCGCGTTCAGCCCGTGCCGCGCGCGAGCCGTCAGGAGCGGGTGATCGCGGTGGCCCCGCCCTCGGTGCCGATCGCGATGTGCGGCCGGGCGGCGGGCTCGACCCAGGCGAGGATCGCGCGCATGGCCTCGTTCGGCACCGACACACAACCAGCGGTCGGCCCGCTGCCGTTGACGTGCAGGAAGATCCCGGCGCCGCGTCCGCGCACCGGCTCGTGGTAGTTGAAGCCGATGACGAGGGCGTGCGCGTACTGGGTGCCGTAGGAGATCAGATGCTCGGCGTGGCCCGCCCGGCAGTCGGCGGCCCGGGGCTCGCTCCAGCGGTTGTAGTCCCGTGAGTCGTTGTCCTGGCACCACCAGGAGTCCTGCCGCACCGCCCGGTGGGGGTACGCCGTCCCGTCCGGCGCCGGCTCGATGCCGAAGGCGTACGGCAGGTCGTACAGGCCGGTGGGGGTGGTGTTGGTGCCCTGTTCCCGGGAGTCGCCCTCGACCAGCCCCTTGGCGCCGAAGCGGGCGGGCGCGCTGCCCGCCTCCACCCAGGTGTCGCCCTGCCGGTCCCACCAGGTGACGGTGCCGGTGGTCGAGCCGGTGTCCGGTGCCACGGCGGTGATGAGCTGATCGCCGCCGCCGGTGCGGGCCATCTCCAGGGGCAGCGGCACGGGTTCGGCCGGGGCCGTGCCCAGCAGTGCGGCGGAGGTGACCAAGGCGACGGCGGCGGCGAGTACGGGGCGCATGGCGCCGACGCTAGAGCGGGCCGGCGCGGGGGGCAGCGCGGGTGACCCGTTCGGGGCGGGGCGTGCGGCTACACGGGGGTCGGCGGCAGTGGCAGGGGCAGTCCCGGCAGCCCGTCGAGGCTGGTGGCGACGTGGTCCTTCTTGTGGAAGTAGGCGTCGAGGGAGGCGTCGTCCTCGCGGGCGAAGCGCCGTTCGTGCAGATCGCGGTCGGCGTCGTAGGTCATCAGCGGGACGGCGTAGCCGCAGGTGTCGCGGATGAGGTCCGCGCTCACCACGATGATCGCCCGCAGTCCGTGCTGGGCGGGGTCGATGGCGGGGAAGCGGGCGAGGAGGTCCGGGAAGCGGGGGTCGTCGCGGAAGACGGGTTCCCCGCGCCCGTGCACCCGCACGATGTTCGGCGGCCCCTGGAAGGCGCACCACATCAGGGTGATGCGGCCGTTCTCCCGCAGATGCGCGATGGTCTCGGCGTTGGATCCGGCGAAGTCGAGATAGGCCACCGTCAACCCGTCGAGCACGGTGAATGAGCCTCTGAGGCCCTTGGGGGAGAGATTGACCGTACCCTCGCCGGAGAGTGGGGCGGTCGCGGTGAAGAAGAGCGGCTGCTCTTCGATGAAGGTACGGAGTCTGCCGTCGATGCGCTCATATGTCTTTCCCACGCCTGACGATTCTCCTGCCCGGCGCCCGGGGCGGCAATGGGGTACGGCAGGGCGGGAAGGGGCGGGACGGGCGGGGGCTGCGCCCGCCGGGGAAGGGGCGGGACGGGCGGAGGCTGCGCCCGCCGGGGAAGGGGCGGGAGGGGCGGGGGTTTGCGCCCGCCGGGGACGGGGCCGTGCGGTGAAATTGACTACTCATGCAGAGGTCTGCATACTCATGCAGGACGGATGAGTGCAGGGTGAGGAGCGACACGAGTGAGCAGCAACAGTGGTGACGTCCGGCTGTGGGGCGGCCGTTTCGCCGACGGTCCCGCCGAGGCCCTGGCGAAACTGTCCGCCTCCGTCCACTTCGACTGGCGGCTCGCGCCGTACGACATCGCCGGCTCCCGCGCGCACGCCCGGGTCCTCCACCAGGCGGGCCTGCTCACGGCCGACGAGCTGACCCGGATGATCGCCGGGCTGGACCGGCTCGAAGCCGATGTCGCCGACGGCTCCTTCACCGGCACCATCGCCGACGAGGACGTCCACACCGCCCTGGAACGCGGCCTGCTCGAACGGCTCGGCCCCGACCTCGGCGGCAAGCTCCGCGCGGGCCGCTCCCGCAACGACCAGGTGGCGACCCTCTTCCGGATGTATCTGCGGGACCACGCCCGGGTGGTCGGCGCGCTGATCGCCGACCTCCAGGAGGCGCTGATCGGGCTGGCGCAGGCCCACCCGGAGGTCGCCATGCCCGGCCGCACCCACCTCCAGCACGCCCAGCCGGTCCTCTTCGCCCACCATGTCCTCGCCCATGTCCAGTCCCTGTCCCGGGACGCCGAGCGGCTCCGCCAGTGGGACGAGCGCACGGCCGTCTCGCCGTACGGCTCGGGCGCGCTCGCGGGCAGCAGCCTCGGTCTGGACCCGGAGGCGGTCGCGAGGGACCTGGGCTTCGAGCACGGCAGCTCGGGCAACTCCATCGACGGCACCGCCTCCCGCGACTTCGCCGCCGAGTTCGCCTTCATCACCGCGATGATCGGGGTGAACCTCTCCCGGATCGCCGAGGAGGTCATCATCTGGAACACGAAGGAGTTCTCCTTCGTCACCCTGCACGACGCCTTCTCCACCGGCTCCTCGATCATGCCGCAGAAGAAGAACCCGGACATCGCGGAGCTGGCGCGCGGCAAGTCCGGCCGGCTGATCGGCAATCTCACCGGCCTCATGGCCACCCTGAAGGCGCTCCCCCTCGCCTACAACCGCGACCTCCAGGAGGACAAGGAGCCGGTCTTCGACTCCATCGACCAGCTGGAGGTCCTGCTGCCCGCCTTCACCGGCATGATGGCCACCCTCACCGTCCACCGCGAGCGCCTGGAGGAGCTGGCCCCGGCCGGTTTCTCGCTGGCCACGGACATCGCCGAGTGGCTGGTCAAGCAGGGCGTCCCGTTCCGCGTCGCCCACGAGGTGGCCGGCGAGTGCGTCAAGGTCGCGGAGGCCGAGGGCAAGGAGCTGGACGACCTCACGGACGAGCAGTTCGCCAAGATCTCCCCCCACCTCACCCCCGAGGTCCGTACCGTCCTCAACGTCCCCGGCGCCCTGGCCTCCCGCGACGGCAGGGGCGGCACCGCACCGAGCGCGGTGGCGATCCAGCTCGCGGAAGTGAAGACGGACGTGGCGGCCCAGCGGGAGTGGGCGCACGCGAAGGAGAAGTAGGACCGCGCGGGCGGGGCTGTACGGCCCCCTGGCGTGGGGTGTGGGCCATCCCGACCGGATCCGGAAACGGACCGGGCGGGGTGGCCCACACTCGTTCCTCGGGCCGGAAGCGTCGGTTCGCGTCCTCTGTGTCCCGCATCACACCCGCCCTGGGTGAGACAAACATGTCTCATATGCGCTAACCTCGTCTCATGGCCGTCGACCGTGACCACACCCTGCGCACCGCCGCAGCCCTGCTGACCCGAAAAGCCACCGCGACCATGGACGAGGTCGCCAAGGCCGCCGGCATCAGCCGCGCCACCCTGCACCGGCACTTCGCCGGCCGGGACGCCCTGATCCGCGCACTGGAGGAGCTGGGCATCGCCGAGTGCGAGGCGGCCATGGAACGCGCCCGCATGGAAGAGGGCCCCGCGAGTGACGCCGTACGGCGCACGGTCCGGGAGATCGAGCCGGTCGCGGGCCTCCTCGCGTTCCTCTACACCGAGAACCAACTGTTCGAGGGCGAGGAGCGCAACACCGGCTGGGAGCGACTGGACGCCCGGATCTCCGCCCTGTTCCAGCGGGGACAGGAGAACGGCGAGTTCCGGATCGACCTGACGCCCGTCTGGCTCACCGAGGCCCTCTACGGCCTCGTGGGGGCCGCGGCCTGGGCCGTGATCGACGGCCGGGTCGCCGCGAAGGACTTCGAGAAAATGATCGTCGAGCTGCTGCTCGGCGGCGCGGTACGGAGAGAGGAATCATGAGCAGCACCCTGCAGCCGACGAACGCGACCGAGGCGGTGAAGCGCCCCGGACGCTGGCTCGCGCTGTCCGTCCTCGTGCTCGCCGTGCTGCTCGTGGCCGTCGACGCGACCGTGCTCGGCCTGGCCTCCCCCTACATCACCGAGGACCTCAACCCCTCGGGCACCCAGCTCCTGTGGATCGGTGACGTCTACTCCTTCGTCATCGCCGGTCTGCTGGTCTCCATGGGCAGTCTCGGTGACCGCATCGGACGCAAGCGGATCCTGCTGATCGGCGCCACCGCGTTCGGTGCCGTCTCCGTGCTCAACGCCTACGCGACCACGCCGGAGCTGCTGATCGTGGCCCGGGCGCTGCTCGGTGTCGCCGGCGCGACCCTGATGCCGGCCACCCTCGCCCTGATCCGCAACCTCTTCCACGACCCGCGCGAGCGCAGCCTCGCCATCGGCATCTGGGGCGCCACCGCCTCCGCGGGTACGGCGATCGGCCCGATCATGGGCGGCTTCCTGCTGGAGCACTTCTGGTGGGGCTCGGTCTTCCTGATCAACCTGCCCGTGATGGCCGTGCTCGTCGTGGTCGGCGCCAAGCTGCTCCCCGAGTCCCGCAACCCGAATCCGGGTCCCTGGGACACGGCCAGCGTGCTGCTGTCCCTGGTCGGCATGATCGCCGTGGTGTACGCCATCAAGGAGGCGGCCACGCACGGCTTCGCCTGGGCCACCCTGGCGGCGGCCCTGGTGGGTGTGGCGGCGCTGTACGGCTTTGTACGCCGCCAGTTCACCCTGCCGTCCCCGCTGCTGGACATGCGGCTGTTCCGCAACCGCGGCTTCAGCGGCGCCGTCCTCGCCGACCTGCTGACCATCCTCGGCCTGTCCGGCCTGGTCTTCTTCCTGTCCCAGTACTTCCAGCTGGTGCAGGGCAGGCGACCGCTGGAGGCCGGTCTGGCCGAACTGCCCGCCGCGATCGGCGCGGTGGCCGCCGGTCTGATCGCCGGCCGGGCCGCCCGCCGCTTCTCGGTCCGGGCCGTGGTCGCCGGCGGACTGGCCGCCGTGGGTGTGGCGCTCGGTGCGCTGACCTTCATGAGCCAGTCCACGGGCTATCCGCTGCTCGGCGCGGCCCTGCTGGTGGTCGGCATCGGCGCGGGCTTCGCGTTCACCGTGACGGCCGACATCATCCTCACATCGGTCCCCAAGGAACAGGCGGGCGCGGCCTCCGCGGTCTCGGAGACGGCGTACGAACTGGGCGCGGCCCTCGGTATCGCCCTGCTCGGCTCGATCGTCACCGGCGTCTACCGCGACTTCGTCGGCCCACCGGGCACCCCGGACGCGGCCCACGAGTCGCTGGGCGCCGCCACGGAAGCGGCGTCGGGGCTGCCCGCCGACACGGCGGCCCGGCTGCTGGACTCGGCCCGGGAAGCCTTTGTCGACGGTCTGACGACCGCGGCGACGGTGGGCTCGGTGGTCCTGCTCGCGGCCTCCGTGGCGGCCTGGTTCCTGCTGCGCGGCCAACGGCTGGAGAACGCGTAGCCATGGGGCGCCGCGGTGGCTTCCGGCCACCGCGGCGCCCCCGCTTTAAGTCCCTTTTCGCATCGGCCTGATGGTCTTGACTCCGAACCCGACGTCACCACGACGCGAGAAGGAGCCACCGACCATGACCCGTCGTACGCGAAACCTGCTCATCGCGGGCACCGTGATCGCCGCCGGTCTCACCACCGGCGGCGCCGTGCCGGCCGCGGACAGCGGCGAGACACCCCGCGAGCGCGTCGACTACGTCGTCGAAGAGGGCGACCGCGGCCGGCACACCGGCAGCTAGGGTCTGTCGTTTGGATCAGCCCGGCTGTGGGAAGCGGTGCTGTTCGGTCGGGCCGAGCGGGGTCCGGTGCGTGGAGCTGCAAGGCGGAGGAGGGCGGCGACGCGGAGCGTCGGCAACCGACGACAACGCCGCTGGGGGTGCCCCCACGCCTTTCGGGCAGTGGGGGAGCGTGCCAGACCCCGCGACGCCGGGATGATCCGAACGACAGGCCCTAGGGGGTGTCCGCAATGTCGGTGGGTCGTTAGCCCGTTCGTGGTGCGTCGTCATGAAGTGACTGATCAGGCGTGGGCGGTGATCGGGCCTTTG
>NZ_JBIVUE010000041.1:0-16078 GCF_044757045.1 Streptomyces sp. NPDC091377 | reverse complement strand
CCGCCTGAACCAGTCACACGACCTCTCAACAAACCAGCAACACACCAGGCCAGCCGCCACCCCGTACACCAACAAGCCCTCCCCCGAGCGTCAGGACGGCGACCAGCTCGCGCACATCCTCACGCGCCAGCCCAGCCGGAACGCCGCAGCCGGGAAGCCCGCCCTCAGCGCGGCCTCATGACAGCGACCGTCCGACCCGCCCCCGCCCTCCCCCTCCTCCCTACAGTCCCCCGCCCGTGCCACCCGGCCGGGCGGGCATCGCCCACCGAAAGGAATGCTGACGCATGAAGGTCTCCACCGCGGTCCTGCTCGCAGGAACCGCCGTCGCCGGAATCGGCACCGCGCGCTTTGCCCAGGAACGGCGCCACCAGCAGGAGAGGAACCACACGGCCCTCGCCCACAAACAGCTCGACTGGCTGAAGTGGACGACCAGCAACAGCGACCTGGCCAAGCTCTGGATGCCCGACGACGTGGACAGCGTCGAGGAGTACCAGCACATGCTGCACGCCAACCACCAGCTGTGCGCCCTCTCCCTGCGCCACCGGCTCGGCTTCGTCAACGACGAGAAGCTCCGCCTCCTCGCCTCCGTCCTCATGGCCCGTGAGGTCACCCGGAACTACTGGAAGCGGTTCGGCTCCTTCCGGGCCGAAGAGGCGGCGGGCGACAAGCGCGCCGAGCGGTTCACCGAGGCACTGGACACCGCCGCCAGGGCGCACACCACCGACTGACCGGCGTGCCCCCGCACACCTTCCCCGCCCCGACCGAAGCTGCGCCACCAGCGCGGCTCTTCCCAAGGAACGCCACATGAACGACAAGCCGAAGACCAGCCAGAACGACGACCCCCTCGCCGTGATGGGCCAGGCAGCCGCCGGCGCCGCAGACGCCTCGCGCAGTGACGCCGAGCGCGCGGCGGACGCGAGCCTGGTCAACCTCCTCGCCGACCACTTCAAGAGCCAGCCGGAACAAGGCAACAGCTGATCAACGGCCGCTCCCGCCAGAGGGCCTGACCGGCCACGGGGCGGGAGTGGCCCGCAACAGGTCCGCCTCCCGGCCCACGCCCTGTGAAGCAGCGGGCCGGGAGGCGGCACCCCACCACCGGCGTTCGGGGAACGCGGCACCACCCGCCTTCACCAGGGGCGCGCAAGCGCCCCACGCCGGTACCCCCGTCTGCTCCGTGAAGCTCCGAAGGCATAGGAGAAAGCCAGCATGACCACGGCACAGAGCACCTACCGCATCCCCCTGCCGGAGCCCTTGGCCGAACTCCTCGGCCGGCAGGTGACCGACCTCCCGCCAGCCGAACTCGACGGCGGCCTGCTGCGCGCCGACGTTCACGCCGCCTACGACCGCGTCCGCGCCGAGTCCCCAGAAGCACAGGCCCTCGTGCGCCGGTGCCGTGACCTCCTGGACGACCCCGACGGCGACGGGTTCGCCGTCCTGGAGGTCGGCGCCCTGCTGGCCCACTACGGCACGGACGACGGGCAGAAGGCCGCCACCGTCCTGCTGTCCTGGCTCGGTGCGCCCCTGCGCGCGTTCGACCGGTGGCCGCTGTGGAAGCCGCTCGGCACGAACCTGACCACCGACCCGATGCGCGCCACCGGCTCCGGGTACAACCCCCTGCACATCGACGTGGTGAACGCGACCGAACCCCCGGACTACAGCGCCCTGCTGTGCGTCCGGCCGGACCCGCGGGGCGAGGGGTACAGCATCGTCTCCCAGCTCCGCCGCGCCGTGGACCGGCTCAGCGAGAGCGAGCGCGCCTTCCTCGCGGAGCCGGTGTTCCACGACGGCGCGTTCTACGACCTGACCGGTGTCGGCAAGGAGTACGACCCGTTCCCCGGCCTCGACGGCCTGTCGCCGACGGAGGGCTTCGTACGGTTCACCGCGAAGATGCTCCCCGACATGAGCCTCTGGGACCCGCACACCAGCGCGGCCCGCGCACTGGAGCGGGAGCTGATCGCCGAGCAGCACAAGTTCCTCCTCGGCTTCGGGGACCTGATCGTCGTGAACCAGCACCTGTGCGTGCACAGCCGCGAGGCCCGGGGACACGGCCAGGAGGACGTGCCCGCTGAGCGGCGCCGCCTGCTGTGGCAGATGTTCCTGCGATCCGCGGAGGCCGTCGCCCGATGACAACCGCCGACCTGGAGATGCCGCTCACGGCGGCATCCCCGGCCGCCTCCGAGGAGCGGCCGACGATGGACCTGAAAGGTGTGGCTCTGCGACCTCACCTAGACCCAGCAGAACATGTCCGCCGCGCTGCTGCCCGCCGTCGCAGACGTGGGCGTCGTCCCCGTGCCCCTGGTGATGTCGGACCACATCCTCCATCGGCATCCCGTGAGCGCTCTCGCGCTCACGGGAACCCAAGGCTCCCTCTCCACCGTCGAGTGAGGCGAACACCTATGGAGAACGCGACACAACCAACTCTCGACGCCCACCGGACTACCACGGTTGCGGCCGGCGTGATCCTTCAGAACAGACGCCTTCTGCTCGTCAGACGGCGGGTGCCGAAAGGAGCGCCCACCTGGATGTTCCCGGCGGGGAAGGCCAAGCAGGGCGAGTCCCCCGAAGACGCCGTCATACGGGAGGTCAAGGAGGCGACGGGCCTCCTCGTCGCCGTCACGGAACAGCTCAGGGAGCGCGTCAACCCGGAAACCGGTGTCCGCATCCTCTACTTCGCCTGTGCGATCCAGTCCGGCAACGCCCACCGTGCAGCCCCCGACGAAATCGTCACGGTCCCCGACACTCCAGAGCCACTGCCCGCAGGGCCGGAGAAGGGTGGCCCGTCGTCGGCCTGCGCGGTTTTGCGGGCCTCCAGGGCGACCGCGTCCGCTGTCAGGGCCCCGGCCCGCAGGGCGGTGGCCAGCCCTGCGACCAGGTGCTCGTGCGGGATGTGCCGGGCCAGCAGCAGCACCTCAATCAGGGCCCGGGTGCCGTCCCGCTCACCGTGGACCCTGCGGGCCCTGAGCCCATCAGACGTCGTGGCGGCGCAGGTACGGCAGCGGGTCGATGTCGCTGCCGTAGCCGGTCCCGGTGCGGATCTCGAAGCGCAGGTTCCTTCGGTGATCCACTCCCAGGACAGCCGCCCGGTCTCCTGCAGGTGGCTGACCTCGTGGATCGGTGTGCCCGTAGTGCGAAAGCCCCGCACGTCACCGTTTGAGTTCTATTCGAGCACCCGCCAGTACGCCGCGGAGGACATCCTCAATGGGCGCTCCGGGGACCGGCACGCCGCTGGCGTCCGGGTCCAGGGGGTTCCGGAGCGCCAGGAGCAGCGGGTCCTCCAGCTCCAGCAGGGCATCGAGGGCGTCCGGGACGACAGGCAGCAGCAGGGTGCGGGTGACAGGCATCGGTCCCTCTCAGATCACGGCCGGTGACGGGACGTCCGGCGCATCCAGCCTCCCACCCACCGACCACCGGCTGTCCGCCTTTCGGTGCAGTCGCTTCCTGCCCGCCACGGCGCCGACGACCTCCCGAAGTCGGGGGTCGGTCTCCTGGGCGAAGCCGGCCGGGGCGGAGCTGTTTGAAGCCTCCCTCCACAGCGTGGCTTCGAAGGGCCGTACCTTCATCTCTTGCACAGCATCACTGGCGCATCAGGCGCGAGGCCGCCTCGGTGTTAAGGAGTTCCAGCGTTTCCTTCTGCGCCTCGAGTTCAGCCGGTGTCATCGTCATGCCGAGAGCCTAGGAGCCAGGGCCGGAAGGGCCGCAGCCCGCTCTACGGATCGTGTCGGCCAGCGGAAGCGACCCACGTCCCCTCAAGCTCTTTCGCGCGGCGGACCTCGCACTGATCGAGCAGCCGGGCGAAGTAGCTGTAGGCGGCCAGCCGCTCCATGCTCTCCTGCTCGGTCAGCTCATCGCGGGTGTGCGTCGCAACGTTCCTGACCGTGAGGTTCAGCCCGGTCGCGAGGTTGTTGAGCGCGCCGGCCAACGGCGCCAGACCGCCTCGTATGCTCTTGGTCGTCTGGTCCTCCACCGGGCCGGGCCAGGCGAGCTTGGGCTTGCCGGGCTCGGGGTCGCCCGCAGAGAGGATCTGCTGCCAGAACGAGATGTCGGTCACGTCGTTGCGGCCCAGACGTTCCTTCCAGTGCACGGTCAGTGCCTCCGACGCCTTTTGCACCGCAACCCGGTACTGATGGGTCGTCCAGTGCGCAGCCGCCGCCGTCCAGATCGCCTCTCGGTCAGGGGCGAGGGATGGAACGGGGTACCACGCGCGCAGCGTCCCGACGAATCAGGTCCGCCGCCTTCTCCGCGATCATCACGACCGGTGAGGCGGTATTCCCGGAAACGATCTCCGGCATGATCGACGCGTCGATCACGCGCAACCGATCGATCCCGTGCACCCTCAGGTCGGAGCCGACCACGGCACGATGGTCGTTGCCCATCCTGCACGTCCCGACTGGGTGGAAGATCGTCGTTCCGATGTTGCCCGCCTCCCGTGACAGCTCCCCGTCGGTGTCGACGTGGGGGCCGGGTCGCAGCTCCTCAGGGCGGTACTTGCGAAGCGCCGCAGTATTCATGATCCGACGCGCCTGCTTGATCGACGCCACCGCGACCTCCTTGTCGCGCGGCGCCGTCAGGTAGTTCAGCCGAACCTCGGGCTGAGTGCCGAGGTGGCGACTCACGATGTGGGTCGAACCGACGCTGTCGGGCCTGAGGTTGACCACGGACACTGTGATGGCGGGAAACGGATGCAGCGGATCTCCGAGTTTGTCCGTCGACAGGGGTTGCACGTGGTACTCGAGGTCAGGCCGGTCCAAGGAGGGATCGGACCTGGTGAACATTCCGAACTGGCTCGGCGCCATGGACATCGGTCCGCTGCGCCTCCAGGCGTACTCCATCCCGATGCGTAGCCTGCCCGAGAGGGAGTTCGCGATCGTGTTGAGCGTCGTGGCGCCATGCACCTTGAAAACCGTGCGAAGCTGCAGGTGGTCCTGCAGGTTCTCGCCCACCGCAGGATTGTCGTGGACAAGGTTGATGCCGTGCTCAGCCAGGATCGACGGCGACCCGATCCCCGACAGTTCAAGGATGCGTGGCGAGTTGATCGCACCGGCGGCGAGCAGGACCTCTGCGCCGGCGAAGGCGTCCCGGACCTCGTCGCCCCGGCGGTAGCGGACGCCGTGGGCGCGCTTTCCCTCGAACAGGATCTGCTCGGCGGTCGCGTTCGTCAGGATCCGCAGGTTGGGGCGCTTCTTGGCCGGTCGCAAGAAGCCCTTGGCGGTGTTCCAGCGCCACCCTTTGTGCTGGTTGACGTCGAAGAACCCAGTGCCCTCGTTGTCACCGGTGTTGAAGTCTTCACACGGCATGATCCCCAGTTCCGCTGCACCCGCCTGCACGGCGCGGAGTACGTCCCAGGTCAGCCGCTGGCGCGCCACCTTCCACTCGCCGCCCGAGCCGTGGAACGCCGACTTCCCACCGTGGTGGTCCTCGGACCTCATGAAGTAGGGCAAGACGTCCTCCCAGCCCCACCCGACGTTGCCCAGTTCTCGCCAGCGGTTGTAGTCGTTCGCCTGGCCGCGCATGTAGATCATGCCGTTGATCGAGGTGCAGCCTCCGAGTACCTTCCCGAGCGGGTAGGCCAGCGATCGGCCGTTCAGACCCGGTTCCGGGGCGGTCTTCATCCTCCAGTCCGTGCGTGGATTCCCGATGCAGTAGAGGTATCCGACCGGGATCTTGACCCAGTGGTAGTCGTCGCTCCCGCCGGCCTCGATCAGCAGAACTCGCGTTTGTGAATCCTCGCTCAGCCGGTTTGCCAGCACGCATCCTGCGGTGCCGGCTCCCACGATGATGTAGTCGTACCTGCCTTCGAGTGTGCGGGTACCGCCTCTCATACCGCTTCCTTCTTCTCGTCGGGTTCAGTCTTGTACCGGTGCTGGCGGGCCCAGAAGGGTTGCAGCGCCGTCACGAGTTCGCGATAGACCTCGTTGCGCCGGTCGTAGTGGTCCCTGAGATCAGTGTTCGGCTCGAAGACTTGTCGGAGCCGGGTCATGCTCGCGGCAGCTTCCTCGTAACCGGCGAACACGCCGACGCCGACGCCGGCGCCGATAGCCGCGCCGAGGGCACCGCACTCCTCGGCCTCGGGGACGTTGATCCGTACGCCGAGGCAGTCGGCGAACATCTGCGCCCAGGGCCCGCTGCGAGCGCCGCCCCCCGACAGCGTGGCTTGGTCGAACACGGCGCCCGCCGCCCGCAACACCTCGACGTGCCGTCGGTGCTCCAAGACGACGCCTTCGAACAGCGCCCGAAGCAGATGACCCTCACCGTGCCAGCCGGCCAATCCGTAGAAACCGGCTCGGTACTCGGCGCCCTTCGACGATCCGTACAGGAACGGATGGAAGTAGGGGTCGTCGAGCCGAGGAACGACCTCGGCGAGTCGGCGATGGCAGAAGCCGAAGGGGTCGTCGTGGTGACCGCCGCGCTCGACCAACTCGCGGACGTACCACTCCAGATGGGACGCGGAGGTGGCGCTGTTGGACATGTTCATGTACCGGCCGGACCCGAAAGCCGACACCATCTGGAGCTCACGGTCCACCACTGGCCCGCTCGAGACGAACTGGTTGACTGACCAGGTACCGACGATGATCGACGTGGCTCCTGGCGCGACGGCACCCGAGCCCAGCGCACTCGCGATGACATCGAAGTACCCGCCGACGACGGGCATCCCCTCCGCCAAACCGGTCTGGGCGGCCGCCTCCGCGGTCACCGTCCCGGCGATCTCGATCGGTTCGATCAGCGACGGCAGCAGATGCTCCATGCCTTGCAGCCCGTACAGGGACATCAGGCCGTCGTCGTAACGGCCCTCGCGCATGCGCAGCAGTCCGCAGCCGGACATGTCGGAGACGTCGCTGACCTTGCGGCCGGTCAGCTTGAAGGTGATGTAGTCCTTGCACAGCAGGAGCGTGCCTGCCCGCTCCATGGTCTGCGGTCGGTGGCGTCGCATCCACGAAAGGAGTACCGGCGTCTGTGCCGGCCACGGTTCTTGGAGCGACGCGGCGTGGAGGTCGTCCCCGTGCTCGGCGGCAAGCTCCTCGGCGAGTTCCGCCGCACGAGTGTCGATCGATTGAATCCCGATCAGCGGCCGGTCGTCCTGGTCGAGCAGGTAGAGGCCGTTGCCGTGCCCCGCACATCCCGCGGCGACGATCTGGGCGGGATCAATGCCGGCGTCGGAGATGCATCGGCGGATCGCCACGCTGGCATTCCGCCACAGGTCCTCCAGGTCTCGTTCGACGTGGCCGGGCTCGGGCCTCGCCGACTGCGCGTCGATGGCGCACGCTGAGACCTGCCGACCCTCCAGATCGAACACCACGGCCTTGATGACCGTGTTCCCGGCGTCGAGGCCGAGTAGGAAGCGCGCCGAGTCAGCCATTGTTGTAGATGTCCCATGCCTCGGCACCTGACACGCCGCGATGGACGATCGCCATCAGCGCGTTGACTATCGCCTTCGGGTTGTCGTGCTGGTAGACGTTGCGGCCGTACACCAGCCCGGAAGCGCCCTGCGCCATCAGCGCCGCCGACTTCGTCAGAACTGATCGGAGATCCTCCTTGCCGCCACCGCGCACCAGCACCGGCACCCTGGCTGCCTGGACCACGCGGTGGAATTCCTCCGGGTCGTCAGTGGGGTCGGCTTTGATGATGTCGGCCCCCATCTCACTGGCGAGGCGGACGAGCGTCACGATCTTCTCGGCGTCACCGTCCACTTGGTAGCCGCCACGCACCTCGTTGGGCAGCATGACCAACGGCTCGATCATGAGCGGCATGCCGTACTTGCTGCAGGAGGCGCGCACGCGGCTGATGTTCTCGACGCACTGCCGGAACAGCTCCGGCTCGTCGGGCAGCATGAAGAGATTGACCACCACGCAGGCCGCATCCATCTCCAGGGCACCTACGATCGGCTCATCATGGTTCTGCAGCATGGACCACATCACGCGATGGCGGGAACTGTTGTATGCATTGCCCATATCGATCCGCATGACGAGGGCCGGCTTGTCCCTGCCGGGCTCGCCCTGCAGCAGGTCGGCCTGGCCGTACGCCATCTGGATCGCGTCG
The DNA here is from genome assembly GCF_044757045.1 of Streptomyces sp. NPDC091377. Lineage (NCBI taxonomy): Bacteria > Bacillati > Actinomycetota > Actinomycetes > Kitasatosporales > Streptomycetaceae > Streptomyces > Streptomyces sp. NPDC091377. The sequence continues at coordinate 8,044 of NZ_JBIVUE010000041.1, read as the reverse complement.
GGCTTGGCTTCGACAAGGGACTTGACGACACTGGCCATGTCCTCCAGGCCGGTGAGGAAGCTCGGCTCGTTGCACACCCCGTGGTCGATGGCGACGTCGAGGCAACCTCCGTCGGCGAAGAGCCGGTTCATTCTGGCGGCGGTGCTCAGGCGCATTTCGCGGTCCTCTCGATCGTGCGTCGTTCCAGGGCATCGGCATCGACACCGTGATAGTTGCTGAGGTCCGCGATCAGCTCACCGATCTCGGTGTTGCGACGGGTCTCGTCCCAGCCGAGCTCACCGGCCGCGGCCGTGGCGATCGCTTTGATAAGCCCGCTGTCGATCGTTCCGGTGATCGCGATCGCCGTGCGGCGCATGATCAGGTCGCCGAGTCGCATCGCGTGCTCGTGCTGTACCAGAAAGGCGATCTCGGCTGCGGTCAGTTGGGTATCCACGCCGAGCGGCCGGTCGTCGGTGCGCTCGGTGCAGAACGCCATGACCTCCCGAGCCCTGGTCCCATACACGTCGACAAGGTGCTGGGCGCGCTCGTCGGAGATACCGAAATCCTGCGTCAGCTGCCTCTCGATGTACGGGGCACCCGCAAAGTCTCGCCCGCCGCCGATGGCAAGCTCGGTGGTGTCGGCCGTGCGAGGCCGGCCGAGCTCCGCCAGAACCGCATCGGTGGTGTGTTCCGCGAAGGCCCGGAAGGTCGTCCACTTCCCGCCGATCATGCAGAAGTGCGGAACGTCGCTGTCGACTCGGCGCACGAAGTGCCCACGCGAGATGCGGCCCGTGAAATCGTGGTCGCTCTTCGGCAGTGGCCGAATGCCGCTGTAGGTGTAGACGATCTGGTCGGCCGAGACGTCGACGGTCGGGAAAACGAGGCGCAGCGAGTCGAGGATGTAGTCACGCTCGTCGTCCTCGCAGCGCACCCGGTCCGTGCGTTCCACCTTGATGTCGGTAGAGCCGGCGAGCACTTTTCCGAGATACCCGAACACAATGCATACCCGGCCGTCGGAATTATCGAAATACACCATGTGTCCGTTGAGTGCTTCGTAGAGCTCGGGGTTGTCGAGAACGATGTGCGATCCCTTGGTGCCCGTGATCAGCTGGTCCGGGACAACGGCCGGGTCCAGAAGTTCGGAAAGCGACTCGTCGAGCCAGGCGCCGGTGGCGTTGACGACGGCGTTCGCCGTCACGGGGTACCGGTCACCGGTCTCGAGATCGGTCACCTCAAAACCGGGACCGTCGCACGTGATCCGGGCGTGGTTGAGCGCGATGGCGTCCTGGGCCAGGCGGCACGTATCGAGGACGAGTTCGACGCCGAGCCGTTCCGGGTAGCTGATCCAGGCGTCGTGGTACACGGCGGCGAACCGCAGCCGTGGCGTCAGCTTGGGCCAGCGCTGAAAGGCGGCTCGCGACCTGAGGAATCGGTGTCGCGGCAGCATGCGGCGCCGGCGGGTGACCCAGTCGTAGATGCCGAGTCCGGCTTTCACCGGCACCGCGCCGCGCCGGGCGGGTCGGTCGGTCACACCGAGGAAGCTCGCCGCGCCGTTCAACAGTCCGGAGAACACAGACGTGATCGGGATCGTGGTAGCCAGTGGCTTGACCAGATGCGGTGCGTTGCGGAGCAGTGCGTCGCGCTCCCGGAGGGACTCACGCACGAGGTCGAACTCGCCGTTCTCAAGGTAGCGCAGGCCGCCGTGGATCATCCGTGACGGAGCAGCGCTGCAACCGGAGCAAAAGTCGTTGCGCTCCACCAGCATCACCCGCAGACCCTGGAGCGCCAACTCTCGGAATACGCCGATGCCGTTGATACCTGCGCCGACCACGATGACGTCGAACGACCCGTCCGCGCCGAGCGCGGTGAAGGCTGTGTCTCTGGATTTGGGCATGGATGCTCCTCGCACCGGCGACCGCCTTGGGCGGCCGGTCGATCGGGGCGACGTTCGGTCGACGCTCAGGCGTCGAGATCGGTCAGATGGGCCGTCACCGCGTTGTCGATCGCGGTGACGTCGTCGGTCGACAGGCGGATGCGGCCCGCCCCGGCGTTCTCGCGCGCCTGGCCGGGACTGCGCGCGCCGCACAGCGCGTGGGTGATCCCCGGCTGTTGCACCGTCCACGCGATGACCACCTGCGCCACCGTCGCGGCGTGGGCTTCGGCGACGGGCATGATCGCCTCCATGAGGCGAGCCACCTTCACCCGGTTTGCGAGGGAGAAACGGGGGTTGTCCTTGCGCTGGTCGTCGCCGGAGAACGTCCGCTCCGGTCCCATCCTCCCCGTGAGGAGACCGAGCGCCAACGAGGAGTAGCTCAGGGTCGATACACCGTGCTCAGCAGCGATCGGCAGCAGTGTCGTCTCGATGTCGCGCTTGACCATCGAGTACTCCTCCTCGATGGCGTCGAGCACGCCGGTCGCCGCATAGGCCCGGAGTTCGCTCTGGGAGACATTGCTCGCGCCGATCGACCTGATCTTGCCCTGGTCCCGAAGCTGGACGAGTGCCTCCACTGTCTCCTCGACGGGTGTCGTGGGATCCTGCCAGTGCGTGATGTAGTGATCGATCCGGTCGGTGCCGAGGCGCTGCAGGCTCCGCTCCACCTCGTACACGATCGACTCCTTGCCGAGATGCCGGTGCACTGGTCGGCCGTCATAGTCGAAGAAGTGTTTGCCCTGCTGCGAGTGCCAGACGAGCCCGCACTTCGTCGCCAGCACCACCTCGTCACGACGATGCCTGATCGCCATACCGACGATCTCCTCGGCGCGGCCCAGGCCATAGGCAGGGGCGGTGTCGATCAGCGAGACCCCCTCATCGAGCGAGGCCTGGATGGCAGCGATCGATTCCGCTTCGTCGGTGCCGCCCCACATCCAGCCTCCGATCGCCCAGGTTCCCAGACCGACGACGGATGCCTCGATCGTCGAGCTGCCCAAGGGGCGGATCTGCATCTCAGTTGTCATGTCCCACATCTCCGATCGAAGCGAGCACCGACGACGCCGTTTCGTCGTCGGTGATGAGGGAGTTGATGAGGCCACCGGCCAGCACGGCTCGAATGGGCTGGACCTTCTCCGGTCCGGCCGCCACACCGATCGCGTTCGGGCACGTCGACAGCTCGGTCGGGTGGAGCGCCACGAGTCGCGAGTTGAGGGGGGAATCCACCACCGATCCGTCGTTGCCGATGAGGTGAGCGAGGAACTCGCCGCTGGCGTCGCCACCGAACAGCAGCGCGCGCTCGGAGCTCGACACGGGGATCAGGTCGTGGTAGCTCGAGCCCTCGGTCATGATCGAACCGATGCCGACAAGCGCCACCCGGGCACGGCGGGCAAGGTCGAAGACCTGCCGGATCGAGCCGACCTGCATCAGCGTGTCCCGCTGCGCACGGTTCTCCGCGAACAGTGGTGCGTGCTGCAGCATCGCGGTGCCGCCGAGCTTGTCGGCGAGCCGCGTCGCCAGGTGGTTGACATCGATGAAGTGGTTGCCCTGCACGCCCCCCGTCAGGGGCACAACCGTGACATCGAACGCGCGGTCCGGTGCGAGATTCTCGACGACGGCGCGCAGCGCCTTCCCACCGGTCATCGCGATCACGTCGCCGTCACGGATCGTCTCCAGCAGCTCGTCGGCGGCGGCACGGCCGACCGCATGCAGATTGGTGTCCGGATTTCCGGGGACCGAAGGCGCCACCACCACCTTGGCGAGCCCGGTGGCCCCAGCCAGCTCACTCTCGAGATCGAGCTGTGCCTGGATGCGGCTCTCAACAGAGATCTTGACCATGCCGAGCTCCCGCCCCCGCCTGATCAACCGGTTGACCTTCGACGTCGACAGATTGAGGCGCTTGGCGATGTGCGCCTGCTTGACCCCCTCAACGAAATGGAGCGTCAGCACGGTATGGATCAGGCGGAGGGTCGCGAACTCGTCCTTGTCCTCGTTCATGCCGACCTACCAGTTGACCGTCGACGGGTCAGGTAGTGGTCGATCAACAACGCCGCGAGCAGGATGGAGCCGCGAACGACCTCCTGCCAGTAGACCGAGACATCGAGTAGTACGAGCGAACTCGACACCACGGAGAGCAGGATCGTACCCAGCGTCGCGCCGAGGATCGTCCCTGATCCGCCCGAGAGGCTGGCACCACCGATGACTGCCGCGGCGATCACGCTCAGCTCCATGCCAATCCCGAACGTTGGCTGCGCAGACCCGAAGCGCGCCAGGTAGATGATCCCGGCTATGCCGCAGAGCGCGGAGCACAAGGTGGTGGTCAGGAAGATGACCCGCTTGGTGCGAATCCCGGAATAGGCGGCAGCCTTCTCGTTGCTGCCGGTATAGAAGACTTTCCGGAATGCCGTCGTACGGCGCAACATGAAGTCGAACGCGACGACCACGAGCACGAAGATGAGAATGACGATCGGGATCGGGCCGACCGTGCCCTGCCCGATGAACTTGAAACTCGCCGGTAGATCGTACAGACCCAGCGGCCGCCCACCCGTGAAGAGCAGGCACAGACCCCGTGCGATCACCAACACGGCGAGTGTCACGACGAAGTGATGCAACCCCACCTTGGTGACCAAGAAACCCATGGCGGCGCCGACGGCGACACTGACCAGGACCGCGACGCCCGATGCCAGCCAAGGGTCGACGCCCTGCAGGAAGAGCCACCCGGCAACCACCATCGCCAACGCCGTCACCGAACCCACCGACAGGTCGATCCCCCCGGAGATGAGCAAGACGGTCATCCCGACGACGACGATGCCGTCCACGGCGAAGGCCATGGCCATCGCCTCCATGTTCTCCCAGGTCAGGAAGTGTGGGGAGGCCAACGACATAGCGATGACGAGGGCAAGCAGGATCACGATCAGCCCAGTCTCACGCATCTTGAGGAAGCGTTCGGCCCGGGACCTCAGCCTGGGCTGCGCCCTCCCCCGCTGCTCGACCGTGCCGACGGAGTTTGCTCCTCCGGTCAACGCCGCCTGTCCGGATCTGGTCATCACACCGCCCCCTGCTTCCGCTCGGCAATCGAAGCCAAGTGCATGATGTTCTCTTCCGTCATCGCATCGCCCACGACCTCGCCACTGACCTCGCCCTCGCGGACGACGATCACCCGATCACACACACCGATCAGTTCCGGCAGTTCGGATGAGATGACGACGATTCCGATGCCGTCGCGCGCCAGATCGCGCAAGATGGTGTAGATCTCGGCCTTGGCACCGACATCGACGCCGCGCGTCGGCTCGTCCAGGAAGATCACCTGTGGGTTGACCGCCAGCAGTTTGGCGAGGGCAACCTTCTGCTGGTTCCCCCCGGACAGCGTCGACACGTCATGGTCCAGCTGGTCGAACTTGATCTTCAACTCCCGACCGACACGATCGGCAAGCTGCCGCTCGCGGCGACGGCTGATGATGCCGTAGCGCGAGACCTGGCGCAGAGACATCGCGGACGAGTTCGCAGCGATCGACATGTTGAGGAAGACGCCGCTGCCCTTGCGGTCCTCGGACAGGTAGAGGATGCCGTGGGCGATGCAGTCCTGGTAGTCCCGAGGGTCGAGCCGCTGTCCCTTGAGACGCACCTCTCCGGTCACGTCACCCTCCAGCCGGCAGATGCCCTTGGCGATCTCGCTGCGGCCCGCGCCGATGAGTCCGGCGAACCCGAGGATCTCACCTTGCTTGACCTCGAAGGAGACGTCGCGGAACCGTCGCCGCTCGGTCAGGCCGTGCACCGACAGGATCACGTCGGCGGCGCGCTCCTCCTCGCGCTGCTTGTGCGGATACTGGCGGTCGAGCACGCGGCCCACCATGGACTTGACGAGCTCCGAGGGCGTCGTCTCGGCAACGTCGCGCGTCATGATGTGCTCGCCATCCCGGAGTACCGAGACCCGGTCACAGTTCTCGAAGATCTCGACCAAACGGTGGGAGATGTAGATGATGGAAATGCCGCGGGCGGTGAGCTCACGCGTGATGCCGAAGAGTGCCTGTGCCTCGCGTTCAGTGAGGGATGCCGTCGGTTCGTCGAGGATCAACACCCGGCAATCCAGCGTCAGCGCCTTGGCGATCTCGACCAACTGCTGGTTCGAGATCGACAGGTCTCGCACCAACGCCCTCGGATCGATGTTTCCGAGCTGACGGAGGACGTCGCCCGCCCGCCGCTCGACGGTGTCGGTATCCATCAGGAACGAACGGCTGGAGTTGGTGGCAGCCATGAACATGTTCTCCGCCACGGTCACGTCCGGGCACAGCTCGATCTCCTGATGGACGAACCCGATGCCCAGCTTCTGGGCCACCGCCGGCGAGGTGATGTCGACTCGTCGTCCGTCGAGGAGGATCTCGCCGCTGTCGGGCTGCAAGATCCCGTCGATGATGTTCATCAGTGTGGATTTGCCGGCACCGTTCTCGCCGGCGATAGCATGCATTTCGCCCCTGCGCAGTCCGAAGCTGACGGACTTCAGTGCATGGACCGCGGCGAACGACTTGCTGACGTTCTTGATCTCGAGAATCGTCTCCGATTTCATGGGTCCTTCCCCGCGGTCGACTGCAGAAGAGGGGGCGCGTCGGCCGGGAAACTCAATTCCTGTCCCGGCCCTTCATGTACGCGTCCAGGTCGAACGAATCCGCGTTGGCCTTGGTGATCACGGAGTACCCGTTGTCGATGAACGGGACCTGCGCCGGGTTGTAGCCGGACTTCTTGTAGTCGTTGAATGGGTCGATCACGTCGGGATGGGCCGCCATGAACAACGTAAGGAATCCCATGTATCCCTGGATCCCCTGGTTCGGATTGATCGCCATGAGGGTGCGGCCGTCCCGGATGTGAGCGAGCGTGGTCGGCGTGATGTCGGCGTGGACGATCTTCACGTCGGCCTTGGCCTCACGCACGGCTGCGACGGCGCCCTCGGCGGACCCGGCCTCGGGAATCCACATCGCGTCCAGCTCGGGGTTGGCCTGCAGGATCGCCCCGGTGGCCTGGTATGCCTTGTTGCTGTCCTGGTTCGTCGCCTGTCTACCGACCAGCTTCATCCCTGGATGGTTCTTCTCCATGTATGAGACGAACGCCTTCACGCGAACGTCATGGTTGCTCTGACCGGGGTTCTCCAGCACGGCATACTGGCCGTTCTCGCCGACCGCTTTGACGATCTCCTTGGCCGCAAACTCGGCCTCGGCCACATTGTCCGAGGTGACGTAGGAGGTGCGCTTGGACCTCGGCGAGTCGGCCGCGAAGGTGACCACCTGGACGTCCTTGGTGATGGCGGCGTTGATCGGCTCAACAAAAGGATCGGACTGCATCGGGTGCAGCAGAACACCTGCCGGGCTCTTGACGACGTCCTGCTCGAACGAGGCGATCTGCTTCGTGATGTCGTAGTCCGGGGTGCCGGAGAAGGAAGTCTCGCATCCCAACGCCTCTGCCGCCTGCTTGAAGCCTTGGTACACCGGCACCCAGTACGGATGGGCGGACACCATCACGTTCATCACGTAGGTCTCCCCTTCCGCGCATCGGAATCCTTTCCCGACCTTTACCGGTGCGTTGTCTGCGGAACAGCCTGTCAAGGCAGTTGCTGCAATCGCTGCGACCAACACCGCGACGATGCGAGTTTTCTTCATCAGCTTGCTCCTCAGAGTTGAAGCGATGCGAGTTGCTGGAGCATGACAGCGCCGGGAACCCAATGCAAGCAATGTCAGCCCCTGGGATTTATTGCAGTCCACTCGCTCGTCGGAGGCCCACCTCCGGAATGGTCACGGTGTGCAGTGGCTCAGACTCAGATTTGTGGAGTCTTCAAAGTTGAGCGGTGCGGAGGTGCCCACGGGCTCGGCGAGTCGTGACACAGCGTGTGCGCAGCCGCTGGTCCGTCGCGTTGCGGAACCCGGAGACGGCGCGGGCGACAAACTTGATCACGCGGTTGATGCCCTCGCTCTTGGCGTTGCCGTGCCCGGTGTCGATGAACGCGGCGACCTCGTTCCACCAGCGGTCCACGGTTAACTACAGGAGCTTCTTCCCCCAGGGTCTTTGAGAAGTGATCTTGTGTCCGGGTTCGTCAGGTCAGTCCGAGGGCGGTGAGGGGCCGCTGGTGGTCACGGCCGGTGCGGCGGAGGG
>NZ_JBIVUE010000040.1:0-17400 GCF_044757045.1 Streptomyces sp. NPDC091377 | reverse complement strand
CGACAAACTTGATCACGCGGTTGATGCCCTCGCTCTTGGCGTTGCCGTGCCCGGTGTCGATGAACGCGGCGACCTCGTTCCACCAGCGGTCCACGATGGTGGCGAGGGTACGCACTTCCGGGATGTCGGCGTCCGAGCACCAGGTGAGGAACTTGTAGCGGGCATGGCCGATGCGGTGGCGGTCGGCGCCGGTGCGGGCCAGACCAAGGAGGGTGCGCAGGCTTTCTTTGGCGATCCAGGCGGTCAGCGGGGTCTGTCCGTTGCTGCCTGGATGACCATGGAGCCGGCGTCCCGTATCCGGCGCCCGGCCGCACTGCGCAGCCTCCCGGTCAGCCGGGCGCCGGCCGGGACCTGCGGGATCTGCCCGGTGAACGACCTGCGAGGACAAGCCGGCTCGCGGCACCACCAGCGCCGTTTGTGCCATACGGACTCCAGCCCGCGCTCGCCGTAGGGGAGACCTCGGGGACGGGTGGTCGCGGACCCTTTCACCGGGACGCGAAGACTCCGCAGGCCGGGCAGGCCCGGGCCGAGGCATCCGCCGCAGCCACGTGGACCCGGCGCCTACCGTCCTCGCACCGCCCGACCCGTATGACGGACACCCCGTCGAGGCCGAGCAGCAACGTCGTACCGTTGACCAAACCCGTGGCTCCCCAGTGATCCTTCCGCGTAGAGAACAGAAACGATCACTCAGGACCACGAGCGTCCTGTGCCCAGGCCCGATAACCACCCCACCCGTCACAAACTGTGACAGGCAGTCAGGCGCACACCGACACCGCACCGCTCAACTTCGAAGACCCACCATGGTGACCAGCTTCCCGACCTGCTGCGGACTCAGGTCGGAGTACGGCGCTATCCACGACGGCTCCGACGCCGTGATCACAGACCCCACGTGAAGATCATCTCAGTGGTGCATCTGGTATCCCTGCACGGTCGAGATCTACGAGCCCTGGATCTGCCAGCCGAAGTCAGTAGAGCCAGCGGTCCAGGTGCGCTGGCCAGAGAAACCCCTCGTAGCCGTTGAAGGCCGCCGGGTCGATCACCTTCAGGTCCTCGGCCAGCCGGTTCAGCTCGGCAAAAGCCCGCTCTTCTTCCTCTTCAGAGAGGCGCTCCTCATGACTGTCCGACTCGCTGAGAAGCCCAGAGGCTGTGACGAGACTGCCGTAGCGGTGAAGGACGTCGAGCCACACGTCGACACCCGAGTTGGCGAACCATGCCTCCCCGTCCGGCATGACAAAGTAGACCGCCCCGGTCTCAGGCTCGACGCCGAACGATGACCGCTCGTCCTGATCATCGGGGTCCGCCTGCTCGGTGAGACGGTAGAGCGGGCCACGGGACGTGCGAAGGACTGGCTCAGCCTCGCTCTGCATCACGACTCGTTCAATGAGACGCGAAGCTACGGCGATGCCCACCTCGACGAGCTGTGCCTTCCAGGAGTCAGGGAGCCGCCAGCTGGCCACATCGTCCTGTCCGGCTCGTGTGACATGCCCCAGGCCGGCCCACTCGGTCAGCTGGTCGTACGTCGCCATCGAACGATCCTCTTCCATCGACTGAGCCCTGACCCTATCGATCCGGTCTCGGGCCGTGACTCGGCCACACCTGAGGGACAGCCCTTACTGATCATTTCAGAATGAGGTTCGGAGGCGTCTCAAGCAGATGATGCTGCAGGCGAGTTGGAGGAGCCCGAGGCTGAGGTCTGCTCGTATCTCGTAGCGGATCCGGAGGCGTTTGAACTGGTGGAGCCAGGCGGTTGGGTCGGCTGCGCGGCGAGGTGCTCACCATCAGGGCGAGTCCTGTTCCACGCGCCTCCCGCCGAACCGGACATGACGGTTTCCCGATCATCCGGCTCTCCAGTGACTACTGCGTGGCTGGTCTGGCTGGCCGTTCCGAGTGAATACGGTCGTGGCAGGTGTCGCAGGCCACGACGGTTTTGCGCCGCCGGTGACGCATGACGCGCGCCCGATCGGAAGGCTGCCATCCGGCATGCGCAAGATCGGCGAGAGCGCGGACGTGGTGCACTTGCATGTTGCCCTTACTTCCGCAGATCTCGCAGGTATCCGCAAGGAGCCTCGCGATAAGTTCCTTCTGCGGATAGTCCACCCGCACCGGCTCGCGGTCGGTGAGTTCCGCCGCCCGCTGCCGTTGTAGAGAAATCCCACCGAATCGTGCCACCAGTGGTTTCCTGTTCTTCCGCTCGATATGGGCCTCGAAGCAGACTCGGGGCCCGTTGGGCGTGTCGATTCTGGCCTTGTGCCTGGCGGCCATCTTCGAAAATGACGAGCGATGCTTGGCCGCGAGAGAGTCTTGAGCATGGAAGTCTCCATGACCCATTGCAACCGGTGCAACCGGTGCAACCGGAAGACATCCCCGGCAAGCAGGTAGTACTGGACGACACCCCGATAAACGGTCCCGTAGGTTGCCACGATCGCATGATCGCTGCTATTGGTCAGGGCCGTCTCTTCGCGGGTTTTCCGCGATCCGTATAGGGGGCGCACTTGGCTTTGATCACGTCCTGTGGGACACGGAGTGCTATCTGGCCGTTGATTCTGCGGTAACGGCCGGTCTTCTCCGTGTCGTTGTGCTGGGTCGTGATCTCGTAGCCGATAAACCTCGCTGCCCCGGTGCAGGCGTGAGTGATCAGTGTTGTGTCCCGGGACAGTTCCAGCCTGAGTTCGTCACGCAGGAACTGGGACAGGCGTTGTTTGATCTGCTCGGCCTCGGCTTTCGGTCCGGTGAAACCGAGGAGGTGATCGTCTGCGTAGCGTATGTAGCGCAGCCTGCGGTATGCCGGATCGCTGGGATCCGCGCTCGGCAGGCTGACCATCTGCTGACGCAGCGCACGGGCCTGGACCGGTCGCCGCGCCGGCGGGCTTTCGCCAGCAGATTCTGCAACTCCAGATATGCCGGGTTGCGGGCCCGACGCTTCCCTCAGGTGTACTCCGGAATCAGAACTGTCTCGACGAACTCGTCCAACTTGTGTAGGTAGATGTTGGACAGGACAGGGGAGGGCACTCCGCCTTGCGGCGCTCCGGGGAGTGTGGCGCCCCATCTCCAGTCCTCCAGATATCCGGCCTTGAGCATGTTGCGCACCAGCCGTAGGAACCGCTGGTCATGGATCTTCTCGCCGAGGATCGACAGCAGGACCTTGTGGTCCAGGCTGCCGAAGCAGTTGGCGATGTCCCCTTCGATGAACCAAGACGTCCCGGTCCAGGTGTGGTCCACCTCCCGCAAAGCGGTATGGCAGCCCCGGCGGGGACGAAACCCATGAGAGCGGTCGGAGAACGTCGGCGCGTAGTACGCCTCCAATAGCAGGCGTACCACTTCACCGACGAGCTTGTCCGACCAGGTCGGCAGTCCCAGTGGACGCGTCTTCCCATTCTTCTTCGGGATATGGACGCGCCGGACCGGACGGAAGCGGTATCGCTCGTGGCGCATCGCCTCGGTGATCCGGTCGATCTTCCTCTGTGACGTGCCGTCCACGGTTTCCGACGTGACGCCGGGCGTCATCGCACCATGGTTGGCGTGGATGCGGAAGTGCTCCGGCCAACAATCGAAGCTGGAGCAGAGTGCGGCGCCGGTTTCAGCTGTCGATTCCGACGGATGGGAACTTGCATCTTCTGGAGATTAGGCTTCAAACAATCCAGTCTTCGCCATATCGCGCGGGCCGCCCAGCGCACCGTCTCTGACAACTGAGCCCGGTCGCTGGTTTTCTGACATGCTGTTGTCCCCTTCACCTTTCGGATCCAGGTAAGTCATCCGGCCCAGGAACCTCCTTCCGAGTTCCTCCCGGCTCAGCCGGGGATACAAACAGAGCGCCCCGTGGCGCACTGGGAGCGTTCGACGACCCAGCGCCGGAGCAGACGACGAATCCAGGTGTCCTTGTCTTCACGAACAGGCGTTACCTGGCCGACGCGCTACTGGACGGTCCGCGTCTCCCCGTGTCACGTTCGGAGCGGAATGCGAGGGAAGCTGCTGACCATGGGGGTTGGGGATGCTGGTCACGGAGTTCAGCACGGAGAGCGTTGCCGCACCCGAAAGATTCGAACTCTTTACCGAGTTCACCAGCCGGTCGCACACGGTCAACCGGCTGCGCAGCAACAACCAGGACGACTTCCGCTCCAGTATCCGAACCCTGGCCCTGGGGGAATTGCAGATCTCCAACATGCGGCTTCCGCATCTGGAGATTACGCGGACCGCGAAGCTCGTCCGGCAGTCCGACCCCGAGGTATACCAATTCAACTACTTCCTGGGACAGGCGGCCCGCCTCTCGGTTGACGGAACGTGCACCGCGCTGGGCGCCGGGGACCTGGTGATGCTGGACTCCAGCCGCCCCTACCGCGCGGATGTCCCCGGCGCCGGGGAGCACATCACCGTGCAGCTTCCCCGCCGACTGATGCCGTTGCCGGAAAAGACCATGCGCCGCCTGCTCGCCGTCCCGATCAGCGCACGCAGCGGCATGGGCTGCATGCTGGGCGAGTGGCTGACCACTGTCCAGGCACGCGCCAGTGACTTCACCCGGGCCGACGTGTGCGCTCTCACCTCAGTCAGTCTCGACCTTCTGGCATCTGTCGCCGCGCGGTGGCTGGGAACCGAGAACGCGCTCACGCCGGAGGCCCGCCGGAACGCCCTGCGGGCCCGGATCAACACGTTCGCCGAGCAGCACCTCGCCGACCCGGCCATGACCCCCCAGATGATCGCGGACGCCCACCATATTTCCCTACGCCACCTCCAGCAGCTGCTCGCCGAGGACGGCACGTCGCCGGCGGCCTGGATACGCCACCGCCGTCTGGAGCGCTGCCGCCTCGACCTGGCCGATCCTCGCCTGAGCTCCCAACCGATCCAGGCTATTGCCGCCCGCTGGGGCTTCACCAACCCCATGCACTTCAGCCGCCTGTTCCGGACCGCTTACGGGATACCGCCACGGGACTACAGAAACCTGCCCCCCGAGGCGTGCGCGAATCGTCAAACGTCCCGCGCGGAATGACAAGGTAGGCAGCCATCGCTCTTGGCACCCTGGACGTCGAGCCCCGGAACACGGGCGCTCCGGCCGCCCGGAGCCCTCGGCACGCTTCACTGGCGTGAGCCCGATGGCTACTCAGAACTTGGCTTCGAAACAGAAGCTCTGACCAGGCGGACGCTACGCCGGTAGGAGACGTACACAGCAGCAAGAGGGAGAGCCATGCGTTTTCGTAAGGTCCTTACCGCAGCCGCAGTCGGGGCAGCCCTGACTCTCGGCAGCCTTGTACCCACGGCCACCGCGCAGAGCAGCAGCGCTGCGGCGGGATGGGTGTTCACCGGGGAAACCTTCCCCAATCGGCCTGCCTGTGACTTACGCGGCGAGCTAATCCGTTTTGAGACCGGGTGGCCCTGGCAATGCAGGGGCCCGCACACCGATGGGCGGATGTATCTGTACGTCTATCGGTGACGCACGGACGGCTGCGTCAGTTGTGCAGCATCACTCGATGGGCACCTCTGGCGTAAGGGTGGCGTCCCTGGCCATGGTGGTCGCGGCGGACACGCATGAGCCAGCGCGGCCGACGTTCCTTCCGCCACTGCCTCGCGCGACAGGCCGACGAGCAGAATGCCGCCCTGGGGCGCGCACCCGGCCTCAGCCGTTCCCGGGTCTCCCTCTCAGCCGAGTCCATCGTCTTGCGCCGTCCAGGCCAGTGCAGGAGGGAGCGTACGACGGGCCGGAGGGCGACTCCTGACACTTCCCCTCCGGTCCGGGGGCGGGAACGCACGTACGGTGCCACGCCCAGGAGGTGATCCCGTTGCCTCCGCCTGGACCGTCGCGGAACGGCGAGCGTACGCCAACGACCTCGACGACTCCGACACGCTGATCGGGGTGTCCGCCTCTTCCACCGGTCCAAGGCCGACCAGGACCCCGCCACCTGGCAGCGCCCCGCCGCCAGCCACCGCTGCACCTACGGCACCGACTGGGTCGTGATCAAAACCCGCTGGGGACTCGCCATCGACACGGCCGAGCAGACCGCACTCACCGACATCCTGAGCACCTGCCCGAACACGCCGGTCGACATCGTCCTCGCCCGCTGAATACGGATCCGGCCCGTCGCCACGGGGGATGGACGACGGGCCGGACCTCCACCATGTCGCATCCGAAGCCCCCGTGTCACTGCGACGGATGAGCGATGAGTACGGACGGGACCGCCGTGGGGTTCTGCGGACTGTGGCGGGGGTGACGCCGGGCGCGGGAATCGCGGCCACCGCGTCAGCGGGTCCGACGGCAAGGCCGCGATGCTGCAGCGTTCCTACGCGTTGGCGGCCTACGATCAGCGTGACCCGTCATGTGTCACGTCGAGGGAGTGTTCGTGGCTGAGGAGCTTGTCCGGCAGTATCACCTGAAGGCCGATGTGGGATGTCACGCCTTCGGGCTCCAGGAGTCTGATGACGCCGACCTGCCCACGCCGTTCCCGGACGACTTCGAGCAGGGCGTCTTCCTCAACCCCTTCCCGGGTCGTCTCGACTTCTACAGTGCCGGTCACACCCACACCGCCCTGGTCGACGTGGAGGTGTGGGATGGGCAGCCGCCGGGACAGGACCCTTCCGGCTGGGACGAGTGGGCCGAGGCCGACTTCGTATCGTCCAGTGGCGAGGTCGCCGTATGGTCCATGAGCCTGGGCCGCACCGAGGACGCGTTCGCTCTCGGCCGGCCCGGCCTGTGGCGGGTGCGGGCGAACTGCACCGGGCGCACTGAGGCCGCCGCGCTGTCGGAGGGGGAAGGGACGGGTGAGGGCGTGGAGCGCTACCTCGTGCAGTTCTGGCCCGCCGAGGTCTAGAACGACATGGGCGGGGGTGACTTGAGGGTGGTCCCCGGCAGTTGCCCCGTCCATGCCCGGCTGTCGCGTGAACTCAGGAGACGGTCTTCACGATGAAGCTGTCGTTGATGCCGTCAATGATCCGGTTCTTGGCGTAGAAGCTGAGCAGGAGGCTGCCGCCCGCGCCGTTGTCTGCCTTGGCGATGGGCCGTACGGAGAAGTTGAACTTCTTCGCGTCCGCATCGTATTGGGACTCTGCAGCTCCTTCGTAGGTGGTGGCGAAGGGATACTCGTCGCATTCCCGCTCGCCGCCCCAGGTGCAGTTGGCGCCCCAGTACCGCTTGCACTGCTTGACCGCTTCTTTGCGGTTGTCGTCCTTGCGGGTCTTCTTCACGGTGCGGTGGAGCGGGTCGTCGAGTGTCCCGCCGGGCACCCTCTTCGCCGACATGTACGGCTTGGTGTCCGCCGGCTTGGCGAATGCCGTCTTGATGTGCTGGGCCACAGCGCGCTCCTCGGCGCCAGCCTTCGCGCTGTAGGTCAGGGTCGGCACATAGCTGAACGTCGCCGCGCCCCGTTTGGCCGGGTTGCCGCCCCCGGTGGAGTTGGCCAGGTACGTTGCCGCGTCCCACCGCGGTGCGAGCATGAACAGCTTGCCGCCCTGGGCTCCGCCCAGTGTCCAGCCCGCTGGGGCGCTGTAGCTAATGGCCGGCTCGTAGACGGCGAAAACGAGGTCGGTGCTACCGTCGCTGCCCTGCCCGGGCTTGGCGTTCACCGTCTCCGTGAACGTGCCCAGTGCCTTGAGTTCGGCGAACGTCCTCGACCCATTCGGGATGGTCCCTCCCCGGGTGTAGCGTGCTGCGGACGGCCAACTCCTGGGGATGTTTCCCTTCGTGGTGATCGGCATGGCGGCGGCCCCTGTCGTGCCGGCCGTGATGAATTCGGTGAAGTGGTACTGGAAGCTGATCGTGCGGCTGTTCTTTGCGATCGTTCCGATGGCGCGCACGTTGAACATGCTCTGGCCGACCGACTGACTGTTACGGATCCAGGTCTGCAGGAAGGACGCGCCGTTGCACACCGCGAACCGGGACTTGACGAAGAACGCCTTGTCGCTGCCCAGACCCTTCTTGCACTCCTCGAAGGTCATGGTCCGGGCCGGCTCCGGCGCCGCGATCCGCGCCCCCGCTCCGGCCGACGGCGCTGGACCTGCTGTAGTGGCGGGCGGGGACCCGGACGGCCGCTGCGACAGCGGCGCGTAGGAGGCGGCCGGGCCCGCCGTCTCCCGGGCCAGCCGTGCCCCCGGTTCCGCCTGCCGCGCGAGCTGACGCAGGCGTTCCACACCGCGCCCGCTCTGTAGTTCCTCCAGCGAGGGCTTCACCGCCCCGACCGGCACCACGTACGACTCGACCCGCAGGTCATCGGGACTGCCCGCACCCGTGGCGGAGGGCGCTGCGGCTGACACGACAGCGACCGCCGTCATCACCGTCACTGTCCGCCCGCCGACACGCCACAGCCCTGTTCTTCTTTTCATGAAGCCCCCGAACTGCTTATGTGGTCAGACAGTCGCCTGCACCTGGTCGAGAACAAGATCTACCGAACAGCGGACAAAACCCGGCAGTAGTGCGCCGAATACTGACCTGATCGAACAACCCACTGGCCGAATTCGCCACCCACCCGTGCAGGAACCGACCACCTAGGCAACCCTCGCCCAGGATGCGGCCCGGACACCCACTCCCCATGTCCGGGAAATCGGATGCTGCAAGGAGTGCTACAGAAAACCGGCCTGACGGACCGGCGCATACATAGGGGACAGATGTCCTCGCTCAGGATGCTGCTCGTCCCGCAGTGCGAGAAGTGGCCTCACCGGCAGATCGTCGACGCCATCCGTCACCTGATCGACAACGGGGCGAAGTGGAGGTCCCTGCCGACGGTTTTCCTATTAGTTACGTGGCATCACGCGCCGAGGATGTGGCTCGTATCCTGCGGCGTCCCCACGTACTGAGGAGATCCGTTGGGCAGCGCGGTGGTGTTGGAGGAGAAGTGGCCAGTCCTGGGCCGCCACGAGAGGGCAGCCGACTGGCTGCGAATACGGACGGTTTTGGGGCGGGCACCCCAGACTACCGACGCGTACGCGCGGGGACTTGCTGAGTACCTGCTGGTCTGCGAGCGAGAGGGGATCAACCCGCTCGTCGCGAAGCGTCTGCACGTGGCGGCGTTCGTGAAGGAGCTAGCGACGCGGCCTAGCCGTCGGGGAGGCAATGTCGTCGTGCTGGACTCCGGGGCCGGCTCAGCGAACGCAACGCTGCAGCAACGCTTGGTTCCGGTGCGGCTGTTCTACGACTACCTCAACGAGGAAGGACTCAGAGAGTCCAACCCTGTCGGGCTCGCCGCCGGCAGCGGGGGGATCTGCGCATTCCCCCCCCGTACCGGCAGGTCAGACCCTGACAACGGGGGCACGGCCCAATCTGCTCGGGAGAACAGCCCAGCACAACCGGAGCCGCCCTCCGGTCGGTCGCAGGAGGGATCCGTCTGGGCGCCTCGTGCACATGACCGAAGGTGCGCCTGTCGGTGGCCGGCGCGGATCAGCCGCAGCAGCGCTGTTTCGTCACGCAGCGTTCAGATCGAGGACCATCACATCGTACAGAGGAGAGTCCGGGAAGGGCTTCGTCTCCCCGACGCGACGAGCAGTTCGGCGCGCCCTTCGCGGCGCCGGCCCATCGCCCGCGCCGCCGGCGCCGACGTCCTGCTGGTGGAACCCGACGCCTACCGGCGCTCAGTCGCCGAGAAACTCGGTGTCACCGCCCTCAACCCGGCCACCACCGACATCGCCGCCGAGGTCGCCACCTGGAGCGGCGGAGCCGGCGCCGCGGTCGCCTTCGAGGTCTCCGGCGCCGCCGGCGGCGTCACCACCGCCGTCGACTGCCTCGCCGCGCGCGGCCGCCTGGTCCTGGTAGCCATCCACCCCACCCCCCGCGAACTCAACCTGCACCGCTTCTTCTGGCGCGAACTGAGCCTGATCGGCGCCCGCCTCTACCAGCGCGCCGACTTCGAGGAAGCCGCACGCCTCCTCGCCGCCGGCCACATCCCCGCAGAGACCCTCATCTCCCGTACCGAACCACTGGAGCGCGCCCGGGAGGCCTTCGCCGCCTTGGACGGCGGCACCGGCGAGATGAAGATCCTCATCGACTGCCGCATCACCGGAACCGGGCCCACCGAAGGGAACGACCCCGCATGACCACCACCGCCCACCAACCGCTGTTCGACCTCACCGGACGCCTCGCCGTCGTCACCGGCGCCCGCCGCGGGATCGGCCTGGCCATCACCGAGGCACTGGCCGCCGCCGGCGCCGACATCGTCGCCGTCGCCGTCGCCACCGCACCCGCCCCGCCCCGCCCCGCCCCGCCGACCAGGAAGTCCTCGACCGCGTGAAGGCCCTCGGCCGTGACTGCCGGATCCTGCACGCCGACCTCACCGACCGCACCGCCACCGCCGACCTCGCCACCCGCCTCGCCGGCCTCGGCCGCCCGGTCGACATCCTGGTCAACAACGCCGGCACGATAGCCCGCGCCCCCGCCGCCCACCACCCCGACGCCGACTGGGACCACGTCCTCGCCGTCAACCTCACCAGCCAGTTCGTCCTCGCCCGCGAAGTCGGCCGCAGCATGCTCGAACGACGCCGAGGCAAAATCCTCTTCACCGCGTCACTGCTCAGCTACCAGGGCGGCATCACCGTCCCCGGCTACGCCGCCGCCAAGTCCGGCATCGCCGGCCTCACCCGCGCCCTCGCCAACGAATGGGCCGCCCACGGCGTCAACGTCAACGCCATCGTCCCCGGTTACGTCGCCACCGACAACACCACCGCGCTGCGCCAGGACCCCGAGCGCAACGCCGCCATACTGAGCCGCATCCCCGCCGGCCGCTGGGCCACTCCCCAGGACCTCGCCGGCGCCGCACTCTTCCTCTGCTCACCCGCCTCCGACTACGTCCACGGCACCCTGCTGCCCGTCGACGGAGGATGGCTGGGCCGATGAACACCACCACGCCGTCATCCACCGCCGTCCTGGAGACGATCCGCGCCACCAGGATGCTCCCGATCGTCGTCATCGACGACGCGAACCAGGCCGACCCGCTCGCCGATGTCCTCCTTGACGCCGGACTGCCCTTCGCACATGAGGTTGCAGCTACTGATGAAGGTCGTCTCTCCGACGAAGCTACCGAAAGCTGATCTCAGTGGCTCGTAGTGGTTGCGGGAGGCGTTGCGTACCACGCGGGTTCCTTCGTCGCCCTCGCCCTGCGTTCGCCGTGGTTCTTGTCTATGAGGAAGGGCGAGTGCGTCACGTACACGACTTGGCACGGGAAGCGGCCGGAATCAGCTGGGGTAGGCGAAGTCTTCGAAGATGCGCAGCAGGTCTTGCTGGCCGCTGCCGGAGAGGTAGGCGTCGGGTTCGTCCATGAGAAGTACTTCGCGCTGCCCGGAGGCGGGGGTTCGTGGGCCAAGTACTGGATGTAGTAGCTGAGGAAGTACTGGGGACATTCCAAGGACGCTGTCACTTACAGCCAGAGACATCACCCGGGGCCTCGGTCGGGCGCGGCGCAGGCAGTCACGCCTGATGCGGCCTGCGGAGTGGCTCGCTGTCGAGGCCGGCTGCCAGGGTCGCCGGTGATGCGGTGCGGCGTGGCCAGGTCCAGGCGGAGCACAGGATGAAGGCCAGGAGCAGCACCTCGAGTCCGATGGAGAGGCCGTAGAAGTACAAGTAGGTCCAGGGCTCCCCTGCCGCGTTGAACATCGAGACGGGGATGTAGAGCGTTGCTACGACGAGGTTGCTGGTGCGGTTGAGACGGGCGGGCAGTGTCGCGGAGAGCAGGATCATGAGGATCGGGATGGCCATGAGCGTGAGCGCAAGGGCGACGAAGGCTGGACCGGTGTCGAACTCGTGGACGATGCCGGCCAGGATGTCGTCGACGAAGCCGGGCTTGTACAGGGCGAGGTAGTCGACGTAGATGTAGAGGAACATGAAGCTGGTCCATGCTGCTGCGAGCTTGGCCTGGACGGGCATGCGCAGATCTTCCAGCGTGCTCTGGGCCGGCGGATTCTCTCGGGCGGTATGGGATTGGGGCGTTCTCATCACAATGCTTCCTGGCTTGATGGGGTGGGTGCTTCCACCGTCACGGATGCCGACGGCGGGCACATCAGCCGCGGAGCCTGATTCGATCTGGCCGTTGGCACAGCCGGGTTCTTGTACTTTCGGCGGATACACCGAGCACGCGGGCCGCCTAGGCTGATCGGATGGCCACCAACGCACTCCGCTCGCTGTGGGCGGAGCCTCGACCCACGAATGCCCCGGACCGGAGGCCGCGGGACTGGGCCTTGGTCGCAGTACTGATCTGCTGGTCCCTGCTGGAAGTGACGCTTCGCCAGGACCTGGCGCCACGCCCGCTGCTGCTGCTCGCAGTGCTCGCGGTCCTCGGCCCCCTGCTGTGGCGACGCACGCACCCGCTCGTCGGGGTTGCGGTCTCCTTCGGCACATTGACGATCGTCGACATGGTCAGAATCCTCACCGGGTCGCAAGGCACCCTGCTCAACAGCATCTCCGCGGCGCTGATCCTGGCCTACGCACTGTTCCGGTGGGGCTCCGGTCGGGAGGCCGCATGCGGCCTCGGCGTCATCCTGCTCTGGCTGGCCATCACCAACGTCGCCGACACCACCAGCCTGGCGGATTCGGTCGCATCGTACGGGTTCTTCCTGTTCGCCGCCGCGCTCGGCGCCGCGATCCGCTATCACACGAAGATCCTCATCCGCGACATCGACCAGGCCAAGGCCCGCGAACGCGAACAGCTCGCTCGTGACCTCCACGACACCGTCGCCCACCACGTCTCGGGCATCGCCATCCAGGCCCAGGCAGGACGTGCCATCGCGGCCTCCCACCCCGAGCGTGCCACCGAGGCCCTGGCCGTCATCGAGGACGCAGCGACCCGCACCCTGACCGAGCTGCGCGCCATCGTCGGCGTGCTCCGCGCCACACAGGACACCGAGTTCGCGCCGCAGCCCGGCGTGGCCGAGGTCGAGCAGCTCGCCACCGATGGCCAGACACGTCCCTGCGTCGAGGTGACGCTGATCGGCGAGTTCGACGACCTCAGCCCGGCGGTCGGGGCCGCGATCTACCGCCTGGCCCAGGAGTCCATCACCAACGCTCGACGGCACGCCCGCCACGCGACCCAGGTCACCGTCGCTGTCACAGGCGACGCCGACCAGGTACGGCTGAGCGTCGACGACGACGGCTCCACCGCCGGCGGGCGCGCCCCAGCAGGCTACGGCCTGGTGGGCATGCGCGAACGCGCCTCACTGCTCGGCGGCACCTTCCACGCAGGCCCCGCCGCCGAGCGGGGCTGGCGGGTGGAGGCGGTCCTGCCTCGAACCGGGACGCCACGATGACCATCAGGGTCCTCATCGCCGACGATCAGCCCATCGTGCGCACCGGGCTGACGATGCTGCTCGACGCCCAGCCCGACATCGAAGTGGTCGGCGCGGCCGCCGACGGGCGCGAGGCAGTCCGCCTGGCACTCCAGTTGCGCCCCGACGTCGGCCTGTTCGACATCCGAATGCCGCTGATGGACGGCATCGAAGCCACCCGACGCCTCGCCGGCCCCAGCGTCACCGATCCCCTGCCGATCGTAGTCATCACCACCTTCGACCTCGACGAATATGTCCACGGGGCGCTCAGAGCCGGAGCCCGCGGGTTCCTGCTCAAGGACGCCGGAGCCGCCCTGCTGACCCAGGCCATCCACGCCGCCGCCGCCGGAGACGCACTGATCGCACCCAGCGTGACTGTCCGACTGCTCGCAGCGTTCGCCCACGCACAGACCTCACCACCGAGGCAGCCGACAGAACCGCTCACCGCCCGCGAGGAGGAAGTCCTCCGGCCTGTAGCCCAAGGCCGCACCAACAATGAGATCGCCAGCCAGCTTCACATCACCCCAAGCACCGTCAAAGCCCACCTCGCCAGCCTCATGCGAAAGCTCGGCGCCCGAAACCGCGTCGAAGTCGCCATGTGGGCCCACGAGACCGGCCGCACCTGACACCGCAAAGGCACCCGCCGCCGTTCGCCCCCCGGCAGCGTCACACAGCGGCTCGCGCGCATATCGACCAGCCTTGCAGTGCACCACTCCCCCGGTTGGTTGCTGTTCGAGAGGCTCGCTCTGGAACACGCTGCAGGTTCGGGACCGTCCAGCATGGGGACACCGTCGGCGTACCGTCAAAGAGGACGCTGGCACGGAAACCAGCTCCGTGGTGCGTGCTCCGGACTTCCTCCAGCCTCGTGCCGACAGCTGCTTGAACAGTGACCACTTGCGTCGGTCGTCGATCAGTCCCAAATGTGCGCCGCGCATGACAAAAGCCTGAACAGAACGCGCTGGTCGGCCGGTGTCGGCGTACACATGAACGCACTCGGTTGGTACATAGGAACCGGCTCGGTCGCTGACCTTGTGACACTCCGGGCTTGGACCGGGTTCCAGGGTCGCCACTCCTCCCGGCAACCGGGTGCTCTGCGTACGACTGCGCGAGCACGCGCAGGGCATGTCCGAGTCCGACGAAGCGCGTGTCGGACGGATCCAAAGCCTCGTAGTCCCGGGCCGGCATGTCGCCGAGATCGAGCATCGGCAGGCGGCTGTCAAATAGGGCGTCAGCCCCGAATCGGTAAGAGGTCCTGACAAGTGCGGCTGCACGTGGCGGTGGGTGATCAGGCAGGTGGCGAGGCCGGGGAAGGCTTCGTGGATGTCGTCGCGTCGTTCCCTTCGGATCCGAAGGCGGCGGAAGCCGTGCAGCCGGGCGACGGTGCGTTCGGCCACGTACCGGGGAACGCACAGTCCGGAGGAGTATGGCCTGCCGCGTTCGGCGGTGACCCGGGCGCGTGCCGCGCTGCCGCAGCAGGCGGCGGTACCTGTTGGTCGTTGCCGCGGTCTGCGAGGAACGCGCCGGGCCGGCGTCCGGGGCAGCACCCGCTGGCCACGGCCGGGTCCTTGTCCAGCAGGAGCGGCAACTGAGTGACGTCGTTGCGGTTTCCGCCGGTCAGCGACACCGCGAGCGCGATGCTCTGCCCGTCGGTGAGGACGTGGTGCCTGCTGCCGGGCCGAGCACGGTCGGCCGGGCCCGGTCCGCTTCTTCGACCCGTGGCCGGAGGCGGGCTCGGCCGTGCACGAGATGGATCCGGGCGCCGATGTACCGGGACCGGGTGGAGAACTCGGGTCTCGTCATGGTGCGCCTCCAGTGGGATGCGTGATGGCGGGTGAGGTGATCGATCCGGCCGGCCGGCAGTTGGGGTGTGGCGCGGACGGTGTGGCGCGGTATCCAGTCGGCAAGGGCGCGGGTCAGGAGGAGCCGATGGTGTGTGGGGAGTTCGGTTTCCAGGGTCCGCAGGACGAGGTCGCCGTGGTCGAGGACCCGGTCAAGGAGGTGGGAGCCGGCCTTCCCCCACACCGCTGTGTCGGTGTGGGGGTCCAGGCACTCCGGGGCGTCACCGAGACAGGGGCTCCGTCGATGTCCTCGATCACAGCGGCGGCGAGCTGTACCGGCCCGGCCGTCGGCAGGGCGTGGAGGCTGGCATGTCCGGCCAGGTCGACTCGCCGAGTGTGGTGGGTGGGGAGCAGCAGGGTGGCTAGCTGGCGGCATACGGTATCGGGCGGACGGATGAAGGCGCTCGTCCCGCCCTTCACCCGGTACACGGCGCTGCCGGGGGGGGCGGGGTGTCGAGGAGGATCACGTCCCCGGTGAGGACCCGCCGGCCGCGCTCGGCGAGGGCGAGCGCGGTCAGCGACCCGAACGCGCCGTGTCCGCCGCGCAGCAGCACCGCCATCCCGTGCCGTTCGACGGCCGCGGGGGGCAGGGACAGACACCCGACGGCCGGATGGAGAAAGTGCAGATGGGCGTTGACCAGCCGCCGCCAGCCCCCCCCCGTATCGGCCCCTTCGGCAGGCGCACCACCGGGCCTGGCCCTCACTGCCTGGGCCCGGGTGTGGCCGCGGGGGGGGTCGGTGACGCCGGGAACGCGCGGAACGACCCATTCCCGTACTCGGCGGGCGTGAGGCCGGGTGAACCGGCGGCTGGCGGGCGCCGGTTCATCGGTGCTCGCCGATCGCAGGGATGAACGGGGCCGGCATGTCCCAGAGCCCGGCCGTCGGCAGCGCGCGGGCGGGTACCGCCAGCTCTGCCGACGGGCACCAGCCGCGGCGAGGCGCTTGGCATCTGGGGAGCGTTCGCGCCGGAAGCAGGGGACGCGGGGTCCGAGGGCGGCCTCTGATCGGTGCGGGGCGAGTCCGGACAGTACCCCATTGGAACCATGGCCAGTTCCAGGCCACTATTCCTGCAATGGTGCATAGTTCACACTTAGGAAGAATTGTGGCATTTCAAGTGAGATCGGTGCTGGTCGGATCGTATGCGGGTGCTCCTGGCCGGCCAGGCCCCCGGCCTCCTCGTAAGGGCCATTCAGCGAAGCCAAGGAGACGAGTGATGAGCACGGACGCACTCACGGGGTTGTACGAGCAGGCCAGGGCGGAGGGCGGTGGGCTCGTCGTCTATGCCGGTGGTGACGCGCCCGAGCAGGCGGGGATGTACACGGCCGGGTTCCGCGAGGCATTCCCCGACATCGACATCGAGGTGACCGTCGATCTCAGCAAGTTCCACAATGCCCGGATCGACGCCCAGCACATTCGCGGGGACAACCGGGTGGACGTGGTGCATGTCCAGACCGTGAACGACTTCCCGTACTGGAAGGAGCAGGGCCTCCTGCAGCCGTTCCGGCCGGAGGGTCTGGACCAGGTCGACCCGGACTTCGCGGACTCCGACGGCGCCTACTACGCCCTTTTCGTGTTCGCCTTCTCCAATGTCGTCGACACCGACGTCGTTCCCGAGGAACAGGCGCCCAGGGAGGCGCTCGACTATCTGCGTCCTGATCTCAAGGACCGGATCGTACTGACGTATCCGCACGACGACGACGCCGTCCTCTACCAGTTCGAGCGGATCATCGCCAAGCACGGCTACGGCTGGCTGGAGAAGCTGCTGAAGCAGAACCCGCTGTGGGTACGGGGCACTGCGACCCCGCTGGCGGTGATCGGTTCGGGCGAGCGGGCGGCGACGTTCACCTCCTTCTACTCCCTCAACCCGCCCGAGGGCGACCCGATGCGGTTCATCCTGCCGAGGGAGGACTTCTTCCAGTCCTGGTACCAGACCGGAGCGATCCTCAAGGACGCCCCGCATCCCGCCGCCGCGAAGCTCTACATGAGCTACCGGCTCTCCCGGCAGGCCCAGCAGGCATCGGCGCAGTGGCCCGCCCGCCGGGATGTGCAGATCCCCGGCTGGAAGCCCATCGACCAGTACCGCAACACCGACCCGGGCGGATTCCGCGAGTTCATGCTCGACCGGGCACGGGTGGAGCGACTGCGAGGGATCATGGAGGACTTCATCGGCCCCGTCCAGGGAGAGAACCCCACCGGAGTCGACCGCGCCTGGCACTGACCGGTGGAAGACTCGGCACCGTGCCTTCCACCCCCTAGTCTTCTGAGTCGGGAATTCTGTTCAGATGTGTAGGCTTGCGGTATGGCGCGTACGGGGCGGCCGAAGGCCAAGTTGACGTTGTCG
>NZ_JBIVUE010000039.1:0-19930 GCF_044757045.1 Streptomyces sp. NPDC091377 | reverse complement strand
CCTTCCGCGAGGACGCCTCCAAAATCTGCACCCGGCACCTGCCCCGCGTGATGGCCGGCCTGCGCAATCTCGCCATCGGCGTCCACCGCCAGGACCGCCACACCCACATCGCCGCCGCCCTCCGCCGCACCGGCCGTGACCACCAGCGGCCCCTCACCGCCCTCGGACCGACCTGACGAACCCGGACACAAGATCACTTCTCAAAGACCCTGCCTCAATCCCAACACCGTGGCGGTCATCCTGGACTCCCAGTCCGTTAAGGGCGCCGAGACAGTTGTCCAGGACACCCGGGGCTTCGACGGCGGAAAATTGATCAACGGCAGGAAGAGGCACCTGGCCGTCGACATGCGCGGCATGGCGCTGACCGTCATGGTCACCAAGGCCTCGCCGCACGACAGCATCCCCGCCCGTGACCAGCTCTTCCGCCTGCGCCTGACCCATCCCGAACTCGCCCTCGCCTGGGCGGACTCCGCCTACGGCGGAACCCTCGTCGACTGGTCCCACTCCTTCCTCGGCATCACCCTCAAGACAGTGCCCCGCCGCAAAGACCAGGACGGATTCGCCGTCCTCGCCAAGCGGTGGCGAGTCGAGCGGGCCATCTCGTGGATCATGAGAGCCAGGAGAAACGTCCGCGACTACGAAAGGCTCATCTCCCACAGCGAGGCCCACATCACCTGGACCTTCATCACCCTCATGGTCCGCCGCCTCACCCGCCCTCCCCGGCCACCACGCGCGTCACCACACCCCGTCGAACCGGTGAAAATGGCTGGCAAGCCCAAGCCCATACGTATCCGGCGGATACAGCCAGAGACGATCCGACTGGCCCCCAACGCCTTGCGCTGACCAGCGAATGAGCGTGACACATCCCATCCATCAGTAGTCGGTGAGATTCACGATCACATCGCAGTGCGGATCGTCGGAAGGCATATGCAAGTGCTCGTTGGCCAGGAACGCTGGTGACACCAGAGCGCCGGTCAGGCCGGGCCCCGTGTTGCTGATCAGTACGTCCACACCATACGTGCGGTCCCGCTCAGGTGAACGAAAATAGAGGCGCATGCGGTCGTCGCCCGTGATGACCGCGCCGATGAACAGCGGTTTCCACGACACGTGCGTGGTGACAAAGGAGCGGACGAGATCGAGCAGACGGCCGATGGCCGCCTGCTCGACGCCTGGTTCAGGAGAGTTCACAGCTTGGCCCATGCCGGACACTTGTTCCCCGGTTGGTTGTGGCAGTACGCCGTGATGACGCCGATCTTCTGACCGCGACCGGCATCATAGCGGCCATCTGTGGTCTTGCGCGTGTACTGCACGACCACCGTGAACTTCACTTGACGTGGCCTGGGGACACCTGTCTCAAATACGACCCCGTCGTACTCGAGGTGTCCGTGGTGATCGTCCCGGTCCACACGATCATGCAGGGCCGCATACAGGGTGGAGCACTTCTTGATGTTGTGACGGCCGGTGAAGTGATGCCAGCCCAGCTCCGAGTTCCCGTAGCGGGTGACGATGTGTCTGCCTTCCCGGTCGTCTGTCTGGCACTTGACCCGCTGGTCCCACGGGTGCGGCTGCACGGGCATGGGGGCGGCGCTGGCAGTCCCCGTCATCAGCGAAGCGGCGAATGCCATGGCGGCAGTGAGCGTCATGATCTTCTTCATGGAGAAGATCACATCATTAGCTCACCGATCAACAACAGGCACCTATCGGACAAGAAGCCGGTTTACGGAAAGATTGCCTCCCATGGTGATCAACCTGACCGTTACTCAGTCCGTCTGAATGCCGCTACCCCTCGGCTCGAAGCGACTGCACTTCACCATTTCCCACTCGCGCTACGGAACGTCACAGATCAAGGGTTCTGACACAGCTTCCTATCGCCTACGCAGCACGAGCGCCTT
The DNA here is from genome assembly GCF_044757045.1 of Streptomyces sp. NPDC091377. NCBI lineage: Bacteria > Bacillati > Actinomycetota > Actinomycetes > Kitasatosporales > Streptomycetaceae > Streptomyces > Streptomyces sp. NPDC091377. The sequence continues at coordinate 18,038 of NZ_JBIVUE010000039.1, read as the reverse complement.
CTCCGGCTGGTCGAGGTAGAGGCCCCGGTCAACCTCTGACCTTGGCGATGAACAGCAATCGCTCATCGCCAAGTCCGTCCAGCCGGCACACAAGGACAAGCCACCAGATGCGGACCCAGTCCGCGGTGTCCGTAATCGGCGTGGCACCTCCATGATCGAGTGTCCCTCGGCGGCGCAGCGGGAGGATCTCGCCCCGCGGGAGGGCCTGACACCGTACGACTCAGTCGACGTCGTGGAGAGAACCGGGCATCAGTCAGCCACACACGGGACAGACTTCAGAGATGTGGAGAAGAACCGCCGAGGAGAGCCCGGCCCAAGAGGGTACGCTTCGGGGGCAAGGCTAAGGCCGCGCAGCACACCAAGACCTCGAGTGGTCGGCCTTGATCAGTGGGTGGTGGAGCCCGCGCATCGTGCTTCCCCCGAGGGGCGGCTGCTGGATGGACAACGCAGCCGAACCACACCCAGCACTACCTGGCGAACGAACCCGTGCCGCAGAGGACCTAGCAGTTCTTTGTCGCGAGCTCGGTTCTGGCTCTGGCTCAACGGCAGCCGTTTGGTTCCAGCGAGCTTGTGCCAGCGGACTGCGAGTGGCAGTCCACGTCCACGTCGTGGGATCGCACCACCACGTTCTCACAGCCGACCTGACGCATGTCGGCGCGCTGCAACCATGACCAGGGCCGGGCCTTGTCCAACGTGGTGAGACGGAGGAGCTGTTTTGTAGCAGCAGAGGCCTTCGGCAAGACCTCAGAAGCCAGGTAGTTGCGTTGATGGCCTTTGTTACACGGGCTGAGTCTAACGAGCTCGTGCACGGTAGGCAGTGAGACGTCGAGGACGTCAGTGGGGCTCGGGGTTCACATCTGCCGTGCTGATTTGAGGTCCGTGATCTGTTGGTGGGACAGCAGGCCGGCGATGGCTTGGACGGTGTCGCTCATGTGTTCGCGGCGGCCGAGGTGGCGGGCCAGGGCCCGCCAGTTTTTCAGGTGAGCGATGCCGTGCTCGACGCGGATGCGGCGTGAGGAGTGCGCTTTGCGCTGGCCCTCGTAGATCTCCTCGTACCAGTCCGGGGCGTTCTTCTTGAACTTGCGGTGCGGTGGTGTCGCCACGCGTCCGCCGGTCTGAGCACCCAGACCCTGGTAGCCGGCATCGGCGAGGATCTCGACGGCGGGTCCTTCGGCCAAGAGCTTGACCAGCCCTAACTGGCGGGCGTGGGTGATGTCTGCGCAGCTTGCGGGCTTGGTCGGGCTGCAGAACAGCACGCGGCCTTCGTCGTCCGTGACGACCATGGATTTGACGGCGTTCTGCTTGTTCTTGCCGGAGATGAACTTGTCCCGGTCCTTGCGTCCGGCGGCCGGGCGGCGGACTCGGATCTCGGTGCCGTCGATGATGCCGGCCTTCCCGGTCACGCCGAGATGATCAACGACTTCGGCCAGACTTCGCAGCCGCACGTCCGGGCTGACGGTGCACCCCCGCTCGGCGAGCAGGGGCCGTACCTCGCCGATGGCCCGGGTGATGGTCGAGCGGTCCACGCCGAACCAGCAGGCCAACACATCGTGAGTCGTCCCGTGACGGAGATGAACCAGGCTGGCGAGCAGCCGATCGACAAACACCAGCCGGTGCTTTGCACCGGCGCCCACTGTCCGCTTCCGCTGCCTGGAGGCGAGCCTGGCCTGGTGGCGCTCGTGCCACAACGTGCCGATCTCAGGAACGAGTTCAGCGATCGCATCTGCCGTCAGGCCCGTGATCCGCCGGTTGCTGATGATCACTGCACGAGTCGCATTCCCCACCACACAACCATGATCAACGATCAAGAGCCCGACGTCTCACTGCCTACCGTGCACGAGCTCGTTAGGGGAGCCCGACAGCCGCGAATCATGTGTTCGGTCATGCAACTTCAACGCCCTTAGCATCCGCTGGACTTGATGCCTTTGTGGGCAATGCGCCCCAGATCCGATTGCTGTCCTGGCATTTCTGCAGGCGCAGCCTCGCGACCCACCGCTGCCAATGCCTCGATAGCAGCGGCAGTCATCACTGTAGCCTCTCGGCTTTATGAAAGATCAGCGACGGAGAGTTACAGAAGGCTTCTCTCCGAACCTTTCGCGGTACTGGATAGCGAATCTACCAGGATGCAGGAAGCCCCATCGAGTCGCAATCTCCGTGACGCTTATGTTGCTGGGATCAGATTCCAAGAGATCGGCATGTACGCGGAGGAGCCGTACTTCACGCAGGTAGGTCATGGGAGTGGTGTCAGCGTAACGACGGAATCCGTCCTGCAGAGCACGCACTCCAGTACCTACCGCCTCGGCGATGTCTGCCACGGTGAGCGGTTCAGCGGCATGTGCTTCAATTATCGCCATCGCCCTTTGAATCGATTTTGGAGCGATGGGAGAGTCCTTCATGAGAATTTCGCTATATGTGTTGGACTGTGCAAGCAGGAAACGCTGAAATACCAGACCTTCCAACTCCTCTATAGCGAGCGGAACTGCTTCATACGTAGAAAATTCATTCACGAGTAGGTCGATTACATTAAGCCAGGAGCGAGCTGCCGGAGAGGTTAGCTCCATGCCCAGGTGAAAACGCAATGGGCGATCCAGAGTCCTCCCCAGAGTGCGACGAAGGTGGCCCTCCATGCTTTCGCGATCAAGGCAGATAATGAGGTGAGGAGTGGTCTTCTCCCATTTCATGTCCACCCGGTCCGTGGGATGAAGAACCGCCGCCTTCACTGGATTGGCGTCTATTGCCTCACGAGCGCTGACAATTTCTGACCGTCCGGCGAGGGGTATGTGAACCAGGAAGCCTGTACTCGGCCTACTGGTGACTATGCGAACGCTTGAGCCGTAGTCCACATAGGTCAAGCTCATCCCCTTGCCTGTCACCGAATGAAGCCGGGCGCGGAACGGTGAAGTCGCACTTTCGGGGACTAGTTGATGGTCACGAAAAACGCTGCTTCCGGCCAGGCGCGCCTCTTCGACGTCGTCTGTTGCTATGATCTCGTAACGAGCCAAAGGTGGACCTGCAGTTGTTCGGTCTGCCCCTCGAATCACTTGCATGGCTGCTCCCTTGCAAAAGGCGACGACAGAGGCGACGGTCAGTGATCATAGAAGTCTACGGTAGGTTTTGCGGCGTCGAACTGTGGTAGTGTACATGTGAATCCGTGACTACTGCCGGGTTTGTATGAAAACCCAATATGCGTCAGCTCGGTTCTCTTGCGGTAATGATAGCGACTGGTCTCCTGGTCTCCTGTAGCAGGCAGCCAGAGGATCGATGATCGGAGCAGGCTCGAGCCGTCCTGGCTGGGTCATGGCCTTCCCAAGTGTCCACAATTTTGGGGAGACTACCTTCAAGTTGAACGCGGGCAATTGGGGCGCCGTCCCGTACGGAGTTGGAGCGGTTCTTCTTCCCTGGACGACGCGGACCGGGAGTTGAGGGAACCGAAGCGGCGGTCTCACAGCCGACTGTGCTTCGCGGTACAGGTGGCGACCGTGCGGTATCTCGGGTTGTTTCTGGACGACCCGACCGACGTACCGCCCGAAGTTGTCGCCTACCTCTCGGAGCAGCTCGGCATCACGGATAGCTGGGTGCTGAAGGCGTATGGCGAGCGAGAAAAGACCCGGTTCGGGCTAATATGGGAGCTGCGGAAGCTCCTGGAGGACACGGAGTTCGCCGAGGCGGAAGCCGAGTACGTGTGAGTGGACGCGCGGGCCTATGGGCTCGCAGAGAATCAACATGCCAACTTGATCTTCGTGTGGCTGCGGTTGGTGAGGAACGCGGTGACGTCGGTGGGCGTGCGGAACCTGGCTGTCGAGGGCGGGATGGTGTGGCCGTGCTCGGCGAGGAGGGGCTGGACTTGGTGAACAGCCCTGGTGAGGGTGCTGCCGTTGACTCCGAAGAGCTGGGTGATCAGGTCTCGGTGGCCGAGTTTACGCAGGTAGAGCACGGTAGCCAGAACTCTGTCGGTGGTGGTCAGCTTGTCCTTGGCGCCAGCCCCGCGAGCACGGAGGCGTTCGCCTCTTCTCTGCCGGGATCGCCCGCTTTCCCGCCGTTCATCGAGTTTCTGGGACAGCCGGTCGACGAGTTCGTCCAGCGCCGATTCGGTCATGCCAGTCAGTTCCGGGCTGCGAAGACCGTTGGCGAGGTGCCACGAGGACGAGTTTTCGGCTGCCGACGGACCCTCGGCCGCGCCCGCTGTGTCGTGCTGTTGCGGGTGGAGGGTGTAGTTCCAGTCGCCGTGGAAGCGGTACCTGCGCATGGGCAGGGCGTCGATATCTCTGTCGGTGACTTTGATGCCGGTGTCGTAGGTGCCCGGGTCGAGTTCCGCATGGACTTTCAGCCCGGCGTAGGTGGTGGTTGCCGCGATGCTGTTCACAATGACGTCGTGGCTGGTCAGGGACCTGCCGCGCCAGTTCAGGGAGGTGTGAGAGAACAGCCGGTGGTGAAGTCGGCCCAGAGCGCGGTCTCGTCTTTCGATCGAACCGTTTCTCTGGGCCTCTTCCCGCACCCGGCGTGCCACTCTCGCGGCACCGGGCGCTCCACAAGTCCCTTCCATCTGCCCATAGTTGTCTTCATTCGGCGGATGGCCAGGGAGAAGGGATGACCGTTCCTCGGTATCGGCACGGCACGGAGATCCGGGTCCCCCGGCCCGCTGCCGGACGCAAGGACCGGGACAGGTTCATCTCTGGCAAGAACAGGCAGAACGCCGTCAGATTCATGGTGGTCACGGACGTCGAAGACCACGTCCTGTGGTGCAGTCCAGCCCGTCCCGCAAGCTGCGCGGACATCACCCACGCCCGCCAGCTGGGGCTGGTCAAGCTCTTGGCCGACGGGCCCGCAGTGGAGATCCTGGCCGATGCTGGCTACCAGGGGCTGGGTGCCCGGACCGGTGGACGGGTGGTGACGCCGCCGCACCGCAAGTTCAAGAAGAACGCCCCTGACTGGTACGAAGAGGTCCACGAGCGCCGGTGCAAGGCGCACTCCTCACGCCGAATCCGGGTTGAGCACGGCAGGGCCCACCTGAAGAACTGGCGGGCCCTGGCCCGCCACCTCGGCCGCCGCGGGCACATGAGCGACACCGTCCAGGCCGTCGCCGGCCTGCTGTCCCACCAACAAACCGCAGACCTGGCCTCGGGGCGGCAGATGTGAACACAGAGCCACGTCGAACCCCTCGACGCCTCACCGCCAACCATTCACGAGCTCGTAGAAGGTGTCCCGTAACTGCTCTTGGACATGCCGGATGACCTGCTCGTTTACCTGTCATCCGGCGAGGGTGAGGCTATACAGGCGGGTGACGCCGAGCATGGCGTGGTGGACACGGTCGCCTCTGAGGAGGCAGTCGCGCAAGATCTCCCAGCTCTTCATGCGGGCGAAGGTGTGCTCGACGCGGGCGCGGAACTTGCGGTGGGAGGCGTTGTGTTCCTCCTTCCAGACTGGCAGTTCCTCGTCGTTGTGTCGGCGGTAGTGCGGAATGGTCAGGCCGGTGCTGCGGTAGCCGCCGTCGGCGATCACTGTGGGGGGTGGTGCCGACTGCGGCCTTCGCGCCGGACTCCTCTCAGGCCCGGCAGTCGTTGCGGTTGCCGGGCAGAGGCTTGCCGACGGCGACGACCAGGCGGTGTCGGCGTCGATGACGACCTGGTGGTTGGTGGAGTAGCGGTAGTACTTGCTGGAGGTGGCCACGGCCCGGTCGCGGGTGGGCACCAGGCGTGCCGTCCACGATGAGCACGCTCTCCTTGCGGTACCGCCGTCGGGGCTGCAGGGCGAGAGCCGGTCCGAGGTGGTCGACGATCCGGTCGGCTGCCGACTTGGAGATGCCGAACAGCGGGGCGAGCTGGCGCAGGGTGAGGTTGGTGCGCCAGTACGCGGCCAACCAGCAGCACCTGGTCGTCCAACGCCAGCGACCACGGCCGGCCCTTACGGACCGGGTCGGCCCCCTCACGCCGCAGTGCGGTGATCAGCTCGTTGAACTGCCGCGGGCTCAGCCCGGTGAACAGGCCTATCCAGGAGGGCTCCGACGCCGTGATCACATCAGCCACGACAAGATCATCTCATTCCTGACCAGCAGTTACGGGACAACCACTAAACTTGACTCTGAAGCTTCTATAGATCGTCAAGCGGTCGGAGACGACCCAGGTGGGGCAGTAGTCCGGGAAGGCGTGCTCAAGGTGGTCCCGGCCATGACGCGGCGAGTGATCAAGCGTTTCTACCCCGGAACGGTGCTGACCGCCGCGAGGGGCCTCCCCTGCGTCGGGAAGTCTCTTCTGCAGCGCAGCGTCATCAAGATCGGTATCCCCTGGGCCGGCGTTCCCCTTGCGGTGGCCGTGAACCGCTATACGACACTGCTCGCGGGGCGGCACGCGCAAGCCGTCTTCCGCAACGAAGCGCGGGTGTCGGCGTACTCGCCTATGCGCGGAGCCGCGTACGGATGAACGTGCAGAGCTAAGGAGACCTGTGAAGCGCCGGCCTCGTTGTTCGAGATGATGGGGCGGTGTCTCTCCGCTACTTCAATCAGACCGGCTGGACCGCGATCTTCAATGGCACCGACACCGAGATCGGCCGCATGGTGCGCGTGGAGGGCTGGGACCAGGCGACCGGGACGGCTCTTGTGGTCGATCCCAAGCGTGGTGCCCTGCGTCCGGTGACAGATTACGAGGACTTCTCCCACTTGGAGCGAGCCGACCAGGTCGTGGCCGCGGTGCCTGGTGGAGGGTGGCGGGTGCGCTGGAAGGACGAGGGCCCGGGGGGAACGCCGCTGACGGAACAGGTGCTGGCCTGGCTCATCACGTCGCAGGGGCGGGCGACGGCCATCACGGTCGATGCCCAGGGGCATGTCGAGGATGCTGATGGCGCCGACGCCCTCATCCCGCCGGGCGAGGACCCGGTGTCTTGATCGCAAATGGTCAGGCCACGGCGTTCTCTCGCTCGATGGCCTTGAGGCGGTTCTTGAGCCGGTAGCTGGGACCGTTGATGGAGATGACCTCACAGTGGTGGAGGAGGCGGTCGATGATTGCGGTGGCTAGTGTCCTGAGTCAGGAATTCGCTGCGTAGGTCGGGGTCGATTCGGCATGATGGCCGGGTGGCGAGGATGGGACGGCCGAAGGCTGAGCTGGTGCTGACCGATGACGAGCGTGAGACTTTGGCGCGTTGGGCGAGACGTCGAACGTCCTCGCAGGCCCTGGCCCTGCGGTGCCGGATCGTGCTGGAGAGCGCAACCGGTGCGTCGAACAAGGGTGTTGCGGCCCGGCTGGGCGTTGAGGCACACACGGTGAGCCGGTGGCGGGCCCGGTTCGTTCGGGACCGGCTGGAGGGCCTGACCGACGAGCCGCGTCCGGGCGGCCCCCGGAAGATCACCGACGATCAGGTCGAGGAAGTGGTCGTCAAGACGCTGGAGGCCACACCGAAGGACGCCACGCACTGGTCGACGCGGTCGATGGCCAAAGAGGTGGGCTTGTCGCAGTCGGCAGTCTCACGGATCTGGCGGACCTTCGGCCTCAAGCCGCACCTGGTGGGCACCTTCAAGCTGTCCAAGGATCCGCAGTTCATCGAGAAGGTCCGTGACGTGGTCGGGCTGTATCTCGCTCCGCCCGAGCACGCACTGGTGCTGTGCGCTGACGAGAACACGCAGATCCAGGCGCTGGACCGTTCGGCGCCGGTGCTGCCGATGATGCCGGGCATGCCCGAGCGCCGCACCCACGACTACGTGCGCGGCGGCGTCACCACCCTGTTCGCAGCGCTGGACACCGCCACCGGCGAGGTGATCGGCCAGATCCACCGCCGGCACCGGGCCGTGGAGTTCAGGAAGTTCCTCGTCCGGATCGACAAGGAGGTGCCCGACGGGCTGGACGTGCATCTGATCTGCGACAACGCCTCGACGCACAAGACCCCCGCCATCCAGCGGTGGCTGGCCACGCATCCGCGCTTCCACGTGCACTTCACCCCCACCAGCAGCTCCTGGCTCAACCAGGTCGAGCGGTGGTTCGGCCTGCTCACCGACAAGCAGATACGGCGAGGCGTCCACAAGAACGTCCAGGCCCTGGAAAAGGACATCCGCACCTGGATCAAGACCTGGAACGAAGACCCGAAACCCTTCGTCTGGACGAAGACCGCGGACGAGATCCTCGAACGCCTCGCCGGATATCTGAACCGAATTCCTGACTCAGGACACTACTGATCCTTTCGTAAGTTCGGTGGGTGTGGTGGGCTTGTGGGTGGGAGGCTGTCGGGGTGGCGTATCAACCTTCCTCTTCGGTTGCTGGCTCCTCCCTTCCTCCTTTGTCTCGGCCTCAGTTGGCGGAGGCGCGTCGTGTCCGGGCGGTCGAGTTGTTCGAGGATGGTGTCTCGAATGTGGAGATCGCGCGGGCGGTGGGCGTGTGTGCCGAGAGCGTGCGGCGATGGCGGCGGGTGTGGGAGGAAGGTGGTCCTGCGGCCCTTCGTCGGCGTGCGGCCACCGGGCGTCCGCCCAAGCTGAACGACGCCCAGGTCGAGGCGGTCCGGGTCGCGCTGGAGCGAGGTGCCCGGGCGCATGGTTTCGAGGCCGATCTGTGGACCTTGGAGCGAGTGGGCGCGGTTGTTACCCGGACAACGGGAGTGGTGTTGTCGAGGGCGTCGGTGTGGCGGCTGCTGACCGGCAGGCTCGGATGGAGTCTGCAGCGGCCCGGGCGCCGTGCGGTCGAGCGGGACGATTCCGAGATCGCCCGCTGGATCGCGCACGAGTGGCCGCGCATCAAAAAGGGGCCGTGAACACACGTGCCTGGATCGTCTTCCTCGACGAATCAGGCGTCTCCCTGCTGCCCCAGATCCGCCGCACCTACTCGCCCCGGGGCCGCACTCCACTCCTGCGGCACCGGCTGAACTGGAAACGCGCGTCGATGGCCGGGGCACTGGGCTACCACTCCACCGACCCCGACCGCGGGGCCCGCCTGTGCTTCCACCTCAAACCCGGCAGCTACGACACCACGGCACTCATCGAGGTCCTGGAGCAGATGAAGCTGTTCTACTCCGGCGAGCGGGTGGTCCTGGTGTGGGACGGACTGTCTGCTCATTGGAGCCGGGCGATGCGCGCCTGGGTGGCCGAACAGGACTGGCTCACCCTGGAACGTTTGCCCGCCTACGCTCCCGAGCTGAACCCGGTGGAGCTGTTGTGGTCGTCGCTCAAGAAGCGCGAGCTCGCCAATCTCGCCGGCGACCACCTCGCCGATCTCGCCGACGCCACCGAACAAGGCATCCACCGCATCAACCACAACCCCCAACTGCCATGGTCATTCCTCACCCACACCGGCCTGACCATCCACCCACCACACCCACCGAACTTACGAAAAGATCAGTAGGACTTCATCGCCGAAGACTTGGCCCCATTCGCTGAAGGTCTTGATCGAGGTGAGGATGATCGAGCCCTTCTCGTAGCGCTTCGAGATCACCTGGAAGACCAGGTTCGCCTCAGCTCGTTCGAGGGGTTGGTAGCCGACCTCGTCGACCACGAGGACGCTGGGCCGCAGGTAGGTGCCGAGCTTGTTCGTCAAACGCCCTGCGGCCTCGGCGGCCTTGAGGTTGCGGACCATGTCGTCGAGGCTCGTGAAATAGATCGAGTAGCCGGCCCGGCAGGCCGCGACCGCCAGGGCGACAGCGATGTGTGTCTTGCCGACCCCGGGCGGCCCGAGCAGGGCGGCATTGGCCTTGGCCTCGACGAAGGACAAGGTGGCGAGGTCCTTGACCTTGCGCGGGTCAAGGTCGGGCTGGAAGGCGAAGTCGTACTCGTCCAGCGTCTTGTGGTGCGGCAGCCGGGCCAGCCGCAGGCCCTGGCGGAACCGGCGGTCGTCACGGACGGCGAGTTCCTCCGACAGCACAGATCGAGGAAGGCGAGATAGCCCATCTTGCCCTCGTCAGCCCGCCGAATGTACTCGTTGATGGTTTCGGTCAGGTGGGGCAGGCCGAGCTTGCCAGCCGTGTTGCGGATGCGGGTGGAGACCAGCTCGCTCAAGACGTTTCCTTCGTGCTCGGACGGGTGGTGAAGGGACGGGTGCCAGTCAGTTCGGCATAGACCGACAGCGGACGGCGGCCGACCTCGATGCGGGGGGCGGCAGCCCTGTTCAGCAGGGCCTGCAGCGGCCCGGCCACCTCGCCCAGAGGACGTTCGCGCCGGGGCTGGGGGACGGTCGCCGGTGGTGGTGCGGGGGCCCTTGCCGGTGGGCAGGCCGTCCCAGTGGGTCTCCTCGACGCCGCGGACGCCGCGGCCAATCGCCCGAGGGTGTGTGGCCAGCAGCGTCCAACCGTTGGCGTCCACGGCGGTCGCGTGCAGCATGATCTGTGACTTCGTGGCCCGGATCTCAACCAGTTGCCGGGGGCGGACTCGGCGGGCGGGCACCAAGTAGAGGTTGCCGCCGAAGGCGACCAGGCAGTCCTTTCCAATGGGCCGCAGATGTCGTTCGGCCACCAGATATGGGGTGGGCGGCAGTGGCTTGAGGGCCGCATGGTCGCGGGCCGCCCGTTCGTCGATGACCTCCCGGTGCGTCTTGTGGAGTTGGGCCCGCCGTTGCGGCACCCAGGCGGCGAAGGCCGCGTCCATCTCCTCGATGGAAGAGAAGGCGCGGCCGGACAGGAGGTGGTCGCGGACAATGAGGACCTGGCGTTCGACGCGGCCTTTCCCGGTGGGCCGGTAGGCGGCCAGGACGTCGAAGTCGAAGTCGTAGTGGTCGGCGAAGCCGACCGCTTCCGGGTGCAGCGGAACCGCCTCGCCTGGGGCGACGTGGCGTCTGATGACGGTCTTGGTGTGGTCGTAGACGATCGTTATCGGGACACCGCCGAAGTGGGCAAACGCACGACGGTGGCAGTCGAAGAAGGTCTGCAGGTCCTGGCTGGTGGTGAAGCAGCAGAACGGGTCGCGTGAGTACGACAGCGTCATGTGGAAGGAGTAGACCTTCGCGATGCCCATGTGGGCGAGGATCTTGCCCTCGTCGCCCCAGTCCACCTGGGCCTGGGCGCCCGGGATGACCTCGAAGCGGCGGTGCATGCCCGCCAGCTCTTTCGGCGTGATGCCGAGTTCCTCGGCGATCCGGGGCCGGGCTTTCTGGACGTAGAGCTTGGTCCGCTGGTAGTTGCCGGTGAACCCGTACTCCTGGGCGAGCCGCTCGTGGATCACGGCGGCCTTCATCAGGATCTCCGCCCGCAGCATCGAGTCGACCAGCGGCGCGAACTCGTCGATCACCCTGACCCGGGACCTGCCGTTCGGCGACCGGAGCGGAGGCGAGGCGGGTCCGTCTGCTGACAGATACTTGCTGATCGTCCGCCAGTTCAGGCCGGTCTCCTTGGCGACCTCGGTCAGGCTCATGGCTCCGGACTCGACCAGGCCACGAAAACGCCGTAGTTCCAGCCAGCGCTGCGGATCCAGGACCACGACCACCCCATCTCTGCGACCTCGACCAACAGGTAGCAGAGTGCCGAATCCCGAACCTCAGCACCTCAGGAACTCTGCACGTTCATCCGTACGCGGCCATGCACGTTCACGTGTACGCCGACACGCAGGTGATCGAACTCGCCGAGAACCTGAGCAGGCGCAGTCAGCACCCGCAGCTGATGCTGTGGGTCGCGTGGCCTGTCATCCGGGCGAACCACAAGACCGCCGACGAGAAGACGCTGCTGATGCGCCACCTGACGAGGCTGGCCCGGGAGCAGCATCAGGTCGTCGACGAACAGCTCGCCAACCTCGTCGACTTCGACCCCGTCAAGGTGTGGCGGCGCATAGACGCCGAGCGAGGGGATCTGAGCGACCTCCTCGAGGTAGCCGACCGGGTGACCTCTGTGGATGGCGCTATCAACGCACGCGAGGAAGCCGTCATATCCGAGCTTCGACAGCGCTGCCGCCGAGGCTGCCGCCACTCTGCCACCTGGCAAAACTGTGTAACACGCTTCAAAGCGTGTTACACAAGGTCGCGTTGGGGCAGGTCAGGGCGAAATGAGGTCGTGGAGCACGGCTGCCTGAGCGAGTCTGACCTGCCACGAATCCTTCCGGAGCGGACTCCCACCCGCGATGGTCCGGGAGACTCTGGATCGGTGGCCCACGGAACGTGCTGGTGGGATGCCTGCGCAGTGACGGTGCTCTCGATTGGATCAGAGGGATGAAGGCATCGGTTGTTCCGAGTTCTCGTGGGGTAGGGCCGTAGGAGCAGTAAGGGCCGTCCCGTTCGCCCATGTCTGGGTAGGAGGACGGCAGGTATGGCGTGCCAGTTGATCAAGGGATCAAATTGCCGCCCCATTTCAGGTTGCCTTCGTAGTCAGCGCATCGGCATTGCATGCGATTTGACGGCGCACGTCTCGCGGCAGATGGGAAAGCGATTCGAATGGATCGTCGAGCCCCATGGGGAACGGGTAGTCGCTACCGAGCAGCAGATGGTCGGCGCCGAAGGTCGCCATAGCGAGGTCGACGACCTCTGGGCGATGCCCCAGGCAATCGCTCCACAATCGGCGAACCATCGTTGTGGGGTAGGCGGTGCCTGGCAAAACTCCCGGGCGCTGCGTTTCGACACCACGCGACCATCGCCCGACGACCGCTGGCACTATGCCTCCACAGTGCACCAAAACAATCACCAGGTGGGGATGGCGAGCGAGAACCCCGCCTAGCACAAGCTGCGCGACCGCGATGCCAGTCTCGATCGGATTACCCAGCAGGTTCGACAAATAGTGTGGCCCCAGTCGCGCGTCAGGCGACTCCCCGGGGTGCAGTAGGAGAGGCTTGTCACGCGCCTCCAAGGCCGACCACACCGCCGTGAATGCCGGGTCGTCTAGCGCAAGCGAGCCACCGCCGGCCGAGGCAGTCCAGCCCACCGAGTCCTCGACCGCCTCGATCAGCTCGAGAGCAACATCAGGCTGGTCGAACGGAAGATACGTCAGCCGACCCAGCGTGTCGTTTCCGGCTAGCCGCGCGCGAAGACCATCGTCAAGTGCCCACACCCAGGTTCGAGTCTGCTCGTGCGATAGGTGCTGGCGGTATAGAGGTGGGGGTGCCGACACCCATGCCCGGTCCACTCCCTGCTGGACTAGGTGCTGTGTCAGCCGCCGCGGGTCATAGAGACCGGGAGTCGCGACGCGATGACCGTCAACAACGAGGCAGTCGCTACGATCTTCTTCAACTCCTTCAACGGTGCGCGTCAGAAGGGGTGCCAAATGGGTGTGGACGTCGGTGCTGCACCGGTCAGTCATATCGGGTTCCTGTATTCCCTATCCGTGTTGTGGTTCGGAACTATTAAGGGGCTGGGTTTCTGGGCACGCCAAGGCCGTCAGCCGCCACGCGATCTGGCGGGAGCGGCACGACCAGGACTGCCGCAGCCCACGAACCGTTCGTGCACCATCCGCCGCTGCCGCCAGGGGCCAGGGGTTGCCTTCGCTACGCCAGCCGGTGTCGTTCGCCGCCTCGGCGTATCGAAGGGAGACCTCGCAATGGAGAGCGTCACAGACAGCGACCGCTCCGACATTTGAGCTTCCCCCGCTGCGCGAGAGGTACTGATCAGCAGGTCAGGGAGGGTTGACGGGGTTTCAGGTTCGTTCGGCCGCTGCCTGGTCGGCGTAGTGCTTCTCCTCGAACTCGATCGTACTGAGCCAGCCGAGCCGCTCTCGGATGCGCCGCGAGCTATAGAAGCCGTCGATCTACTCGAAGAGCGCGAGGTTCGCCTCGGCCCGGGTCGCGAAGACGCGGCCGCGGACGCCCTCCGTCTTGATCAGCATCCACAGATTTTCTGCCAGGGCGTTGTCGTACGAGTCCCCGACCGACCCCATGGATGCCTCGATTCCCGCTCGCACCAAGCGAGTTGTGAGCTTGATGGACGTGTTCTGGCAGCCGTGGTCCGCGTGGTGAATGAGCTTACCGGGCTCGACCTCACGAGAGGCGAGGGCGCACTCCAGCGAGGAGAGGACCGGGTCGGCGTCCGCGCGGGCAGCGGTCTCCCAGGTCACCACCCGCCGCGAGAACGCCTCGCGGATCGCAGACATCCACAACGGCCCCCCACCGGTGGTGATCACCGTGAGGCCGGTGACCCACAGCCGGTTCGGCGCCGGTGGCGTGAAGTCGCGGTTGACCAGGTCCGGAGCCAGAGTGGCCCTGGGATCACGGCGCGTGAAGCCCTTCCGGCGCGGGCTCACACCCGCGATGTCGGCCTCGCGCGTCAGCCGCTCGATGCGCTTGCGGCCGATACGGGTGCCCTCCCGCCGCAGGGCGGCGTGCACGCGGGACGATCCGTAGATCCCGCCGAAGTCGGCGTGGATGTTCTTGATCTGCTCGGTCAGCTCGGCGTCCCGGCGCTGGTGTTCACACGGTTCCTTCTCACGTTGGCGCCACCGGTAGCAGGACGAGGAGACGACGTGCAGTTCCCGAAGTATCGACCATGGCTGCTCCCAGAAAGTACTCGGTGGAGTTGAGTGAGCGTGCGGTACGGATGTACCGGACCGCTGACCCGAAGCCGCAGATCAAGAAGCCCGCCGTCGACCTGGGCGTGCATCCGGAGGCCCTGCGCGGTTGGATCCGGCAGGCCGAGGCGGGCGCCGACGAGCGCGACGACCGGCTCACCACGGACGAGCGGGCCGAGCTGATGGCGCTGCGCAAGGAGAACCCCCAGCTCAAGCGGGCGAACGACGTGCTGCGGACGGCCTCGGCTTTTTTCGCGGCGCAACTCGACCGACCCGGGCCAGGTAACCGCGCTCGTCGACGAGCACCCTCATCCGGGAGTCGAGTGCGGATGTTCCTCTCATGAGAACCATCTGACCCTGTGGCAACACACTCCGTATCTCGGGGGAACCTCAATTACGAGCCTTCTCCGTCGCGAACCGCAGAGATGCCGGACTGGTCAAGCCGGACCAGATGACTCGACGTCCGCTTGATATATTCCCTGCGCCCTGCAGAGCCATGACTGCGTCAACGAATGTCAACTGGCCCGAGCGCATGCCCATGACTTTCGAGCGAACCTTTTATTGGATGCATAGCTCTCGAGGAAGTGAACCAGCTGAGAGAGCCAGTCTTGCTGAAATCCGTCTGCAATCAGTGATTACCCACGGGCAACTCAGGCCGTCGAGTTGGCGGACTTTGCCCAAGGCAGCATCTTCGATTCCAGCGCTGCGACAGCATAGAACAGCACAATACTCATGACAGCCAGCGGCACCATCGCAGCGAAGGCAAGTGCAGTATCAGCATTTGCACCGGATTGCATGATGACGTACCCCAATCCAGCGGTGGAGTTGACGAACTCTGCAATCACCGCCCCGATGACTGCCAGGGAAATCGCGACCTTAAGGCCTACGAAGATCTGCGGCAGGGCATACGGTATGCGGATCTTGGCGAATTCTTGCCACTTGGTGCCGCCAAGCGATTGAAGGAGCTCGACCAACTCAACAGGAGTTGATTTCATTCCCGATGCCGTCGAGATCACAATAGGAAAGAGGCTGAGCAAGAAAGCCATCACAACCTTGGGCATCGAACCGAAGCCCATCCATACGACAAGTATCGGTGCAATAGCGATCTTTGGAACTGCATTCAGAGCCAACAGGAGAGGATAAATTATCCTCTCGATGATTCGCGAGCGCACGATAATGAGCGCGGTGGGCACGGCAACGGCTATTGCCAGCAAGAACCCCTCAACACATTCCAGAAGAGTCACTACTGTCTGCTCTAGCAGCAGTTGCGAATTTTCTGCAAATGAGTTGAAAACATCTAGAGGGCTCGGCAGGAGGAACTTCTCGACACGGAACAGAAAAGTAACCAACCACCATAGGGCGACGATCGAAGCCAGACCGAGAAGAGGCAGGCCGGCTGCTGCGACTCTACGACGCCGAGAAGAGATGTTTTCCGCACCTCCATTTCCCTTCGGAATCTCGGCCACACTTTCAGCAATCACAGAGGATCTCCTCCAACAGGAGCGCTGAGCAATTCGTGCAACTCGGTAAGGACTTGGGTAATCTGTGCCGAGTCCTTGGACACCCCCAAGCTACGCGGCCTTTGAATACTTACTTCGACGATCTGCTGAATCCTTCCAGGTCTGGGACTAAGCACAACCACGCGATCTGCCAGAAGGACCGCTTCTTCAATGGAGTGAGTGACAAAAACGATAGTTGTCGAAAGCTCCATCTGTACTCGCGCCAACTCTTTGGACAACTCCGAACGAGTCAACGCGTCAAGAGCGGAGAAAGGCTCATCCATCAGCAGGACTGATGGTTCTTGGATCAGTGACCTACAGAGCGAAACCCGCTGTTGCATACCTCCTGATAGCTCATGCGGGAACCTCTCGGAAAACCCCTTCAGACCAACCAGATCGATCAGTTCATGGGCACGGTGCCGGTACTGCCTTTGAGGAAGTCCCAGAACCTCGATCGGTAGCATGATATTGGCAATCACGGACCGCCAGGGCAGCAGGGCGGGCCGCTGAAACATAAAAGAGACGCTTCTTTGTGGGCTGGTGACAGCCTGACCGGCTACCCTGATGTGACCCGTTGTAGGGGCTACCAGCCCGGCAATCATCCGGAGCAGTGTTGACTTTCCACTGCCCGACCGACCGATCAGTGCAACGAACTCGTTCTCTCCTACGGTTAGCTCCACCCCTTCAACAGCAGGAATCGGCTCATTCGACCCTACCCTGAATACCTTACTGACGTTTATTAGCTCAATCACTTCTCGGCTCCTCGCCCAGGAACGAGAGAAAAGTCAACCACATTGTCTGCCTCGACGGATCCCTTGGGCAGAGCTTCAGCACTGGCTAGCATGCGGATAATTTGGTCGACGCGCCTTCTATCAACGGCCCCCAGCTGGCCATTGAAATCAGCCGGCTTTACATACGGCGCCATCAAGGACATTTCCGCGGAGGCAACTTCAGCGTCCTGCGTCGGCTGATACTTCCGCAGGATCCTTCCAGTCTCCTCAGGGTGGTTCACCGCATGCCTGAGCCCCTGCATCAAGGCAACGGTGAACTTCTTAACCAGGTCAGGCCGTCCCTCAGCTATCCGCTCAGAAGTGGCAATTGCGTTTCCGTAGAGAAACGGGAGTTTCTCGCCATAAGCTAGGACTACTGTTTTGCGCCCCTGTGCCGCCCTCTCAATCAGCGGAACCCCTACAACGAATTGCCCGATTCCGCTCACGCGGCCGGAAACGAGAAGCTGAGGCAGCGCTGGGGGAGCTGTGGGCACAAATTCAACACTGCTCGGCTTAATCCCAGCAGCCTTGGCGTAAACTGGAAAAAGGACCTGGTTACTTGATCCCGGCTGATCTCCAATCTTTTTGCCTACCAGATCCCTCGGGATCTTCACACCCTTTCCTTCGAGTGCGATTATCGCAGCAAGAGAGCGCTGATGCACCATGGCTACGGCGGTTACCGGCAGCTTTTCCTTGGCCTTGGTTATGACTAGCGTGCTGAAATCGCCAGCACCAAAGTCAGCCCGTCCTGCAGCGATAAGCTTGAGTACATCGACGGTGCCTGTTCCGGGGGTTATATTCACATCGAGGCCGGCTTTCCTGAAGTACCCCTTCTCCGCAGCTACGTAAACGTACGCGTCTCGACCGAAGGTATTGAATGACGTCAGGTAGTTGACCGTCTCCATGGGATTACCAGCATCAGACTTTCGAGCAGGTCCCTGACTGCAAGCTGGCAGCGTGACCATGGTTAGCCCGACGATGGCTACGCAAATCTTACGCCCGAGGTTCATATCTCGTTCCTCCACACCATCATTCAGCAACACACTTTTAAAGATTCATCTCACTTTTCAGCTTCAGCGGAGAATAAGGAAGAATAGCCGTCGAGACTATCCCTGTTGCGCGGGCGTTATCCGGAAAGCGTTGGCTTACAGCACGCTACCAGGCAGCAGGAGCGCCAACCAGTGACCGCTGATGGTGGAAGTGGGTGCCGGCTCCGCCGATCTGATGTGGAAGGTCCGCAGGTGATCTGGAAACACGTCCAGATCGAACTGCTCAGCGACTATCGGCTACGGACACAGGGTCTTTGAGAAGTGATCTTGTGTCCGGGTTCGTCAGGTCAGTCCGAGGGCGGTGAGGGGCCGCTGGTGGTCACGGCCGGTGCGGCGGAGGG
>NZ_JBIVUE010000038.1:0-22338 GCF_044757045.1 Streptomyces sp. NPDC091377 | reverse complement strand
CGACCCGAAGCCCTACGTCTGGACCAAGACCGCAGACGAGATCCTCGAACGCCTCGCCTCATATCTGAACAGAATTCCCGACTCAGAAGACTAGGGCCCACCTGCGAAATGCTCCGCCTGTCCGGCACGGCCACGACCGCCTTTCCCTACCGGCGCCGGCCGGCCGCGCTGGAGTCTGAATTCGCCGCCCTACAGCTGTCGGCGCCGTGGACATCGCGCCCGTCGACCACCGCCGCTCGCGCACCAGCTCCCAGCGCTCACGGGTCAGCACCTGTACGTCGCGGTGCCGACGTCAGTACGCAGGCCCCGCCGGATGTCCGCCGTCTGCTCCTGGCCGACCTCGACCTGCCGAGGGAGCGGCTCCTGGTCCGTCGTCCCCGCCTGCGGCACACGGTCTACCTGGACGAGGTGAGCTACCGGGTCGCCTCCGAGTGGACCCGTGAGCGGCACCGCCGCTGGCCCGCGTCCGCCAACCGGCACCTGCTGGTCAACCGGTGGACCGCCGTCGATCCGGACACTGCCGTGACTCCGGAGACGCTGCACAAGACCTTCCAGGGCACCGGGGTCTCGATGCAGACGGCTCGCCAGGACCGCATCCTCCACGAAGCCTTCGAGACAAAGGACCCCCTGCACCTGATCCGCCTCTTCGGGATCAGCGCCACCACCGCGATGCGCTACATCACCTCCGCACACCCTGAACGCACCGCGCACCTCCCGCGCTGAGTCGCGGCTCCGGGGTCCGGGGCCGGGCGGTTACCGGGTGACGACGGCGAAACCGCTGCACCCCGGCTGCCGGGGCGGCCGGAGAGGTGATGGAGTCGCTGCGATGACTGCTTCCGCCTCCCGGTACGGCTCCTGCATCGCATACGGCGGCGCGGACCGGTTCCCGGCTCGCGCCGTGCAGGGAGGGGTGGTCCCCGGTAGGGGCCTGCCGCCGGCTCTGCCCTGACCCGCCGACGTGCGGGCCAGGGCAGAGGACCGGCGTGCTGGGTGCTTCCGGGGTGCCTGGTGACCCGGTGCCGCGCTGTTGGCGGTTCCGGGAACTGGGCGGACGGCTACTGGGTCACGCCGTAGTAGTCGGCGAGGAACTGGGTGATCTCGTCCTTGTGGGCGCTGAGTTCGGGGAGGTGGTTGGCGAGGGCGGTGCGGGTGGCTTCCGCGAGTTCGGGCAGGGACGTGGTGGCGGACGAGACGTAGGGGTCGAGGCGTCGGATGAGTTCGTAGTTGCTCTGGACATCCACGGTGCGCATGGCCTTGGTGAGGGAGGCGGGGGCGGTGGCCGCGACGGGCGGAAGGATCCGGGAGATGAAGGTGACCCGGTGGAGGATGCGCCAGCAGGGAGGTTTGGCGTCGCTGTGCTGGGCCTGGCGGAGGGCGGAGGCGTTGGCGTCGGTGCTGCTCGCGAGCCAGGTGGGGTCGATGACTTTGTTGTAGAAGTCGTCGAAGTGGGTGGTGTCCTGGCCGAGGTAGAAGGTGAGGAAGCGGTAGGCGTCGACCTTGCCGGGGATCAGGACCGGTTTGTTGCGGGCGTCGTATTCGACGGTGCCGTCGGCCTTGTACTTCTGGAGGTCGCGGTTGGGCTTGCAGATCACTTCCAGGCTGTGGCCGCGGGTGGTCTCGTTGGAGCGGCGGCGGGTGACGGAGTAGCCGCCGCCGAGCATGGCCTCCATCTGGTAGTTGATACCGGCGCCGGAGATGGTGATGTCGAGGTCGAGCAGGCCGGTGGTCTTGTTGGTGAAGGTGTAGGAGCCGGAGACGGTCTCGTTGACGATGTCGACGGTGCCGACGGCTTCGGAGAAGAAACCGCCGTCGGCCGTCCACACATAGGTGTTGGCGATGTCGCGGTCGGCGAAGGCGCTCGCGGACTCGGTGTCCGGCCGTTGTTCCGGCGTGGCGGGGGTGATGCCGGTGAGGCTTTGAAGGAGTTTCGCGGCGCGTTCGGTGGTGGGATCGGGGTCGTCGGTGTCGGTGGAGACGCTGGCGTAGAAGTTCTGCAGTTCCTGGCTCTCGCGCTGGATCCGCCGCTTGATGGCGTATGCCTCGCGGGGTTTGAAGTAGCTGTACTCGCCGTAGCCGGTGGCGGTCGGGTACGCCTCGTCGAGGATCTTGGCGCCCTGGTCGGTGAGGCCGATTGCGCCGTCGAGGGTGCCCTGTTTGGTGTACTGGGGGTTGATGGGGAAGCTGATGATGTTCCAGTCCTTGGGGATGTCCGGGTTGGGCATCATCCGGTACGCCACCAGCGCGCCGGTGTGCGCGAGGCGCAGGGCGTAGACGTCGGCGGTCTCGGACTGGACCAGGGCGTAGCCCTTGTTGTCGGGGAGGTAGCGCTTGCCGACGGCTGTGTTGCGGATGGCGGTGGGGCTCTCCCAGTAGCCGGTGAGGGTGGCGCTGGTGTTGCGGTCGGTGGTGGTGGTCTGGGTGAGGGTGGTGTCCTTGGTCCAGGTGTTGGAGAAGTCGGTGGCGTTGGTGACGCCGCCCTTGAGTTCGACGGTGAAGATGGGGTTGGAGACGCCGAGGCCGAGGGGGGCGGTGACCGACATGGCGCCCCATTTGGCGTGGGCCTTCGCCGATGCCTTGAAGGACATGTCAACCCGGCTGTTAGCGGCGGAGCCGAGGACGGAGGTGGTCTTGTCGGCTTCCTTGAGGGCGACGCTGGAGGCGCCGGCCGGGTCGGACTTCCCGGTGAGGTTCTCCGAGGGGACGGGTGGCGCGCCTTCGATGTAGCCGATGAGCTGGGGCGCGTACTGGACCTGGCTGACCCATTCGGTGATGAGGTCGCCGATCTTGTATCCGGTGGTCAGATGCCAGACGCCGTCGGTGATGTGGGCGTAGGCGCGTTTGAGGACGCCCTGGGCCTGGCCGTCGGGGGTGTACTGGAGGTCGGCGTACTCGGTCGCCGCGGGGGGTGCGGTGATCCGTTCGTGGAAGGGGGTGCGGATGCCGGTGAGGGCGGAGCGGACGGCGGCGGTGTCGGTGGAGACCGGGGCGGTGGAGAGGATGATCCCGGGGCGGGTGGTGTCGGTGCCCACGTCGAGGTGGTTGCCGCGCGGGGAATGGTCGCGTACGGCGTCGGCGGCGGGCGTGGTGGAGTCGGAGTCGAAGGGCCAGTAGGCGATCAGGTCCTGTTTGTCGCCCTTGAGGCGGGTGAAGAGGCTGTCGAGGAGTTGCTCGGGGGTGCGGGCGGTGCGCCAGAGCCGGACCTCTTCGAGGGTTCCGGAGAAGAAGCCGCCGTAGGCGCCGGAGGTGGCGATGGCACCGAGGGTGAGCTGTTCGTCGCCCCAGGAGCCCAGCGGGCTGGTGGCGGGTGTGTCACAGGGGACGGGCCGGCCGTTGCGGTAGACGGTGAAGTGGCTGGCCTGGGGGTCCGCGTCGGTGGTCCAGGTGGCACGGCGCAGTTTCAGATCGTGGCCGCCGGCGGGGTCGGCGGTGGTGGTTCCGGTGTTCTCCTCGAAGGTCCAGCGGGCGATCAGTCCGTCGTCGCGGGGCTGGAGCGGGGCGCCGAGCTGGTCGGTGTCGCGGGCCCGGCCCCAGATCCGTATCTCACCGATGCTGCCGGTCAGATGGTGGGCGGCGGAGCCGTCGCGGGTGCGGCCGATCTCCAGCGCCCCGTCGTTGCCGCGCGGCCCGGTGCCGGTGTAGCGGTGGGTGCCGAAGGCCCGGCCGTCGACGATGAAGCTGATGTCCTGCCATTCCTCCACCTCCACCCGCTCGGTGACCTCGAAGCTCTCGTCCCGGGGCTGGCCGTCCGCGGTGACGGAGCGGAAGGTGCGGGGCTTCTTCTCCTCCTTGGTGGAGCTGCCGGCCCGGCGGACGACGGCGATCCGGTGGAATCCGGTGGTGATCGCGGCCGTGGAGGTGTAGCGGACGGTGGTGGGGCCCGGTTCCTCGAAGGCGAACTCCAGCTTGCCGCCGGGGAGCAGGGTGAGCTGGTAGGGGACGGTGCCGCCCTCGCCGTTGCCGAGGACGCCCTTGGAGATCAGGCCCTGCCTGGCGGTGGTGGAGTCGATGGAGGCGAAGACCTCGATGGTGAGGTCACCGGTGATGTCGAGGCGGTCTTCGTCCGGGGTCTCGGCCCAGGCGGAGCCGTCCAGGCGCAGTGCCCAGGACTGCTCGTACACCGCCGCGAGGTGGGCCCACTGCCTGCAAACGTAGGTCTCGCGGCTGGAGCGGACCGTGTCGCCGGCGGCGGCGTGGATCTGGTAGCCGCGCAGGGGGGAGTCGACGGCCGCCGGCCCGTTGGCGGCTGTGGCGGCCGTGGTGTTGTTCCAGGAGGTGGTGGTGCGGCCCACCGGGCCGAGGACGGCGAGGCGGGAGGCGGGGTCCCGGGAGCTGTCGAAGATCCACGATCCGGTCAGTCCGGGCTCGGGGGTGGAGATCCTGCGGTTGAGGTCGGCGGCGGTCTCGGCGGCGGAACGGGCGGTGTTCCAGGTCCGCAGCTCGGCCACCCGCCCGGCGAAGAAGTTGTACGGCCAGTTGTGGGCGGAACGGCCCAGGCTGAGATTGGTACTGCCGCTGGGGAGGCCGGTGGCGGTGCGGCGGGCCACTTCGACGCCGTCCCGGATGATGGTCTGCACCATGCTGGTGCGGTCGAAGGCGACGGCCCAGTGGTGCCAGTCGGTGTCCTGGTAGGTCGCGCTGGTGGTCAGGGTCTGCCCGGTGAAGGCGAAGGTGAAGGCACCGGTGGAGGTGAATCCGATGTTGAGGTGGGTGACATCGGCGCCGAGGACGCCTTCCGTGACGCCGGTCCTGGTGCGTTTGATCCAGCACTCGATGGTGTAGCTGCCCTGGGCGCTGGGGTCGGCCTGGCTGATGTTGATCCAGTCGTCGGTACCGTCGAAGGAGACACCGCCGGTGAGGGTCGCGGATGTCAGGGCGAGTGCGGCCTTGGTGCTGCCCCGGTGGAGCTGGAGGACCCGTGCGCCGGCGGGCGGGACGGCGCTGGGGTTGACCCATGCCTCTGCGGTCAGATCCCCCGTGGTGGTGATCTGGTCGAGCCGGGCGGCGGGCAGCGTGAGCCGTTGCGCGGTGCCGTTGAAGGCGAAGGCACGGCCCGGGGAGTCACCGCGCCAGCGGCTTCCGTGCCCGGTGGCGACGGCGGTCGCGGTCCCGTTGCCGAGAGGCTTGTCCGGCTTGTCGGCGGTGGCGGTGATCCACTGCGATCCGCCGGTCAGTACGGTGCCGGGGCGGGAGGAGACGGCCCGGGCGGGATCGTGGCGGATGACATAGACGGCTGCTGCGGCCGTGGGGGCGGCCGCCGGTGTCTGCGCGAGCCGGAGCGTGGTCGCTCCCTCGGCAGCGGCCGTGGTCACCAGGTGGATGGTGGTGCCGATCTTGATGTACGAGGGAGCGGGTACGGCCGCGGCCAGCGCGCGGGTGAGGACCACCTCGCTGCCGGAGGTCCGCTCGACGGTGCCGAGGCGGACGGGCTCCTCGGGGACGCCGTTGACGACGGCGGCCAGGTCCGCGGCACGGCGCGGCACGCCGGTGAACCGCTCCGTCTCGGTCCGGGTACCGAGAGTCCGGGTGATCGTCAGATCACACAGTCCCGCCACGGTCGTGCCGCCTGCCGTGTGGTCGGCGACCCTGATCTCCGTGCCGGACAGTCCGATGGCCGGGTCCCGGGCCGTGAAGAGTGTGGTCAGCTCACTGCCGGCCAGCCGCTGTGTGCCCCGTTGCACGGTCGCGTCGAGATAGGTGGCGAAGAACTCGGAGCCGCTGCCGCGGTAGTAGAGCGTCACCCGCCCGGCGGCGCTCTCCGTGAGGAAGGGGGTGGAGTCGGTGCGGGCGAAGGCGAGGACGGCACCGGTGGAGCTGAGTCCCTTGGTGTCGACGGCGACCAGCGGCATCGCCAGCACCCGGTCGGCCGCTCCGAGGAGTCCGCCGCTGAGCCGGGCCAGCTCCTCCCGCACGGTGCGGATCTGGGCTTCCTTGGCGGCGAGGTCGAGAGCGCAGCGGTCGATGAGGCCGGGGAGCGCCGCCACGCGGGCGGCCTTGTCCGCCATGGCCTCGCCGGGGATGATGCGCTGCTTCTCCACTCTGAGTTCGGCGAACCGGAGCATGATCTCGTCCCGCGTCACCATGCCGCTCTTGGCCAGCCAGGCCCACGCTCCGTAGTTGAAGAACTTGAAGCCGGTGTTTCTGTCTCCGTGGGTCTCCCACTGGGCGGACTGGGGAAGGGTGCTGTCGAGCCGGTGCCGGGCGAGCCGCGCGTTGTGGCCGGAGCCCGACTGATAGGACTCGACGACCATTCCGGTGGCGATATGAACCAGCGCCAACGGGACGTCGTGACCGACCCGGGGCAGCTCGGGCACGGGAACGATCTGCCACTCATCCGTCGCGCCGTCGGTGCAATGGACGAGGTGGGTTGCCATGTGCGCGATGTAGCGCGCGCTGAGATAATCGCCTGCGATGGTGCCTTTGAGTCGGATCGCCCACTTCGACAGGTCGTTCTCGGCGGCCGTGTTCGCCTGGCTGATTTCCGCCTGGAGCCTGCTCAGCTCGGCGGGCAGGGCCACGGCCTGGGCGCGGAGGGTGGTGACCTCGCCCTGCAGCTGGGTGAGCCGGGCCTCCTGTACGGCGATCTGGCCGGTGGCGTCACTCGCCGGGAGGTCGACGGAGTCCAGCGCGATGACGTCCGGCAGGTCGGCGAGCAGTCCGTCGGCACCGACGCCGAGGTCGAGAGTGGCGAGCTGGGCGGCGGCGGTCGTGTTGCCGCTGGGGCGAGTGGCGCAGGCCAGCACCACCCGGCCCTGCCGCTTCGCGGGTCTGGCGGTGCTCCCGTACCCGGCGGCCGTCTCCTCCTGCTGGTAGTAGAGGGTGGCGGAGAGCCCGGAGACGATGTCGCGGCCGGAGAAGGTGAAGCTGTCCCGGCGCACCCCGGGATGGTCGCCGACCGGTGCCTCGGAGGTCACCCAGACCGAATCAGTGGAGAGGGTGGCGTGGGCGGCGGTGTCGGTCTGGTCGTACGCCGTGGTGCCGGTGCCCTCGTCGAAGCGGTAGTAGGCGGCCAGGCCGGGCTCGTTGCCGATCAGCCGGTGGCCCCGGTCTTCCTGTATCTCGCTCTGGCCGCGCGCCCTGTTCCAGATCCGCACCTCGTCGATGATCCCGCTGAAGAACGGACCGTGCGCCTTGGCCCCGATGTGCAGGAGAGCGGTGCCGTCGCCGGAGGAGGCGAGGGGCCCGCCGCCGCTGAAGGCCCCGTCGACGTAAAGGGTCGCGGTGGTGCCGTCGAAGGAGGCGGCGACATGCGCCCAGGAGTTTGGAGGTATGTTCTGCAGCGAGGTCAGGGTGCCGCCGCTGTGGTCCAGCGCCACCTGCCCGGTGGAAGTGATCCGGAGCTGGAAGCCTCTCCTGTCCGCGTCGTTCCAGCGGGCGATCACCGGGCCGCCCGCCGCCTTCGGCTTGATCCACGCCTCCACCGCGTAGGCGCGGCCGGAGAACTTCAGCGCGGGCGCGTCCCCGAGGTTCAGGTAGTGGCTGGTGCCGTTGAACTGGATCGCGGTCTCGGCATGCCGGCCGTCGGGGACCAGCGGGACCAGCGATTTGTTGGTGAACGGGCACGTCCCGGGCTCGCGTTCGAACACGGAGCCCCGGTACTGCGCGTCGGGGCTGGTCCAGTAGCGGCTGCCCTGGGTGTTGAACAGCCCGTCGGCGGCCTGCTCCACACTGAAGCAGTCGATCCGGCCGGTGGCTCCGTTGTGGGCGAAGAACTGCCAGCGCTGCTGGGCCCGGACGGAGGTGGGCACGAGCACGGCCGCGAACCGGCCCTGGGTCAGATTCCGGATGAAGCCCAGCTCCTGCGTCGGCTCGTGGAAGGGCCTGCCGTCCATGTCAACCGAGCCCAGGCTGTCCTTCGCGGAGGCCGGCTCGGTCCGGTGCCGGCTGCGCTTGAAACGCACCTCCGACACCGGCTTCAACTGGCCGCCCACTAACAGGAACCGGTCGCACAGCAGCGTGTCCGCCACCACCGGCACCGGCGCCCCCGCCGCCTTGACCACATCGGCCCGCGCGCCGTCGCCGGTGGACCGCCCCCGGACGCCCACCGCGTACACCGCGTCCGCGTGCCCCGCCCCGACCGCCTGCCGCAGCACCACCACATGCGTGCCGTCCGAGAGAACCTGAAACGGCGCCGGGGCCGTGAGCCGGGCCGTCGTCGACAGAAATGCGTCGATCTCGTCCTGCTCCAGCACCTCCTCGGACTGGGCCTCGGTCCGGCCGCCCCTCTTCACCACCGGCATGACGGTCGCCCCCGCCACCCCGTAACCGACCTGCACGATCTCCTTCGGGAACGGCAGCGGAGCCGGATTCTCCGACCAGTACGCCGCGTCCAGCTCACCTCGCGTCTCGTCGTACGCGGACAGGTCCAGGACGGTGTAGACGATCCTCCGCTTGTCGTCCATCGCGAACGCCAGCGCGGTGCCCTGATGTCGCACCATCGTGGTGTGGGCGTACGTCCGATCGCTGTAGATCTTCAGCAGACTCTGATCAGTTGCCATCAACCATCCGTTCTCGTTGGCCCACCCGCCGGCAGGGCGGAAGGGCAGCAGGAATCGACACAGGGCACTGCAAACTCGCCGCCGAACGCGGCACAGAACCAATCAGCAGAATCCCCGGAAGCAGTGGATCACGCACCCACGCAGATCGACTATCGAACACTCAATTCAATGCGATCCGCGGCCCACCGGAATGGCCGAAACCGCATCCATGGCCGGATGAAGCTTCGCCACCGTAGACAGAGGAAGTACCGGATGACTCCTCCGTGGTGCAGAACGCCGACCAGCGCCAAGTAGAAGCAGAGAACGGACGCAAAGCGCCTTACCGCCTGCAGCCGATGGGAGGGCTGATCGAGACTGCCCAGCACCAGAGGTTGTCGGGACTGCAAAAAATCGCAGAGTGTCCGGCACGCCCATCCCTGTACCCTGGTCTCGTCACTCTCCCTCTGTCACGCGGGCCTTGTTCCGACGAAGGTGTTCGCGGAGCTGGAGGCGCGGATGACGACGTTCGTCGGTCAGAGGGAGACGGAGGACTCGCCGGACTCGCTGGATAGTGCGGTGTGGGCGTTGTGGGACCTGTGCCTGGATCCGGCGATGCCGCCTCCGCGCGGTGGCGATGGCCAACGATTGAGTGGACGGCGGTAGGAACAACACTGCCCAGGAGTGAACTTCTGCGTACCCAGCTCGATAGTGGGGTCGGACCGCCATGAGGCGACGGTCCCGGCTGTGCTCTTTCGCCCGTGAGCGAGGCGAGCGCGTCAGGCCCGAAGGTGCTCTGCATCCTCGCTGAACTGGAAGATTCAGCATTCTTCGTGCGCCGATTCACGGGGCAGCGCGGGAAGAAGCATCAGTGAGAAGCATCACGCACGTAAGAAGGAAATGCGACGCCGTATGAAGGAAACAGGCAAGAACTACCAGGCCGCATTAGTGACAGCCGCCAGCAGCGTGAAATCTGAAACGGCTGAGAATCCCCCGATGCCGGATGCGGACCTCCGTGAAGATTTCATCAACGCAGTGCGGGATGCCGAGATCCCGCAGACTTTCTGGCTGCCTTCGAGAGGGAAGCCCGACGCCTGCGGACCGATCGGTTGATGACGATCCGTCGGCTGAGGGAGGGGATGATGGTGGTGATCGGGCATATTTTCCTGCCAACGTGTATCGGTGGCGAGTGGGCGCAGAGCACACATGGGTTGGGCGGTGGTGAGAGGGTTCGTGAGTTGTAGTCTTCCTCTCGGCGTGGGGCCAATTCCCGGGAGTGGATGTGGGCCTGCGCGAGTTCGTGATTGACGCGTGGTCGAGCTTGTTCTGCAGCCCGGTGTGGAACTCGCCGATGTGGTGCGCGCTGGGCACCAGCACACCGCCCTTGGCGTACGACTTCGAGCGCATCGCCGGCCGGGTGCGCTCGCAGGCGTCGAAGTCCTGTTGGTCGACCCGGTGGAACAGCTCCACCGAACGGTCCATGTCCTTGCCGCTCTCCACCACGCGCGGCAGGTACAGCCAGTCGCACTCGACGACCGTACGGTCGGGTGCCGGCGGGTACATCCGATGGAAGATCACATGGTCGGGCACGAGGTTGATGAAGACCTGCGGCCGGACGGTGATCACGTAGGAGCGGCGGTCCTGGTCGTCGGCGACACCCGGGATGCGGTCCAGGCCCTCGGATCCGTCGACCGTGAACCCCTGGACGTCCTCACCGAACGCCGCGCCGTCACCCACGTAACACTGGGCGGCGTAGCCGTCCTCGAACTCCGGGAGCAGCTCCGTGAGTTCGGGGTGGATCGTGGCGCAGTGGTAGCACTCCATGAAGTTCTCGATGATGAGCTTCCAGTTCGCCTTCACGTCGTAGGTGATGCGGCGGCCCAGCTTCAGGTCGTCCATGCCGTAGCGCTCGATCGACTCCAGGTCGTCGAGCCGCTCGACGACCGCGCCCTGCACATCCGCCTCGAAGGACGGCAGCTCGTCGGCGAGGCACACCCACAGATAGCCGAGCCCCTCCCGCACATGGATGTTGATCAGGCCGTACTCCGTCCGCCGGGGTCGCGGGTGACCGTCAGGTGCGTGCGTTCGGTGTCGATGTCCAGACGCTGACCGGTCCCCGGTCGATGTCCGGCATCAACGTCAGGTCCTGGACGGCGACCAGCTTGCCGTCCAGGCCGTGCGACCAGGCGTGGTACGGACATTGGAAGGCGCGCTTGACCTCGCCGGACTCCTCGGTGCAGAGCTTGACGCCGGGGTGCCGACAGATGTTGAGGAAGCCCTTGACCGAACCGGACGACGGCGCGTACCTCGTGTGTCACGGTCGATCTCCTCGTCGAGAGGACGACCGAATGCGAGCTTCGGGATCTTCGGCCTGATGTTCTGGATGGTGGGAGGCCGTCGCCCGGCCTCCTGTTGGCGGACACCTCGGTGCCCTTGCCCTTCGCAGCCGCCGCGACGGTGTAGAGCTCGGTCTTCCCGTCGGCCTTGAAGAACGTCGCCTTTGTCACCAGGTCGAAGTCGGTGCCGGTGAACAGGACCTCGTCCCCCGGGGGCGAGCTTGTCGGGAGCCGCGCTCACGATGGTGGGCTTTCTCATGAGACACCTTCCTAACAGAAGCGAAAAACAGTCATGCACCATCATTAATGGGGCGGTCGTACGGGGCCGTAGGACCGCGCGTGGAAGAGGGCAAAGGGACCCGCGCGAAGGCACACGGTGTTCACTCCAGCGCGCCCGGCCGCCCCCTTCCGTGCCGACGGGTGTCCGGCGCTGGCCCTGCGGCCGGGCCGGCTCCCTCCTCTCCGCCGGGGAACACCGTGGCTTCTTCGGCGGACCTCTGGAACTGGGAGCGGGCGTGCACGCGCCTGCTCACCGTGGTGGCTGACCGCACCCAGGCCGAGAGCGGCTGGTACGGGCATTGCATGCAAGTCCTCCGATGGTTTCTCGCCTACAACGGCATCGACGAGGGCCAGGCCGAGGAGATCGTCGAGAACGCGGTCGGCGGCCGGTTCGGCAGTTGGATCGCGCCTGACGTTCCGGTGGTCGACGCGGTGAGTTCGCGGTTCGCCAGAGGCGTGGGCGGCATCAGATGACCTCCGGGTCCGGCCAATCGAAGGACAGCCTCGCCGACTGGCTGCTCATCCGGCCGGAGATCTCCTGGCCGTCCTGGCGCGGCGCATCCCCTGTCTCTGGAGCACCGGCCCGCGACGGCTTCCGGAGTTTCTTCATGGCAACGCGAGGTGGACGTGACAGCGGGGGAACCGCGCGGGTTCTGACCGCCCTTGACGTGGCCTTTGCCGACGCGGAGCAGGGCAGGCCGCTGGCCTTCGCCCTGATGGCGAAGTGGCAGCGGGCCGTGTCGGCCCACGACCTCGTCGGTTTCCGCACGATGCCGGCCTTCGCGAAGGGCGGACGGAAGCGCTACGGTCTTGCACCCGATACGCAGGCGCTGTTCGAGCACTGTCTGTCCGAGAGCGTTGAACCGAATCTGCCCCTCCCCTCACGTGCTGTCCGGGCCTACCTCGACGTCCTCTTCTTCCATCCGTTCGAGGACGGCAATGCCCGCGCGGCCATGCTGGCGTTGGCCTTCGTCCTTGCACGCGAAGGCGTCCTCCTCGACCACGTTCACCCGCTGCAGACCACCCGCTGGGCCGACGACGCCGAAGGCTCGGCCGATCTGGCAAGGTTGCTCGGAGTCCTGATCACCGCTGCGGAGCGGCGTCCGTCCCACGGGAGGCAGTCATGAACGAACGCGACGTCCTGCTCAACGAGCTCGCACAGGGGCTGCGCCCGATGTCAGAGGGCATCGAATGGTTCGACAGCCTCAGCCAGGAAAAGCAGTCCGAGGCGCTGCTGTTCCTGCGCCATCACTGCGTCCAGGCGCGCGCTGTCGCCGAGGACGCGCAGGAGGCCATCCGCCGTGCCGGGCTGCGCCTGACCCATACGCCCGCAGTGCTGATCTCGCGAGGCCGGATCGACGAGCAGCTGGGGAAGATTGCCGGTCTCGCCCCCCTCGACGAACGCCGTAAGGCTTTCAGGCTGCTGATCGCGGTGCTCACGATTGCCGATGCGCGACGCCGTGAGGGCTTCTGCTCCGACGGCTGCAGTCACTGGTGGCACAGATTGTCCGTCGCCTGAAACCCGAATGCCGCGGCTCTGAAGGCACTTCACGCCTGAGCGTTCCTGAGGAATGGATCAGTCCTACCAGGACTCCCATCGTTTCCCACGACGACGGTGGCTGTGGATGATGGTGCGGTGACGAGCATCAGGGACGACCACGTGAAGGTCCACTTCCGCCTGGAGGTAGACGAGG
The DNA here is from genome assembly GCF_044757045.1 of Streptomyces sp. NPDC091377. Taxonomy (NCBI): domain Bacteria; kingdom Bacillati; phylum Actinomycetota; class Actinomycetes; order Kitasatosporales; family Streptomycetaceae; genus Streptomyces; species Streptomyces sp. NPDC091377. Next base: position 9,558 of record NZ_JBIVUE010000038.1, on the reverse strand, counting down.
ACGGCTGGCCGCCGGCGAGCGTGGAGAGTTTGTGGGCGGTGGACCTCGGCGACGGAACCGTTCGGTTGGACAACACTCCCTGGTTCGTACGCCGAGTCGCCAGCGACGACATCATCCGGGTGGAGCTCGATGATGAAGGCGTCCGCTGGGCTGGCGAGACGGTGCAGGCTTCAGAGAACTGCACCATCCGGTTGATCGTCATGAAGGACGGCGGCTCAGCTGCCGCTCGGCAGACCGTGCTGGAGACCTTTCACCGGCTCGGCACGACCGGCGAGGGCATCGAGCAGTTCCGGATGGTGGCGCTCGATGTGCCACCGGATGCGGACCTGCCTCGGATTCGGAAGCTCTTGGAACATGGAGAGGCCAAGGGGTGGTGGCACTGGGAGGAAGGGTGTGTCACCGCCATGTGGCAGGCCACGGCAGCTGCGTGACTGCCATAGAGGCTCACGCCTCTCCTCGTGCAGAGGCAAGGAGGAAAACGCTATGACCACCTTTCACTGCGTCAGCTGTCAGCAGCTCCTGACAAGGGAGGTGGCTCCGGGGGAACCGCTGAGGGGGCCGGAGCGGCCGGTGGGCCATGAGGTCGTCTCGCCCCGGATGGCCCCGGGGACCTTCAAGGTCAATTTCGACGCCAGTCTGCTGATCTTTCACCCGGATGACGTTCCGGGGACTGCGCTGCACCCCGATTCTCGACGTCTCGTTGGCCGCTGCGGACTCGCCGGCCAGGACGGCCCCAACCTTGTGTGCAGCGGCTGCGGTGTCGAGGTCGCGACCAAGGAGTCTGACTGCTGGACCGACAATCTCGTGGCGTTGATCGCCTCCGCCGTCACGGAGAGTGTGTCCTCGCGCCTCAGCCTTTAGCGATGGGAGCGGAGCATGCGGTCGCGGTACTGCTGGAAGCGGTACCATCCGGAGGTTTCTAGTGGAATGATCAGGTCTCCTTCGGCGCAGTCCAGAACCTTGCAGCGTAGGGCTCCTGCGAGGCGGAAGACAGGGGTGAGGACGTCGTCGCCGCCTCCGCGAATGTGGAGCATGATCGAGTCGACTGGGTCTTCTGTGCCGATGTTGAGCTCCATGGACCAGGTGGGGCCGAGGAGTTCACCCCAGGTGGGGTCGGAAAGGTCGGTTTCGGGGATGGCCTGGGTGATGGCTGCGAGGACGTCGTGCTGGCTGCCGAGCGGGGCGGGGGCGTAGTCGTCAGAGATCTGCTGCACCGAGGTGACGTCATTGGGCAGGCGGAAGAGGAGCACGTCCCAGCTCATGGTGACCTTTCGGGGATAACTTGTAGGGTGCGGTGGTTCAGATCAGGCTGAGCTGTTCGCCGGGAGGCTGTGGCGTGAGCGCGTTCCGTAGGATACGGATGTGCGTGAGCCAGGGACCGCCATTCGATTCATCCCAGAGGTCCATCAGCTCGGACGGCTCGGTCATGACGCGGTCGAGGGCCTGGAGGGCGAGGTCGCGCAGGCCGGTGAGGTCGGGAAGTGGCTCTTCGGGACCGGCGACGGGATCGGTCGGCTCACCCTCGGGGCACTGCGCGGCAACGAGGGCCGCTGCGGCGAGGGCTTCTTCGGATTCGGGTGCTTCGAGGTAGCCGGCTGTGTCGATCACGCGTGTGAGGGTGCCGAGGATGATGCCCGCGCGCGCATCCGCAGCTGCCTCGTCGAGGGTGTAGCTGAAGTCCGCTGCGGTGTCGTTGTCGAAGGGGCCGACATCCCAAGTGCCCATGTCGCCCTCCTGCATCGTGGCCGGTTCCGGGCATCCTGACAGCAGCCACTGACATTGAGCCCTGCCTGAACGGGGACAGGGGTGATCCCTGTGACTGGGCGAGATAGTTGTCACCTGGGCGCGATACCTGTCACTGGGGGATGCCCTGGTCGATCTGGTGCGCAAGGTCCTCTGAGTATGCCTGTAGAAGCTCGATGAGCTGTCGGCCGACGTGGTGGACGCGTGTGTCGCCGATGAAGACTTTCCAGGTTGAATGCTGGCGTCGCTGTTTGATTGCTGAGGCGTACTTGTTCATCTGCGGAGCGAGCGTCTTTCGCCCCTGTGTCACGTAGTCCAGATCATCACCGAGTCGAGGATGCGCTCGGCTTCGGTCGTGAACAGCTCGCGCTTGGCAGGTGAGAGCCTGCTCTCCTGATTGAGGGTCTTGCTCGTCAGGGTGGTCCAGATCGGCTTCGGGATCAGCCAGTCTTGGAGTGTCTCCCGGCGGTGCCGGTAATCGATGAGCCCCGCTTCCCGGAGCCGGTCAGGGATATTGAGGAGAGTCTTGTCGAGCCAGTCGAGTCCTTTCTGCTCGGCTGCTCGAAGGGCCAGCCCTCCCTGCGCGGAGATGCGGTGGTCCTGCGGGGTGTATGTGGGCAGGCCAAGGAAGTAGGCGGCATCGCCCAGTGAACCTCCACGCATCGTCTGCACGAGTCGGCAGACTGCGAGGTGGTTGCGCTCGCCGGGGGATAGCGAGAGTTCGCCCAGAAGTTCTTCAACCCATTCGGCGGGCAAGACCTGAGGAACATGCTGAGGCCCGCATTCTGACCGGGTGATCGGGCGGGGCCGGGTGCGGGCCCCGATGAATGTGTAGGGCATCGTGAGCGCGATGACCAGCTCCCGCAGACCGGGCGAGCAGCTCTGCGCGTACTTCCTGGAGAACGCGCTGCCGCAGCCCCATCGGCCGTTCACGGATGCGTTGTCACCGGGGAGGAGTTGCCGCAGAAGCGATCTGCGCTCGTCGGTGTCGTACTGGGTGAGGACGGAGTCTGCGATGGTCAACAGACACGCGCTGACGGCTGGATCGGCCGGCCGGACGACGTCGGCCCGGAACGTCGTGAAGTAGTCGGGTCTCCGGTTGGTCGTCGGGCGTGTCGTTGTGTTCGGACGCATGGTTGGGCTGCGGTCGTCGAGGGCCATGGCCAGCTCTTCGGACGGAGCGAGTGTTCGTGCCTGGGGCCGCATGGCCACCGCCCACGCCGCCGCCGGCGACATCAGCGCCTTCCGCGACGCCACCGACCGCTGCCGGACCCTCCTGGAACACCGCCGCGACGACGACCCTCCCTCCCTGTACTACTTCACCCCGAACAGGTCTCCGCCGAGGCCGGCCACGCCCTCGTCGAACTCGCCGCCACCAACCCCGCCCACACCAGGCGCCTGCTCGCCGAGGCGACCACACTCCTGTCCCCCCTCACCGACCACGGCCCCACCAGCGGATTCCCCCGCTCCGCCCTCCTGCACGGCATCCACCTCGCGCACGCCCACCTCATCGCCCGCGACCCCGACGCCACCGCAGCCACCCTCCTGCAGCTCGCCGACCGGGTACCCGACGTGGAGTCCATCCGCTGCCGCAACCTCCTGCGCCGGATCCGCTGCTCCGCCGGCGCCCGCATGCGCGCGCCGGACGGCGCCCCTTCGCTCACCGCCGTCGACAGGGCACTATCGACTACATGACCTTCGTGCCCACCGCCTCCGACGCCCCGGCCGCGATACGCCTGACGCCCTCCGTGAACGCCGCGCCCTACGACCACCCGGACGCGCGCCGCCTGACCCAGGCCCTCCGCGCCGAACAGCACACGTTGTACGGCTTCGCCGACGACCCGGACGCCACCCCCGAGGCGGACTTCGACCCGCCCGCCGGCATGTTCCTCATCGCCCCCATCGGCGACGATGCGGTCGGGTGCGGGGGCGTACGCCTTCTCGACGAGCACACCGCGGAGATCAAACGCATGTATGTCTCCGGCGTCGCCCGCGGCCACGGAATCGGCCGGTACCTCCTCGAACACCTCGAACAGCACGCTGCCAGCCGTGGGGCAACGCGGATCATGCTGGAGACCGGGCGGCGCAACTCGGCCGCCCTGGCCCTCTACCACCGCGCCGGTTACCTGCTCTGTCCCTCCTACGTCGCCGGACGCGACCCCCGAGTCAACCGGGCCATGACCAAGGCACTCGGCAGCAGCTCACCGCCATAGCCGGAGGTCCGCCCCGTCCGGCGCCGGCCTCCTGCCAAGGAGGGTGAAGTACTCCGTCGCGATGATCGACTCCCGCTCCGCTGCGGGAAGCCGGGACAGGATTCCGGGAAGGGGCAGCTCCCGCGCCGCTTCACTGCGGTGCGCCAGGATCGCGGCCAACTTCCGGTCCGTGCAGTCGCTCACGTCGACCGTCTCGGTGACGTGCTCGTCCGCAACGCTGAGCACCTTCTTGCCGACCCGCGTCAACAGCACACCCAGTTCGCCCACCCCCGAATCCGGGTGCGTCGCGGCGTACAGGGCATCGGGCTGCCACGGGGCCCCGGCCTGCGGGTAGAGGTGCTCCAGGCCCGCAGCGTGGAACGCCAGCAGGGTCGCCTGGTGGGTGCGGAGGTGGTCCGGATGGCCGGTCAGCTGGCCGTAGGCGTCGTGGGTGACGACGACTTGTGGCCGTACGGCGCGGATGTGTTCGACGATCAGCCCAGCCACCTCCTCCAGCGGGGTGTCGCAGAGCCGGGGCCGGTTGGGCGCGGAGTCGGGGATGCGGGCGTCGGCGAATCCCAGCATGCGCGGCGTGCCCGCTCCCAGGATGTCCAGGGCGTCGGCGAGTTCACCGGCCCGGTGGCTGTCGGGCGCCCAGGTGGCGGTGACCACGGCGGTCGCGGCGCCCGCGGCGGCGTGCTGCGCGAGGATGCCGCCGGCCAGGAGGGACTCGTCGTCCGGATGGCCGAAGACGCCCAGCAGGGAAGGCCGGGGCGCGGAAGAGGACGGTGGCACGGGTAAGGCCCTTTCTGTCGGACGCGGTCGTGGGCGTGGTCGGTGGCGGCCTACCGGCCGGGGGAGGCGTACGGCTGGAAGTGGGCGGGCGGGTGATCGAGCGGGAGGGTGGCGTCCCAGGCGGTCAGGCACTGGGCGCTGGGAACGAACAGCGGCTGGGGGAGCGCGGTAAGAGGCCAGAACCGCCAGGACCCGATGGCCTCCTCTCGTTGCTGGGGAATGCCGGACCAGCGGGTGACCAGGACGGGCACCGTCAGCCGTACGACGTCGCCCACCCGGTCCAGGAGCGTGCCCAGCACCTGTACGCCGTCGGGCTCGGCCACGAGACCGGCTTCCTCGTGGAGCTCGCGGACGGCGGCCTCGGCGAAGGTCTCGCCCGGTTCGACGGTCCCGCCGGCGAGCTCCCAAGTACGACGCCGGTGTTGGCCGAGCAGGATGCCGTCAGGGCCGTGCACGATCACGCCGACTCCGAGGGCGGTGTTCGGCGGAGGAGGTGCACTGGTGCAGGGGCGGCTGGGCACGCGTTCCGGACGGCGGGCCGCATACAGCCGGTAGGAGACCACGTTGTCCGCCGTCGGGGAGTCGATCGCCATGACCGTTTCCAGGGTGAGGCCGTGCTGGACCAGGAGGTCTTCCCACAGCTGCACGCTGAGGACCCACATGTTCACCGGGTGGTCCTCGGTCGTGCCGGGCAGCCGCAGGATCTCGGGGCGCGGGGTCACCTCGGTTGAGGGCCCGGCGCCGCCCGAGTTGGTGTGCAGCGCGGAGAAGACCAGGCGTCCGCCCGGTTTGAGCCCGTTGGCCAGGGCGGGCACCAGCCGGCCCGGGTCCAGGTACGGCACGGAGCCGACGGAGTAGATCAGGTCGTACGGGTCGGCAGCACGCAGGTGGGCTACCGCGTCGGCGCACACCAGGCGCAGGCCGGGGTGGTCCGGGTAGCGGGTGAGGGCGCGCTGGTGCTGGGCGGGTGAGGCGTCGACGGCGGTGACTTCGGCGCCCAGGGCGGCCAGGTGCGCGGCGTGCCGGCTGAGGCCGCTGCCGAGGTCGAGGACCCGTAGTCCCGCCACCTTGCCGAGGACGCTGATGCCGGGGCTGGTCTCCGGGATTCCCCAGTCCCACCGGTCTAGCTCGGGCAGCTGAAGTCCTCTGGTGATCTGGTGGGTGCCGTAGGTGTTCCAGATGTCGAGGGTGTCCTTCTCGGTGGTCACCGAGTCCTCCAGCGGAAAGGGGTGAGTGGGAGTCAGGGGCGCAGGGCGTAGCAGCGGAGCACGTCAAGGTCGGCGGCCTGGGCAGCGGACCAGCCGGCGGTGAGGATTTCGGCCTCGGCGGGGCTGATCCCGAGACCGTGGAGGGGGTCGGTGTCCTCGCGGCGGCCGGCGATCTCGGTGACCACCCAGAACGTCCCGCCGGGGACAAGGAGGTGGCGGACGCGGTTGAGGAAGGCCGCCTTGTCGTCCATCCACCGGTAGACCAGGCGGCAGGTGATGACCGCGTATGCGGGCTGCGGCAGCGCCGTGAGGTCGCTGGTGGTGATGTCGCCGCACCGCCACACGGGACCGGGGACGGGGCCGTCGTCGTGGGCGGCGGCGAGTGCGATGGCGCTGGGGGAGAGGTCGATGCCGGTGGTGCGGTATCCGAGCTCGTGGTGAAGGTGGCGGGCCAGGGTGCCGTCGCCGCAGCCGAGGTCGAGGGCGGGGCGGCCGCGGCCGGGGCCGAGGTGTTCGGCCATCAACTGGGTTTCGGGGCAGTCGAGTTGCCGGTAGCGACGGCCGCCCGCCCAGAGCGGTTCCCAGTACGCGGCGGTCGAGGTCGTCGTCATGAGGCTCCTTCACGGGCTGGCGGCACGGCGGTGCGCGCGGGCGGGACGGGCATGTCCCGCAGGGCGCGGACAGGGGAGGCGAGCAGAAGGATCACGGGGAGAATCTGGAGGACCGCTCCGACGGTGAGGGTGCCGCGGACGCCGAGGAAGAGGGCCAAGGCGCCGGCGGGCGCGGCGGCGAGGGGCCGGGCTCCGGCGGTCACCGTGGTGCTCGCGGCCTGCATGCGGCCCTGGAAGCGGGGCTCGCACAGGATCTGTCTCAGGGACTTCTTCGCGTTGCGCGTGTCTCATGAGACTGTCTGCTCCCGCCGATCGGTTTCCAGTGCGGTCTTGAGGATGGCCTGACACAAGACCACTGGCGACACCAAAACCACCTACGCCTACCCCTCGGTCAGCGCTACCGGCACTGGCCAGCCCCACACCCTGACCTCCGTCACCGTGGGCAGCGGGCCAGCCAAGGACTACACCTACGACGAACAGGGCAACACCACCAAGCGCTACGGCCCCACAGGCACTGCCCAAAGCCTTGAATGGGACATCGAAGGGGAACTCTCCCTCCTCACCGAGGGAACCAAGACCACCGAGTACCTCTACGACGCAGGCGGCGACCTCCTCATCCGCCGCGGCCCCGACAGGACCGTCCTGTACCTGGCCGGCCAGGAACTCCACTACAACAGCACCACCAAAAAGTTCACCGCCCAGCGCTACTACCCGGCCGGAGACGCCACCGCCGTCCGCACTGAGACCAGCCTGTCCTGGATGGTCGACGATCACCACGGCACCGCCTCCATGACTGTGGACGCCACCACCCAGGCCGTCACCCGCCGCTACACCAAGCCCTTCGGTGAAACCCGCGGTACCGCACCGTCAGCCTGGCCAGACGATAAGGGCTTCCTCGGCAAACCTGCCGACCCCGGCACCGGCCTCACCCATGTCTCAGCTCGCGAGTACGACCCGGCCCTCGGACGCTTCCTGTCCGTCGATCCCATCCTCGCCCCCGAAGACCACGAATCCCTCAACGGCTATGCCTACGCCAACAACACCCCCGTCACCAAGTCAGACCCCACCGGCCTACGGCCGGTCACGGACTGCGAGCGCGGCTGCAACACACCCGGCGGCGGCAGGTACCACTCCTACATGACACCGGGCCCCAACGGAACCTGGGTCTACCACTCCACTCAGACCTACGCCCAGCCAGCCTCCTACCAGAAGTCAAACGGCAGCACTGGCAGTGGCGCCATGACTGTCACGGTGACCACCAGGGCTGGCGTGAGCGCGGTACAGATCGTCTTCAAGAAGGGGCCCGACCCGAAGCCCGCACGCAAGGACGGATCCGACTGCAAGTCCTGCTATGCCATGGGCGCAAACCCCCACTATGACCCCACGGCAAGCGACCTCCCTGACAGACCCAAACTTGCGACCTGGCAGAAGGTCCTGCTCGGCGTTGTGACTGTTGTGGGGCTGGGCGTAGCCGTCGCCCCACTGGCCGCACTGGCATGGGCAGGATGCCTGGCAACAGCACCAGTCTGCGCCGCGACAATCGCAGAAACAGCCACCGGCGGAGCATCGGGAGGAAGCGCAGTAGTCGGAGTTGCAACAGTAGGCTCCACCAGCGGAACCGTCTCCAGAGGGGCCCAAAGAGCACTCCTGGGCCTCGAACGGGAGGAGGTTGTAGCTAAAATGATCGGAGGGACACTCGCCAAGGGTCCAAATGGTCAAGATATCAAGAAGAGTATGCCCAACGTCGGATCCACTGGCCTGGACGTTTTTGGGCCGAACGGCGAGTTCGTCTTCGTGGGCGGCCCGAACAAGGCGCGCAATCCAGCCGATTTCGGCAAGAAGCTAAGGATTAGCAAATATGTGGCAGATCAGGAAGGTGTACCCGCATGGTACTTCTTGACTGACGACACACCAGGACGAGCCATCGACCAGCGCGCAAGGTGTTCGGCGATGATAATGTCCACACCTTCAAGATGCCGGAGTAGAAGAATGGGAGACGGATTCATCCGATGGTATCGAGAGTCTGGGAAGATCCAGATCTTCTCCGACCAAGTTGCCAGCTTTGGTGAACACGGCGTCAGAATCAGCCATCCAGTAACTGGCAGCGCGACGGTAATCAATGTTGATGGGGACGACATCCCCATCAACGCTGAGAAGCTCGCGTGGTTGATTGGCCTGAGAACCTCGACCATAACTACTAATTGGTGGATCTCGTCCGACATCAACGTGGTGTGCGAGTATTCGTACGAGCCTTTGGGTTGCCAGATTCAGACCTTCTGGCTGGACGGTCTAACTCTCGAAGAGTCGGAAATCATTAAATCTGCCGTGCTGGCAGCAGTTAATGAAGTGTCTACACCGACCCGCGCGCTGATCTTCGATGACCAGGGAATAACAGCACATGAGGGCTGGGACTCACCGGTTCTGTACAAGGGCATCAAATTTCCAGGCGCTGTGGACGAGTTGTTCCTGAGTCCGGCAGTTGCGGATCGGATTACCTCCGGTTCAAGGGACCTTGAGGGTGAGATGGTGACACGCAATCTCATCCGGGTCATCGTGATCTAATGGCTCTGCTTACGTTTCAGCCCCCATAGCTGGGTTGCGAAAGCGGCCGTGGACAGTCACACCGGCCCAAGCTGTCGGTGTGACTGCTCCGTCAGGCCCAGCCGATCTGGGTTTCGTTCGGCGGGCCCTAAGCTTGTCCTACCTTCCAAGCGCGGGTCTGAGTCGATCATTCGTAAGATCGGCGGGCCCGGGGGTTCGGGTATGGCTGTGAGCTTGTCGCCGTTGGATGGCTCAAAGAACTTGGCCACCCGGAGCCCAGGGTCTTTGAGAAGTGCCGAGGTGGGCGGGTTCGCTTGCTGAGCACCGGTTGTGACGGCTTGTCGACTTCTGTCTGTGGGTGACCCTGGACGCGGAACAGGCATGGCCGCTGGTGATCATGTGGGTGTCGAGTCCGTATGAGCACCGAGCGAGTCCATGCCTGCACACCCATCTTCCCGCATGCCGTCA
>NZ_JBIVUE010000037.1:0-25321 GCF_044757045.1 Streptomyces sp. NPDC091377 | reverse complement strand
GGCGCCGTTGGGTCCGAGGAGTGCGAACACGGATCCGGCGGGGATGTGGAGGTCGATACCGTCCAGGACGGTCTTCTCGCCGTACGACTTACGCAGTCCGACGGCGGAGATGGCGGCCGGGGCGGAGGAAGGCGAGGAAGGTGAAGCGGGCATGGGACGGCTCCCGTTCGGGGCTGAAGTGATGAAGTGACGGGGGAGTGCGGGGCCTCGGAGGCGTCGTGCGGGGCGGTGGGGTTCAGATGGCCCTGGCGCGGCGGATGTCGACGCTGCCGTGCCGGGTACGGGTGCGGATCTCGACCGTCTCGACCGTGCTGTCGCCCTTGTCGGGGCTCTCGGACGCGGTGAGCCTGTTGCGGACCTGGCCGGAGTGCGAGCTGACGTCGAGCCAGGCGGCGGTGCCCTCGCGGACGCCGACGTCGATGGCGCCGTAGTCGGTCTCCAGGCGGACCGTGCCACGGACCACGTCGTCCACGCGCAGGGTGCCGTGGGCGGTGGTGGCGGTGACCGAGTCCTCGGCGCGGCGGATCTCGATGTCGCCCTTGGCGCCGTTCACCGTCAGTTCGCCGATCGCGGCGCCGACGGTCGTGGTGCCGTGGGAGTTCTTGAGGACGGCGGGCCCGTCGACCAGCCCGACCCGCAGACTGCCGGAGCTGGTGGTGATCTCGGCGCGGCCCTCGACCCGGTCCACGGTGATCGAGCCGTGCGATGCCTTGAGCCGGAGCGTTCCCGTGGTGTCGAGGCGTACGTCGCCGGACGCGGTCCGCACTTGGACGTCGCCGAGCCGGCCCTCGCCGAGCACCTGGGTCCAGGCGCCGGTCATCTCGACGGCCGAGCCCGTGGGCAGTTCGACCGTCACATCGACGGTGCCGGTGCGGCCGAGGAGGGTGGGCTTGGGCGTGCGGACGGTGAGGACGCCGCCCGCGCAGGTGACCTCGGTCTGCTCGGCCGTCCGTACGTCCAGATCCTTCTCGGGGTCGTGGGGCAGCACCTCGACGACGGTGTCGGGGCGGTCGGCCGCGGTGAAGCGGATGGAACCGGCCTCCACGTGGGTCGTGGCCGAGATCGGTCCGGGAGTGGCGAACGAAGGCATGGCTGTACCGTCCTCGTGAGTTGTGAGTTGTGGTGCGTCCTCGCAGGTGGGACGCGTGGGTGGGGCGCCCGGTGGTGTGCGGTCAGCGCACCCAGCCGGTGTAGTTCTGTCCGACCTTCCCCGTCGGGGTCTTCTCCGTCGTACGGGGCGCGGTGCCGCCGTCGACCGCGGCCGACACGACCCGCACCAGCCACGCGTTGACCGACAGTCCCTCACGGGCCGCGGCCTTCTCGGCGTGGGCCTTGAGGTGGGTCGGCAGCCGCAGGTTGACCCGGGCGGTGCCGCTCTCGTGGCCGTCCGCCGGGACGGGGTCCCGGGGCGTTTCGACGGGCGCGGCCCGCTCCAGGGGGGCTCCGCCGTCGGTGGGCGGTGGCGTCACCACGAAGTCGGGGTCGAGCCCGCGCAGCCGTACGTCGACCGAGCCGGGGGCGAGTTCACGGGTGACCTCGGCCATCGCGGCGGAGAGCACGCTGAGCATGGTCAGGCGGGTCGCCGACTCCAGGGGAGCGGTGAGCCGCTCGGCCAGCTCGCGGGCTTCTTCGCCGTCGGCCTCGACGGCCACCGCGAGTGCGCGGTGGAGGGTGTCGATGTACGGGGTGAGGTCCATGCGAGCCATCATGGCACCAATATGGCGCCATGCGCAACCCCTGGGTGGTGCCATGGGTGGGTCGGGGTGGGTCGCAGGTGCTCTGAGCTGGGGAAAGTGTGCGGCGTCAGCGCGGGTGTCACCGTGGCCTCCATGGCGTCACGCCCTCACGGCCGCTTCCGTCCAGGGGGGAGTGCGGGGGGAGTGCGGGGAAGTCCCAGGTGGGGGCGGGGTGCGTGAGGCTCGCTGCGTGGCGCCAAGGTGCGCCAGGAGGCGCCAATCAGGGCCGGGGGGCGGGTCCCGACCCCCCGTGGAGGGCGAGAGGCGCACCCGTACGGTGAACTCCGGCCCCCAGATGGCTCACTCGTTCGAGTTGCGCCGCTCCAGAGGTTGACCCGGGGTCAATCCTGCGACGCGTGATCACTCATATGAGACGCGCCGCGACCCTGTCCGCACTCCTCCTGGTGGCCCTCGCGGCACCCGCCCCGGCCCAGGCGCAGGAGCGTTCCGCCGAGCCCGGCCGGCCGTCCACCGGCGCACCCGTCCTGGAGGCCGGCGAAGTCCGCGCCGCCCGTACCCTCCCCATCGCCGCCGCCGTGCACGTCCTGCCGCTCGCCGGTGAGGTGCGGGACGGCTACAAGCGCACGAGCTTCAAGCACTGGAACGCGGGTGAGAACGCCACCGACGGGTGCAACACCCGTGCCGAGGTGCTGATCGCCGAGGCGGTCGAGGCGCCGACGGTCCTCGCCGGGTGCAAGATCTCGGGCGGGAGCTGGTGGTCGTACTACGACGACCGGACGTTCACCTCGGCGTCCGCGCTGGACATCGACCACATGGTGCCGCTGGCCGAGGCGTGGGACTCCGGCGCCTCCGGGTGGACCGCCGCGCGCCGCGAGGCGTACGCCAACGACCAGGGCGCCCGGACCTCCCTCATCGCCGTCTCCGCCGCCTCCAACCGCAGCAAGGCCGACCAGGACCCGGCCCAGTGGCTGCCGCCGGCCTCCGACGCCACCTGCCGCTACATCTCGGAGTGGGTCGCCACCAAGCTGCGCTGGGACCTCACCGCCGACACCACGGAAGCCGACGCCCTCGGCCGCCTCGCGGGGGGCTGCGCGGGCACGACGGTGACGTACGAGCCGGTGCCGTAGAGCCACGCCCACCACGGTGGCCCGCCCTCGCCGGTGGCGGGCCTCGCGGTGGCGGGCCTCGTGGGGGCGGGCCTCGTGGGGAGGGGCGGGATCCGGGGCGCCGCTCAGGGTGTGCGTGGCTGGGCCAGCACACTCCCCACCACCAGGCCGACGGCGATGGCGGTGACGATGGTGACCAGTTGGAGCAGATCGGCGAAGCCCTTGACGACGTAGCCACCAGCCAGGGCGGTCAGACCGCGCATGCCGAGGGAGCCGACCGTGAGGGTGAAGAAGCCGGGGAGCAGCAGGATCAGCCGGGGCGGCCCGTGCGGGCGGCGGGCGATCACGGTGGCCGCGGCGGCGAGCACCACCGCCGCGACGAAGGTACCGCCCACCTCCCCGATCAGCTTCGTGAACCCCGACTGCACCCCGACGGTGACGTACACGAGCAGCAGCAGCGGCCAGAAGTACCGCAGCGGGATCGCGAAGGCGAACAGGGTGCCGGTCGTGAAGACGATCCAGGACAGGAACAGCGCCCAGCGCGGCAGATCGGCGACCGCGGCGATGTCGAAGAGGGCGCGGGTGGAGGTGCCGGTGACCATGACGCCGAGCAGTACGCCGAGATAGAGCTGGAGCAGCAGGAAGACGGAGTACACCAGCCGGACCGCGCCGGTGGTGATCAGCCCGGCGGACAACTCGGCCGTCGCCGCGCTCAGATAGTCACCGGGTACGAAGTAGAACAACGCCGGCAGCATCAGCAGCACCGGGCCGCCGTGCGCGGGGTCGCGGGCGAACAGTTCGACGGTGACGACCGAGACGGCGGCCGACACCACCAGCGGCAGGACGCGGGCCAGCCGGGGCACCCGGTCGGCGGCCACCGCCAGCGCCGCCGCGAGCGCGCCCAGCACGGCGGTGGTGCCGATCTCGTACCAGGTGGGCTGCATCAGCGGGGCGAAGCCGAGCGAGAACAGCACGATGCCGAGGAACTTCAGCCACCACGGGTACGGGGCGGGCGCCCGCTCGATCGCCCGCAGCCGCCGGTCCGCCTCCGGGAGGGTGGTCCCGCCCTCCCGTACCTCGGCGAGCAGCGGCTTGAGCGCGGCGACCCGGTCCAGCCGGAAGACCTCCGGGAAGCCGTGGACGGTGACGGTACGGCTGCGGCCGTCGGACGCGGTGACCGTCAGGGTGGCCGCGTCCGGTACGAGGAGCAGGGAGGCCGTGCCGCCGAAGGCCCGCGCACTGTCCGCCACGGCCGGGCCGATCCGGTGCGCGCCCTCACCGGAACCGCGCAGCATCAGAGCGGTCAGCCGGGCCAGGAACGCCGTGAGGTCGCCGACGTCCACGACCACGCGCTGCTCCACACCCGCCTCCCTCCCGCAGAGCTTCCAGCGTGCCCGGGGGGACGGGGGTCGGCATCTCGGACGCCGCCCCCCGACGGATGCGTGGCGCCGCCTCCCCACGGATGCGTCGGGCAGGCGGCAGGCGGCAGGCGGGAGTGAGAGGGGCGGGTGGCGCGGGAGGGGCGGAAGGGGTGGGAGGGAAACGACGATCGGGCGTCCACTACGTCGAGGGCGACGTGTCGCGGCGCTTGAGCCACCAGCCCGCGCCGCCCAGCACCAGCAGCGCCGCGGCGCCGATGCCGGTCCAGGCCGCCGGGGACAGGCCCCCGTCCCCGCCGTCCTTCTCGTTCCCGGCGGCGACGGGGGAGGGCGAGTCGGCCGCGGCCGGCGGCTCGCTGGAGGGGGCCGCGGACGTGGCCTCACCGGAGGGGCTCGGGGCGATCGGCGTGGCCCCGGGCTCGGCGGCGCCCAGCTTCAGCGCCGGGGCGGGGTGGCCGTGACCGCCGGAGTCGTCCCCGGAGTCGTCCAGCTCGATCCAGCGGTCCACCCGGCCGTCGCTGTACGACTGGAGCGTCTTGAAGACCAGCTCCTTCGCGTCCGGCAGCTGCCGCACCTTCACCGAGAACTCCGCGTTCGCGCCGACGGCCAGCTCGGGCCCCGACACCGTCCAGCCCCGGCTGGTGGTGTCGTACGTCCAGCCCTTGGGGCCCTCCTCGTACGCGATGTCGGCGGGGGCGAGGCCCTTCGGGAGGATCACCTCCAGCTTGCTGATACCGGCGGTGTCGGACTCCGACGCGGCGTGGAAGTCCAGGGTGACGTTCTCGGCGAGGGCACGGGCGCCCTCTGCCTCGACCTCGGTGTGGGCGAACGCCGGAACGGCACCGGCGCAGACCGCCGCCACGAGGAGCGCGCCGACGGTGGAGACCCGCCGCGCGGTACGAGCCGTGGGGGCGGTGCGGGCGGTGGTGCGCGCTGTGCCGAGGGGACGGGACACGGGGACTCCGAGGGGGTGTATGGGCGGTATCCGGCCCGCCGGCCTGTGGCTGTGGGTCGTGCAGGTAGTCGGAGCGGACGTCCCGTGAGTTCCGGCGGGTGAGAGTGATCTGCGTCACTCGTGGATGCCTGCCCGGCAGAAAGGGCCGGCGGCTGCCGCCCCCGCCAAGATCCGGAGGCATCACTCCGGCGATGGGGCGAGAATCGAAGCGGAGGCCACCGGGACGCCCGGACGGGTGTCCTTCGGGCCCAGGGAGGCCGGATCATGCCCTCAGCGAGCGATTTCACCGCCGCCCTGACGCTGTCGGAGCGCGTGGCGTACGGCAGACAGGCCCGCACCCGCGTCCCCCGGTCGAGCCACGCCCACTACGAGCCCCGGGCCGGCCGCCCCGACCCGGTCGAGCTGATCGAGCGGCAGTCGGCGACCCGGGTCCAGGAACTCGTCCCGGTCCGCTACGGCCGCATGTTGGAGTCCCCGTTCCGCTTCTACCGGGGCGCGGCGACCATCATGGCGTCGGACCTGGGCGCCGTACCGGACACCGGTCTCGGCGTACAGCTCTGCGGAGACGCGCACCCCCTCAACTTCCGGCTGCTCGCCTCCCCGGAACGCCGGCTGGTCTTCGACATCAACGACTTCGACGAGACGTACCCCGGCCCCTTCGAATGGGACGTGAAACGGCTGGCGTCCGGCCTGGTGACCGCCGGCCGGGCCAACGGCTTCACGCTCAAGGAGCAGAACCGGCTGGTACGGGAGTGCGTACGCTCCTACCGCGAGCGGATGCGGGAGTTCGCCGGGATGCGCACCCTGGACATCTGGTACGCGCAGGACGACACCGACCGGGTGCGCGAGCTGGCCGGACCGTCCGCGGACGCGGAGTCGGTCCGGCGCACCCGGCGGGCGGCGGAACGGGCCCGTACGCGTACCAGCCTGCGGGCCTTCGAGAAGCTCACCCACGTCACGGCCGAGGGCCGCCGGATCGCCTCCGACCCGCCGCTCGTCACCCCGCTCGACCAGCTCAGGGCGGACCCGAAGGAGGAGGGCCGGGAGCAGGAGCTGAGGACGCTCCTGGAGTCGTACGCCCGCAGCCTCCCGCCGGACCGGCGGCATCTGCTGCGCCACTACCGCCTGGTGGACATCGCGCGGAAGGTGGTCGGCGTCGGCAGCGTCGGCACCCGCTGCTGGATCGTGCTGCTGCTCGGCCGCGACGACGACGATCCCCTGCTGCTCCAGGCGAAGGAGGCCGGGGAGTCGGTCCTGGCCGAGCACACCCCGGCCGAACACGCCGAGCGCTACGACAACGAGGGCCGCAGGGTGGTCACGGGCCAGCACCTGATCCAGACCAGCAGCGACATCTTCCTGGGCTGGACCCATCTGACGGGCCTGGACGGACAGCCCCGGGACTTCTACGTACGACAGCTCTGGGACTGGAAGGGCATCGCCCGCCCCGAGACCATGGACCCGCGGCTCATGGCCCTCTTCGGCCGGATCTGCGGCGCCTCCCTGGCCCGCGCCCACGCCCGCTCCGGCGACCCCGTCGCCCTCGCCGCCTACCTCGGCACCAGCGACCGTTTCGACCGCGCCCTGGCCGAGTTCGGCCAGGCGTACGCCGACCAGAACGAACGCGACTTCGCCGCGCTGGAAGCGGCCCACCGGACGGGCCGGATCCGGGCGGAGAGCCTCTGAGACTCCTCCGCCGTCTCGACGAGGAAGCTCCGCCCCGCCTCTCCGTCAGTTCGTCCCCTTCGCTGTCCGTGCGGCCGTACGTGGTCATCCCAGCCCCCCGTGATCGCCCGGCAGTCCCTCCGTCCATACCACTTGCCGGACATTTTGGTAGTCGAGAACGCGTCATTCGGCGGGGAGTGGGGGTGAGTGACAGTCGGTGGTCTCTGTGAACAGAGGTGTCGATGGTCCGGGAGTGCTGTGGGGGTGTGAGTGGGGGGTGCGGGGTCGCGCGAGACCGTTCCGGCTCTCTGTGATTTCTGGGGCGTTTATCCGTTCGCTTTCCCGGTGTGGAATCCCTTTGTTCTTTCCGGGCACCCTGCCTCAAATATGAAGATAATTCCGGGGATTCTGAAGTTTTGTTAATCCAGGGGTGTCGAGTTTTCATGTCTCAAAGTCGCGCTTTTCGGGTGAGTGAATCTCGGGGAAGCTCGTCAATAGGCGATTCCGGACGAAAGTCGATTTCCTGAGAAAGGGGGTGGGGCGCCAAATGATCCCGCAGGTCCCGAAGATTCCGCAGATCCCGAAGATTCCGCAGATTCCGTTGGAGGAGTTTCTCGTCGATTGTCTGTACGACGCCCGCGAGTCCAGCCTCGGCTCGGTTCCTCTCACCCCGGGCGCGCCCGGATACCGGGAGGCGCGGCACCGGTTCCTCGCCGCCGGACTGGCCGCGATCCAGGCCGACCGGGCCGGCGCGGGCTGGGTGCAGGTGAATGTCGCGCCGGGTACCCGGCTGGTCCCCGACCTCTACGCCCGCCTCGCGGAGATCGCCGCGGACACCCTGG
Source organism: Streptomyces sp. NPDC091377 (assembly GCF_044757045.1). NCBI lineage: Bacteria > Bacillati > Actinomycetota > Actinomycetes > Kitasatosporales > Streptomycetaceae > Streptomyces > Streptomyces sp. NPDC091377. The sequence goes on along the minus strand of NZ_JBIVUE010000037.1, from coordinate 17,680 downwards.
ATTCCGGAGCCGCCACCAACTTCTTCTTCATGCATAAACCCCCGGGAATGCGTGTACGTTTCCAGGCTCCCGGCCCGCACGACCGTAACGCGCTCTATCTTCTGCTGGCCCGGCGCATCGCCGCCCACCCGGAAATCTTCGGTATCTCGCAGCGCGGGGTCTACGAACCCGAGGGATATCTCTTCGGCGGCCCCGACGCGTTGCCCTGGGTGCACTCCCTCTTCACCGCCGATTCCCTCGCCTGGCTCCAGTACCACGCCGACCGACCGGCCGCTCTCACGGACTGGCGTTATTCGCTCATGCTGCTGCGGGAACTGATCGAAGGGCTCGGCATTCTCGGCTGGGAACACCGGGGCGTGTGGGAGACCCTCCAGCACGAGGCGGGCCGCGACCTGAACGAGGAGGAGGACGGTTCCTCCCGAACCGGCGGGCTCTCCAAGGCCGTTGCCGGAATCCAGCGCTACTGGCGTCTGGACCGCGACGTGTTGACGGCCCATCTCCCCGTCACCCTGCGCGCCTCCGTGGACGCCCACCGCGCCGCGATCCGCCAGGCGGGCCGCACCTGGCGCACCGACTTCTTCGACACCGGGGCCGCCGAGGTGACCGGACCGCGCCGCGCCGCCGCGTACTGCGTGATCTTTCACTGGAACCGGGCCCGTTTCTCGGCGGCCCTCCAGAAGCTGCTGACCCAGGCACTGGTGAGCGAGGGCGTCACCCGCTCCCACCCGGTGGGGAGGTGAGCCGAGATGACCGAGATGACCGACCGTGCCGAGATGACCGACCGAGTGGCCGACCTTGACGCCTCCGCCCCGGCGACCGGCCCCGACGCCTCCGCCCCGGCGACCCGCCCCTACGTCCGCCCCGCCGCGACCGCGCTCCTCCGGGTCGCCGGGATGCCCGCCTCCGCCTGGGCCGCCGCGGGCAGCCCCCGGCTCTTCGAGCGGGCCGCCGCCCATCAGCGGGGCCGTCGCCGCCTCGCCGACCGGGCCCGGACCCTCGCCGACCTCCTCGGCACCACCGTCGTACCCGGACTCCCCCCGAACACCCCCTACCGAGGCGCGGTGCTCGCCCTGCGCCGCCGGCTGCACTCCGGCAGCGCGCCCGACCCCTCCGACTGTCGGCTCCTCGACCGGATCACCGAGGTGCCCGACGCCCTCCGCCGCGAGGCCCGGGACCTCCACGACATCCAGCAGACCCTCACCGGGGAGTACGAGGCGCTCGCCGCCGCCACGACCGAGGAGTGGGAACGGGTCGGCGAACTCTGCTGGGACCTGGTCCGCACCCACCCCGTCATGGGCGTCTTCCTGGACAGCACCGCCCCCGAACTCACCGAGACCGCGAAACGCCGCCTCGCCCGGGGCGAGCACTGGTCCACCGCCCGCCTCCGCAAGAGCTGCACCTTCCTGTGGCGCGCGCTGGCGAGAGCCGCCGTCAAGACGACCCCACGTGACTGGGTGGGCCAGATCGCCCTCCTCCCCCTGAGCCCAACAGACCCCCTGAGCCCAACAGACCCCCTGAGCCCAACAGACCCCCTCAGCCCATCGAGCCCCCTCCCCCTCCTCCCCCTCCTCGCCCCCGGCGCCACCCTCACCGACCTGGCCGCCGAGGTCTCCCACAACGTCCACACCCTCCGCGCCCGGCTCAGCGCCCTCGACCTCACCACGGCCGCGCCCACGACCGTGATCGCCCCGACACCGCTCCACTTCACGTCGGCCGAGGTCACCGAGGTCACCGAGGCCACCGGAGGAACGCCGTCTCCCCCGTCCGGGGAACCCCCCGTCGCCACCCACCTGCGCTACGACGTCCTCGACCCCGCCAACCCCGGCACCCTGCGCCGTATCCAACTGGCCCGCACCCGCGCGCTGGACGCCGTGATGGCCCGGCTGGCGGCGGGACCGAGGCCGGTCGGGGAGATCGAGGCCGAACTGGTCGACGGGACCGGGGCGACGGGCGAACGCGCCGAGACCGCCCGGCGGGCGCTCCGCGGGTTCCTCGCCCACCTCCACCGCCTCGGCGTCCTGGAGGCGTGCGCCCCGCCCCACCGTGTGCACGGCGGCTGGACCGCCCCCGCCCTCGTCGTCGCCCCCGGCGCGGTCCTGCCGCACCCCACCCCCTGGCCCGGCGCGAGCAGCGGCGTCCCCGCCGACTGGTTCCTCGACTCCTACCGGCGGGCCGAGACCGCCGACCACCGGCCGCTCACCGTCCCCACCCGGACCGTGGACGCCGTACACACCGCCCTGCGTACCGCCGCCCGCCTCGCCGCCCTGCGCCGCGCCGACCGCGACGCCGACGGACCGACGCCCCCCACCGCCCCGCCCGACCCGCTCCCCGGACTCGACAGCGAGCCCCGCCCCCTCAGCGCCTTCCTCGAAAGCCTTGAGGAACGGGACAGGGAACGGGCGGCGGGCGACCGCCCCACCCCGCTCCAGTTCCGGCCCGCCTACGACGGCTGGCACCCCGCCCGCACCCCCGGCTCCGGCTACGCCCGCCTCCTCGACCTGCTCCGCGACCGACTGGACGACGGACCGGACAACGCAGCGGACAACGCAGCGGACAACGAGCCGGACGAGAGGCCGGACAACGAGCCGGGCAAGAGGCCGGACAACAAGTCGGGCAAGAGGCCGGACATGGAGTCGGTGCCGACGCTGGACATCGACGACGCGCTCCTCGACGAACTGGGCGCCCCCACCGCGGACGAGTCGACGCCGACCTGGCCCATGGACTGTCTCCTACGACCCCTGGACGCCGGCCACCCCTATGGCCCGGCGACCCCCCTCGCCGTCCTGGAGTCCCTGTCCCCGACCGGCGTCATGGACGCCCGGTTCGCCGACACCCTGGCTGCCCTCACCGGCGGGTACGACAACACCGCGCGCTACCGCGACTTCATCGCCGCCGTCGAACGCGCCGCCGACGTCCGCTTCGTGGAACTCCTCATCCCGCCCCTCGCCGAACGCGCCGCCAACGCGGTCCGCCGGCCCCGGCTGACCTCCTGGTGGACCGGCGACCCGGATCCGGCGCCGTACCACGGCACCACCGCCCTCACCGGCGCCCGGTACATCCCCCTCGACCGCATCACCCTGCGGCGCGACGGCACCCGGATCATCGCCGAGGCGGACGGGCGGCGCATCGTCCCCGTCCACCACGCCACCCGCACCCCCGTACCGCCGTACGACCGGCTCCTGCGGGTCCTGCTGGCGGCCCGGCACCCCGGCACCGGCACCTTCCTGCGGCTCGACGGACTGGCGGGGGCCTTCCCCGGGGCCCGCCGGGTGCCCCGGCTGAGCGTCGGCGGCCGGCTGGTCGTCAGCCCGGCGGTCCACCGGATCCCGGAGGCGGACCTGTGGCACCCCGACGACACCGACCGCGACAAGGTGCTGCGCCTCGCGGCCCTGCGGGACACGGCCGGGCTGCCCCGGTTCGGCTTCGTACGGACGGGCGCGGACGGCCCGCAGACCCCGGTGGACCTCGCCGCGCTGCCCGCCCTGCGCACGATCGACCGCCTCCGCGCCCAGGACGGCGGCGGCTCCGGGCTCCTGCTGGAAGAGGCCCTCCCCGCGCCGGGCGCGCACCTCCTGCACGACCGCGCCCACCCCGGCGACCACGCCACCGTCGCCGCCCAACTGCTCCTGAGATCACCCCACGCCCTCGACACCCTGGTCGAGAGGGCATCGGCCGCCCTGCGCGGCTGACCCCGTACGCCCCGGCCACGCACCGACTGCACGCGCCGGGGTCGGCAACACCGACAGAACCGCCAACCGCCGAAACACAGGGAGAACACCATGCCGTCCATCGACGCCAGCGAGCTGGACAACCTCATCACCGACCTGGAGACCCGCATCACCGACACGGAGCTGGCCGAGGCCGCGCCCAACACGGTCGGCATCTGCACCCTCGTCGTGTGCAGCGTCATCGGCATCTGCTGACCCGCCGGATCCACCAGGACCGCCCACCGCCGAAAGGCTGAGGACCACAAGGGAGAACACCATGCCGTCCATCGACGCCAGCGAACTGGACAACCTCATCACCGACCTGGAGACCCGCATCACCGACACCGAACTCGCCGAGGCTTCCGCGAGCACGGTCGGTATCTGCACCATCCTGGTCTGTAGCGTCATCGGCATCTGCTGATCCGCTGTCACACGGGTGCGTCTCCGGCGCTCGCCGGTGGCGCACCCGCCCCATGCCACCGCGGGACAGCGGCCCCCACCGACCGGAGCGACGTTCCATGACCACGGCCTCCACGCCCACCCCCACGCCCACCCCCACCCCCGCGCCCCCCGACCCGGGCGTCCGGGCCACGGCCACGGCCCTGGCCGTACAGATCCTCAAGGACTGGACGGAACGGAGGGAGGCCCCCGCCCCGGCCTCCGCCCTCGACCCCGCCGACGCCGGAGTCCCCGCCCTCGCCGCCCTGCTCCACCCCGGTCACCACGACGACGGCCACGACGACGGCCACGACGACGGCCATGCCGATGCCGATGCCGATGCCGGTGCCGACGTCGATGCCGATGTCGACAGCGACGTCGGCAGCGATGTCGACGCCGATGAGACCGCCGCCGTCGCCGCGCGGGCCGTCGCCTCCTGGGTACGGACCGCCGGACGCGGCGCCGGACACCCCGGCCTCTTCAGCGGCGGCCTCGCCGGAACCCTCGCCGGACTCCGCCTCGGCGCCCGCGTCCACCCCGCGCTGCACACCGTCGCCGACCGGCTGCACCAGCACCTCGCCACCCCGCCCACCGACCCCGCCTGGCGCCGGGACGAGGTCGGCATCACCGACTACGACCTGATCGTGGGCCCGGCCGGCACCCTGCACGCCCTCCTCCTCGGCACACGGCCCCCCACCGTGCCCGCCGCCCACGTCGCGCACCTCACCCTGCTCTGCGGGGACCCCGACCTACGGCGGCTGCGCGCCGGCCGCCAGGAGCGGTTCCCCCAGCTCGACTGGCTCGAAGGCCGCGTCAACACCGGCATGGGCCACGGCGTCGCCGGACTGCTCACCGCCCTCACCGCCACGGCCCGGCGCACCACCCCCGACCACCCGCCGAGCCCCGCCCGCCCCGCCGTCACCGAGGCGATCCGCACCGTCTGCCGATGGCTGATCCGCCAGTCCTTCACCGACGCCCGCTCCGTCCGGAGCTGGGACGGCGCCGGACTGGACGAGCCCCCCGCCCCCGGCGCCCGTGCCCGCCAGGCATGGTGCTACGGCGCCCCCGGCGTCAGCTGGGCCCTGTGGGACGCGGCCGACGCCGTCGGCGACCAGGAGAGCGCCGCGTGGGCGGCGGCGGCCTTCACCACCCTGTGCGAGGCGTACGACGAGACCTTCCACCTCTACGGCGACGAGCCCACCGACCGCCTCGGCTGCTGCCACGGCGCGGCCGGTGTCCTCGCCGTCGCCGACGCCTTCCACCGCCACGCCCACCACCCCGCGGCGGCGGCCCTGCGCACCCGGCTGACCACCCACCTGACGGATCGCCTGGACGAGGTCACCACCCTCGCCGGACAGGACATGGGCCTGCTGGGCGGCGCCACGGGCGTGCTGTGCGCGCTGCTCACCGCCGCACCCGGGGCGGGGCCACCCGCCCGGCGGGACTGGACGACCCTGCTGGGCCTGCGCTGACCCTGCTGGGCCTGCGCTGACCCGCGGCCTGCGCCGACCTGCCGCCGCGCCCCGGCCCGTCAGGCGGTCTGCGGCTGGAGGAAGCGGGACAGCAGATCGTCCAGGCTCACCATCCCCGTCAGCCGGCCGGAGCCGTCGCGTACGACACCCAGCGAGGCCCGCCGGCTCCGCAGCAGGTCGATCGCGTCGGCGACGGTGGTGTCGGCGGTCAGCTCCGGCACCGGACGGGCCAGGGCGCGCGCGTCCGCCGTACGGCCCTGAGCGCGGGCGACCAGGGCGTCCCGGGCGTGGATGGAGCCCAGGACGGTCGTACCGTCACGGACCAGCAGCCGGGTGCGGTCGCTGGCGGAGGCCACCCGCAGCACGGTCTCGATCCCGGCGTCCGCGTCGACCGAGGTGATCTCGCCGGCCGGGATCTGGAGCGGGCCGACCGGGGTGTCGGGCTCGGTCAGTGAGCGGGTGAGCAGTTCGGAGTCGGCCTCGCTGATCAGGCCGAGCCGATGGGACTCCACGACGAGATGGGTGAGCTGCTCCCGGTTGTGCACGGAGTCCAGCTCGTCGCGCGGGGTGACCCGGCACAGCCGTACCAGCGCGTTGCTGATCCGGTTCAGCAGCCGGATCAGCGGCCGTACGACCTTGACCACGGCGCGGAAGGGCGGCGAGAGCAGCATCGCCGAGCGCTCGGGGTGGGCGATGGCCCAGGACTTGGGGGCCATCTCGCCGACCACCATGTGCAGGAACACCACGACGATCATCGCCACGGCGAACGCGATGCCGTAGCTGAGCGCGCTGGGCAGTCCCAGGCGGTGCAGCAGCGGGTCGAGTTCGTGCGAGATCGCGGGCTTGGACACGGAGCCCAGGCCCAGGGTGCACACGGTGATGCCGAGCTGGGCGCCCGCCAGCATCAGGGACAGCTCGCGCATTCCGGCGAGCGCGGCCTTGGCTCCGCGCTGTCCCTGGGCGACGGCCTTCTCGATGCGATGCCGCCGGGCGGCGACCAGCGCGAACTCGGCCGCGACGAAGAACCCGCTGCCGATCAGCAGCAGCACGGTGACGAAGAGCGCCATGGGGAAGCTCATGCCTGCTCCTCCGACCCCGGCCCGGACGACGCCGACGGCGACGATGACGGCGATGACGGCGACGATGACGGCGATGACGGCGATGACGGCGATGACGGCGACGGTGACGGCGGTGACGGGGAGGCAGGTGGTTCCTGCCCCGGCTCCGGCGCCCGGTACCGAAGGCGGATCCGTTCGGGGACATGGCGGTCGAGGGTGCGGACCTCGATCTCGGCCCGGCCGCCGTCCGCCAGGGCGACGGTGAGCCGGTCGCCGATCGCGGGGAAGCGGCCGAGGCGGTCCACGATCAGCCCGGCGACGGTGTCGTAGTCCTCCTCCTCGGGCAGTTCCACGCCGGTGGCCTCGGCGATCTCGTCCAGGCGGCGGCGGGCGTCCACCAGCCAGCCGCCCGGGCCGTCGGCGACGGCGGGTGCGATGACCGTGTCGGACTCGTCGGCGATGTCACCGACCAGTTCCTCCGCGATGTCCTCGTACGTCACGATCCCGGCCACTCCCCCGTGTTCGTCCAGGACGACCGCGAACTCGTCGTCCTGCTGCCGCATCCGCTCCACGGCCTCGGGCAGCGGCAGGGTGTCGGGCAGCAGCAGCGGGCGCCGGGCGAGGGTGCCCGCGCGGGAGCCGGCCATCCGCTCGGCGGGCAGGGCCATCAGCTCCCGCACCCCGAGCACCCCGGCCACGTCGTCCGGGTGGTCGCCGAGGACGGGGTAGTTGGAGTGCCCGTGCCGGGCGATCAGATGGACGGTCTCGGCGGCGGAGGCGCCCTCGCGCACGAAGACCGCGTCGGCGCGCGGCACCATCACCTCGTCCAGGGTGCGCTCGGAGAACTCCAGGGCGTGGTCCAGCAGGGCGGCGGTGTCCTTGGGCAGTTCGCCCTGCTGATGGGACTCGCCGATCAGATGCCCCAGCTCCTCCAGGGTGGCGCCGTGGTGCAGTTCCTCGACGGGCTCGATGCCGACGCGGCGCAGCAGCCGATTGGCGGAGCCGTCGAAGATCCGCACCAGCGGGCCCACGACCTTCAGATACGCCAGTGTCGAGGCGGCCAGGGACTTGGCGAGCCGGTCGGGCACGGCGATGGCGAGGTTCTTCGGCGCCAGTTCGCCCAGCACCATCTGGACGACGGTGGCGCCGACGAAGGCGAGCACCACGGAGATCGGGCCGACGGCGCCCTCGGGGACACCGACGCCGGTCAGTACGGGGCCCAGCAGGGCGGAGACGGACGGTTCGGCGATGAAGCCGACGACCAGTCCGGTGACGGTGATACCGAGCTGGGCGCCCGACAGCATAAACGAAAGGCGCTCCAGCACCTTCAGCGCGCGGGCGGCCCCGCGGTCGCCGGTCGCCGCCTGGCGGGCCAGCGCGAGCCGGTCGGCGGAGACGTAGGCGAACTCCTGGGCGACGAAGTATCCGGTCCCGGCGGTGAGGACGAGTACGGCCAGCAGACCCAGCCATGCCTCCACGGCACTCATCGGACACCACCCCGCCGGGTGCCGTGTTCGGGTTCAGGTGTCTGGTGGCGGGATGGTCGGGGACTGTGCCCCGAGGGGTCCGTCGATCTGGCGGACAAGGCGGCTGCTCCTCGGTTTGCTGTGGAATCAAGCAAACGATTCTGGCCACACCGAGGTTCCCGGGGCGCGCGGGACACCGGCGTCACCTGGGGGAACCTCGGCCGCCCGGCCTGGTCAGCGTCCGCCGCGTCCCGTGCCGCTGTCCCGGAACGCCCAGCTCATCCGGGGTTCGATCACACTCCGGAACATGGTGCGTACGGGGGCGGTGCACAGCAGCGTCCCGAGGACGGCGCCGATGACGGAGACGGTGATCGCCCCGATCGGCTGATGGAACCAGTCATGGCGGGACCACTCCCAGTGGTTGGCGGCCTGGATGAAGAAGCCGTGCAGCAGATAGGCGTAGAGCGTGCCCGCGCCCAGTGCCGTGAACCAGGTGCGGCGCCCCGGCACCAGGGCGAGGAAGCAGGCGACCAGTGTCATCGAGCAGGCGAACAGGGCGAGCGTCATCAGCGGGCCGTACCAGGCGGGCACGGCGAACTCCTCGGCGGCGGAGTGGTGGAAGAACCAGGCGTAGTCCATCCGGGGCACCGCCCAGTAGGAGAACACCAGCGCGGCCAGCAGGACGGGGAGGGCGGCCAGCCGGGCGGCCCGGCGCCGCACGAGCCGGAAGTGCTCCGGTTTCAGACACAGCCCCAGGACGAAGTACGGCAGGAACTGGAGTGCGCGCTGGAGGTCCAGATCGGCGCCGATGTCCGGGGAGAGCGTGGCCAGGGAGGCGACGGCCAGCGCGATCGGCAGCGGCCGGCGCACCCGCTGCCAGATGGGTGTCGTCAGCCGCCAGATGAACAGCGCGGCCAGGAACCAGGTCAGGTACAGCGGGTCCAGCAGGCTGATCGCGCGGTCCGGCTCACCGTCGCTCCACCGGGTGAAGAGCGTGTACGCCGTCTCGAACACGACGTACGGGACGACGACCCCGGTGAGCAGCCGTTTGATCTTCGCCGGGCTGGCGTCGAAGCCGCGCGAGAAGTACCCGGAGATCACGATGAAGGCGGGCATGTGGAAGGCGTAGACGAAGGTGTAGAGCGCGGTGACGGCCCGGCTCTCGGAGCGCAGCGGCTCCCAGGCGTGCCCCATCACCACCAGCACGATCGCCAGGTACTTCGCGTTGTCGAAGAAGGGGTCCCGCTCCTTGGCCCCCGCGTCGGCGCCCCGCCCGGCAAGGGGTGCCCGCTCGCGGACGGCGGCCCGGTCCGCGCGGACAGCGGCGGCCGTCGGGCTCGTAGTGGCCGTAGTGGCCGTAGTGGTCGTAGTGGTCGTGGTGTCGCTCACCCCTCACCCCACTCCACGGGGAACCGACGTGTGCCCGAGCAACCTGAAGGGGCTGATTCACGTCTTACGTAAGTTACGGCTGTGAACTGGAGCGGAGGCATCCCGTCCGCCTTGCCGATCCAGAGGTCCGTAAACCGGGCGCCGGGAAAGTGGCCGAAATCAGCGGTGCTGGGGGCGGCGCTGCTCCAGGTAGATGCCGGTGAACACGGCGACCTTGGCGCGCAGGACCCAGGGGTCGAAGGGCTTGCCGATGTAGTCGACCGCGCCGGCCGCGTAGCCGCGGGCGGAGTGCTCGGGGTCGGTGCCCATGGCGGTGAGGAAGATGATGGGCACGTCACGGGTGCGGGGGCGGCGCTTGATGTGGGCGGCGGTCTCGTAGCCGTCCATGTCGGGCATCTGGATGTCCATGATGATCACGGCGAAGTCGTCGTGCCCGAGGAGCGCCTTGAGGGCTTCGCGGCCGGACGGGACGGCGACCAGTTCCTGGTCGAGGGTGGCGAGGACGGCGGTCATGGCCAGCAGATTGTCCGGCTGGTCGTCGACGATGAGCACCTTGGGCATGGCCTGGGGGACGGCCGGGGGCACGGCGGCGGACGCGGTCCGCACCTCCTCCACCGCCTCCAGTTGCCGTTCGAGCAGGGTGCAGCGCTGTTCGGCCTCGTCGCGCTGCCGCTCGGCGTCGTGGAGCTGGGCGGAGAGCCGGCAGACCTCCTCCTGCAACCGGTCGCGCTCGTGCAGCAGATCGGGGACGTCGGGGTTGGCCGCGGCGAGGCGTTCGGCGCGCAGCCGTTCCGCGCTCCACTCCGCCTCCAGCTGGTTCAGCCGCACCTCCAGGTCGGCGATGCGGTGCTTGCGGTCCAGCAGCGCGTCGCCCAGCGCGTCGCCGCGCGCGGTGGAGCGGCGGGAGACCCGGTCGGCCTCGGCGAGCTGCTGCTCCAGGACCTCGACCGCGTGCCGGGGTGAGGCGCTGGTCTCCACGGCCGCCCGGTGCAGCCGTCGTACGAGGTCGAGGGCGTCCGGGGTGGCGGCCATGCCGCGGTGCTCGGCGACATCGGTGAACAGGTCCATCACCACCTCCCAGGGCGGCACCCGGGTGCCGCTGAGGTAGCGGGAGATGGTGCCGGCGTCCCGCAGCCGACGGGCCGCGTACCGGCGCACCGACACATCCAGCCCCTCGAACAGTTCCCGCAGCGCCGTGGCCAGTGCGCGGGCCTGCGGGGTCAGGTCCTGGGGGAGGGGGCGCAGTTCAGGCATGCCGACCCCCGCGGGCCGCGGCCAGGCAGAAGCACAACGGGGCCACTACCCATAACAGTACGAATACGGCATTCAGTGACAGAGGCAACCGTAGTGACGGGAACAGCCGCATGGGCCGCGGTGACCGAGAGGGCCACAGCACCTGGAGGGGCCATAGTGCCCGGCATGGTCGTAGTGCCTGAAGTGCCTGAAGTGTCCGGACCATCGAAACCCACCTTCCCGACCCCGGCCGTACGCCGGCCGGACGGCACGCCCCCGACGGGCGGGCCGCGCGATGGCCACACACTGACGGCAGCCGCGTCCGTTGCGCCGGTCATCCGGCAAACCGGCAACAGGGGCGGTGCGTTGCGGGTGTTGCGGCAACGCGTGCGAGGTCAGAGCGGCCGGTGGGGCGGTCCGCCGGCGGCGCCGGGTTCCCCCTGGTCACGCCACCAGGGCGGTCGGATGACGTCATTGTCGTAGGTGGCGCAGTCGACGGCGTTGACGACCTGGTCGGCCATGAGGTCCCAGCCGACGACGCCGTTGCCCACCCGGCCGAGTTCGATGAGCCGGGTGCGGTGGGGGCCGGTGCCCGAGTCGGTGTCGCACGTCAGGACACCGGTCCAGGAACGGCCGTCGAGCGCCGCCGTCACGGCGAGGAAGGGCAGGACGGCGAGGGCGAGCACCAGGCCGACCGCGCGGAGCCCGTCGGCGGTGCGCTCGGCGAGGGTGGTGGCCGGGCGGCCGGTGCGGCGCCCGGTGGAGTGGGAGCGGCGTCCGGTGCCGTACTCGACCATCACACCGACCCGCAGGACGTACGACAGCAGCCCCGCCGCCAGCCCCCACGCCAGGCCGTTGAACGCGCCCACCACCACACCCAGGGCGGCCGGGACGACGGTCGCGGTGGCGGCGGTGGCCGAGGTACGGGTGTCCTGGTGGCGGGCGGCACCGCCGCGGGCGGCGAAGTAGGCGTAGGTGGTGCGGGAGACGACGACCACCAGCACCGTCGCGAGCAGCGGCTCGGTGAGGAACAGCCCGATGGGGACGTCCACCCAGTTGCCGGGCCCCATCGCCACGAGCGTGTCCCGGGCCGCGTCCCCGCCCCCCAGCGTCCAGGCCAGCTTCAGCACCGGCACCGCGAGGAGCACCGCCATCAGCACCGTGTGCGCGGAACGGGACCGCGAGCCGCTGTCCGACGGCACATCGCTCATGAAGCCAGTCTCAGGACGCCCGACGGCCCCCGGAGCTACGACACGCGGCACGACACCGGGTCAGCGTTCGAGCCGCCCGGCAAGGAGCGCGAGCCAGCCGCCCGGCGCGTACGGCGCGGGCGGGTCGACCTCCATGCCCAGCTCGGCGACGGCCAGCGCGTACGCCGGTTCGTCGAGCTTCAGGGCGAGCAGTTCCCGCAGCTCACCGACGGTACGGGCCACCAGGTGGGGGTCGGTGGTCGCCCGGTAGTCGTCCACGGCGGCGTCATGGTCCTCGAACTCGTCGGGCATGTCCTGCGAGAACCATCCCCCGAGCAACTGCCCCAGCTCAGGGAAGCGGGCGTTCCACTCCCAGTGGGTGGCGGGCACGGCGGGGGGCGGGGCCAGACCCTCCTCCACACTGTGCCGGACGTGGTCGGCGAGCACCGTCAGCCAGTCCAGGAGTTCCCCGTCGGGCAGCCCGACATCGGGCAGGGCGTAGAACTCCCCGAGCCGCACTCTCAGCCGCCCCGGTGGATTGCGGGCGTACTCGCGCAACTGGGACTCGGCCACGGCGAGCGCCCAGGGGCGGGTGTGCCAGGTGTGCCGCAGGTAGGCGGTGAGGGCCCGGCTCGGCTTCTCCTCGGTGTCGTCGGCCGGCTGACCGGCGTACGCACGCAGGACCTGGTCCAACTCGCCGTAACGGCGGTCGTGTTCAAGGGGGGTCAGCGCCACGGCGGGTCCACTGCTTTCACGGGGGGACGGGCATCAGTGAGGGAGGGGCATCACAGGTAGACAGGGAAGCTGGCGTGCACGGCGAACCCGTGTGCGGCGGACGGTTCGCGGCGCAGCACGACCCGGGCGGCACGGACGTCGACCGTGCCCCGGCCGGCCAGTGCCATCGCCTGGAGCAGCACCCGCCCCACCGGCTCCTCCCGCGACGGCCACGCGGCCTCGATGGTCAGCCGCGGCCGGGTGGACCGCGCCAGCCAGCCATGGATGAGCTGTTCGTTACGGGTGACCACGTGCTGGGTCGCCCACTGGGCGGTCGCACGGTCGGGGTAGGTGGCGGTACGGGTGCGCAAGGGGACACCTCCAGGGAAGGCCGGGCGGTCGGACATCGGATCGCGTCACATCAGCGGAACGACCAGACCATCCCGACCTCTGTCTCCGAGACGAGGAACATTCCGAAGTCGTAGGTCCGTACGGAAAAGGGGTACCACTCGGAAACACGCTGATAGTAGTCGCGCTTCTCGCTGCCGTGCCCGGTGTTGGCGTAGAAATGCGAACCGTCCGGAAAGCGTGACAGAATGATTCGGGCTTTCGCTTCGAGTTCCTCCCTGCGCTCCTCGAAGTCCGATTCCTCCTGAACGTTGATCCAGGGTGTGGAAAGGGCGACCAGGAATCGTTCGGCCGAAGTGCGCGGGATCTCATGGAGATAACCCTTTTCGAGGTCTGCCGTCGTGATGAGGTCCGGAGGAACGGCGAAGGGGTAGGACGGTTCATCGAGTCTTTCGAACTCGCCCTCCCAACGGTCGACCGTGCGCCAGCCGCGGACGTCGGAGGTGTCACCCCGCATCAAGGTGCGTACGTCGAGCACCCAGTTCTCGTGCTCCCTGCTCGTCACCTTGGCGACCGTCGTCCGCCGTGCGTACATGTCGAGGGCGTCGGACCACGTCCGCTCGTCGAGTTCGGTCACCACCGGTCTCCTCATTCATCACTTGGGCATGGAGGTCAGGACGACGAACGGCGGGTCCAGACTCGGTTCGTACTTGAGCACGGTGGACACGCCATGAGCGTCCCTCGGCGGTGTGGGCGCGTCGTCCACCACCGGTGCCGTGCGTCCTGTGACCGCCGGAACTCCCATGGGTCCGGAGGGTACCGAATCCACGAAGAAATCCTTTCGCGCACCCGGCGTCGGCGGCGGCGGTCCTTGAATCCAGGCATCGATGTCCGACGTATTGGTACGGATATTGTGCTGGGTGTAATACTGGGCCGACTCCAGGTCTGTGAAGGTGGAAGCCGCGGGAATATCCACCTTGCCCTGCCCGCCCGCCTCGTCCCGCAACCTCTGCGTCAGCTGCTCGTCCGTCAACCCCACATGCTTGTCGATGCTGTGCCCACCGTACAGTTCCTCCTCGGTCGCCAGATCGAGGCTGTACTTGTACGGTCCCGGGCTCTCCGACCGCTGCCAGCTGTGTTCCTTCTTGAAGTCGTTCAGGGTGCGCCCGCCGTACGCCGCGGCGCGGGCCGCCTGTGCCTGGAACGTCGGCACGCTGAGCAGTGCCTCGTCCAGCTCGGTCTCCAGCCCCTTCAGCGTGGTCGCGGCGGCGCTGAACGCCTGGTGGTACGCCTCCACCGCCTCGTCGGCGGCCCCCTTGTCCATGTGCGAGCGGAAGGTCATCACGATCTCGCCGAAGGCGAGCGTCGCGGTGAGCCGGGTCAGCTCGAAGAAGTCGAGCCCGACGGTCAGGTCCTTCACCGTGGCCTTGGTGGCGTCCACCGCGAGCTGGGTCGTCTTGTCCGCCGTCTTGTTCCGCATCTCGGCCAACTGGTCGAGGGACTGCTGCACGACGTCCGCCGTGTTGCGGAGGATCTCGATGATCGGCCGCTGCTTCGCCGGGACGACGGCCCGGTTCGTCTTCCAGCTGCGGCCCATCGAGGCCCGGTTGCCCTGCTCGTCGTAGGTCCTGCCCCACTCCGTGGTGCCCCAGATGGTCTGGCAGAACGCCTTCATCGCGCCCTGCCACTCGTCGTTGCCACCGCTGTCGGTGATGTACTTGATGGCTTTGTTGAAGTCGTCCGACGCGGCCTTCGCCTTCTTCTCGGCGTCCCGCCAGGCGCCCGCCATCGCCTTGAAGTCCTCGTCCCTGGCGCCGGGTGTGATCTCGTGCATCTTGCCGAGCCGCAGGCCGTGTTCGATCGCCGGGCGGATGACGTCGGCGAGGAAGTCGGGTATCTCGCCGAGGACGCCGGAGATGGCCCAGGAGTCCGCGTCCTCCCCGGTGCCGGTCCACTTGATGTCGTTGACCGGGCCGTACCGGGGCTGGTTCTGGATGACGGCGGGCGGCTCCTTGTCGCGGGGCGGCGGACCGTGCATCTGGCCGGCCCGCCAGTCGGCCTGCACGTACTTGTTGGTGGTGTCCGTCAGACCGACGGCCACGCCACCCACGCTGAGCACGCTCTTCGCCCACAGTTCCAGGAACTTCTCGTTCACCGACTTGTACGCCGCCGAGAACTCGTCGGCACCCCAGCCGGTGCCCGCCGACTGGCTGTAGCCGTTCAGCACGTCGACCAGCGCCTTGGCGCCCTTGTCGTAGTCGAACTGACCGTCCCGTACGACGAGCGCGGTGTAGTACGTGTGCTGCGGCTGTACGTCGAACCCGTCCGGGCCTCTGGGGCGGGACGGGGGCCGGCCGGCGCGTTGTTCCTGGGCGCGCTCCTCGTCCGAGGGCAGTCGGTCGGCCATCAGGCGCCGCCCCAGCCCCGCAGCACCGCCTGATGCGTGTCCGCGTAGTCGGCGTGCCCGCTGGTCACCACCGCGTGCAGCCACGCCTGGGCCGCCTGGAGATCCTGTGCGGAGCGGTCCCACTCGTCCAGCTTGTCCACGAAGATCTCGCGGGCCTCGCCCCGCCAGGACAGCACGACCGGGACGGCACGGTCGTAGAGCCCGTCCAGCTTGCTGTTGAGCCCTCTGAGGATGTCCTCCAGTTCCCCGGCCAGTTCGTCCAGGGTGCCGAAGGAGACGGAGATGTGGTCCTGCGCGTTCGGGTCGGGTGCGGCGCCGGTAGGCATGATCCCCCTGTGGTGACTCTGTGTTCCTGTGGGAGGTGGGACTAGAGGTCGTCGAGGCTGCTGCGCGGCGCCGGGGCCGGGGCCGTCGCGGGCGCGTCGGTGTTCGGCGTCGACAGCCGGTCCACCTCGCTCTTGACGTCCACCTGGATCCGCCGGATCCGGGCGAGCACGTCGAGGTCGTCCTGCGAGAAGCCGTCACGGCTCAGCCGTACGGCCTCCTCCAGCAGCTTCATCACTTCGCGGATGCGTACGGCGTCCTCGGTGGCCGCGCGGTGGAAGTTCCGGTACACGGTGGCCGCCGGGCCCTGCCAGCCCGCCTCGACGCGGTCCACGACCGCGTCCATGCGCCGGACCTGCCGGTCGAGGTGGTCCTGCATGTCGTCCAGGTCGTCGGCGAGTTTGGTGAGGTCTTCCGCGGACACCCGCAGATCGGCGCCGGCCTGCGGTCCCCCACCCACTCCGGGCACTCCCATGTCGCGCTCCGTCTCCCGTCACATCGGCTTCGCACACACCCACTTGGCTCTTGTGACGATCCTACGATCGACGGCGGCTGTGGGGTGGGCGAAGCCAGTGACTCACCCGATGTCCGTGTACTGGGTCGCGTACTCCTCCGTCGGTGGGGTGGGGGTGATGAGGTCGATCAGGATGTCGTTGGGGTCGGCCACGATGAAGTGGCGTTGGCCGAAGTCCTCGGTGCGCAGGTCCAGGACGGGGTGGAGGCCCTCGCGGCCGACGAGGCGGTCCCACTCGGCGTCGACGTCCTCGACCTCGATGTTGAGCAGCATGCCGCGGGCGACGGCGCGGTGGCTCTCCGGCCAGGTGGGGTGGGTGTGGTCGAGGAGGGCGAGTTCGCTCGCGGGGGCGGCGGTGTGGCGCAGGCTGATGTACCAGTCGGAGACGAAGGTCGCCTCGAAGCCCAGGAGGCGGGTGTAGAAGTCATGGGACTCGGTGAGCCGGGCTGTGCCGATCACCGGGTAGAAGCTGGTCGGTTTCATCAGGGAACCTCGTTTCGCGTACCGTCGGTATGTGAATGAAGGTATTGGCGTACCATCGGTATGTCAATGTGGGAGTGAGGGAAGGGACCAGGTGGTGAGGGCGATGGCCACGGGGCAGGGCGGGGTGCGGGCGCGGCAGCGGGAGCTGACCCGGCAGACGTTGCTCGGGCAGGCGCGGCGGTTGTTCGCCGAGCACGGTTACGCCGCCGTCGGGCTGGCCCAGATCGTGGAGGCCGCCGGGGTCACCAAAGGCGCCCTCTACCACCACTTCTCCGGCAAGCCCGAGGTCTTCCGCGCGGTCCTCGAAGAGGTGCAGCAGGAGGTCGGCCTGAGGGTGGCGCGGGCCGCCGACGCCGAGGACGATCCCTGGCGCCAACTCACGGTCGGCTGCCAGGAGTTCCTCACCGCCGCGACCGACCCCGCGGTCCAGCGCATCATGCTGGTCGACGGCCCCGCCGTACTCGGCTGGGGTGAGTGGCGTGCCATGGACGAGGCCGCGTCCGCCCGCCATCTCGCCGACGCCCTCACCGCCGTGGCCGACGCGGGACTCATCGCCCCGCAACCCGTCGCCCCCCTGGCCCACTTGCTCTCCGGCGCCATGAACGAAGCGGCCCTCTGGCTGGCGACCTCACCCGACCCGGCGGACCTCGACCGCACGAGAAGGGCGCTGGGGGAACTGCTGGAGGGACTGCGGATCGGTTCGAACTGGTCACCGATCGCCGGGAACTGAACGCCCTCCCCGTCCGACCCCTGAAACAGGCCAGGTCGTCTGCGTATCAGGGAGTCCCCACGATGTCGACAGAGATACCGCCGGAGACGGCGGCCGGCAGCAGCAGGTCAGCGAGGTCGGTGCGGGAGCGGCGTCCGGTGGAGCGGGTGGGTCTGGGGTCGGATCTGCGGGCGGCGGTGCCGGACGGGCTGGCGGCGGTGGTGGTGA
>NZ_JBIVUE010000036.1:14149-33081 GCF_044757045.1 Streptomyces sp. NPDC091377 | reverse complement strand
CAGGGGGTGGGTCCGGTGGTGGTGCGGGTGGGTCCGGTGGTCAGGGCGGGGTGGTCGCGGCCTTCGGCGAGTGCGGTGAGTGCGGTGTGTAGTTCTTCGGTGGTGTGGGTGACGATTGCGGCGCGGTGGTCGAGTTTGGCGCGGCCGGTCCACAGGCGGGCGGCCAGCGGGGCGACGGCCGTGTCGGGGTGGGTGTCGAGGTAGGCGGCGAGGCGGCCCGCTGATTCGGCGAGGGCCTTCGGCGAGCGGGCCGACACGACCACCGGTACGGGGGTGGCGTTGTCCTCGCGGGGGTCGGGCTCGGCCGGTTCGGGTTCGGGTGCCGCTTCAAGGATCACGTGGGCGTTGGTGCCGCTGATACCGAACGACGACACCGCGGCCCGGTGGGGCTGTCCGGAGTCGGGCCATGGCTGTGCCTCGGTCAGCAGTGAGATGCTGCCCGCGCTCCAGTCGACGTGACGCGACGGCTCATCGACGTGCAGAGTGGGCGGCAGCACCCCGTGCCGCATCGCCTGCACCATCTTGATGACACCCGCCACGCCGGCGGCGCCCTGCGTGTGACCGATGTTGGACTTCACCGACCCCAGCCACAGCGGCCGTTCGGCGGAGTGCGCCCGCCCGTAGGTCGCGAGCAGTGCCTGTGCCTCGATGGGGTCGCCGAGGGTGGTGCCCGTGCCATGTGCCTCCACGACGTCCACCTGGCTCGCGTCCAGCCGGGCGCCGGCGAGGGCCTGCTCGATGACACGCTGCTGGGAGGGTCCGTTGGGCGCGGTCAGGCCGTTGGAGGCGCCGTCCTGGTTCACGGCCGAGCCGCGCAGTACGGCCAGCACCGGGTGGCCGTTGCGCTGGGCGTCGGACAGCCGCTCCAGCAGGATCAGACCCACTCCCTCGCCCCAGCCGGTGCCGTCGGCGGCGTCGGCGAAGGGCTTGCAGCGGCCGTCGGGAGCCAGCCCCCGCTGACGGGAGAACTCGACGAACACCCCTGGCGTCGACATCACGGTGACGCCCCCGGCCAGCGCGAGGTCGCACTCACCGTTGCGCAGCGCCTGGGCCGCCAGGTGGAGCGCGACCAGCGACGACGAGCACGCCGTGTCGACCGTGACCGCCGGGCCCTCCAGACCGAAGGTGTACGCCACACGGCCCGAAGCCACGCTCGCGGCACTGCCGTTGCCCAGGAAGCCGTCGTAGCCGCTGGGCAGCCGGTCGAGGAGCCGGGCGACGTACTCGCTGTACATCACGCCCGCGTAGACGCCGGTCTTGCTGCCCTTGAGGGTGTGCGGGTCCAGGCCCGCGCGCTCGAAGGTCTCCCAGGCGGTCTCCAGGAGCAGCCGCTGCTGCGGGTCGGTCGCGATCGCCTCACGCGGGCTGATACCGAAGAACGCCGCGTCGAACTCCGTCGCGTCGTGCAGGAATCCGCCCTCGCGCGCGTAGCTTCTGCCGGTCGCGTCCGGGTCGGGGTCGAAGAGGCCGTCCAGGTCCCAGCCACGGTCGTCGGGGAAGCCGGAGATCGCGTCCGTGCCCTCGGCCACCAGTGTCCACAGCTCTTCGGGTGACCGCACCCCGCCCGGATAACGGCAGGCCATCGAGACGACCGCCACCGGCTCCCGGACCCCGGTTTCCAGGACGGACAGCCGCTGCTGTGCTTCATGCAGTTCGGCAGTGACCCATTTCAGGTACTCGACGAGCTTGTCTTCCTTGGACATCCGCACTCGATCCGGTCGTGGCGAAAGGCAAAGGCATGCTTTCGGCGAGTTTCCGTACGACCGCTAAAGGGCCCCTAAGAATTGCCGAAGTCCCCTAGGTCGCGGCTTGCCGTGCTCTCGGGGATCGCGTGGAGCGACATGTCCGTATGGCCGCTGAAAACCTGCATCCGGCAGATGCGGCCGGTCGAGTCGATCCGCATGAGCGCAATCAGGGAGATCCTGAGGAACTTTCCCTCCGGTATCTGTGCGGGGCGGAGTTCGGCGACGATCGGAAGGGCCACGTGTTCCCCGTCGAGGGCGGCGACGGGGGTGCTGGGGGTCTCGTGGACGCCGTACGCCACCAGTCCGGCGAGGTGGGACCGGTAGGCGGCGCGATCGGTGAACGTCCTGTCGCCGACCGGGTCGTCGACGTACGGCGGATCGGTGAAGAGGGAGAGGACCCCGTCCACGTCGCCCTCGTTGATCCGCCGGCAGTACTCCAGGGCGACGTCTTTGCGCGCTTCCTCGTCCAGCATCGGGTGCTCCTCCCCTGACCGCGGTCCCGGCTCGTCCGGCCCGGGGAGCATGCTGGTGGGTGTGGCCAAAGCGACGCCAAAACGTCAGGGCGGGTCCGGCTCGGTCCCTTCCCGGGTGGGCCAGTGGTGGCGGCGGCGCATCGGGTGCGTCGGCAGCCGGAGCCGGCGGCGGGACTCACCGGCGTACACCGGTGTCCAGTCCGGAGCGGCGCCCCGCAGCCAGGCAGCGGCCGGCGCGCGCAGTGCGGGCGGCAGGGCGGCGGGTGGGGTGGACAGCCAGCGCCGGGCTCGGACGGCGCGTGCGGCGGCGGCGCAGTTGTCGGCGAGAACCGCGCGGCGGTGGCGGTGGGCGACGCGGCCGTTCTGGAGTGTGAAGGCGATGTCGGCGGGGTCGGTGTCGGCGTGGTCCTCCAGATAGCGGCGCAGTTCGGCGGTGGCCGATTCCAGTGCCTCGGCCGAGTGTGCCGACCAGACGAAGAGGTGCTGCCGCGGTTCTGGACTCGGGGTGTCCGGCGGGTCGGGCGGCTCCTCTACGACGACGTGCACGTGGGTTCCGTCCCGGCCGAGCGCGTTGACGCCCGCGATGCGACGGCCGGGCGCGGGGTTCCAGGGCTGGGATTCGGCGGCGATGTAGAACGGGCTGTCCACCAGGCCGAGTCCGGGGTGAGGACGGTGGAAGTGAGGGGTGCCGGGAAGGACGCGGTGGTGGAGTGCCAGCACGGTCTTGATCAGGCCGGTGACACCCGCCGCGGTGTCCAGATGGCCTACGTTCGCCTTCACCGATCCCAGCGCGCAGAAGCCCCGGCGTCCGGTGGCGAACGCCTCGGTGAGTACGGCGAGTTCGGCGGGGTCGCCCGTGGGGCTGCCCGCGCCATGGGCCTCGACGTAGCTCACGTCCGTCGCCGCCAGGCCCGCGGCGGCCAGGGCTTCGCGTACGGCACGCGTATGCCCGCCGGCGTGTTCGGGGGCGGGTCCGGTGGCGGGTCCGGTGGGCCCTGTCCTGTCGTCGCCGGTCATGGCGGTGCCGCGGATGACGGCGTGGATCCGGTCGCCGTCGGCGAGGGCGTCGGACAGCCGCCGCAGGACGACCACGGCGGCACCGTCGCCGAGGATCACGCCGTCCCCGTCGGCGTCGAACGGGCGGCACCGGCCGGACCGGGCGAGGCCACTCCCCTCCGGGCAGCGGTAGCCGACGTGCTGGGGCAGGCGCAGGGCGACGCCGCCGGCGAGCGCCATGTCGCAGTCGCCGTCGAGCAGGTGGCGGCAGGCGAGATGAACGGCCACGAGCGAGGCCGGGCCGTCGTCCGGCACAGTGACCACCGGACCGGTGAGGCCGAGGCTGCGGGCGATGGCGACAGCGACGGCGACGGCCGGGTGGCCGGAACCGTTGGGCACGTGGGCCCGATGGGCGACCGGGCCCACGCGCCATCCGTCGGATACAGCGGATTCAGCGGATGCGTCGGGTGCGTCGATCGTCTCGTGCCCGAGGAGCGCGGCGTAGTCGCTGCGGCGGTGGGCCAGGAAGACTCCGGTCGGGCCGTCGAAGGTGCCGGGGCCGTGCCCGGACTGTTCCAGGGCCTCGTGGCAGAGGTCGAGCAGGATGCGCTGCTCGGGGTCCGTCGTGTGCGCCTCGTGGTCCGTGTATCCGAAGAAGGCCGCGTCGAACAGGCCCGCTCCGGCGAGGTGGGCGCCGCTCGGGACGTGCTCGGGATGGCCGATGAGGTCGCGGTCGGTGCCCGCCGCGAGCAGTTCGGCCTCCGTGTAGTCGGTGACGGCGTCCCGCTGCTCGTCGAGGATCCGCCACAGCTCCGCCACGTCGGCGGCGCCCGGGAAGCGGCCGGTCATGCCGGTGACGGCGATCGAGCGGTCCCGCGCGCTGCTGGTCACAGGCGTGCTCCATGGGTGCGCAGGTACTCCGGATCGGCGAGCAGCGCCCGGTCGAGTTTCCCGGTGGCGGTCCGTGGCATCGTCTCGACGCGGACGAACACGGACGGCACGAGGTGTCCGGGCAGCTGCGTGGCGAGCGCCGGGCGCAGGGCGTCCGCCGTCAGGTCCGGGGCCCCGGTGAGCACCGCGTGCAGCACGGCGCGGGACGGGTCGGGGGCGTGCACGTGGACGGCGCATCCGGTGACCTGCGGCAGGGACATCACGGCATGCTCCACCTCGCCGAGTTCCACGCGGATGCCGCGGATCTTCACCTGAAGGTCGTCGCGGCCGAGGTATTCGAGTTCTCCGGCCGGGGTCCAGCGGCCGATGTCGCCGGTGTCGTACATCAGGGCGCCGGGGCGTCCCGGTTCGGGCACGAAGCGTTCGGCGGTCCTGGTCTCGTCGGCGAGGTAGCCGCGGGCGACGCCGACGCCGGCGACGAACAGTGTCCCGTACACGCCGATCGGGGCGGGCCTGCCGTGGCGCAGGACGTGGACACGGGTGTTGTCGATGGGCCGGCCGATCGGGATCCGTGCGGGCGGTGGCCCGGGCGGCAGGGGGTGGGCGGTGGAGTCGACGGTGGTCTCGGTGGGGCCGTAGAGGTTGACCAGTCGGCAGCCGTGCGGGCCGAGGAGGCGGTCGAAGGCGGCGGCCGTCGCGGGGAGCAGGGTTTCGCCGCTGACGAAGCACCGGCGCAGGCCGCGCAGTTCCGGGGCGGTGCCGGCCGCCGTGAGGTGGGCGAGGAGGACGTCGAGCATCGACGGGACGAAGTGCGTGACGGTGACGCCGTGCCGGGCGATCGCGTCCTCGACGGCGAGCGGGAAGACCTCCGCGCCGGGGGGCAGCAGGTGCATCCGGGCGCCGGCGAGGACCCACCAGAACAGCTCCCAGACGGAGACGTCGAACACCGTCGGGGTCTTCTGGAGGACGACGTCGTCGGCGGTCAGCGGGAACCGGCGCTGCATCCAGGTCAGCCGGTTGACGACCGAGCGGTGTTCGACCATCACGCCCTTGGGTTCGCCGGTGGAGCCGGAGGTGTGGATGACGTAGCACAGGTCGGTCGGGCCGGGCGGCTTCGCGCCGCCGGTGCCGGCCCGCAGGGCGGGGTCGTCCAGCGGGAGGAGGTCGGCGGGCAGGTCGGCGGCCAGGGCGCGGAGGCCGGGCGCGTCGGCGGTGGCCCGGTCGGCGAGGAGTGTGGTGACGCCGCACCGCTCCAGCGTGCGGCGCAGTCTCGCGGCCGGTGCCCGGGGGTCGAGGGGGAGGTAGGCGAGGCCCGCGCCGAGGATGCCGAAGAGGGCGACCGGCAGGTCGAGGGAGCGCTGGGCGGGCACCGCGACGAGGCCGTGGGGTCCGTGGTCCCGGCCCGCGAGGAACGTGGCGAGCCGTTCCGCCCGGTCGGCGAGTTCGCCGTAGGTGAGGGTGTCCGTGGCGGTGCTGACCGCGATGCGGTCGGGTGTCGCCGTGGCCCGGTCGTGCAGCAGGTCGACCAGAGTCAGGTCGTCGCGGAAGGGGGCGTCGGTGGCGTTGAACGCCGCGATGCGCAGCCGCTGTTCGTCGTCCAGGAGGTCGTGGGCGCCGACCGGGCGGGCGGGGTCCTGCCGTGTGCGGTCCAGCAGGGTGGTGGCCAGGTGGCGGAGCGTGTGTGCCGCGGCGCGGTCGGCGGCGTGCGCGGTGGTCCGCCCGGTGGCCGGGTCGATCGTGATGCGGCGGTGGGTGGGGGTGCCGTGGGTGTCGGGGCCGGGCGGGCCGGTGGTGACGACGAGTCGGCAGTCGGCGGGCCGGTCCGGTGGGGCCGGTTGCGCCGTGGCCCGGCGGGCGAGTCCGGCGAAGGGCTCGGCGGGGTCCACCGTGACGGTGAACCGGCGGGGTTCGTCGCCCGCCGTCGGTCCGGTCAGCTCGATCAGGGCGGTGTCGCGGTGGTCGAGATGGTGCACGGCCAGCGCCGCCACGGCCACCAGGTGGGGCACGGGAATCACGGGCGGCCTCCGGCGGCGGCCTCGCGCGCCAGCGGTACGGCGAGCAGACGTTCGAGGAGCTGCGGGGTGCCCTCGATGATGCTGAGGACCTTGGCGTCGCGGTAGACGGCGGCGACCCCGTTCTCCTCGAAGCAGCCCTGGGCGCCCATGGCCTGTACCGCCTGGGCGCTGTGGCGTTCCAGTGCCTGGCAGGCCAGGTACTTGGCCATGAGGACCTTGCGGGTGGCGGCGCCGTCGCACGCGTCCAGCGCACGCGAGGCGGTGACGCACAGGGCGCGGACGGCGGCGGCGTCGACACCCATGGCGGTGATCAGGGACTGGATCTGGCCGTGGTCGACGGCGTTGCGGCCGAAGACCGCGCGGTCCAGGACGAAGGCGGAGCACTGGGAGAACGCCCGGCGCAGCATTCCGGCGGCCATCCAGGCGACCGCGTGCCGGCCGTGTTCGAGCAGGTGCGGGACCAGCACGGTGGAGGCGAATCCCGGCCGCCCGATGACGGCGTCCCGTTCGACGCGGCAGTCCCGCATGACCTCGGTGGCCAGTGCGGCGGCGCGCAGTCCGAGCAGCCCGGTCATGGGCGTGACCTCCAGCCCGGGGTTGCCGCGCTCCAGCAGGCAGCAGACCTGGCCTCCTTCGCCACGGGCCAGGACGAGGTAGAGGTCGGCGCGCAGGCCGAAGGTGGTGTACAGCTTCGTGCCGTCGAGCCGGTGTCCGTCGGGCCGTTCCCCGAGGGTGGTCGTGATGCCGGACAGGTCGCTGCCGGAGGTGCGTTCGGTCATGCAGACGGCGGCGATCCGGCGGCCGGACGCGAGGTCGGGGAGGAGGGTCTCGCGCTGGGTGTCGCTGCCCCAGCGCACCAGGGTCCGCGCGACCATGCCGTGCACGTTCACCAGGGAGGCGAGGGAGGCGCTGATGTGGCCGAGGGCCTCGTACAGCAGGCCGAGTTCGACGGCGGACCAGCCGAGGCCGCCGTACTCCTTCGGGATCATCGCCCCGAACAGGCCCTGCGCGGCGCACCACCGGATCACTTCCTCGGGCAGTTCGCCGTCGCGTTCCCAGTGGGGGCCGTGGGTGCTCCAGGCCGTGCCGACGAGGGCGTTGATCGTCCGGTGGTGCTGCTGCTGCGCCTCGGTGAGCAGATCGTCCACTTCGTCCTCCGGCTCAGCCGCGGCCGGCGCGGACCGCGGCCTGCTTGTCGTGCACGGTGCGCGCGATGCGGCGCAGGGAGGCGAAGTTGGCGAGGTCCAGGTCGTCCACGCCGAACCGGATCGTGTACCTGGTTTCGAGGAACGCGATCAGCTCCACGACGAGCAGGGAGTTCACCAGGCCCGTCGTGAACAGTTCCTCGTCGGCGGCCGGGCGCAGGGTCGGGTCGTGCTGGGCGAGGAACGCCCCGACCGCCTCGCACACTGCTGCTTCCTCCGCGTCGGTCATGACGGGACCTCTCTGGCTGGGTGCTGGTAGGTGTAGAAGCCCTGTTGGGTCTTCCGGCCGAGTTGCCCCCGGTGGACCATGTCCCGCAGCAGGGCGCAGCTGTCGAAGCGCGGGGCGCCGGTGGCGTCGCGGAGGTGGTCGAGGGTGTGGAGGACGGTGTCGAGGCCGATGAGGTCCGCGGTCTGGAGCGGGCCCATGCGGTGGCCGAAGCAGTCCCGGAAGATCCGGTCGACGGTCTCGGGGGCGACGCCGTGCTCCTCTACGACGCGGGCGGCCTCGTTGAAGAAGAGGTGGGAGACGCGGTTGCTGACGAAGCCGGGGAAGTCGCCGACGACGATCGTCTTCTTCCGCAGCAGCGTGGCGAGTTCGCCGACGCGGGCGAGGGTCGCGTCGGTGGTGGCCTCGGGGCGCATCACTTCGACGGCGGAGGTCAGGTAGGGCGGGTTCATGAAGTGGACGCCGATGACGCGTTCCGGCCGGGACAGGTGCGCGGCCAGGCGGGCGACGGGGATGCTGGAGGTGTTGACGGCGACGACGGCGGTCGCTGTCACGAGGGTGTCGAGCAGCCGGTACACGTCCTCTTTGACGTCCAGGCGTTCGGTGACGTTCTCCACGATCAGGGTGCATTCGGCGAGCGCCGCGGGGTCGGTGCCGATCTGGACGGCGGACTCGGCCCGGTCGGCGGAGGCGGGGAAGCCGGGGCGGAGCATCGGCGCGATGCGGGCCGCTTCGGCGAGCCGGGCCGGTGCGCTCGCGCACTGCGCGGGGTCGTGGTCGACCAGGTTGACGCGGAAGCCGTGCAGGGCGAGGTCGGCGGCGACGCCGAGGCCGATGACGCCCGCGCCGAGGACGCCGACCGTGCCGAACGAGTCCGGGGTCCGGGTGTCGGTGCCGGTCACTGCCATGTGCGTCCTCCGGTGGCGGCGGCGAGTTGCCTGCGGCGCTCGCGCTCGGCGATGCCTTTTGCGGCCAGCAGGGCGTCGAGGGCGCCGAGGGCGGCCGTGATCGCGTCGGGTGTCCGGGCGCGGCGGGTCTCCGCCAGGCGTCGGTGGTGCTGGGCCACGTCGGTGTCCTGGCGCAGGGTGGGGGTGCTGGCGGCGATGCGCAGACACGCGTCGAGCACGGCGGGGGCGTCGTCGGCGCGAAGGCGCAGGTCATGCGCGAGTGCGTCGAAGTCGTCGTAGTGGTCGACGGGCC
Source organism: Streptomyces sp. NPDC091377 (assembly GCF_044757045.1). Taxonomy (NCBI): domain Bacteria; kingdom Bacillati; phylum Actinomycetota; class Actinomycetes; order Kitasatosporales; family Streptomycetaceae; genus Streptomyces; species Streptomyces sp. NPDC091377. The sequence goes on along the minus strand of NZ_JBIVUE010000036.1, from coordinate 24,330 downwards.
GGGGCAGGGGGTGGCCGTGGGTGCGGGCCGAGAGGAAGGTCAGGACCCTGCCGGGGCCCATCTCCAGGCTCGTGCCGACGCCGTCGGCGGCCAGGTGTCGCTGTACGGCGTGCCAGCGCACCGGGGAGACCAGCTGGTCGGCGAGCAGGCGCGCGCTGGCGGGGCCGCCGGGGTGGGGGCGGGCGTCGACGCCGGAGATCACCGGCAGCCGCGGGACGGCCACGTCGACGCCGGCCAGGGCGTCGGCCAGCGCGTCGGCGGCCGGGGCCATCAGCGGGCTGTGGAACGGGCCGGTGACGCGCAGCGGGAACACCTGGGCGCCGCGGGCCTCGAACTCCCCCGCCGCGGCGCGCAGATCGGTGGTGCGGCCGGAGACGGCGGCTCTGCGCGGGCCGTCCATGATCGACGGGTGGAGTCGGTGGACGCCCTGTTCGGTCCACAGCCGGCACAGGTGCTCCACGGTGCCGGTGTCGAGTCCGGTGACCCACATCATGCCGCCGTCGAGCCGGGCGGCGACGTCGGCGACGCAGTGTCCGCGGTACCGGACGAGCCGCAGTGCGGCGGCGAACGGCAGGGCGCCCGCGGCGCACAGTGCGGAGTACTCGCCGAGGCTGTGTCCTGCGGTGTGGGTCAGGGTCGGGCCCAGCTCCCGCTCGCAGGCGCGGTACATCGCGACGCCGAGGGTGAGAAGGGCGAGTTGCGACTCGGTCTGGAGATTCAGGCGGGCGCGTGCCGACGGGCCGGTGGCGGTGCATAATTCGGCCACGTCGAATTCGAGAACATCGCTCGCCTCGGTGAATGTTTCACGGACTACCGTATAGCGCTTGTGTAATCGGGTGGCCATCCCGGCGTATTGCGAGCCGACGCCGGGGAAAAGGGCAGCAATTCCCCATGGAGCGGCCAACACAACTGTCCCCCGTTGCATTTGACGGTCCTGGAAATCCATGTGGTCCTCCGGCAGTGAACCACACACCGGCGGGGCTGTTCAACGGAGTCGGTGCGCGTCGATCAGGGTGCTCCCGTGGCGGACGGTGACCTGTCCCGGGTTGCCCCGGACCGCGACCGTGCCGACGTAGGGGGTGGGAAAGAGCAGGTCGTGGAGGGTGAAGTCACGGGGGTCGCCGAGGCCGGGCGGCAGCGACAGCAGGGTCGTCCCGCTGGTCACGACGTCGGCCGGGCGGACGGTGACGCCCCTGCCCAGGGCTTTGAGGACGGCCTCCTTGCGGGTCCACACCCGGGCGAAGGACGCGTAGTCGCGGCACTGCGCGCGTTCGGGCTCCGACAGCGCCCAGGTCACCGGGGTCCGGCCGGCCGTGGTGTCTTCCGCGTCGACGCCGACGGTGTGCTCCGAGACGGCGACGACTGCCAGGTCCCCGGTGTGGGACACGGAGAAGTCGACCGCGGGGTCCGCGACCGGTTTGCCGTGCCCGGCGCCGCAGTGGCGGCAGGTCCGGTCGAACGCCAGCCGCTCCGGCGGCCGTTGCAGCCATCGGGCGAGAACCAGCCGGGCCAGCGTCCACGCGGCGAGGGAGCGAGCGCGGTCGCGTTGCCGTGCAAGGCGGTCCAGCCGTTCGCGGTCGCCGTCGTCCAGGAGCGCGGCGAGCCCCGCGGGCACCGAGTCCACAGCCACGTACCAGACTTCGGTCATCGCTCGTGCCGTCCTTCCCGTGTCCGCGCCCGGTGGGTCGGCCGCCCATTCGTTGCTCGTGCCGTCCTTCCCGTGTCCGCGCCGGGTGGGTCGGCCGCCCATTCGCTCACCTCGGCCGGGTCGCGTCTAGAGCGGACCAAGGTGGTCTTTAGAAGCCGCTCCTAGCTTCCGTTCGTCAGATGTGGGATCTCCGCGGCCGTCTCGGGCGCCCGATCGCTGAAAGGGAGCCGTCGTGAAGCTGTCGGCACTGTGGCAGGACATGCGGATGCTGGGAAACCTGTTCCTGGTCCGCACAACGTCAGACCCCGACAAGAAGACCGCGCGACTGTACGAGATGTACCCGCCGGACCGGCTGGTGGTCGAGGACACCCATTACTACAACCTCGGCTACTGGCAGCCCGGTTGCACCACGCTGGACGAGGCCGCCGAGACCCTGGCCGACGTCGTGGCGGACACCGCCGGGTTCAAGCCCGACGACACGGTCCTGGACGTCGGCTTCGGCTACGGCGACCAGGACTTCCACTGGATCGACCGGTACGGGCCCAGCAAGATCATCGGCATCAACATCACCAAGATTCATATCCGGATCGCCAGGGAGCGGGCGCGCAAGCAGGGCCTTCAGGACCGGGTCGACTTCCGCGAGGGCTCGGCCACCGCGATCCCGCTGCCGGACAACAGCGTCGACAAGGTGGTGGCCCTGGAGTCGGCGTTCCACTTCGACACCCGCGCGGCCTTCTTCGCCGAGGCGTTCCGTGTGCTGCGGCCCGGCGGTGTGCTGGTCACCGCGGACATCATCCCGATGGCCGGCGGCAAGGCCAAGGCCGACATCAGGTCGCACGCCATCAAGTGGATCCGCATCATGATCGACGACGCCAACTGGTACCCGCGCGACCGCTACGGCGATCTGCTGGGCTCCGCCGGCTTCGACTCCGTCGAGGTCCGCTCGATCCGGGACAACGTCTACGAGCAGTGGCGGCAGTACCACGTGCGCCGCGTCCAGGACCCGGCCTTCCAGCGCCGTTCCAGCAAGCTCTTCTACAAGATGGTCGCTGTCGCGCACCGCGACCAGGACCTGCTCACCGAGGAGCTGAAGTCGCTGGACTACGTGGTCGCCGCGGCCCGCAAGCCGGCCCAGTGACCACCGGCGGTCCGTGCCCCTGAGCGGGCATGGGCCGCGCCCCGGCGCACGCAGCTCCGCCGGTCCGTATCCGCCGCGTGGTGCCCTGCCCCGCAGGGCACCACGGGCGCCGTTCCCGAAGGCGTTCCATGGCCAGCAACGAGGACAAGCTCCGCTCGTATCTGAAAGCGGTCACCGCCGATCTCCAGCAGACCCGGCAGCGGCTGCAGGCGATGGAACAGCGCGAGCAGGAGCCGATCGCGGTGATCGGCATGGCCTGCCGCTATCCCGGTGGGGCGGTGTCCCCGGACGCCCTGTGGGAGCTGGTGGCGACCGGCCGGGACGCGATCGGTGAGTTCCCCGCCGACCGGGGCTGGGACCTGGAGGCCGTGTTCGACGCCGACCCCGACCGGGCCGGCACGAGCTATGCCCGCCGCGGCGGCTTCCTCTACGACCTGCCGGAGTTCGACGCCGAGTTGTTCGGGGTGTCGCCGCGCGAGGCCATGGCGATGGATCCGCAGCAGCGGGTGCTGCTGGAACTGGCCTGGGAGGCGCTGGAGCGGGCGGGGATCGCGGCCGACCGGCTGCGCGGATCGGCCACCGGTGTGTTCGCGGGGGCGTCGGCGACGGACTACGGGCCACGGCTGCACGAGGCAAGCGACGGCGCCGAGGGATATGTGCTGACCGGGACGACCCCCAGTGTCGTCTCCGGGCGGATCGCGTACACCTTCGGGTTCGAAGGGCCGGCGCTGACCGTGGACACGGCGTGCTCGTCCTCGCTGGTGGCGGTGCACCTCGCGGCGCGGGCGCTGCGGCAGGGGGAGTGCGGGCTGGCGCTGGCGGGCGGGGCGACGGTGATGTCGACGCCGGGCATGTTCGTGGAGTTCTCGCGGCAGCGCGGGCTGGCCTCCGACGGCCGCTGCAAGTCCTTCTCCGACGACGCCGACGGCACCGGGTGGGCCGAGGGCGCGGGTCTGCTCGTCCTCGAACGGCTCGGTGACGCCGTGGCGAACGGGCATCCGGTGCTCGCCGTCATCCGGGGCAGCGCGGTCAACTCCGACGGCGCGTCCAACGGGCTGACCGCGCCCAACGGCCCCTCCCAGCAGCGGGTCATCGCACAGGCCCTGGCCGACGCGCGGCTCACCGCACGGCAGATCGACGCGGTGGAGGCGCACGGCACCGGCACCACACTGGGCGACCCCATCGAGGCGCAGGCACTGCTGGCGACGTACGGGCGGGAGCACTCCGCCGAACAGCCGCTGTGGCTGGGGTCGGTGAAGTCCAACATCGGGCACACCCAGGCAGCGGCCGGCGTGGCGGGCCTCATCAAGATGGTGCAGGCCATGCGGCACGGCCGGCTGCCGCGCACCCTGCACGCCGAGCGGCCCTCCCGGCACGTCGACTGGACGTCGGGCGGGGTGGAACTGCTGGCGGAGGACACCGCGTGGCCCGCCACGAACCGGCCCCGGCGCGCGGCCGTGTCGGCCTTCGGGATCAGCGGCACCAACGCCCATGTCGTCCTGGAACAGGCGCCGCCGCCGGTGGAGACGGGGGGCGCCGAGCGGGGGGCGGGTCCTGCGGAGCCGATCGACGGGCGGCGGGCCGGGGGCGCCGCGAACACCATCGACGGGCAGCGCGCCGGGGGCGCCAGGAACACCATCGACGGGCAACGCGCCGGGGGCGCCACGAGGACCATCGACGGACAGCACACCGGGGACCCCGCGAACACCATCGACGGACAGCGGGCCGGGGGCGCCACGAAGACCACCGACGGGCAACGCACCGGAAACCCCGCGAACACCACCGACGGGCAACGCACCGGAAACCCCGCGAACACCACCGACGGGCAACGCACCGGAAACCCCGCGAACACCACCGACGGACAGCACACCGGAAACCCCGCGCACACCGTGGCTCAGTCGGCTTCGGCGGATGCCGCACCGCGCCCGGACGAGGAGCGGGCCGCGCGCACCGCGCTGTGGGTGCTGTCCGCCCGTTCGCGGGAGGCGCTGTCGACCCGGGCCGTCGAGTTGGCGGAGACTGTGCGCGGCGCGTCCGGGGTTCCGGTTGCCGACGTGGGGTGGTCGTTGGCGACGACCCGGGCGGCCTTCGAGGACCGGGCCGTGGTGCTGGGCGCCGGCCGGGACGAACTGGTCGAGGGACTCGACGCCCTGGCCGTGGACGGTACGTCGCCGCGACTCGTCCGTGGGAAGGCCGTGGCCGGTGCGGCGCGGCCGGTGTTCGTCTTCTCCGGTCAGGGCTCGCAGTGGTCCGGCATGGCGGTCGGACTGTGGGACGCCGAGCCGGTGTTCGCCGCGTGGATGCGGCGCTGCGGCGCGGCCCTCGCCCTCCACACCGGCTGGGACCTGCGCACCCTGCTGGACGCCCCCGCGGACGACGACTGCTGGGGCCGTGACGAGGTGGTACAGCCGCTGCTGTGGGCGGTGATGGTGTCCCTGGCCGAGCTGTGGCGGCACTACGGGGTCGCGCCGGCCGCGGTCGTGGGGCATTCGCAGGGCGAGTTCGCCGCGGCGGTGGTGGCGGGCGGGCTGTCCCTGGAGGACGGCGCCCGGCTGGTGGCGGCGCGCAGCAGGGTCGTGGGCGCGCTGTCCGGGAGCGGCGCCATGGTGTCGGTGGCCCTGCCCGCCGCGGAGGTCGAGCGCCAACTGGTGGCGTACAGGGGCGAGCTAGGTGTGGCGGCGGTCAACGGCCCCTCGGCCACAGTGGTCTCGGGCGCCCGGGGCGCCGTGGAGAGCTACCTGGCGCACTGTGCGAGCCAGGGTGTGCGGGCCCGGCCGGTGCCCATCGCGTACGCCTCTCACTCGGCGCTGGTCGAGCCCGTGCGCGAGGAGTTGCTGCGGGAGCTGTCCGGGATCACCGCGCGAGCCGGTGCGGTGCCGTTCTGCTCGACCGTCACCGGGGAGCCGCTGCCCACCGAGGAACTGGACGCCGCCTACTGGTACCGCAACCTGCGCTCCCCGGTGCTGTTCGCTCCCGCGGTGCGACGCCTGCTGGACGCGGGCCACACCGTGTTCCTGGAGATGAGCCCCCATCCGGTGCTGGCACCGGCCGTCGAGGAGTGCCTCGACGCGAGCGGGACCGACGGCCGGGCGCTGGGCACACTGCGCCGGGGCGAGGGCGGCGAACCCCGCTTCCGGCAGGCGCTCGCGGAGGCGTACGCGGCCGGTGTCGTCCCCGACTGGCAGGCCCTGTTCCCGGGTGCACGGGCCGTGCCTCTGCCCACGTACCCGTTCCGGCGGCGCCGCTACTGGCTCGCCGACCGGGCCGGGAGCAGTCCGGAGCCGGCTCGCGGACGCGACGGACACAAGCGGTTCCAGGACCGGGACGAGCGGTCCCGGGTGCGGGACGACCGGTTCTGGGACCGGGACGAGCGGTTCTGGAAGCTGGACGAGCGGTTCTGGAAGCTGGTCGAGCGGGCGGACACCGCCGCGCTGCGGCAGGAGCTGCCGGGGATCGGCGAGGACACGCTGCGCGAGGTCGCCCCGGCGCTCCACGCGTGGCGCACCCGTGCCCGTGCCGACGCCGCGGTCGGCGACCTGCGCCACGAGGTGGTGTGGCGCCCCGTCACGGAACGGCCGGCGGCGGGACACCCCGGGCACTGGCTGCTGGTGACCGCGGGTGCGGCGGCCGGGGAACGGTCCGCCCGCTGGACCGAGGCGGCCCACGACGTCCTGGCCGCGCGGGGCGCCCGGGTCACGGTGGTGGACCTCGCGGGGCTGGGACCGGACGACCGTGCGGTGATCGCGCGCCGGCTGGCCCGGGCGTCGGCGGGCGGGCCGGTCGAGGGGGTCCTGTCCCTGATGGCACTGGACGAGCGGCCCGATCCGGTGCACGGCGCTCTGCCGTCCGGCGCGGCCACGCTGCTCGGACTCGTGCAGGCGCTGGCGGAGCTGGCGGAGCTGGGGACGGACCTCCCGCTGTGGTCGTTGACCTGTGCCGCGGTGAACGCCGTCGACGGCGATGCGCTGCTGCACCCCGTCCAGGCGCAGACCTGGGGGCTGGGCCGCGTGGTGGCCCTGGAGCAACCCCGGCTCTGGGGCGGTCTCGTCGATCTGCCGCCGGATCCCGGCGTCCAGGAGTGGCGGCGGCTGTGCGGCGTCCTGACGGGCTCGGCCGGTGACGAGGACCAGCTCGCGATCCGGCCGGGCGGTGTCCGGGTCCGCAGGCTGGTGCCCGCGCCGCTGCCCGCCGGGGGTGCGGTGTGGCGGCCGGGCGGCACGGTCGTGGTCACCGGCGGCTCCGGGGCGCTCGCGCCGCACCTGGCACGCTGGCTCGCCGACGCCGGCGCCGAGCACGTCGTCCTGGCCAGCCGTCGCGGCCCGGACGCGCCCGGCCACGCGGCGCTGTGCGCCGAACTCGCCGGACGCGGCACGCGGGTGACGGCACTGTCCTGCGACATCACGGACCGGGAGTCGGTACGGGCGCTGCTGCGGGAGGCGACCGCTGCGGGAGGCGGCCCCGTGCGGGCGGTGCTGCACGCGGCCACCGCCACACGGCTCGGGCCACTGGTCGCCACCGGTGCCGCCGAGTTGGCACAGGTGCTGGCGGCGAAGACGCTCGGGGCGGTGCATCTGGCGGAACTCACGGACACCGACGACGCACCGGAGCTGGTCTTCTTCTCCTCCATCGCCGCCGTGTGGGGCAGTGGTGAGCACGGCGCGTACGCGGCGGCCAACGCGTTCCTCGACGCGTACGCCGAGCAGTTGCGCCGGCGGGGCCGCAGGGTCACGGCGGTCGCCTTCGGCGCGTGGCGCAGCGACGAGCTGCCCGCGGAGCTGGACGAGGCCCAGCTGGAGCGGCAGGGCCTGCCCCTGCTGGAGCCCGGTCTCGCGCTGAGCGGACTCGGCCGGGAGCTGGCTGCCGGCGGCGGACGGCCGGTGGCGCTGGTCGACGTGCGGTGGGAGACCTTCGCGCCGGTGTTCGCCTCGGCCAGGCCCCGCCCGCTGTTCGACGAGGTCCCCGCGGTGCGCGGCGCGCTGGAGCGGGCCGCGCGGGCGCGGGTGGCGGACGCGGGAGTGGACGGGGGAGCGGACGCGGGAGCGAGCGGTGAGCGGCTGCGGCGGCTGGCCCGGCTGCCCGAGGCGGCCCGCGCCAGGGAGGTCCTCGACGTGGTGACCGCCGAGGTGTCGGCGGTGCTGGGCCACTCCGGGGCGGACCGGCCCGCGCCGGACCGGACGTTCAAGGAGCTGGGGTTCGACTCGCTCCTGGCGGTGGCCTTGCGCAACCGGCTGCGCGCGGCGACCGGGCTGCCGCTGCCCGTGACGCTCGTCTTCGACCATCCCAGTCCGAAGGCGCTGGCCCGGTTCCTGACGGACGGTCTGGGCGCGGACGACACGAGCGCGCCCGCCGGGTCGGTGCACGAGGAACTGGACCGGCTGGCGGGCGTCCTGGAGTCGGTGCCGGTGGCGGCACCGGAGCGGACGGCGGTGCGCGAGCGGCTGCTGGCGCTGGCCGACGCGCTCGCCCCGCTGCCCGGCGGAGGCGGTCCGGACGGTGCCGACGCGGACCTCGACGAGGTCAGCACCGACGACCTGCTGAAGATCATCGACCAGGAGTTCGGCACCGACGGCATCGGCGTCGACTGAACCGCGACCGACGCGACCTCACCGGCCGATCCGAGCCGGGAGCGGCGGACGGAAGGAGCTGTTCCGGCCATGGCCGAGGAAGACAAGCTGCGCGACTATCTCAAGCGGCTCACGGCCGATCTGCGCCGGACCACCCGCAGGCTCCGGGAGTTGGAGGAGCAGCGGCGGGAGCCGGTCGCGGTCGTCGGCATGGCCTGCCGGTATCCCGGGGGCGCGCGGTCACCGGAGGATCTGTGGGAGCTGCTGCGGGACGGCCGCGACGTCATCTCGGCGATGCCCGCGAACCGTGACTGGCACCTGGACGACCACTTCCACCCCGACGCCGGCCGGCCGCACACCTCGTACGTGCGTGAGGGCGGTTTCCTGGACGACGTGTCCGGCTTCGACGCGGGTTTCTTCGGCATCTCCCCGCGCGAGGCCCTCGCCATGGATCCGCAGCAGCGGCTGCTGCTCGAACTGGCGTGGGAGAGCGCGGAGCTGGGCGGCATCGATCCGCACGCGCTGCGCGGCACCCGTACCGGGGTGTTCGTGGGCAGCAACCCCACCGAGTACGGCGGACTCCTCAGGGACGCCCCGGCCGGGGTCGGCGGGCATCTGCTCACCGGCACGGTCCTGAGTGTGCTGTCGGGGCGCCTCGCCTACACCCTCGGCCTGGAAGGGCCCGCGGTGAGCGTGGACACCGCCTGTTCCACGTCCCTCACCGCGGTGCATCTGGCGGTGCAGGCGCTGCGCCGCGGGGAGTGCGCGATGGCGCTGGCCGGCGGGGCGACGGTGTTCTCGACGGTCGGACCGTTCACCGAGATGAGCCGGCAGCGCGTGCTGGCCGCGGACGGCCGGTGCAAGCCCTTCGGCGCCGGTGCCGACGGCATGGGCATGTCCGAGGGCGCGGGCATGGTCCTCCTGGAGCCGCTGGGCGAGGCCCGCCGCAAGGGGCACCGGGTGCTGGCCGTGATCCGGGGCAGCGCGGTCAACTCCGACGGTTCCTCCAACGGGCTGACCGCGCCCAGCCGGCACGCGCAGGAGAAGGTGATCCGGGCGGCCCTGGCCGACGCGGGCCTGGCCGCCGCCGACGTGGACGCGGTCGAGGCGCACGGCACCGGGACCGAACTGGGCGATCCGATCGAGGCCCAGGCGCTGCTGGCCACCTACGGGCGCGGTCGCGGCGCCTCCGGTGCGCCCCTGTGGCTGGGGTCGGTGAAGTCGAACATCGGGCACACCCAGGCGGCGGCGGGCGTGGCCGGACTGATCAAGCTGGTGCTGGCGCTGCGCCATGACGAGCTGCCGCGCACGCTGCACGCGCGGACGCCCAGCCCGCACATCGAGTGGGATCCGGCCGCGCTGGCCCTGCTGAACGAGCCGGTGCCGTGGCGGGAGACCGGCCGTCCGCGGCGCGCGGCGGTGTCGGCGTTCGGCATCAGCGGAACCAACGCACACGTGATCGTCGAGGAGGCACCCGCCGAGGGCGAGGCACCCGTGCCCTCCGACCGGAGGCCCAGCCCCGGCACGGCGGACACGACCCCGGACCGGACGCCTGCCACCGGCACCGCGGACACGACCCCGGGCCGGACGCCTGCCACCGGCACCGCGGACACGACCCCGGGCCGGACAGTCTCGGACTCCGCAGACACGGTCCAGGGCGGGACGCCCGTCCCCGGCACCGCGGGCACGGCCCCCGACCAGACGCCCGCCCCCGGCACAACGGGCACCGCCCCGGACCGGACAGTCTCGGACTCCGCAGACACGGTCCAGGGCGGGACGCCCGTCCCCGGCACCGCGGGCACGGCCCCCGACCAGACGCCCGCCCCCGGCA
>NZ_JBIVUE010000036.1:0-14050 GCF_044757045.1 Streptomyces sp. NPDC091377 | reverse complement strand
ACAACGGGCACCGCCCCGGACCGGACAGTCTCGGACTCCGAGGGTACGGTCCCGGCCCTGCCCTGGGTGGTCTCCGGCGCGAGCGCGGACGGGCTGCGGGCCCAGGCCGTTCGGCTGGCCGACCATCTGCGGGTCCACCCCGAGCCGGCCGACGACGATGTGGCGCACGCGCTGGCGACGGGCCGGGCCGCGCTCGGGCACCGCGCCGTGCTGCTCGGCGGCGACCGCCGGGAGCTGCTGGCCCAACTGGACGCGCTCGGCCGGGGCGAGCCGGCCGCCGGGCTGGTCACGGGCGTACGGCAGACCGGTCGCCTCGCGTTCCTCTACCCGGGGCAGGGCAGCCAGCGTCCCGGCATGGGACGGGAGCTGTACGCGGCGTTCCCGGAGTTCGCCGCGGCGCTGGACGAGGTGGGCGCGGCCCTGGACGAGCATCTCGACGTACCGCTGCGCGAGGTGCTGTTCGCCGAGGCGGGCACCGAGCGGGCCGCCCTGCTCGACCACACCCTGTACACACAGCCGGCCCTGTTCGCCGTACACACCGCGCTGACCCGGCTGCTCGGAGCGTGGGGTGTCCGGGCCGATCACTTCCTCGGGCACTCGGTCGGCGAACTCTCCGCCGCCCACCTCGCGGGCGTGCTCCCCCTGCCGGTGGCCGCCGACATGGTGGCGACCCGCGCCAGACTCCTGCATACCCTTCCGGCGGGGACCGGCATGCTCGCCGTGCTCGCGGACCCGGAGCCGCTGGCGGAGTACCTGGCCCGGCATCCACGGGCGGAGATCGCCGCCCTCAACGCGCCCGCCGCCACCACCCTTTCCGGGCCGAGCGACGTCCTGGACGCGCTGGCCGGCGAGTTGACGGCCGCCGGGATCCGTACCCGGGCCCTGAAGGTCGCCCACGCCTTCCACAGCGCCCACACCGACCCCGTCCTGAGGGCCTACGGCGATCATCTGGCCGGGCTCTTCGCGCGCCACCCCCTCGGCGTGGCCGACGTCCCGGTGATCTCCAACGTCACCGGGGCCGCCGCGACGACCGAGCAGCACCACGACCCCGCGTACTGGGCCCGGCACATCCGCCGGCCCGTCCGCTTCCACCAGGGCGTCACTGACCTGCTCGGCCACGGTGTCACCGGGTTCCTGGAGCTGGGCCCGGACACTACCCTCGGCCCTCTGGTCCAGGCGGTCCTCGACGCCACGGACCCGGCGGCGCGAAGCGCCGAGCCGGTCGTCGTGGCATCGGCCCAGCGGCGCGATCACGCCGAGGCGCCGGCCCTGCTGGCAGCCGCCGCCCGGCTGCACACCCACGGGACGGACGTCGACTGGAGGCCGCTGTTCGCCGGCCGCGACATCCGCCGGGCCGATCTGCCCGCCTACGCGTTCCAGCGGCGTACGTACTGGCTGGCGCCGTCCGCGCCGAGCGGCACGCAGCCCGGTGTACGGGCCACCCGTCACCCCCTGCTCGGAGCGGTGCTGGAGGTCGCCGATCCGCAGAGCACGCTGTTCACCGGCCGGGTCAGCACCCGGGCACCGGACTGGCTGGCCGACCACGTGCTCGGCGACACGGTGGTACTGCCGGGCACGGCCACGGCGGAGATCGCGCTGTGCGCCGCCCGGCACGCGGGTGGCGCACAGGTGGAGGAACTCACCCTGCGTTCCCCGGTGGTGGTGCCGGACGGCGGCGCGCTGGAGATCCAGGTGGGCGTGGGCGCGCCGGACGCCGACGGCCGCCGGACGCTGACGTTCTCCACCCGCTCCGAGCCGGACGCACCCGACGGCCCCACCGACGCGGACGCCGCCCCGGACACCGACACCGACACCGACACAGACGCAGACGCAGACGCAGACGCAGACGCAGACACCGACGCGGACGCGGATGCCGACGCCGACGACTCGGCGTGGATCCTGCACGCCACCGGCACTCTGGTCACCGAGCCGCCCGGCACCCCGGCCCCCTGGGACGGCGGTGATGGCACCTGGCCCCCCACGGGCGCGACGCCCGTACCGCTGGAGGACCTGTACGAGCGCCTGGACGAGCGCGGGATGCGCTTCGGCCCGGCCTTCCGCTCCCTGACCGCGGTCTGGAGACAGGGCGAACACCTCTACGCCGACCTGGTTCTGCCCGAGGACGGGCACACGGGCCTGGAGGAGTACGGCGTCCACCCGGCGCTGCTGGACGCCGCGTTGCACACGACGGGCCTGCTGGACCCGTCGGGTACGGGCCTTCGGCTGCCGTTCGCCTGGTCCGGCGTCCGGCTCCACGCCCGGGCCGGGGAGTCCCGGCTGCGCGCCCGCGTGACGCCGACCGGTCCGGACACCCTGGCTCTCGGCCTCACCCGTACCGACGGTACCCCGGTGCTCACGGCGGACGAGGTGACGCTGCGTCCGGTACCGACGCAGACCCTGGGCACCGTACGGGATCCGCTGTACGGGGTGGAGTGGCAGCAGATGGACGGCACCACGGCGGCAGCGCGGGCGACGGACAGCGTCCTGGCGGCAGCGCGTGAACAACCGGACACCGCCACACCGGCGGAGCGGGCGTCGGACACGGCCCCGACCGTGCTGCGGGAGACGGAACTCGACGCGTACGCCGAGCCGTCCGCCGACCCGGACGAGCCCGGCATCCTGGTGGTGCGCTGCACGGCGGGCAGCGGGCCGAACGACGGTTCCACCGCCGAACGGGCACGGGCCACCGCGGCCCGCGCGCTGACCGTTGTGCAGAACTGGCTCGGCGAGGACCGGCCCGTGGCGAGCCGCCTCGTGATGGTCACCCGCGGCGCGGTGGCCACGGGCCCGGACGAGGACGCGCCCGCGCTGGACACGGCGCCCCTGTGGGGCCTGCTGCGGTCGGCGCAGTCCGAGCACCCCGGCCGGATCGTGCTCATCGACGACGATCCCGCCGAACGGACCACCGGATCCGTCCTCCCGGTGGCCGACGCGGTGCGTCACGCGATCGCCGCAGGCGAACCGCAGTTGGCGATCCGCGGCGACCGCCTCCTCGTCCCCCGGCTGACCCGCATCACCACGGAAGGCCCGCCGCCGGCCCTGGACCCCGAGGGCACCGTCCTGGTCACCGGGGCGAGTGGCGCGCTGGGCGGACAGGTCGCCACCCACGTGGTGACCGCGCACGGGGTACGCCGTCTGCTGCTCGTCAGCCGGCGGGGCGAGGCCGCCGCGTCCGCCGCGGCCCTGCGCGGCGAACTCACCGCGCTGGGCGCCGAGGTGACCTTCGCGGCCTGCGACGTCACCGACCCGGCGGCGCTGGCCGCCGCGCTGGCGCAGGTCCCGTCGGAGCATCCGCTCACCGCCGTGGTGCACGCGGCGGGCGTCCTGGACGACGCGACCGTCACCGAACTGACTCCCCGCCGACTCGACGCCGTACTACGGCCGAAGACGGACGGCGCCTGGCAGTTGCACCGGCTGACGGCGGACCTGCCGCTGGCGGCGTTCGTGCTGTTCTCGTCGTTCGCGTCGGTGATCGGTACTCCCGGCCAGGCCAACTACGCGGCGGCCAACAGTTTCCTCGACGCGCTCGCCCAGCATCGCCGGGCGCGGGGGCTGCCCGCTGTCAGCCTCGCCTGGGGCCTCTGGGACCAGGGCGGGATGGGCGAGGGACTGGACCGGGCGGCACGGGCCAGGATCGCGCGTGCCGGTGTCCGCGCGATGCCCGCGCAACGGGCGCTGGCACTGCTGGACTCGGCGTTGCGCAGCCCTGCCGCGCTGACCGCTCCGGTGCTCCTGGACCGGCGGGCCCTGGGCGCGCAGTCCCGCGCCGGGATCCTGCCCGCCGTACTGCGCGCGGTGGCGCCCGCACTGCCTCCGGCCGCCGCGCGGGCATCGGACCCACGACCGGGGGCCTCCCCCACCGGCTCGGGCATCGAAGCGCTCGACGGGCCCGAGCGGACCCGTGCGCTGCTCGCGCTGGTACGCCGTACCGCCGCGGTGGTGCTCAACCTCCCCGAGGGCGAGTCGGTGAACCCCGGCCAGTCCTTCCGCGACCTGGGCGTCGACTCGCTCACCGGAGTGGACATCCGCAACCAGTTGAGCGCCGCGACGGGACGGCGTCTGCCGGCCACGGCGGTCTTCGACCATCCCACGCCACAGGCGCTCGCCGACTGGCTCGGCGCCGAACTGTCCGGCCCCTCGGCAGCCCCGACGCGACCGGCGGCCACGACGACAGCAACAGGCACAGGCGCAGGCGCAGGCAAAGGCGCAGGCACAGGCGCAGGCTCAGCTGCATCCGCAGCCACATCCGCATCCGTATCCGTATCCGCAGCCCCGGACGACGACCCGATCGCCGTGGTCTCCATGGCCTGCCGCTACCCCGGAGGTGTCGACTCGCCCGACGCGCTGTGGGACCTCCTGCGCCGGGGCGGGGACGGCATCAGTACCTTCCCGGACAACCGCGGCTGGCCCGTCGAGGCGATCTTCGACCCGAGTGGTGAGCGGCCCGGAACGACGTACACGCGCGCGGGTGCCTTCCTGCACGAGGCCGACCGGTTCGACGCGGAGTTCTTCGGCATCTCACCGCGCGAGGCGGCCTCCATGGACCCGCAGCAGCGACTGCTGCTGGAACTGTGCTGGGAGACGCTGGAGGGCGCGGGCATCCCCGCCGACCGGCTCCGCGGCTCGGCCACCGGCGTCTTCGCCGGGATCATGTACAGCGACTACGGCGGCCGGCTGCTGCTGCGCACCCCCGCCGAGTACGAGGGGTACGTCGGCAACGGCAGTGCCCCGAGCGTGGCGTCCGGGCGGATCGCCTACACCTTCGGGTTCGAGGGCCCCGCCCTGACCGTCGACACGGCCTGTTCCTCCTCGCTCGTCGCCATGCACCTGGCCGCGCAGTCGCTGCGCAACGGCGAGTGCGAACTGGCTCTGGCGGGCGGCGCGACGGTGATGGCCACCCCGGCGGTCTTCGTGGAGTTCTCCCGGCAGCGCGGGCTGGCGCCCGACGGCCACTGCAAGTCCTTCTCCGACACGGCCGACGGTACGGGCTGGGGCGAGGGCGCCGGCCTGCTGCTGCTGGAACGGCTGTCCGACGCCCGGCGCAACGGCCACCCCGTCCTCGCGGTGCTGCGCGGTTCGGCCGTCAACCAGGACGGCGCCTCCAACGGCCTGACCGCACCCAACGGCCCCTCCCAGCAGCGCGTCATCCAGCAGGCCCTGCGCGACGCCCGGCTGACGGCCGCCGAGGTGGACGCCGTCGAGGCCCACGGCACGGGCACCACACTGGGCGATCCCATCGAGGCGCAGGCGCTGCTCGCGACGTACGGGCGGGAACACTCCGCCGACCGGCCGCTGTGGCTGGGGTCGGTCAAGTCCAACCTCGGACACACCCAGGCCGCGGCCGGTGTCGCGGGGGTGATGAAGATGATCCTGGCCATGCGCCACGCCGTGCTGCCGCGCACCCTGCACGCCGGCACGCCGTCGCGCCACGTCGACTGGGACACCGGTGCCGTGGCGCTGCTCGACGAAGAGCGGGACTGGCCGCGCGCGGAGGCGGAACGACCGCGACGGGCCGGGGTCTCGGCCTTCGGAATCAGCGGGACGAACGCCCATGTGATCCTGGAGGAGGCACCCAGGGCCGCCGGTGAGAAGCCCTTGGCGGCGGTGTCCGGGGACGGTACCTCCGACGACCAGTGCGGTGTGGAGCTGTCGAACCGCGGTGCCAGTGACGACCACTCCGGTGCGGAGCTGTCCGACCGCGGTGCCACTGACGACGGGCCCGGGGTGGCACGGTCCGGCGCTGTTGTGCCATGGCTGGTCTCCGGCGCGACCCCGGACGGGCTGAGCGCCCAGGCCGCGCGACTGGCGGACCACGTCCAGGCCCACCCCGAGCTGGACCCGCAGGACGTGGCCTGGTCGCTCGCGGACCGCCGCGCCGCCCTGCCGTACCGCGCCACGGTGCTCGGCCGGGATCGCCCCGAACTCCTCGCCGGACTGCGGACGGTGGCCGGGGGCGGGGCCGCGCCCGCCACCGGGGTGATCCGCACACGGACCGAACCGAAACCCGGCGGGCTGGTGTTCCTGTACTCCGGCCAGGGCAGCCAGCACCCCGGTACGGGAGCGCAACTGTACGGCGCGTTCCCGGCGTTCGCCGAGGCACTGGACGAGGTGTGCGCGGCGCTGGACGCATACCTCGACGTACCGCTGCGCGAGGTGCTGTTCGCCGAGGCCGGCACCGAACGGGCCGCGCTCCTGGACCAGACCCTCTACACCCAGACCGGCCTGTTCGCCCTGCACACCGCGCTCACCCGGCAGTTGGAGGCTTGGGGCGTCCGACCGGACGCGGTGATCGGCCACTCCATCGGCGAACTGTCCGCCGCCCACATCGCGGGCGCCCTGCCCCTGCCCACCGCCGCGCGGCTGGTCACCACCCGCGCCTCCCTGATGCAGCGCCTCCCCCGCCACACCGGCGGGATGCTGGCCGTCCAGGCCGGTCCGGACGCCCTCGCCGACCTTCTGCCACGGCACGCCGGGACGGAGATCGCCGCGTACAACTCCCCCACGGCGACCGTTCTCGCCGGTCCGGTCCCGGCGCTGACCGCACTCGCCGAGGAGCTGCGCTCCGCCGGTCTGCGCACGCGCGTCCTCAAGGTCGCCCACGCCTTCCACTCGGCGCAGATGGAGTCCGTCCTGGACGAGTTCACCCGCGCCACGGCGCAGCTGACCCTGTGCGCACCGACTCTCCCGGTCGTCTCGAACGTCACCGGCACCCGGGCCACGGCGGAGCAACTCACCGATCCCGCCTACTGGTCGGAGCACATCCGCCGCCCGGTCCGCTTCCGGGAGGGCGTCGACCACCTCGTCGCCGAGGGCGCCACCGCGTTCCTGGAGATCGGCCCCGACGCCACGCTGACGGCCCTGACACGGGCGATCCTGCCGGGCGGGGAACAGCACGTGGCGGTCGCGGCGCTGCGGCCGGCCGGTGCGACGGCCGAGGCGGCTCCCGACGAACCAACGGCGCTCTCCCACGCGCTGGCAACCCTCCACGCCCACGGCACGGGCCCGGACTGGACGGACGTCCTGCGCCCCGCCCGGCCCGTGGAGCTGCCCACGTACGCTTTCCGGCGCCGGCGCCACTGGATCGACCCGGAGGACCCGGCGGAACGCGTCCGCACCACGGCCCCGGCCGAGTCCGGGCTGCACTACCGGACGGCCTGGACACGGCTGCCGCGCGGGGGGAACGCCCGCCTGGAAGGCACCTGGCTGGTGGTCGTGCCGCAGGACGGACCGGCTGGCCGGTGGGCGGAGTTCTGCGCCGGCGCCCTGCGGGATGCCGGGGCCCGGGTCACCGTGCTGGAGACCGACCCGGGAGCCGAGCGGACGGAACTGGCCGGTCGTATCACGGATCACATCACCGCTCACATCAACACCCGTGCGACCGAAGGGGGCGACACGGACGGGGGCCGTGTCGACGGGGTGCTGTCCCTCCTCGCGCTGGTCCAGGGGACCGGGCAGGACGTACCGACCGGGTTCACCGCCACGATCGCCCTCGCGCAGGCGCTCGGCGACGCGGGCGTCGAGGCCCCCCTGTGGGCCGCCACGCGGCAGGCCGTCTCCGTGGACGAGACCGACGTTCTCGCCGATCCGGACGCGGCCCTGGTGTGGGGCTTCGGCCGGGTCGCGGCGCTCGAAGTGCCTGACCGGTGGGGTGGGTTGATCGATCTGCCCACCGCTCCGGCGGAGCTCGGTGCGCGGGGGCGGGAGGAACTCGTCCGGGTTCTGGGGGCGGTGGCCCTGGAGGGTGCGGACGCGGGCGCGGGCCCCGAGGATCAGGTCGCGCTACGGGCGGACGGTACCCGCGTACGACGGGTGAGGCGTACGACTCCGGAGGCGGCACCAGCACCGGCCTCAGCTTCGGATTCGGCACCGGCACCGGCACCGGCACCGGATTCGGATTCGGATTCGGCACCCGCATCCCAGGCGGTGCCCGCCACGGTGGTGGAGTCCTGGCCGCCGCGCGGTACGGTACTGATAACCGGCGGCACGGGCGGTCTCGGCGCACACGCGGCCCGCTGGCTGGCCGCGAACGGTGCCCAGCACCTGCTGCTGGTGAGCCGACGCGGTCCGAACGCCCCGGGCGCCGAGGCGCTGCGGGCCGAACTCGTCGCGTCCGGCGCCGCCGTGACCATCAGCGCGTGCGACGTCACGGACCGGGCGGCCCTCACCGCGCTGCTGGACGCCGTACCGATCGAAACTCCGCTCACGGCGGTGGTCCATACGGCCGGAGTCAGCGTCGACCGTCCCGTGGACGAACTGGACGCCAAGCACCTGGCGGACGTTCTGGGACCGAAGGTCGTGGCGGCCCGCCATCTGCACGAGCTGACCAGCGGGCCGGACGGCACCGGCCGGTTGAGCGCCTTCGTGCTGTTCTCCTCGACCGCCGGGGTGTGGGGCAGCGGCGGGCAGAGTGCGTACGCCGCCGGAAACACCTACCTCGACGCCCTCGCCGAGCACCGCCGCGCCCTGGGTCTGCCCGCCACCGCGGTCGCGTGGGGTGCCTGGAGCGGCGGCGGTATGGCCGACACCGAGGAGAACACCCGGCGCCTGCGCCGCCGCGGCATCCGGGGCCTCGACCCGCTGACGGCCGTAGCCGCGCTGGCCGAGACCGTACGCGGCCGGGAGACTCACCTCACCGTCGCGGACATCGACTGGTCGACCTTCGCCCTGGCCTTCACCTCCCGCCGCCCCAGCCCCCTGCTCGCCGAACTGCCGGACGTCCGGCAGGTCTTGGCGGAGTCGGCGGACCGGGCCACGTCGGCCGCGGCGGACCGGCGGGCGGACGCGGACCCCGGTGGGCAACTGCGCGCCCGCCTGACGGGGCTGTCGTCCGAGGATCGGCACCGCGTCCTGCTGGAGCTGGTGCGCACACAGGTCGCCGACGTGCTCGGGCACAGTTCGCTGGACGGCGTACGCCCCGCGAAACCGTTCAACTCCCTCGGCTTCGACTCGCTCACGGCCGTCGAGCTGCGCAATCGCGTCAACGCAGAGACCGGCCTGAGCCTTCCGACGACCGTGATCTTCGATCACCCCACGCCGGACGCCCTCGCCGAATGCCTGCGCTCAGAACTCGGTGCCTTCGACACAAGCGGCCCGGCCCTGCTGGCCGACCTGGAACGCCTCGACACCGCGCTCACCGGCGACATGTTGGAGAACGCGGAGGTACGCCGCGGTGCCGCGGACCGCCTGCGCCGGATGCTGGACCGGCTCGACAGCCCGTCGCCGTACGAGGGCCAGGGGCACGGCGGAGACGCCGCTGCCGCGAACGGGCCCGGCGGCGGCCCGGGCGCCGAGCGCCAAGGCGTTTGCGTCGAGGAGCAGAACCGCGACCTGGAGTCCGCTTCCGTCGACGACCTCCTCGACATCATCCAGACGGAGTTCGGCAAGTCGTGACTCCCGTCGACCACCGTGCACCAGCTCACCGTTCGTCCCTGACCACCCCTGCACCACTTCGCGCCTCGACAAGGAGCTCGCGCCGATGAAGAACGAGCAGAAGCTTCTGGACAACCTCAAGTGGGTGACCGCGGAACTCCGTGAGGCCCGCCGCCGCCTGAGCGAGGTCGAGTCGAAGTCCACGGAGCCCATCGCCATCGTCTCGATGGCCTGCCGCTACCCCGGCGGGGTCGGCTCGCCCGAGGACCTGTGGAACCTCGTCGCCGAGGGACGCGACGGCATCACCGAGTTCCCCGTCAACCGCGGTTGGGCGGAGGACCTGTACGACCCCGACCCGGCGGCGGGCGGCAAGAGCTACACGCGGATGGGCGCCTTCCTGGAAGGAGCGGACCGCTTCGACCCGGATCTCTTCGGCATCTCGCCCCGCGAGGCACTGGCCATGGACCCGCAGCAGCGGCTGCTGCTGGAGACGGCCTGGGAGGCGTTCGAGCGTGCGGGCCTGGACCCGACCGGCAGGAAGGGAACGGCGACCGGCGTCTTCGCCGGACTCAACTCCCAGGACTATCTGCTCCGCCTGTATCGGGCCACCGACGATCTGGAGGGCTACGCGGCCACCGGCAGCGCGGGCAGCGTGGCCTCGGGCAGGGTGGCGTACTCCTTCGGTCTCGAAGGACCGGCGGTGACGGTGGACACCGCGTGCTCGTCGTCGCTCGTGGCTCTCCATCTGGCCATCCAGGCGCTGCGCTCCGGGGAGTGCGACGCCGCGCTCGCCGGTGGCGCCACGGTGATGACCAGCCCGTCCGCGTTCACGGTCTTCTCCCGTCAGCGTGGCCTGGCCACGGATGGCCGCTGCAAGGCGTTCGCTGAGGCGGCGGACGGCACCGGCTGGGGTGAGGGCGTCGGACTCCTGCTCCTGGAACGGCTTTCCGACGCGCAGCGCGACGGCCACCCCGTGCTGGCGGTGCTGCGCGGCTCGGCCGTCAACCAGGACGGGGCCTCCAACGGCCTGACCGCCCCCAACGGCCCGTCACAACGCAGGGTGATCGAGCAGGCTCTCACGAACGCGCGGTTGCGGCCGGGACAGGTCGACGTCGTCGAGGCCCACGGCACCGGCACGACGCTCGGCGACCCCATCGAGGCGCATGCCCTGCTGGCGACCTACGGGCGCGCGCACTCCGCCGAACGGCCGCTGTGGCTGGGGTCGGTGAAGTCCAACATCGGCCACACGCAGGCCGCCGCCGGCGTCGCCGGTGTCATCAAGATGGTGCAGGCGATGCGGCACGGGGTACTGCCGCCGACCCTCCACGTCGACCGTCCGTCGAGTCACGTCGACTGGAGTGCGGGGACCGTCTCACTGCTGACGGAGGCGCGATCGTGGCCGGAGACGGGTGAGCCGCGGCGGGCGGCGGTGTCGTCGTTCGGCATGAGCGGGACCAACGCCCACGTGATCCTGGAAGCGGCACCGGAACTCCCCGAGCCGGACCCGAGCGAGCAGGGCGGACCCGTCCCCGTCGTCGTGTCCGCACGGTCGGCACAAGCCCTGTCCGATACGGCGGCCCG
Source organism: Streptomyces sp. NPDC091377 (assembly GCF_044757045.1). NCBI lineage: Bacteria > Bacillati > Actinomycetota > Actinomycetes > Kitasatosporales > Streptomycetaceae > Streptomyces > Streptomyces sp. NPDC091377. The sequence goes on along the minus strand of NZ_JBIVUE010000036.1, from coordinate 3,100 downwards.
GTTGGCCGCGTTCGTGGAGACCCACCCGGATGTCGAGGTCGCCCCGCTGGCCGCCCACTTGTGGACGGGCCGAGCCCATCTCGACCACCGGGCCGGGATCGTCACCGACAATGCCGACGAGCTGCGTGAGGCCCTGACCGCGTTGGCAGAAGGCAACGGTCATCCCGCCCTCGTGATGGGACAGGGTGTGGCGGATGCGGGCAGGACCGCGTTCGTGTTCCCCGGCCAGGGCTCGCAGTGGGCCGGTATGGGACGACGGCTCGCCGCCGAGGAGCCACTCTTCGCCGCGCATCTGGCCGCCTGCCAGGAGGAACTGTCCCGCTGGTGCGACTGGAACCTCCTCGACACCCTCACCAGCGACGACGAAGACGCCCTGGCCAGGGTGGAAGTGGTCCAACCGGCGCTGTTCGCGGTCATGACCGGCATCGCCCGACTGCTGGAACACTACGGTGTGCGGCCGGACGCGGTCATCGGGCACTCCCAGGGTGAGATCGCCGCCGCCCACATCGCAGGGGCGCTGTCCCTGCCCGACGCCATCGCAGTCGTCACCCTGCGTGCCCAGGCCCTGCGCCAGCTCGCCGGAACAGGAACGATGGCGTCGTTCCCGCTGCCCGCAGACGCACTCACGGAACTCCCCGACGGCGTCCACCTGGCCGCCGTCAACGGACCCGCCACCACCATCCTCGCCGGCGACACCACCACCCTCACAACACTCGTGGAAAGCCACCAGCAGCGCGGCATCCGCGCACGACTGATCTCCGTCGACTACGCCTCCCACACCCCGGCCGTCGAAGCACTACGGGAAACGATCCTGGCCGATCTGACCGAGCGCGCCCGCATCCAGCCCACCACACCCACCGTCCCCTTCTACTCCACCCACACCGGCGGCCTCCTGCCCGAAGACCGGCCCCTGGACGCCACCTACTGGATCGACAACCTCCGCCACCCCGTCCACTTCCACGAAACAGCACTCAAACTCCTGGACGACGGCCACCACACCGTCATCGAAACCAGCCCCCACCCCGTACTCGCCGCAGCCCTCACCGACACCCTCGGCGCACACCCCTCCGACGCCCACCACCACCCCACCCTCACCCGCCACCACGACACCACCGCCCGACTCCTCACCACCCTCACCACCCTCCACACCCACCACCACACCATCGACCTGTCCCAGCACCTCCCCCAGCAACCCACCCACCTCGACCTCCCCACCTACCCCTTCCAGCACCAGCCCTACTGGCTCCACACCCCCACCCACATCACCAACGCCAGCGACCTCGGACTGACCGCAGTCGAACACCCCTTGCTCAGCACCATCACTCAGCTCGCCGACTCGAACAGCACCGTCCTGTCCGGCCGTATCGGCCTCAAGACCCACCCCTGGCTCGCCGACCACGCCGTCGCCGGAACCGTCCTCCTCCCCGGAACCGCCCTCGTCGACCTCGCCCTCCACGCCGGAGACCACACCAGCACCACCCACCTCGAAGAACTCACCCTCCACACACCACTCATCCTGGACGACACGACCACCCGTGATCTCCAGATCACGACCACCCCCAACGCCGACTCCTGGCACATCACCATCCACTCCCGCCCCCACACGGATGAACCGGACGCCACCGACTCCGAGTGGACCTGCCACGCCACCGGCACCCTCAGCACCACAGACGAACCCACCCAGCCCCTCACCCAGTGGCCACCCACCGGCGCCACCCGGGTCGAGATCTCTGATCTGTACGAGCACCTGGCCGAGGCCGGCTACGCGTACGGCCCCACCTTCCAGGGCGTCACCGCGATCTGGACCCAGCCCAACGGCACCCTCCACGCCGAAGTAACCCTGCCCGAAGACGCAGACCCCACCGGACACACCATCCACCCGGCCCTCCTCGACGCAGCCCTCCACCCACTCGCCACCACCAACAGCAGCACGCACAGTGACGTACGACTGCCCTTCGCCTGGACCGGCGTCACCATCCACGCCACCAACGCCACCCACCTCCGCGTCACCCTCACCACCACCGGCAACGACATCACCGTCCGGGCCTGGGACCCCACCGGCACACCCGTCGCCACCGTCAACACCCTCGCCACCCGCCCCATCGACCCCACCACACTCCACAAAACCCCCGACACGAACACCCGCAACAGCCTCTTCCACCTCACCTGGAAACCGGTCGAGGCAAGCGGCGAGGGTGTGGACGAGGACGAGTTCGACATCTACACGGCCCCAGTCGACCTGGACACCCAGAACCCCGCAGCAGCACATGCCGCGACAGAAGCCCTCTTGACTCACCTCCAGCAGTGGCTGTCCACCAACGACGACACCGAACGACGTCTGGTGATCCTCACCCAGAAGGCAGTAGCCACCAGCCCCGCGGAGGACATCCACCTGGCCCACGCCCCCCTGTGGGGTCTCGCCCGGTCCGCGCAGAACGAAAACCCGGACCGTATCCACCTCATCGACAGCGACGACCCGACCGACACCTCACGCATCACCCAAGCCCTCGCCACCGGCGAACCTCAACTCGCCTACCGTCGCGGCGAGTTCCTTGTGCCCCGTCTGGCCCGCTCCGAGGGCGACAGCGCCCTTGACCTGCCTGCGGAGACCTGGAAGCTGGCTGCGGGTGCCGCCGGCACCATCGAAGCGGTCACCTACGAGGCCACACCCGAATGGGACGCCCCTCTGGCTGAGGGGCAGGTGCGCGTCGATGTCCGTGCGATCGGACTGAACTTCCGGGACACCCTCATCGCCCTGGGCATGTATCCGGGTGACGCACCCCTCGGCAGCGAGGGCGCCGGCATCGTCACCGAAGTCGCCGACGACGTCAGCAATGTGACAGTCGGGGACCGGGTCATGGGCGTGTTCATCCATGGTGTGGGTGCACGGACGGTTACTGATCACCGGCTGATCACCACGATCCCGGACGACTGGTCCTTCACCACAGCCGCCGGTGTCCCCGTCGCGTTCCTCACCGCCTACTACGCCCTCTACGACCTCGCCGACCTCCAACCCGGCGAAACACTCCTCATCCACGCCGCCACCGGAGGAGTCGGCTCAGCAGCCCTCCAACTCGCCCAACACACCGGCGCCGACATC
>NZ_JBIVUE010000035.1:0-34118 GCF_044757045.1 Streptomyces sp. NPDC091377 | reverse complement strand
CGACCCGAAGCCCTACGTCTGGACCAAGACCGCAGACGAGATCCTCGAACGCCTCGCCTCATATCTGAACAGAATTCCCGACTCAGAAGACTAGGAGCACGCCAGGAAAAGCGGCGCGCACTTCTGCGTGGGCGCGCGGGGCGGTGAGATGGGAGCCGGGCCCTTCCCACGGGCCGGGCGCGGGCGAGGGGTCCGCCGCCGTGACGGACGAACGGTGGAGTCGGTGACGTGATGGCCGGTCCGAGCACCTCGGGTGCCCCGCGGGTCGTGGTGGGGGTCAGCGGTTCCTTGGGCAGCCTCACCGCCCTGTGCCGCGCGGCCGACGAGGCCCGGCGCCGGGGCGCGGAACTGTGGCCGGTGCTGGCCTGGGAACCGCCCGGCGGCGAACTGGGCGTACGACGCAATCCGGCCCCCTGTGTGCTGATCGACGAGTGGCGGCGGCTGGCCGGCGAGCGGCTCCTGCGCGCGCTCGCGGACGCCTTCGGCGAGTTGGGCCCCGGTCTTCCCGTGCACGCGAGCGTGGCCCGCGCCACGCCGGGGATCGCCCTGGTGCACGCGGCGGACCGCGAGAACGACCTCCTGGTGGTCGGCGCGGGCCGCCGCAGCCCCTGGCACCGCGCCTTCTCCCGTTCGGTGAGCCGCTACTGCCTCACCCACGCCGGCTGCCCGGTCCTCGCGATACCGCCGTCCCCGCTGGAGTCGGAACTGGCCGCCGCCCACCGCCGCAACACCTGGCGCCTCCGCCTGGACACGAGCGGGCTGCCCAAGGGACCCTGACGGCCCGAGGTCGTGTCGACCCCTCCGTCAGGACTCCCCCCACCGCTCGCTACGTCCCCCCGCGCTACGACCTCACCGCGGCGCCCTCCCCCGAGCCGTGCCGCTCCTGCCCCCGCTCCTGCTCCTGCCCCTGCTCCTGGCCCCGCCCCGGTCCCCGTCCGGGCGCCCGCTTGAGACTCAGGACCATCGTCAGACCGCCCCCGGGCGTGTCCTCGGCGTCCAGCGTGCCGTGCATCGCCTCGGCGAAACCGCGGGCCACCGCGAGACCGAGGCCCACCCCGGCGCCCCGGGGCGCGTCCCCGTGCCGCTGGAAGGGCTCGAAGATACGTTCCTTGGCCTCGTCGGGGACGCCGGGCCCCCGGTCGACCACCCGTACCTCGACCCGTTCGCCCAGCGCGCTCGCCGACACCTTGACCGGCTCGCGGGTGCTGTACTTCACGGCGTTCTCCACCACGTTGGCCACCACCCGCTCCAGCAGCCCCTTGTCCACGACGACCATCGGCAGCGTCTCCGGGATGTCCAGGTCGACGCTGTCCTCGGGGACCCCGCCGAGCGCCATCGGCACCACCTCGTCCAGGTCGATCTCCCGCACGATCGGGGTGACCGTGCCGGTCTGGAGCCGGGACATGTCCAGGAGGTTGCCGACCAGATGGTCCAGCCGGTCCGCGCCCTCCTCGATCGCGGCGAGCAGTTCCGCCTGGTCCTCCTCCGACCACGCCACGTCGTCCGAACGCAGCGACGACACCGACGCCTTGATCCCGGCCAGCGGAGTGCGCAGATCGTGGCTGACGGCCGCCAGCAGCGCCGTCCGGATGCGGTTGCCCTCGGCGAGCGCGCGGGCCTGGTCGGCGGCCTCCTGGAGCCGCCGCCGGTCCAGCACCACGGCCGACTGGGCGGCGAACGCGGCGAGCACCCGCCGGTCCTCGGCCGGCAGCACCCGCCCGGTCAGCGCGAGCGCCATGTGGTCCCCGATCGGCACATCCACATCGGCGTCCTCCGGGCACTTCGACGGCCCCGGTCCCACACTGCCCGCACAGGTCCAGGGCGCCACGTCCCCCGCCCGCTCCAGCAGCGCCACCGACTCCATCACGAAGGTCTCGCGGACCCGCTCCAGGAGCGCCTCCAGGCTGGTCTCCCCGCGCAGCACGTCCCCGGCGAGGAAGGAGAGGATCTCCGACTCGGCGCGCAGCCGGGCCGCCTGATGGGTGCGCCGGGCCGCCAGGTCCACCACCGACGCGACCGAGACGGCCACCCCCACGAAGATCACGATAGCCATGATGTTCCGCGGGTCGGCGATCGTCGCGGTGTGCACGGGCGGGGTGAAGTACCAGTTGAGCAGCAGTGAGCCCACCACCGCCGAGGCCAGTGCGGGGATCAGCCCGCCGAGCAGGGCCGCGGCCACCGTCAGGGTGAGGAAGAGCAGCATGTCGTTGGCGAGGCCGACGCCCGGGGCGAGTCCGACGAGCAGCGCGGAGAGCAGCGCCGGGCCGAGCACTCCGACGCCCCAGCCCCAGATGATCCGCCTCCGCCCCAGCCGAGCGGCCCGGGCGCCGGGCAGTCCGCGTCCCTTGCCGGCCTCGTCGTGGGTGATCAGGTGGACGTCGAGGTCGGTCCCCGACTCGCGGGCGACCGTCGCGCCGACACCGGGGCCGAAGACGTACTGCCAGGTGCTGCGGCGGGAGACGCCGAGGACGATCTGGGTGGCGTTCACCCCGCGCGAGAAGTCCAGCAGCGCCCCGGACACGTCGTCGCCCACGACATGGTGGAAGGTGCCGCCGAGGTTCTCCACCAGCGCGCGCTGGACGGCCAGTTCCTTCGGGGAGGCGGCCGTGAGCCCGTCGCTGCGGGAGACGTAGACGGCCAGGACCTCGCCGCCCGCGCCCTTCTCGGCCAGGCGTACGGCCCGGCGGATCAGCGTCCGTCCCTCGGGGCCGCCGGTGACGCCGACGACGATCCGCTCGCGTGAGCCCCAGATCTTCGAGACGCGGTGCTCGCTGCGGTACTCGGTGAGGTACTCGTCCACCCGGTCGGCGACCCACAGCAGGGCCAGTTCGCGCAGCGCGGTGAGGTTGCCGGGGCGGAAGTAGTTCGACAGGGCCGCGTCGACCTTGTCCGGTTTGTAGATGTTGCCGTGCGCCATACGGCGGCGCAGCGCCTCGGGCGACATGTCGACCAGTTCGACCTGGTCGGCCCGGCGCACCACCTCGTCCGGCACGGTCTCCTGCTGCCGTACGCCCGTTATCGATTCGACGACGTCGCCGAGGGACTCCAGGTGCTGGATGTTGACCGTGGAGATCACATCGATCCCGGCGGCCAGCAGTTCCTCCACGTCCTGCCAGCGCTTGGTGTTGCGCGAGCCCGGGATGTTGGTGTGGGCCATCTCGTCCACCAGCGCCACCCGGGGCCTGCGGGCGAGGACCGCGTCCACGTCCATCTCGGTGAAGCGGGTGTCGCGGTACTCCAGTTCCTTGCGCGGCACCTGCTCCAGGCCGTGGAGCATCACCTCGGTGCGCGGACGATGGTGGTGCTCCACGAAGGCCACCACACAGTCCGTACCCCGCTCCACCCGTCGATGGGCCTCGGAGAGCATCCCGTACGTCTTGCCGACGCCGGGGGCGGCGCCGAGGTAGATCCGCAGCTTGCCGCGTGCCATGGTCATCCTTCGAAGCGGTAACCCATACCGGGTTCGGTGATGAGGTAGCGGGGGTGGGACGGGTCCGTCTCCAGTTTGCGTCGTAGCTGGGCCATATAGACCCGCAGATAGTTGGTCTTGTTGCGCTGGGACATCCCCCACACCTCCTGGAGCAGGAACCGCTGGCTGACGAGTCGGCCGGCGTGCGTCACCAGGATCTCCAGAAGATGCCACTCGGTGGGGGTGAGCCGGACATCGCGGCCGTTTCTGACCACCTTCTTGGCCAGCAGGTCGATGACGAAGTCGGCGGTGGTGACCTCGGTGGTCTCGGCGAGCGGTGCGGTGTCCTCGGTGCGGCGGACGGCGGCCCGGAGCCGGGCCATCAACTCGTCCATGCTGAACGGCTTGGTGACGTAGTCGTCGGCCCCGGCGTCCAGGGCCGCCACCTTCTCGTCGGACGCCTGCCGCGCGGACAGCACCAGGATCGGCACCCGGCTCCAGCCGCGTAACGCCCGGATCACCTCGACACCGTCCATGTCGGGCAGCCCCAGGTCGAGCATCACCACATCGGGCTGCCGGGCCGCCGCCAGCCGCAGCGCGGTGGTGCCGTCGGAGGCGGAGTCCACTCCGTACCGCCGCGCCTGCATATTGATCACCAGCGCTCTGACGAGCTGCGGGTCGTCCTCGACCACCAGCACGCGGGTCATGGGTACGCCTTTCACGTCGTACGGGTGCGGTGTGCGTGGTCGTACGGCCGGCGCGCGGGGCCGTACGACCGCCCCGCCGCCGCCGTGGTGAGTGTTCCGGACCGTACGGCCGTGGTCAGTGTTCCGGACCGTACGGCCGTGGTCACTGCTGTGGGCCGTACGGCCGCGGGAGCCGGCGGGTCCCGGGTGGCTCCCGCGGCCGTCGGCTCCCGTTCGTCAGCCATCGGTCTTCAGTCGTCGGTCGTCGGTCGGCCGTCAGCCGTCAGCCGTCAGCCGTCAGCCGTCAGCCGTCAGCCGTTCGCGACCAGGTCCTTGAGCGCGATGTTGAGTTCGAGGACGTTGACACGCGGCTCGCCGATGAAGCCGAGGGTGCGGCCCTCCGTGTGCTCGTCCACGAGCTTCCGCACCTCGGCGACGGGCAGCCCGTTCCGCTCCGCGACCCGGTGCACCTGGAGGTCGGCGTACCGGGGGGAGATGTCGGGGTCCAGTCCGGAGCCGGAGGAGGTCACGGCGTCGGCGGGGACCTGGTCCGCCCTGACCGTGTACCCGGGGACGGAGTTGTCCTTGATGACGGCGGCCTTGGCGTCCTCGACCCACTCGATCAGCTCGGGGTTGTCACCGGAGCGGTTGGTGGCGCCGGAGAGGATGAGCTTGTACTGGGTGTTGACACTGTTCTCGCCGAGGCCGTTCTGCGGGCGGCCCTGGAACCACTTGAGGTCGGGCTCGGGGGTCTCCTGGCCCTCCTCCAGCGGCAGGTTGTACGCCTGACCGATGAGGGAGGAGCCGACGACCTTCCCGTCCGACGTGACCTCCGAGCCGTTGGCCTTGTTGTTGAACAGGCCCTGGGCGACACCGGTGACGACGAGCGGGTAGATCACACCGGTCACCAGGGTCAGCACCAGCAGGGCACGCAGGCCCGCCCCGAGCAGCCGCACGGTGTTCGATACCGAGTTGTTCATGGTGATCAGCCGATCCCGGGGATGAGGGAGATGAGCAGGTCGATGAGTTTGATGCCGATGAAGGGGGCGATCAGCCCGCCGAGGCCGTAGATCCCGAGGTTGCGCCGGAGCATCCGGTCGGCGCTGACCGGCCGGTACTGCACACCGCGCAGGGAGAGCGGCACGAGCGCGACGATGACCAGCGCGTTGAAGATGACGGCCGACAGGATCGCGGAGTCCGGGGAGGACAGCTGCATGATGTTCAGCTTGTCCAGGCCGGGGTAGACCGCCGCGAACAGCGCCGGGATGATCGCGAAGTACTTCGCGACGTCATTGGCGATGGAGAAGGTGGTGAGCGCGCCGCGCGTGATGAGCAGCTGCTTGCCGATCTCTACGATCTCGATGAGCTTGGTCGGGTTGGAGTCGAGGTCGACCATGTTGCCGGCCTCTTTCGCGGCCGACGTACCGGTGTTCATGGCGACACCGACATCCGCCTGGGCCAGGGCCGGGGCGTCGTTGGTGCCGTCCCCGGTCATCGCGACCAGTTTGCCGCCCGCCTGCTCCCGCTTGATGAGGGCCATCTTGTCCTCGGGGGTGGCCTCGGCGAGGAAGTCGTCGACACCGGCCTCCTCGGCGATGGCCCTGGCGGTGAGCGGGTTGTCGCCCGTGATCATGACGGTCTTGATACCCATGCGGCGCAGTTCCTCGAATCGCTCCCGCATGCCCTCCTTGACCACGTCCTTGAGGTGGATGACGCCCAGGACGCGGGCGCCCTCGTCGTCCTCGACGGCGACCAGCAGCGGGGTGCCGCCGGCCTGGGAGATCTCCATGGCGATCCGGTCGGCGTCCTCGCTGACCTCGCCGTCGTGCTCACGCACCCAGGAGATGACCGAGCCGGAGGCGCCCTTGCGGACCTTGCGGCCGTCGACGTCGACCCCGGACATCCGGGTCTGGGCGGTGAAGGCGATCCACTCGGCCTGGACGAGTTCGCCCTGGTGGCGTTCGCGCAGCCCGTACTTCTCCTTGGCGAGGACGACGATCGAACGGCCCTCGGGGGTCTCGTCGGCCAGCGAGGAGAGCTGGGCGGCGTCGGCGACCTCGGCCTCGGTGGTGCCGCGCACCGGGAGGAACTCGGCGGCCTGCCGGTTGCCGAGGGTGATGGTGCCGGTCTTGTCGAGCAGCAGGGTGGAGACATCGCCGGCGGCCTCGACCGCGCGGCCCGACATGGCGAGCACATTGCGCTGCACCAGCCGGTCCATGCCGGCGATGCCGATCGCGGAGAGCAGGGCGCCGATGGTGGTCGGGATGAGGCAGACCAGCAGGGCGACCAGGACGACCATGGTGAGGTCGGTGCCCGCGTACGCGGCGAGCGGCGGCAGGGTGGCGCAGGCCAGCAGGAAGACGATGGTCAGCGAGGCGAGCAGGATGTTCAGCGCGATCTCGTTGGGCGTCTTCTGCCGGGCCGCGCCCTCCACCAGGTTGATCATCCGGTCGATGAAGGTCTCCCCCGGCCTCGTCGTGATCTTGATGACGATCCGGTCGGAGAGCACCTTGGTGCCGCCGGTGACGGCGCTGCGGTCGCCGCCGGACTCCCGGATGACGGGGGCGGACTCGCCGGTGATGGCGGACTCGTCCACCGAGGCGACGCCCTCGACTACATCGCCGTCACCGGGGATGGTGTCCCCGGCCTCGCAGACCACGTGGTCGCCGATCCTGAGGTCGGTGCCGGGGACGCGCTCCTCGCGGTCGCCGGTGATCCGGCGGGCGACGGTGTCGGTCTTGGCCTTGCGCAGGGTGTCGGCCTGCGCCTTGCCGCGGCCCTCGGCGACCGCCTCCGCCAGGTTGGCGAAGAGCACGGTGAGCCAGAGCCAGGCGCTGATGGCCCAGCCGAACCAGTCGCCCGGGTCGGTGAAGGAGAACACGGTGGTGAGGACGGAGCCGATCCACACCACGAACATCACGGGGGACTTGACCATCACCCGCGGATCGAGCTTGCGGACGGCGTCCGGCAGCGACCTGACGAGCTGCCCGGGATCGAAGAGGCCCGCGCCGACACGGCCCTCGGCGGTCTTGCGCCCGGTGGGCACATCGCTGTGCGGAGCCCGGGTCGGAGTGGCTGTGGACATCGAGGCCCCTTGCTGAAGGTCCTGCTCGTGCTGAGGTATGCGGGTGGTCATCACGCCAGCCCTTCGGCCAGCGGTCCCAGCGCGAGGGCGGGGAAGTAGGTCAGGCCGGTGATGATGATGATCGTGCCGACCAGCAGCCCGGAGTACATGGGCTTGTCGGTGCGCAGGGTGCCCGCGGTGACCGGGACCGGTTTCTGCTCGGCGAGCGATCCGGCCAGGGCGAGGACGAACACCATCGGCAGGAACCGGCCGAGCAGCATCGCGATGCCGAGGGTGGTGTTGAACCACTGGGTGTCCGCGTTGAGTCCGGCGAAGGCCGAGCCGTTGTTGTTGGCGGCGGACGTGTAGGCGTAGAGGATCTCGGAGAAGCCGTGCGCCCCGCTGTTGGTCAGGGAGTTGACGGGGGTGGGCAGGGCCATCGCGAAGGCGGTGAGGATCAGGACCAGCGCCGGGGTGACCAGGATGTAGCAGGCGGCGAACTTGATCTCGCGGGTGCCGATCTTCTTGCCCAGGTACTCGGGGGTGCGGCCGACCATCAGACCGGCGATGAACACCGCGATGATCGCCATGATCAGCATGCCGTAGAGGCCGGAGCCGACACCGCCGGGCGCGATCTCGCCGAGCATCATGCCCAGCATGGCGATCCCGCCGCCGAGGCCGGTGAAGGAGGAGTGGAAGGAGTCGACGGCGCCGGTGGAGGTGAGGGTGGTGGACACGGCGAAGATCGAGGAGCCGCCGACCCCGAAGCGGACCTCCTTGCCCTCGTAGGCACCGCCGGCGACGTCGAAGGCCGTGCCGTGGTGGGCGAACTCGGTCCACATCATCAGGGCGACGAAGCCGACCCAGATGGTCGCCATAGTGGCGAGGATCGCGTAGCCCTGCTTGACGGAGCCCACCATGACGCCGAAGGCGCGGGTCATGGAGAACGGGATGACAAGTATCAGGAAGATCTCGAACAGGTTGGTGAACGGGGTGGGGTTCTCGAAGGGGTGGGCGCTGTTGGCGTTGAAGTAGCCGCCGCCGTTGGTGCCCAGTTCCTTGATGGCCTCCTGGGAGGCGACCGCGCCGCCGTTCCACTCCTGCGAGCCGCCCATGAACTGGCCGACCTCGTGGATCCCGGAGAAGTTCTGGAGGGCGCCGCAGGCGACCAGGACGAGGGCGCCGACGAAGGCGAGCGGCACCAGGATGCGGACGACACCGCGTACCAGGTCGGCCCAGAAGTTGCCCAGCTCTCCGGTACGGGAGCGGGCGAAGCCGCGGACCAGGGCGACGGCGACGGCCATGCCGACGGCGGCGGAGACGAAGTTCTGCACCGCGAGTCCGCCGGTCTGCACGACGTGGCCCATGGCCTGTTCGCCGTAGTACGACTGCCAGTTCGTGTTGGTCACGAAGGAGACGGCCGTGTTGAACGCCTGGTCCGGGTCGATGGACGCGAAGCCGAGCGAGCCGGGCAGGACGCCCTGGAGTCGCTGGAGCAGATAGAGGAAGAGGACACCGACGGCCGAGAAGGCGAGGACACCGCGCAGATAGGCGGGCCAGCGCATCGCGGCCTCAGGGTTGGCACCGATGGCCTTGTAGATCCACTTCTCGACGCGCAGATGCTTGTCGGACGTGTAGACCTTGGCGATGTGGTTGCCGAGCGGGACGTAGACCACCGCGAGTGCGCCGATGAGGGCGACGAGCTGGAGGACGCCGGCGAGTACGGGACCCATGCTGTGGCTCAGAACCTCTCCGGGAAGATCAGGGCGAGGACGAGATAGCCCAGCAGGGCGACGGCCACGACGAGGCCGACGATGTTCTCGGCGGTCACAGCTTGGTCACCCCCTTGGCGGCGAGGGCCACCAGCGCGAAGAGCGCGATCGTGGTGACGACGAAGGCCACATCGGCCATCGTGAGCTCCTGGAGTCGAGGTCCGTCGAGTCCGGGCGGACCCTTGGGGACGAGGTCGATTGTTCGGTGCTGCGTGGAGAGGTCCTCCGCATGACGAGGACCGGTTTGAGGAAACCGCCTGAATGGCCCGATCCGACCGCTGTTGACACGTCCCATACGGCACTCCGCACCCCTTTGACGGGTCTCTTACGGCGACAACGCGAGGGACCGCCGGTAACTGGCCATGGGGGGAGCGGGTGTGGGCGCGGGTGTGGGGGTGGGGGTGTACGGGGGGCTGTGGGGGGTGTCTTCGGGGTGGGGGGGGGTTGGGAGGGCTGGGGCCGGCGGACCTGGGCGGGTGGCCGGGGTCGGCAGACCCGGGCGCGCGGCCCCGGGGCGGGCGGCCCTTGGCGGGCGGACCGGGGAGGCGGCCCCGGGGAGGCGGCTCCGGGTGGACGGCCCGGAGAGGCGGCCCAGGCAGGTGGCCCGGGGCAGGTGGCCCCGGGCGGGCGGCCCCGGGCGCGCGGCACAGGAGAGGCAGCCCTGGCGTCTGGCCGGGAGGCAGCCCCGGCGTCTGGCCCGGCAGGCGGCCCCGGCAGGCGGCCCCGGCAGGCGGCCCCGGCAGGCGGCCCCGGCCGAGTGTCAGGTCAGCCGGAACCGCAGTCGGCAGATCACCGCGTCGGTGTCACGCCGTACGGCATGGGCGACCACGGCACCGCGCTGGTTCTGGAGGATCCGCTGCCACAACCGCTCGGGCTCGGTCTCCGCGATCAGCACGGTCACCCGGACCTCGGGGTCGGCGGCGGCCAGCTCACGGACATACGCGGCGATCGGACGGCCCAGGGTGCGCCGTTCACTGGCCAGCAGGACCAGCGGCACGCCGGGGTCCCAGTCGGCCCAGGCCCGCTCCAGGGCGTGCAGGTGCGCCCGGTCCTCGGCGTCCGGGTAGCAGACGGTCACCGCGCGGACCTCGTCGCCGAGCGAGCGGGCCGCGGTGAGGGCCTCCGAGGTCAGCCGGGACAGCGTGGACACCGGCACGATCACCACCGAGTGGTCCCGGTGCGGGGGTTCGGGGATCCGGCCGAGTCCGAGCCGCTCACCGATGCGGGCGTAGGCGCGGTGGACGGTCTCGAAGGCCACCACCAGCAGCGGCAGCGCGACGACGATCAGCCAGGCGCCCTCGTCGAACTTGGTGGCGGTGACGACGACCGCGGCCAGACCGGTCAGGGTGCCGCCGAGCCCGTTGAGCAGGGCCTTGCCCCGCCACCGCGGGCCGCGTTCGAGACGCCAGTGCCGGACCATGCCGAGCTGCGCGATCGTGAAGCCGACGAAGACGCCGATGGCGAACAGCGGCACGAGGGTGTTGGTGTCGCCGCCGGAGAACAGCAGCAGCGCGGCGGAGACCAGCGCGAGCGCGAGCACCCCGTGCCGGTGCACCTGGCGGTCGGCCTTCAGGGCGAAGACGTGGGGCAGGTAGTTGTCCCGGGCCAGCAGCTTCAGCAGCACCGGCAGCCCGCCGAAGGAGGTGTTGGCGGAGAGGGCGAGCAGAATCATCGTGGCGAACTGGACGACGTAGAAGGCCCAGTTGTGGCCGAGGGAGGCGTCCGCGAGCTGGGCGAGGACGGTGACGCCCTCCACCGGTTGCAGATGGAACCGCGAGATCAGCACGGACAGGCCGATCAGCATCACGCCGAGCACCGCGCCCAGGGCCACCTCCGCGTGCTGCGCCCGCTTGGCGCGCGGGGCCCGGAAGGAGGGGACGGCGTTGGCGATGGCCTCGACCCCGGTCAGCGCCGAGCAGCCGGAGGCGAACGCCTTCAGGAGGAGCAGCGCGCCCACGGTGGTGGCGTTGTCGGACAGTACGGAGGCGTGTCCGGCGGCGGCCTCGGTGCTCACCGGCGCCGAGCGGAACAGCCCGACGCCGATCAGCACGAAGATCGAGCCGACGAACACGGCCGTCGGCACGATGAAGGCCCGCGCCGAGTCCACGATGCCGCGCAGGTTCACCCCGGTGACCAGCACCAGCACGGCCAGACACAGCCACAGCCGGTCCCCGTAGAGAGAGGGGAACGCCGAGGTCAGCGCGGCCACGCCGGCCGTGACGGCGACGGCCACGTTCAGGACGTAGTCCAGGACCAGCGATGCCGCCGCGACCAGGCTGGTGCGGGTGCCCAGATGCCGCCTGGCGACCGCGTAGGAGCCACCACCGTCCGGGAAGGCCGCGATGACCTGCCGGTACGAGGCGACCAGCACGGCCAGCAGACCGGCGATGGCCAGCGTCACCGGCAGGGTGAAGCCCAGGCCGTGGGCCCCGGCGGCGGCCAGCACGAGCACGATCGCCTCGGGCCCGTAGGCCACCGACGCCATCGCGTCCAGCGACAGCGCGGCAAGGCCCGTGACGGCGGTGAGGCGGTGCCGCTCACCGGTATCGGGCGGTTCCTCGCCGGAGGGGGCGGCGCCGGGCGCGGCGGTCAGTACGGACATGGGCGGGGTGCTCCTTCATCGGGGTGCGGGTTCGTTGCGGCACGGGGTGCGTGGGGTGCGGGGTGCGTGGGGTGCGGATGTGAAGGGGTGCGGGTTCGTTGGAGCGCGGGGTTCGTTGGGACGCGGATGTGAAAAGGGGCGGACGGGTGCGGGCTCTGCGGGGCACGGCTCCGCGGTTCACCCGCGGGATGCCGACGGACGGGTCCGCGGAACACGTACGGGTGCATCCGCAGACGCATCCGCAGACGCATCCGCAGACGCGTCCGCAGAAGCCTCTTCGGATGTGTGACGGAGCGTCGGCGAATTCGTCGGCGGATACGCGGAGAGCCACGTACGCCAGGCGTCGGACGTCAGGCGTACGCGGTGCACTCAGGGTGTGACCGGATCCGGCCGCCGCCGAGCGGCCCTTGCGCGTTCTTCGCGCGGAAGCCGCCGACCCTGACGCGCCTTTGACGCCTCACGCCGCGCCCGCCGAGTGCCGCCCCGGGGCCACCCCGGGCCACCCTCGGCCACCCCGGACCGCCCCGGACCGCCCGACCGGCCGCACGCTGTCGCCGCGTCAAGAACCGGCCGCCGCCCGTCAGAGTCCCGTCAAGCGATCCCCCGCCCGGTCGCGCGGTCTCTACGGTCGGACGTATGGGACACCGCGACGACACGTGCCGCCCCGGGGATCAGGTGCCCGAGCGGCCGGAGGGCCCGGTGGCGTACGACCGCTGCTGGCGCCGCGAACTGCGCGGCGCGCTCCGCTGCTCGGCCGTGCTGCTCGCCCTGCTCCTCACCACGGACCGGCTGGCCGGCACCCTCACCGCGGGTCGCTCGGTCCTGTGGCTGGGCCTCGCGGTACTGCTCTTCGTGGTGCTGCTCCCGGCCCAGGTCTCGGCCGGCGACGACTGGCTCGCCTCCCGCACCCTCCTCGGTACCCGCCGGGTCCACACCGATCTGCTGGTGTCCGTCCGCTGCCGCGACGGCGTCGCCCAACGGCTGCTCCTGCGCGACGCCCTCGGCAACCGCGTGGAACTCGACCCGAGGGTGCTGATCGCCAACCCGGAGCTGTGGTACCGCCTGGACGCCGGGGCCCGCAGGTCGGAGGCGGTGGGCGCCCTGATGTGCGGCCGGACGGCCCTGCGGCGGATCTCCGCGCGCGTCGACGGGGAGACGGCGCGGACCGTGTTCAGGATGTCGGACCTGGACTGACCGGACCGATCCGGACACCCGAGGGGTCCTCGGCCACCCGCCGGACGGTCTCCGCCCCGCCCGAAGCCCCCTTCTCCACCCTCCCCCCACCCCGTACCCGCTCCACCCGCCGGGGCACCTCCGTCCCCTCCGAAGGCCCCTCCCCAGCCCGCGGAGCCCCTTCCGACACCGCCAACGGCAGCGACACCACCATCGTCAGCCCTCCGCCGGGCGTGTCCTCCGGTGTGAGCGTGCCGCTCATCGCCTCCGTGAGCCCCCGGGCGAGGGCGAGTCCGAGGCCCAGCCCGGTCGTGTTGTCGGTGTCGCCGAACCGCTGGAACGGCTCGAACAGCCGCTCCCTCCCGTCCTCGGGCAGTCCGGGCCCACGGTCCACGACCCGCACCTCCACCCGCCCCGCCAGCACACTCGCGGTCACCAGCGCCGGCCGGCCGGGCGGGCTGTGCCGGGCGGCGTTCTCGGCGAGGTTGGCCAGGACCCGCTCCAGCAGCGGTGGGTCGACCAGCACCTCCGGTACCGCCTCCACGTCCCTGACCCCGACACCGGGGGTGTCCACGAGCGCCGCCGGCAGCACCTCCTCCAGGGCGGTGGGCCGCAGCTTGAGCTTGAGCACGCCCGCTTCCAGCCGACTGAGGTCGAGCAGGTTCTCCACCAGCCGGCTCAGCCTGGCCATGGACGCGTCGGCGGTGGCGAGGAGTTCGTCACGGTCCTCGGCGCTCCACTGCACCTCCCGGCTGCGCAGCGAGGTGACGGCCGCCCAGCCCGCGGCGAGCGGGGTGCGCAGATCGTGGCCGACAGCGCGCAGCAACGCCGTACGCATCCGGTCGGCGGCCTTGACGGGCTCCACCTCGGCGGCGGCCTCGGCGAGCCGCGCCCGCTCCACGGCCGACCCGACGTGCGCGGCGAACGCGGCCAGCACCCGGCGGTCCGACGAGGACAGCGTGCCGCCCCGCAGCACCAGATGGCCACCCGCCCCGGCCGCGACGACGGTGGCCCCGTCCGTAGCCGGTCCGACCGGGGTGCCCTCTCTGCCCGCTCCGACCACCCCGCCCGCCCCGCCCGGAGTCCCCGGCTCCACCCGTTCGACAAGTTCCACGGAGTCCACGCCGAAGGTCTCGCGGGTCCGTTCCAGCAAGGCCGGTATGGTCTGTCCGCCGCGCACGATGCTTCCGGCGAGCGAGGACATGGTCTCGGCCTCGGCGGTGGCGCGGGCGGCGCGACGGGACAGCCGTAGGGAACGGTCCACGACGGCGGCGACGGTGGCGGCGACCACGACGAACACCACGAGCGCGAGCAGCGCGTCGGCGTCGCCGAAGGTGAACTGCCCCAGGGGCGGTATGAACCAGTAGTTGAGGAGCAGGGAGGCCGTCACGGAGGCGATCACCGCCGAGACCACTCCCCCTATGCAGGCGACGCCCACGACGGCGAGCAGGAAGAGCAGGGCCTCGCTGGTGAGGTTGAACGTGCCGCGCAGCCGGTCGAGCACGAGGGTGAGCAGCACCGGCAGCACCAGTCCGGCCACCGGACCGGCGATCAGCCGGGCCCGGGACAGGGTGCGGCGGCGCGAGGGCGGCAGGGTGCCGCGTCCGGCGCGCTCATGGGTGACCAGGTGGACGTCGATGTCGCCGGAGAGGGCGACGACACGCTCCCCGGTGCCGATCCCGGTCAGGAACCGTTCCAGACGGCCCCGCCGACTGGAGCCCAGGACGAGCTGGGTGGCGTTCTCGGTCCGGGCGAACTCGACCAGGGTGGTCGCCACGTCGTTGCCCACCACGGAGTGGTAGCTGCCGCCGAGGTTCTCCACCAGGCGGCGCTGCCGGGCGAGCGAGGCGTGCGAGACCCCGGCGGCGAGTCCGTCGCTGCGGGCGACATGGACGGCGAGCAGGTCACCGCCCGCCGCCCGGTCCGCGATCCGGGCGGCCCGCCGGATCAGGGTGTCCCCCTCGGGCCCGCCGGTCAGCGCGACCACGACCCGCTCCCGGGTCTCCCAGACCCCGCCGACGGCGTGCTCGGCCCGGTACCGCTGGAGCGCCTCGTCCACCCGGTCGGCGGTCCACAGCAGGGCGAGCTGGCGCAGCGCGGTGAGATTGCCGGTCCGGAAGGAGTGGGCGAGGGCGGCGTCGATGTGCTCCGGCGGGTGGATGTGGCCGTGCGCCATCCGTCGGCGCAGCCCCTCCGGCGGGATGTCCACCAGTTCGATCTGCTCGGCCCGGCGCACCACCTCGTCGGGCACGGTCTCGTCCTGCTCGACCCCGGTGATCTTCTCCACGACGTCCTTGAGGGAGTCGAGGTGGCGCACGTCGACCGTGGTGATCACGTCGATCCCGGCGGCCAGCAGCGCCTCGACGTCCTGCCAGCGTGTGGCGTTGCGCCCGGCGCCGGGGGTGTTGCCGTGCGCCAGTTCGTCCACGACCGCGACCTCGGGGCGGCGCGCGAGCACCGCGGCGAGGTCCATCTCCCGCGTCTGCCCGTGCGTGACGGGGGCTACGGCCTCCAGGCCGTGGAGCATCGCCTCGGTGGCCGCCCGCCCGTGCGCCTCGGCGAGCCCCACCACCACGTCCGTGCCTCGCGCGGCCCTGCGCCGGGCCTCGTCGAGCATGCGGTAGGTCTTGCCGGCCCCGGGCGCGGCCCCGAGGTACACCTTCAGTCGTCCACGTCGTACGTCTTTCATCACCTTTCAATGAACCGCCGTCCGGACCACCCGACGGGGGTCTTGACGCGTTACTGGCGTCGCCCGCCGGGACGTTGACATCGTCTTGACGAGTTCGGCCCCGGTGCGAGGAGGTGCCGGGATCCCACGTCAGAGGTCCGTCAGGGAGCGCCGCCGCTTCTTGTCCGGCCGTCGCGCACCGGCTTCCATGGTCGGGTGCACAGCGCCCGGTCCCCGCTCGACCGCCCGCCGAGTCCCGCTCGGCCGCCCCGTCGCGCGCCACACCGCACGGGGATACCGGCGCCCTTCTGACCCGCCGCCCGGGCCGCCCGGAGCGGACGTCGCGCCACCGCGACCCACGCCTCCACCGGCCCGAAGCCGAACCCGAACCCGACCTCAAACTCGGCCTCAGACTCGGCCTCGGCCTCGGCCTCAAAGTCGAACCCGAAACCGAACCCGAACCCGAAACCGAACTCGAACTCGAACAGGATCACACCCATGTTCATGGCGTCCGCGCCCCTTTCCTCCCGTACCGTCCTGGTCACCGGTGCCACCTCCGGCATCGGTTTCGAGACGGCTCGCCAACTCTCCGAGCAGGGCGCGACGGTGCTGCTGCACGGCCGTACGCCGGAATCGGCCCGGGCTGCGGCCGACCGGCTGGTCGTCACGGCCGGGGCCGACCCCGATCGCGTGTGCGCGTACGCCGCCGACTTCGCCCGCCTGGACGAGGTCGAGTCCCTCGCCCACCGGATCGTCACCGCGCACCCCCGGCTGGATGTGCTGGTCAACAACGCGGGCATGGCGGCGCCCGAGCGCCACACGATCACCGCCGACGGCAACGAGATCGCCTTCCAGGTCAACTTCCTGGCCCACTACCTGCTGACCTGTCTGCTGGAGCCGGCGCTGACCAGCGATCCGGGCGGCCGGGTGGTCAATGTGTCGTCCTCCCTGCACCGCACGGCGTCCATCCAGTGGTCCGACCCCCAGCGCGCCCGCCGCTACTCCCGGCTCGCCGCCTACGCCCAGTCGCAACTGGCGCTGACCGTCTTCGCGGCCGATCCGCGCGTCGCCGCCGTCTCGGTCCACCCGGGCGTCTGCGAGACGTCCCTCCTGCCCCTCTACGGCCATGAGGGCACCGCCCCCGCCGAGGGCGCCGCCCATGTCGTACGGCTGTGCGATCCGTCGGTGGAGATCGTGAACGGCGCGTACTACGACCGCTCCGAGCGCGTCGACCCGGCGCCCGCGGCGACGGAGGACCGCACGGTCAGGCGCCTGAACCGGCTGGCCGACCCACTGGTGGGCCGGAGCTGAAGAACCCCGGGGCAACCACTCCCAGGAGCCGGAACGTCACTCTCCGCTTACGCTGAGGACACCGTCCGTGTGAGGGCCGGAGACGGACGCCGCCGCACCCCAGGAGCACGCCGATGGCCGCCCCCCAGCATCCACCGCCCAGCCGTCTGCGCGCGTGGCTGCTGGAGGGCCTGGCCGACATGGGCAAGGGGACCGCCAATGAGGCACAGGCCCCGGAGGAGGGCCGCCCCTGGTACCGCGTGATGTGCCTGACCGGTGTCGACTACTTCTCCACCCTCGGCTACCAGCCCGGCATCGCCGCCCTGGCCGCCGGCCTCCTCTCCCCCGTGGCGACCATCGTCCTGGTCCTGGTCACCCTCGCGGGCGCCCTCCCGGTCTACCGCCGGGTGGCCGAGGAGAGCCCGCACGGCATGGGCTCGATCGCGATGCTGGAGCGGCTGCTGTCGTTCTGGAAGGGCAAGCTCTTCGTCCTCACCCTGCTGGGTTTCGCCGCGACGGACTTCCTGATCACCATCACCCTGTCGGCCGCCGACGCCTCGACCCATCTGATCGAGAACCCGCATCTCACCGATGTCCTGCACAGCAGGCAACTGCTGATCACCCTCATCTTCATCGCCCTGCTCGGCGCGGTGTTCCTCAAGGGCTTCCTGGAGGCGATCGGCGTCGCCGTCGTGCTCGTCGGCGTCTACCTCTCGCTCAACGCGGTCGTGGTGGTCAGCGGACTGTGGCACATCGTCACCGAGGGCCATGTGGTGACCGACTGGGCCACCGCGCTCACCGCCGAGCACGGCAACGCCCTCGCGATGATCGGCGTCGCCCTGATCGTCTTCCCGAAGCTCGCTCTGGGGCTGTCCGGCTTCGAGACCGGCGTGGCCGTGATGCCGCACGTCAAGGGCGACCCCGGTGAGACGGAGGAACGGCCGAAGGGCCGCATCCGGGACACCAAGAAGCTGCTCACCACGGCCGCCCTCATCATGAGCTGCTTCCTCATCACCACCAGCTTCATCACCACACTGCTCATCCCCGCTCAGGAGTTCGAGCCGGGCGGCCCGGCCAACGGCCGCGCCCTCGCCTATCTCGCCCACGAGTACCTGGGCAGCGCCTTCGGCACGGTGTACGACATCTCCACCATCGCCATCCTGTGGTTCGCGGGCGCGTCCGCGATGGCCGGGCTGCTCAATCTGATGCCGCGCTATCTCCCCCGGTACGGCATGGCCCCGCACTGGGCGGGCGCGGTCCGCCCGATGGTCATCGTGTTCACGCTGGTCGCCTTTCTGGTGACCTGGATCTTCGACGCCAGCGTGGACGCGCAGGGCGGCGCCTACGCGACCGGTGTCCTGGTGTTGATCAGCTCGGCGGCGATCGCGGTCACCATCGCCGCCCATCGGGCCGGTCAGCGGCGCTGGTTCATCGGTTTCGCGGTGATCGCGACGGTGTTCCTCTACACCACCGTCCTGAACATCATCGAACGCCCCGACGGTGTGAAGATCGGCGCCTGCTTCATCGCCGGGATCATGATCCTTTCTCTGGTGTCCCGGCTGACCCGTGCCTTCGAACTGCGGGTGAGCGCGGTGACGCTGGACCCGATGGCGGAGCGGTTCGTCCGGGACGTCGCCAGCCGCACGATCCGGCTCATCGCCCATGAACCGGGCCGCAGGGACCTGGCCGAGTACCGGGCCAAGATCGAGCAGATCCGCGCGGACAGCGAGGTGACGGGCCCGGAGGACTTCGTCTTCGTGGAGGTCACGGTCACCGACCCCTCGGAGTTCGAGTCCGTCGTCACCGTGCACGGCGAGGTGCTCCACCACCGCTACCGCGTCCTGACCCTGGAGTCCTCCACGGTCTCCAACGCCCTGGCCGCACTGCTGCTCCACATCCGTGACACGACCGGCCGTATCCCGCACATCTACTTCGAGTGGACCGAGGGCAACCCCTTCGCCAACTTCCTCCGCTTCTTCCTCTTCGGCCAGGGCGAGGTCGCCCCGGTGACCCGGGAGGTCCTGCGCGAGGCGGAACCGGACCGCTCCCGCCGCCCGCATGTCCACACGAGCTGACGCCGACGCGCGCAGGTCCGCCCGGCCCGACGGCAACGCCCGGACGGTCCGCCGGAGTGCCCTCACCGGTCCGGGACCCCGCTCAGCAGTCCCCGTGCCGACCCCCGGCCGACCTCACCGGAACAACCCCTTGCGCGGCCCCCGCGTCAGCACCTTCCCGTACGTCAACCGCCCGGTCACCTCGATCCGCAGCCGCACAGGACCGCCCGTGTCGTCCCTCGATGTCCGCGTCCTGACCATGGAGTAGTCGCTGACGAGTCCGTCGGTGTCGACCACCATGCCCGGCCCGATCAGCAGCCGCAGCGCACCTCCGGTCATGTCGAGGTCGATCCGCAGGGTGTCGTGCGCGATGACCGCCTGGGTGAAGTCCAGCGAGACATTGCCCCAGGTCGAATCGATGTGCAGCGCTCTGGGAACCGTCCAGCGGTCGCCGCGCCAGGTCGAGCTGCCCTCCTGCTCGATCCGGACCATGTCTTTGGTCTCCGGCTCACTGACGGGCAGATCCGCGGTCAGCACCGCCAACTCCCCGGCGGTGCGGGCGACCAGCGCCGCCCCCACCCGCTCGTCCAGTTCCTCCGCGGTAAGCCGGCCGTCGCCCGCCGCGACCGTCAGCACCTCCACCACCCGGTCCCGCTCCGCGTGCGACACCCGTAGCTCCGACCCCGTCCGGGTCGGCACGGCCTCAGCCGACAAAGCCCTCACCCCGATTCCCCACACCTGGATGAACTAACGCTATATCGCGTTACTCCTCAAAGGTAGCCCACCGCTCGGACAGTCCCCACCCCTCTCGGCCACCCACCCCGAGAACACGAGGACCCCGCGCCGCCGGTACGGCACGGGGTCCTCCCTACGACCTGCGTCAGGCCGTACGACACGCAGCCCTGGTCACTCGACCCTGACCACCCAGCCCTGGTCACTCGGCCCTGACCACCCAGCTCTGGTCACTCGATCCTGGTCACTCGGCCCTTGTGACTCGGCCCCCCTCACTCAGCCCTCATCACTCAGGCCCGTCACTCAGTCCTCGTCACTCAGTCCTCGTACGCGTCCAGCGGCGGGCACGAGCACACCAGGTTCCGGTCGCCGAACGCCTGGTCGATACGCCGTACCGGCGGCCAGTACTTGTCCGCGGTGGACACCCCGGCCGGGAACACGGCCTCCTCGCGCGCGTACGCGTGCTCCCACTCCCCGCCCAGCGCGGCGGCGGTGTGCGGGGCGTTGCGCAGCGGGTTGTCCTCGGCCGGCCACTCCCCCGACCCGACCTTCTCGATCTCCGTACGGATCGCGATCATCGCCTCGCAGAACCGGTCGACCTCGATCAGGTCCTCGGACTCGGTGGGCTCGATCATCAGCGTCCCGGCGACCGGGAAGGACATCGTCGGCGCGTGGAACCCGTAGTCGATCAGCCGCTTGGCCACATCGTCGACGCTCACGCCGGTGGCCTTGGTCAGCGGGCGCAGATCGATGATGCACTCGTGCGCGACCAGCCCGCCGGGCCCGGTGTAGAGGACCGGGTAGTGCGGCTCCAGGCGCTTGGCGATGTAGTTGGCGGACAGCACGGCCACCTGTGTGGCCCGCTTCAGCCCCTCGCCGCCCATCAGCCGGACGTAGGCCCAGGAGATCGGCAGGATGCCCGCGGAGCCCCAGGGCGCCGCCGAGACGGGGCCCACGCCCGTCTCGGGACCGGCGGCCGGCTGCAACGGGTGGTTCGGCAGATGCGGCGCAAGGTGTGCGCGCACGGCCACCGGGCCGACCCCGGGGCCACCGCCGCCGTGCGGGATGCAGAAGGTCTTGTGCAGGTTGAGGTGCGAGACGTCGCCGCCGAAGTGCCCCGGCTTGGCGAGCCCGACGAGCGCGTTGAGGTTGGCGCCGTCGACGTACACCTGTCCGCCCGCCTCGTGCACCTGGGCGCAGATGTCGGCGACGTGCTCCTCGAACACACCGTGCGTGGACGGGTAGGTGATCATCAGCACGGACAGTTCGTCGCGGTGCTTCTCGATCTTCGCCCGCAGGTCCTCGACGTCGATCTCGCCGTCCTCGGCGGTCTTCACGACGACGACCTTCATACCGGCCATCACCGCGCTCGCGGCGTTCGTGCCGTGCGCGGAGGACGGGATCAGACACACGGTCCGCTGCTCGTCCCCGTTGGCCCGGTGGTAGCCGCGCACCGCCAGCAGCCCGGCCAGCTCGCCCTGCGACCCGGCGTTGGGCTGCAACGACACCTTGTCGTACCCGGTGACCTCGGCGAGCCGCTCCTCCAGCTCACGGATCAGCGTCAGATACCCCTGTGCCTGCCCGGCCGGCGCGAAGGGGTGCAGCTGACCGAACTCCGGCCAGGTCACCGGCTCCATCTCGGTCGTCGCGTTGAGCTTCATGGTGCACGAGCCCAGCGGGATCATCCCGCGGTCCAGGGCGTAGTCCCGGTCGGCGAGCCGGCGCAGATAGCGCAGCATCGCGGTCTCGGAGCGGTGCTGGTGGAAGACCGGGTGCGTGAGGTAGTCGTCCCCGCGCAGCAGGGCGGCCGGTACGGCGTCCTCGGCGGCGGCGTCCAGCGCCTCGAGGTCGGCCTCGACCCCGAAGGCGCTCCACACGGCGCCGAGCTGGGTCCGGGTGGTCGTCTCGTCGCAGGCGAGCGAGACATGGTCGGCGTCGACCAGCCGCAGGTTGACCCCCCGCTCGCGCGCGGCGGCGACGATCGCGGCGGCCCGTCCCTCGGCCTTGACGGTCACCGTGTCGAAGTAGGCGCCGTGCACGACCTCGGCACCGCCGGCGGCGAGCCCCGCGGCCAGGATCGTGGCGTAGCGGTGGGTCCGGCGGGCGATGCTGCGCAGTCCCTCCGGCCCGTGGTACACGGCGTACATCCCCGCCATCACGGCGAGCAGCACCTGGGCGGTACAGATGTTGCTGGTCGCCTTCTCGCGCCGGATGTGCTGCTCACGGGTCTGGAGCGCGAGCCGGTACGCCCTGTTGCCGTCCGCGTCCACGGAGACGCCGACGAGCCGGCCCGGCAGGCTGCGCGCGAACTTCTCGTGCACCGCCATGTACCCGGCGTGCGGTCCGCCGAAGCCCATCGGCACACCGAAGCGCTGGGTCGTGCCGATCGCGATGTCCGCGCCCAGCTCACCGGGCGAGGTCAGCAGCGTCAGCGCCAGCAGATCGGCGGCGACGGTCACCAGCGCGCCCAGCTCGTGCGCCTGCTCGACGACCGGCCTGAGGTCGCGTACGGCCCCGGAGGCACCCGGGTACTGCACCAGGACCCCGTTGATCTCCCGCCCGGCGACCTCGGCCGGAATGCCGTCGCTCAGGTCGGCGACCACGACCTCGACCCCGGTCGGTTCGGCCCGGGTCCGGATGACGGCGATCGTCTGCGGCAGCGCGTCGGCGTCGACCAGGAAGAGGCCGTTCTTGTTCTTCCCCATCCGCCGTGAGAGCGCCATCGCCTCGGCGGCGGCCGTCGCCTCGTCCAGCAGCGAGGCCCCCGAGGTCGGCAGCCCGGTGAGGTCGGCGACCATGGTCTGGAAGTTGAGCAGCGCCTCCAGGCGCCCCTGCGAGATCTCCGGCTGGTACGGCGTGTAGGCCGTGTACCAGGACGGGTTCTCCATGACGTTCCGCAGGATGACCGGCGGGGTGAAGGTGCCGTAGTAGCCGAGCCCGATCATCGAGTCGAGCACCTGGTTGCGGTCGGCGAGGGAGCGCAGCTCGGCCAGCACCTCGGCCTCGGTCCGCGCGCCCGGCAGCTCCAGCTCATCGGCGTTCTTGATCACGTCCGGGACCGCGGCGGTCGTCAGCTCGTCGAGGGAGCCGTAGCCGACCTGCGCGAGCATCTTGGCCCGCGCCTCCTGGTCGGGCCCGATGTGGCGCTGCTCGAAGGGGATGCCCTGTTCGAGCGCGGAGAGCGGAATACGATGGGCGGTCATTGCGGAGGCCTCCTGGTCTGACGCGACCTTCGAGGGGCACCACGGCACGGGGCCCCGACGGCCTCCCCCTCTGTCATCTCAACCTGAGAGCTTCACCGGACTTACGCCCGGCTTTCACCGTCGGTGAGAGCGGAAGCCGTCGCTATCCGCTCTGCTTTCCAGAGTGACCTCGTCCGTGCGGTACGGGGGCCTGAGAGATTCCGGGGAGGATTTGCTCCTTCGGCGCCTCCGGTGACCCGGAGGACTCTCCCGCACGGGGTCAGCAGCCGCTGTCAGCCTACCAGCGCGGTCCACGAACGGGCCTTCGAGTGGCCGCCTTCCCCAATGTGCTCTTTCGTAGTGCTTACGGATGAGTTGCGACCTCGTGGAGGGACCGTGCAGACCGATATCGATCCGCGCAACCTGATCGGCCGCAAGGCGTTCGACCGCAACGGCACCAAGATCGGCACGATCGACGAGGTCTACCTCGACGACGCGACCGGCGTACCCGAGTGGGCCGCCATAAGGACGGGACTCTTCAGCCGGGACGCCTTCGTCCCCCTGGAGCCCAGCGAACTGATCGAGGGCACCCTGCACGTCCCCTTCGACCGCTCCCTGATCAAGGACGCCCCCGACTTCGGCGTCGGCCGCCACCTCTCCCCCGAGCAGGAACTCCAGCTCTACCACCACTACGGCCTCGACCTCACCACCCCCTCGCCCGCACCGGACCACGACTTCGGCAAAATCGCCGGCCAGGACGACCCCTGACCTCCCCCTGGCCCCTCCCCTCGCTTCACCCGCTCGGCCCACCCGGAGGCCCCGGAGCCCTGCCCGGCTCGCCACCACGCCGCCCGCACCACACACGTCCTGACCGAAGGCCCCTCGCGCGTGGCCATGAACGGCACCCTCCACACCAAGACCGCGGCTCCCCTCCGGGCGGCACCCGCCACGAGGTGGACCGGTGCGCACCCCTGAAACACGTCGGACCGCGCTCGACTCCGCCCCCCGCCCGTCCACGGGCCCAGCCACCCTTCACCCGTCCCGGACCGGCCGGTTCTCTCCCCACCCCGTGTCTTCCCCGGACCCGTGCCCGTGGCCCGTTCCCCTGGGCCTTCCCTCACGCCCACCCCGGCCCGGCAGGCCCCCGTGCCGCTCCCACCCCCTCCACGCTCACCCCTCACCCAGCGCCCCCGCCCCGGATGCCTCCACAACCCCCCGCTCCGTGAGAGGCAGCGGCTCCGCCGGTTCCAGCGCGGGATCGTCGACCCGGAACGTCCGCACTCTCCCCGGTGCCTGCGACATCGGCGTCTCGAACCGCACGGTCACCCGTCCGACCCCGCTGCCCTGCACCCACCCGTGCCCGTGCTCGGTGTGCCGCACATCGTGCCCCGCCGGCCAGCGGCGCTCGGCGTGCTGCTCGGCCTCCTCCTCCCGGGCCCGCTCCTCCTCGTGGTCCGCCCCGGCCTCCTCCGTCGGCTCCCCTGCCGCCTGCGCGAACAGGTCCTCCTGGGTGTAGTCGGCGAGCCCGCTGACCCCGACCCCGAGCAGTCGTACCCCACCGGTGCTGTCCACGGACTCCAGCAGCCGCGCCGCCGCCTCCCGCACCACCGCCGGGTCGTCCGTCGGCCCCCGCAGCGTCTCGGACCGGGTCAGCGTGGAGAAGTCGTACCTCCGCACCTTCAGCACGATCGTCCGCCCCGACAGCCCGGCCGCGCGCAGGCGCCGTACACACCGGTCGGCCAGCCGCTGCACCTCAAGACCGACCCGTGTCCGGTCGTGGATGTCCACGTCGTAGGTGTCCTCCACCGACACCGACTTCGTCTCGCGTTCGGCGACCACCGGCCGGTCGTCGTGCGCCAGCGCCATCGCGTACAGCGCGTGCCCGTGGGCCTTCCCCAGCAGCCGGACCAGCTCGTCCTCGCCCGCCTCGGCCATCTCCTCGACCGTGGTGATCCCGGCGCGCCGCAGATGGTCCCCGGTCGCGGGCCCCACCCCGGGCAGCGTCCGTACCGACATGGGCCCCAGCAGCGCCCGCTCGGTGCCGGGCGCGATCAGTACGAGACCGTCGGGCTTGGCCTGCTCGGAGGCGATCTTGGCGAGCATCTTGGAGCCGGCCAGCCCCACCGACCCGGTGAGCCCGGTGGCCACCCGTATGTCCGTACGCAGCTTGACCCCCGCCAGCCGGGCGGACTCCACGTCCCAGGCCGCTTCCCCGGCCACCAGGTCCACGAACGCCTCGTCCAGGCTCAGCGGCTCCACCAGCGGCGACAGCTCCCGCAGGAGCGCCATCACCTGCTCGCTGATCGCCCGGTAGAAGCCGAAGCGCGGGACCAGGTACGCCGCGTTCGGTGCCAGCCGCCGCGCCTGCGCCATCGGCATCGCCGAGTGCACCCCGAACACCCGGGCCTCGTAGGAGCAGGTCGCGACCACCCCGCGCGGCCCCAGCCCGCCCACGATCACGGCCTTCCCGCGCAGGCTCGGCTTGGACGCCTGCTCCACCGAGGCGAAGAAGGCATCCATGTCGAGATGCAGGATCGTGGGTGTGTTCCTCACACCTCAGATGCTGCACCACACCACTGACAATGCCCCCGACCACAGGCGGGGGCATGACAGGATGGGCGCTCAGACCGCCCGGTTGCGCCGCCGCGCCAGCTCGTCCGCCGGGTTGTGCCCGACGAGTGTCTCCCCGGTGTCGATCCGCTCCCCGTGCAGCTGGGACAGCGCACTCTCCACGTCCCGCCACACCACGCCCACGGCGATCCCGAAGATCCCCTGCCCGCCCTGGAGCAGCGCGTGCACCTCGTCCGGCGAGGTGCATTCGTAGACCGTGGCGCCGTCGCTCATCAGCGTCATCCGCTCCAGGTCGCGAAAGCCGCGCTCGCGCAGATGCTGGACGGTGGTGCGGATGTTCTGCAGGGACACCCCGGTGTCCAGGAAACGCTTGACGATCTTCAGGACGACGACGTCCCGGAAGCTGTACAGCCGCTGTGTCCCCGATCCCGTGGCGGGGCGCACGCTCGGCTCGACGAGCCCGGTGCGGGCCCAGTAGTCCAGTTGCCGATAGGTGATGCCGGCGGCAGCGCAGGCCGTCGGGCCGCGATAGCCGATCTCCTCGGACGTCATCGACGTCGCCCCTCCGCCACTGGGCACGGCCGTCGGTCGCTGTGGAACCCGATCGGTCGCGCTGCCGTGAAGCGGGTACGGGCCGCTCTCCCCCAGACTCCGTCCGGGGGCACCCCCAGCCGTACCGTCGCCGCTGCTTCTCACGCCGACCTCCGTCCTTGACCTGCCCTCTCGACGGTAGGCAGTCACCGAGGGTGCGTCAACGATCGCCACACTCGGCACGCCGAGTGATAATCACCCTAAGAGTGGTTTCCCGTGTCCCACCGCGGGGAAAGGCTAGCCGAATGCCCCCGCCCGGGGCCGCAGGACGCTCTCACTGGCCAGTGGCAATTGCCGGAGCGGCGACAACGTACAGGCCCGGCGCACCCCTGGGGTCCGCCGGGCCGTCGCACGTCTCACTGGTTGCTGGTGCCGAAGTCCTCGGGCGAGATCTGGTCGAGGAACTCGCGGAACTTCTCCACCTCGTCCTCCTGCTCGTCCGGGATCGCGATGCCCGCGTCGTCGAGCACGCCGTCGCTGCCGTAGATCGGCGTTCCGGTGCGCAGGGCCAGCGCTATGGCGTCGGACGGACGGGCGCTCACCTCGACCCCGCTGGCGAAGACCAGCTCGGCGTAGAAGACCCCTTCCCGCAGGTCCGTGATACGCACTTCGGTGAGTTCCTGACCGACGGCCTCCAGCACGTCCTTGAACAGGTCGTGCGTCAGCGGCCGTGCGGGAGCCATGCCCTGCTGGGCGAAGGCGATCGCCGTCGCCTCCCCGGGCCCGATCCAGATGGGGAGGTAGCGGTCGCCTCCCACTTCGCGCAGGAGCACGATCGGTTGGTTGGAGGGCATCTCGACCCGGACACCTACGACATCGAGCTCGTTCACACAGCAACCCTAGGCCGTGCCCGGGAGATTTGGGTAGTCGGGACGGCCAAGGGTCCGGATCCGGTCGCACCCCCGGGCGGGAAGTGCCCCCGTCAGGGCAGCCGCACCCCGAGGGCGGACCGCACCAGCGCCGCGTGCAGCCTCACGGCCAGCCCCGCCAGCTCCTTCGTACGGGCCTCGGCGTGGGCCCTGGTCTGCGGATTGCGGTGCCGGCGCAGTGGAGCCACCACCTGGTCCACCAGCCCGGCCTCCCGGTCGGCGGCGGCCTTCATGACCCGCAGATGGCGCGGCTCGATGCCGAACCGCCCCAGTTCCGCCACCAGTGACACGACGGTAGCCGCCTCGGCGTCGTACACCCCGTCCGCCACCGGGCTGATCAGGCCGTACGACTCCCACTCCGTGAGTTCCTCGTCACCGATCCCGGCGGCGGCCAGCAGCTCGGGGCGCCCGATCCGGGCGGCCGTGGGCGTGTCCGACGGCTCCGGAGCGTCCGGAGCGCTCTCTCCGTCCCGTGGACGGCCCAGCACCGGCAGGCGGACGTCCTCGCCGCGCTCCCTCGCCTCCAGGTGCTCACGGATCACCTTGAGCGGCAGATAGTGGTCGCGCTGCATCCGCAGCACATGGCCGAGCCGCTCGACATCGCCGGCGCTGAACTTCCGGTACCCCGACGGGGTCCGCTGCGGCTCGATCAGCCCTTCCGACTCCAGGAAACGGATCTTGGAGATGGTGACCTCGGGAAACTCCTCGCGCAGCACGTTGAGCACCGTGCCGATGCTCATCAGCCCGCTGTCCGCGGCGGCGATGCCACGCCCGGCATCGCCGCTCGGTGTATGCAGCATGGACCTTCCCTGGGGTCCCGGACTCGGTCCGGTGAGGTCAGACGACCTGCCGACTCGCGTAGAACACCAGCCGGTACTTTCCGATCTGCACCTCGTCGCCGTTGTGCAGGGCGACCTGGTCGATCCGCTCCCGGTTGACGTAGGTGCCGTTCAGGCTGCCCACGTCGGCCACGGTGAACGATCCGTCCGGGGCGCGGCGGAACTCCACGTGGCGGCGGGAGACCGTGACGTCGTCCAGGAAGATGTCGCTCTGCGGGTGGCGCCCGGCCGTGGTCAGGTCGCTGTCCAGCAGGAAGCGGCTGCCGGAGTTCGGCCCCCGCCGCACCACCAGCAGGGCCGAGCCCAGCGGCAGCGCGTCCACGGCGGCCTGCGCCTCGGGCGAGAGCGTGGGGATCGGCGTCTGGCCGGTGACCTCGGCGTCGTAGGCTTCCAGGCCGCTGATCGAGATCGTGGACGTCGTCTCGGAGGGGCGCTCGGGCACTGCACCGGGGCGCAGCGGCGCACCGCAGTTGGAGCAGAAGCGGCTGTTCTGCGCGTTGCGGTTCCCGCACCTCGTACACACCAGGACCGACATGGACGGATCCTCCTGCCGCGGCTGCCCCGTCGGGGCGTGGGACGCGTACGGATCGGGGGAGAACCCTCCACCCGTACTTGAGGTTGACGGTTGCCCGAAACCTATGCCGCCGGCCTGGGCAGGGTCAACCGACGCGCCCTGACCGTCCACCTGGTCCCGGAAGAGAGGCCGCTGCCCCTCCGCGTCGGGCTGTGCGCGATGACGGGCGGTCGCGTTGTCGCCGCGGCTGCCCTCTCGCGTGCTCTTGCCGAACAACTTCGCAAACAACTTCACGGGCGATTCCCCTTGACCGAAACAGACCCGCCCGTGGGGCAGGACGAACCCTGACTGCACTCTCCGGCTGACCCGGACAACCACACAACGTCCGTAGCCACCGGACAGTTTCCACCACGCACCACCAGTTCGGTGCGCCGACCCCCCGCAACCTCATGCCCTGGTCGGACGCCCCCCATGCACCACCGGTTCACCGGGAGGACGACCGAGCGTAGTCAGGCTGCTTCGCCGCCCGCAAGGCGTCCACAATGATCTTGTCCGACCGCTCGACGGTCACGGTGGCATGCTCCTTCTCCAGCGTCTGCACCACGCCTCCTGGGATGTTGAGCGCCGGCTCCAGGTCCTGCGGCTTGCCGATGACCTTGAAACGATAGGGCGCGTTGATCTTGTTCCCGTCGACCGCGACCCCGTCGCCGGAATCCGTCAGATAGGTGCTCGCCACCACGCGTACACCGTTCACCTGGATCGCCTCCGCGCCCGCCGCCCGCAGCTCCTGGACCGCGTCGAGCAGCATCCTCGCCTCGACCGTCCGCTTCGAGTCCTCGACGGTCATCGTGATCCCCGCCCCCTGTGCGGCCACCGTGCCCGCCAGGATCCCGAGTTGCCGCTCCTTCTCGACCGTCTGCTTACGGGCCTCCTCAGCCTGGTCGGAGCTGTTCTCCAACTCGTCCCGCTGCTTCTCCAGCCCCTGCTTCTCGTCCTCAAGACGTTCAGTGCGGTCGTCCAGTTCGTCGAGGATGCGCACCAGATCCTCCTGACGCGCGCCGCGCAGGGCGCTGTCCCCCTCGCTGTGCGACGCGACCTGCACCGCCAGGCCGAAACCCAGCCCGAACAGCAGCAGGGCGACGATCAGTTGGGCCCGGGTCACCCGCGGCGGCCACAACCCCTGCACCAGCCGCTGGCGCCCGGTGAGGGGCTGCCCGGCCGGCTCCGCGGGCCGTTCGGCCGCCTCGCGCGGCGCCGGCACCTCCTGGGGCAGTTCCTTGCGCAGCGGACTGCCGTGTCTGCCGTGCTGATGTTCGCTCATCGCCTCACGCCCGGAAGACATGCCGACGGATCGCCGCGGCGTTGGAGAAGATACGGATGCCGAGGACGACCACGACACCGGTGGACAACTGGGCGCCCACGCCCAGCTTGTCGCCCAGGAACACGATCAGCGCGGCGACGACCACGTTCGACAGGAACGACACGACGAACACCTTGTCGTCGAAGATGCCGTCGAGCATGGCCCGCAGTCCCCCGAAGACCGCGTCGAGCGCCGCGACCACGGCGATCGGCAGGTAAGGCTCGACGACCGCCGGAACCTCGGGCCGGACCAACAGTCCGGCCACGACTCCGACGACGAGCCCCAGTACGGCGATCACGATGTGCCCTTCTCAGTTTCTGGCTGTGCTGTCTCACTGCTCGGCCGCGCGGTGCGCACCATCACGCTCGGAGCGGCCGGCAACCGGAGGTCCCGCTGTACGGAGATCCCGGTCCTGATCCCGTAGTTCTCCTCAAGGGCGTCCAGATAGAGCCCGTCCGCGCTGTCCTGGAAGCGGGCGCTCAGAGTGTCCCCGTCCCCCACCGCGAGCACCGTGTACGGCGGCACCAGCGGCTTGTTGTCGACCAGTATCGCGTCACCGGCGGCCCTGATCGCGGAGAGCGCGGTGAGCCGCTGCCCGTTGATGGAGACGGCCTCGGCACCCGACTCCCACAGCCCGTTGACCACCCGCTGCATGTCCCGGTCCCGCACCCGGCCCGTGTCGGAGAAGCCCGACGTCCCGCGCGGATCCGCGTCACCGCCCGAGGAGGCTTCCTTGGCATCGTTGACGACGAGCTTCACACCGGGGCCGTGCACCTCCACCGCGCCGGCCAGGATGCCCACCAGGTCCTTCGGGTCGCCGCCCCCGCTCTGCCTGAGCGCATCCCGCTGCCGCTGCTCCACGTCGTCGCGGAGGTCGTCGACGCTCTTCTCCAGCCTGTCCGCGGCCGAGGTCTCTTTGTCGATACGGTCGATCAGTTCCTCGCGCTCCTTGGCGACCACGGGAGCGGCGACCCGCGCCTGGGCCGCACCCAGCGTGACCACCAGGGCGGCCAGCACCAGCCCTCCGGCCAGACCCAGCTTCGCCCGGAGCGTCTTCGGCAGCCCCCCGACACCGGCGGCCTTCTTGCGCTCGGCCGCCTCCGCATAGCCGTCGTCCAGGCTGTGGTCCATCACATTGGTGAGCAGCGACATGGACGCGTCCGGGCGCGACGCACGCGCGGGAGTGCTCCGAACGGGGGGCGGCTGCAGCATGCCGCACATCGTCGCACGTCATGGCCACTACCTCCGAATGGCCCCACCCACGTGCCGGACAGGCCCTCTTGAGGATGCCTGTCCGGCACGCGCGCGTAGGGTGCGATTACCTCCCGGCGCTGTCCACGACAGCCGCCCACTCATCCAGCAGAGCCTGCGCGGAGGCGTCGTCGGGTCCTTCCGCCCACAGATGGGTGACCGCCTCGGCCGGGTCCGGCAGCACCATCACCCAGCGCCCGTCCGTCTCGACCACCCGCACCCCGTCGGTGGTGTCCACGAACCGCTCGCCGGCCGCCTCGACCACCCGCCGCATCACCAGGCCCTTGACCGCCCAGGGAGTGGCCAGATCCCGCTTGAGGACGTGCGCCCGCGGAATCCGGGCGTCGATCTGGCTCAGCGTGAGCTGCGTCCGCGCCACCAGCCCGATCAGCCGTACGAAGGCCGCCGTGCCGTCGAAGACGCTGCTGAACTCCGGAACGATGAAGCCGCCCCGGCCGTCCCCGCCGAAGATCGTCGACTCATCGCGTCCCACCCGCGTCAGATCGTCGGGCGACGTGGTCGTCCACTCCACCTGTGTGCCGTGGTACGCCGCCACCTGCTCGGCGATCCGGGTGGTCGTCACCGGCAACGCCACCCGCCCGCTGCGCCGCTCCGCGGCCACCAGGTCGAGCAGCACCAGCAGCGCCCGGTCGTCCTCGACGATCCGGCCCTTCTCGTCCACCAGCGACAACCGCTCCCCCACGGGGTCGAACCGCACCCCGAACGCGGCCCGCGCGGACGCGACTATCTCACCGAGCCGGACCAGCCCCGACCGCCGTGTGTCCGCCGACTCCGTGGGCCGCGACTCGTCCAGCCCCGGGTTGATCGTCAGCGAGTCGACACCGAGCTTGCCGAGCAGGCTCGGCAGCACCAGCCCCGCACTGCCGTTGGAGGCGTCCACGACGACCTTCAGCCCCGACTCGGCGATCCCCGTGGTGTCCACGTTCCGCAGCAGCGACCCGGTGTACGAGTCGAACACACTGGCCGGAAAGTGCAGGTCCCCGATCTCTCCCGGGAACGCCCGCCGGTACTCCTGCCGCGCGAACACCCGGTCCAGCTTCCGCTGACTGCCCTGCGACAGATCCGCGCCCTGTCCGTCGAAGAACATGATGTCCACGGAGTCCGGCACCCCGGGGGTGGTCCGGATCATGATCCCGCCCGCACTCCCCCGCGCGGTCTGCTGTCGCGCCACGGGCAGCGGTACGTTCTCCAGATCCCGTACGTCGATGGCGCTGGCCTGCAGCGCCGAGATGACCGCCCGCTTCAGCGCGCGCGCACCACGGGAGTGATCGCGGGCCGTGGTGACCGTCGCGCCCTTCTTCAAGGTCGTCGCATAAGCGCCGGCCAGCCGCACGGCCAGCTCGGGCGTGATCTCCACATTCAGGATCCCGGAGACACCACGTGCTCCGAACAGGTGCGCCTGGCCTCTCGACTCCCATATCACCGAGGTGTTGACGAAAGCACCGGCCTCGATGGTCTTGAAGGGATAGACCCGCACATTGCCCTGCACGATCGATTCTTCGCCGATCAGGCATTCATCGCCGATGACCGCGCCGTCCTCGATCCGGGCCGCGCGCATGATGTCCGTGTTCTTCCCGACGACACAGCCCCGCAGATTGCTGTGCTGCCCCACGTACACGTTGTCGTGGACCACCGACTTGTGCAGGAAGGCCCCGGATTTCACGACCACGTTGGACCCGATCACCGTGTGCTCGCGAATCTCGGTACCGGCCTCCACCTTGGCGTAGTCGCCGATGTAGAGCGGCCCTCGCAGCACGGCGTCCGGATGGACCTCGGCGCCTTCTGCGACCCACACGCCGGGGGAGATCTCGAATCCGTCGATCTCGACGTCGACCTTGCCCTCCAGGACATCGGCCTGCGCCTTCACATAGCTCTCGTGTGTGCCGACGTCCTCCCAGTAGCCTTCGGCGATGAACCCGTAGATGGGTTTGCCTTCCTTCATCAGCTGCGGGAAGACATCGCCGGACCAGTCCACGGGGACATCGGCCTCGACGTATCGGAAGACCTCGGGCTCCATGACGTAGATGCCGGTGTTCACGGTGTCGGAGAAGACCTGCCCCCAGGTCGGCTTCTCCAGGAACCGCTCGACCTGGCCTTCCTCGTCCACGATGGTGATGCCGAATTCCAGCGGATTCGGGACGCGCGTCAGGCAGACGGTGACAAGCCCTCCCTTCTCCTTGTGGAAATTGATCAGCTCGGTCAGATCGAAGTCGGTCAGCGCATCGCCGGAGATGACGAGGAAGGTGTCGTCCTTCAGCGCCTCCTCGGCATTCTTGACGCTTCCGGCGGTACCGAGTGGCTTCTCCTCGTTGGCATAGGTGAGTTCCATTCCGAGCTCTTCACCGTCACCGAAGTAGTTCTTGACGAGTGAGGCCAGGAACTGGACGGTTACTACTGTCTCGTTGAGCCCATGCCTTTTGAGCAGCCGAAGAACGTGCTCCATGATCGGCCGGTTCACCACCGGCAGGAGCGGCTTGGGCATGCTTGAGGTCATAGGGCGAAGGCGTGTGCCCTCGCCACCGGCCATCACGACGGCCTTCATGTCGGAAGCGTCCTCCTCCAAGAGATGACGGTCTAGCCGACTTCACCCGTCCGAATTGTCCCGCACATTCTGTCTGCGGGCCATCGCGCCGTTGTGGCCGCACCTATCGGCGAGCTCCATCGGCCGTGGGGTCCGCTCGAACCAGGCGGCGGACCTGCACCACATAGAGCACTCCTGCCCACCAGTACAGCGTTGTACCCCAACCTGCGAACGCCCATCCGAAAATAGCAGCCAGTGACGAGATCCATCCACTTCCGTCACTGAGCAGGAGGAGGGGGAACGCGTACATCAAGTTGAAGGTAGCTGCCTTGCCCAGGAAGTTCACCTGGGGCGGCGGATAGCCGTGCCGGCGGAGGATACCCACCATCACCAGCAGCACCAGTTCGCGCGCCAGCAGCACAGCGGTCAACCAGAGGGGCAGGATCTCCCGCCATGTCAGACCCACCAGGGTCGACAGAATGTACAGCCGGTCGGCCGCGGGATCGAGAATCCGGCCAAGGCTGCTGATCTGATTCCAGCGCCGCGCGAGCTTGCCGTCCAGGTAGTCACTCACGCCGCTCAGAGCGAGCACCAGCAGGGCCCAGCCGTCACTCTTCGGACCACCGAACTCGGGCAGCAGAATCAGCCACAGAAAGAGCGGCACACCGAGAAGCCGCGCCATGCTGAGGATGTTGGGGATGGTGAGGACCCGGTCCGTCTGGACACGCGTCTCCTGGACCTCCACCCGGGGGCCTCCTGTGGG
This sequence comes from Streptomyces sp. NPDC091377, assembly GCF_044757045.1. Lineage (NCBI taxonomy): Bacteria > Bacillati > Actinomycetota > Actinomycetes > Kitasatosporales > Streptomycetaceae > Streptomyces > Streptomyces sp. NPDC091377. The sequence goes on along the minus strand of NZ_JBIVUE010000035.1, from coordinate 186 downwards.
AAATGAGCCGATGTTTCCCCCTGACCCTACCTCAACACAAAAAAGCGCTGGCTCTTGGGCAAGTTGCCCAAGAGCCAGCGCTCTAAAAGAAGTTCGGCGGCGTCCTACTCTCCCACAGGGTCCCCCCTGCAGTACCATCGGCGCTGTAAGGCTTAGCTTCCGGGTTCGGAATGTAACCGGGCGTTT
>NZ_JBIVUE010000034.1:0-34848 GCF_044757045.1 Streptomyces sp. NPDC091377 | reverse complement strand
TCGCGTTCTCGTTCGGCGGCGATCAGGTAGGGGCGGATGAGGGCCGTACCCGTGCCGTCGAGCGGCTCGTGCAGACCGTAGGGGGAACGGGGCACACGAACCCGTGCGGCGGCGGGGCGGGCTGCGTCCGGGCATTGTGCGGGAGTGTCGGGGACCGGCCGGGAACCGGCCCGCCGCCTGCCCGAACCAGGCGCCAAAACGGCCAGCAGCCGCCGTACGAGCGTGTGGATATGCTTCACCATGTCGACCTGCACTCTCAGGTTGGCCACACCCCCGGGCCGTCCCATCGGTCGCGGGGGCTTTCTGTACCTCGTGCATCCAGTCAACGACGTGCCTGTATCCATGCGGATCTGCCGTGATATCTGCCACGCTTCTGCCAAGCAGGCAGATTGACAGAGGAGTTGAGTCATGCGTGGCGGGCAGACATCTGTCATCGGGCAGGCGATCAGAAAGGCGAGGAAGAAACAGAACTGGACTCAAAAGCAGCTCGCCGACAAGCTGAATGACCTGCGTGGATACACCCATGGAGGATGTGGCGCCAATGACATCTACCGGTGGGAGACAGGCAGACGGTCGCCACGCGACTGGCTTCCCTGCCTGGTAACCGTCCTCGGCCTGGACCTAGGAGTATTAGGGCGCGGACTGGCTGAAGGACCACAACAGACGGAGGCTGATTCGGTGGATCGCAGAGAGTTCATGGGGGCCAGCATCGGCGCCGCCGTGCCGCTGGGAAGCGCCCACTGGGACGGACGCAGAGTCGGGAAGTCCGATGTGTCGAGCCTCCGGCAGGGGCTTGTCGACTTGCGGCGCCTTGACGACTTCACGGGCGGTGCGGCCACGTACCCGTTGTCGGTACAAGCGGCACGGCGGACGGAACGAGTGCTCGACCGAAGCGTCTATACCCCCGACATCGGGAGGCAGATCCTTGATGTTCTCGCCGAGACGCACCAGTTCACTTCGTGGACGGCGTTCGACGCCGGGAAGCTTCCGGAAGCCAGGCGTCTGGCGCAGCGAGCGTCTGCCGCAGCGAACCAAGCCGGGAACCGGACACTGGCAGCATCTGCCCTGTCGGAGTTGTCGTATCTGACGGCATCAGGGGATGACCCTGGCGAGGCCGTGGAAATGGCACGGGCGTCGCTGACGATGGCTCCCGCGCAGGTGATGCCTGCTGTCCGGGTGGTGCTGGCGGACCGTCTGGCCTGGGCGTGCGCGCGTACCGGCAGCCCGAAGGGAGTGGAGAGAGCTGTCGGACTCTCCGAGGACCTGCATGATCAGCGCGATGCCCGCACGGACGAGGAACCGGATTGGGTGTACTGGATCAACCGGGACGAGTCCAAGATCATGGAAGGTCGGTGCTGGGCCGAACTCCGGGAACACAACCGGGCGGTGCCAGTCCTGGAGAACATCGATGTCCCGTATGACGAGAGCCATGCGCGGGAGGTAGCACTGTTCCAGTGCTGGCTGTCTGAGTCCTACCTGGACGCTGGCGAGATCGATCAGGCGGCAACGTCCGCGAAGCACGCGGTGGACTTGGTGAAGGGAACGGATTCTCCACGCACGGACGTGTGGGTGAGCGGTGTACTCCGGCGCCTAAGCGATCACCGCACCGTGCCGGTCGTGCGGGAACTGCTGGAGCACGCTGCCCCTCCCGCGCCCAGGGCATGACGAATCGCCCCCTGCGTAGCCTGCTCGTGGCGGGGTTGGGCAGGGGGCGTGACGGTTCGGCTGCGCCGATCATCGGCGTGGCCCCCGCTCGCGCGAGGACCACCCGTTCCTTCTGTGTCAGCGGTGCCTTGCGCGTCGCTGCCAGATGTACAACGGGGCAGACCCGGTGCTCCGGGTCAATGTCGCTGGGATCTTGGCCAAGGTGTCAGACCAGGACTCCGCCGCCGACGTATACCGAGTTCTGGCCCACGACCCCGACGCCCGGCGTCTCTACTCCACGGCCAGGGCCGCCCGCGTATGCGGGATCGAAGGGAAGGCCGCCTCGCGCTTGGCGGCCGACCCCTGTTCGATGCCATCCCGGGCCCCGTTTTTCGCTGCCCGGTTCGCCATAGAGGTGACGAATCCGCGAGACGCTGGCGCGCGTTGGTGCTCCGCTGTCATGCTCCGGGACATCAGTCCCCTGCTGGGCAAGGAGCCGCACAGTGCACGTGATCGAGGTCATGAACGCTGAGCTGCTGGACACGATCGCTCAGCGCGCGAAGGAACTGGGCATCACGGACGGCGCGATCGTCTCCCTGATCGGAGCTGTCGATGCCTTCACTGTCTCCACCATGCCTGCCTCCGACGCGACGGCCGATGTGATCACAGAGCACGACCTTCCGGCCGAGACGCACGGCACCGGAGAGATCACTGACGGCCCGGTCCATATTCACGCAACCATGGCCGTCGAAGGCGACCGTGGTATCTGTGGCCATGTGCACTCCGCCCAGATCGGCACATGGTTTGCCAGGGCGTACGTCCTGCCTTGCTGATGCCGGCTCCCCGCGATCGGAGACGGCCGTGATTGAGGCCGAGCTGAAGGCGCGAGTCCACTCGCCGGAAAAGGTCATGCGGACACTCGAAAATCGTGCGACAGCACGTGTCGAGGTGTACCAGGACACGTACTACGACAGGCCGGACCGATCGCTGGACGCGGCGGACCAGGAACTGCGAGTGCGGACCGTGCACGGGACAGACGGAATGAGCACTCTGCTCACCTTCAAGGGCGCGGCCGTCGACGCCGCCTCGGGTTCGAAGCCGGAACACGAGACTCCTGTGGATGCCAGCGCGGCGCACGCGATCCTGCGGGGTCTGGGCTACGTGCCGGTCATCGCGTTCGAGAAGCGGTGCCGGAACTACGAGTTCGAGGCCCGCAACCGGAAAATGCTCGCGACTCTTGTCCGCGTCCCGGAGATCGACGGGACCTTCCTGGAACTGGAGACGCTCGTGGACGAGGAAGATGTCACCGACGCCCTGGCTGATGTCCGGGCCGTCCTCGCCGAACTTGGTATCGGGCAGGACGATGTGACCCGCGATACGTACACGGCTGCGGTCATCGCCCAACGTGGCGCGTGACGCTCCGCAGATCAGCGCGCCGGTGTGAGAATCCGCGTGATTTCATGACAGCGCATCGCACATCCCAGGACATGCTGAATCGCCCCCTGCGCAGTCCGCTCGTGGCGGGGTTGGGCAGGGGGCGTGACGGTTCGGCTGCGCCGATCATCGGCGTGGCCCCCGCTCGCGCGGGGACCACCCGTTCCTTCTGTGTCAGCGGTGCCTTGCGCGTCGTTGGCGGGTGACGAGGACGACGGTTGCGCCCGCGCCCAGGAGTACGGCGACGAGGGTCAGGGCCCCTACGAGGCCGGACGTGCCGGTTTCGGCGAGGGAGCCGCCCGGGTCCCGGCCAGCCGGTGCCGGGGTGTTGGGGGCCGGGGTCGTCGGCTGTGTCGGGGTCGGGGTCGGGGTCGGGGATGCTGAATCGGTCGGGGTCGGGGTCGGGGTCGGTGACTCCGGGGCCGGGATGTGTACGCCGGCGTCGATCGTGTGATCGACCCCTCCTGGCGTGTCCGGTGCGGTGACCGGGGCGTACCCGTTGCAGAGTCGGCCGGTGGTCGGCGGGGTCACGTTGGAGTCGTGGACCCGGTCGTCACCGGCGCGCGGCAGTGTGAAGCGCAGGTCGGTGGCGGCCGGCCGGCCCGGCACCTCGCTGGTGTCCGCCGTGCACACGTCGAACTGCACGGTGTAGTCGGCGCCCGGTGTCAGCTCGTAGTCCGCGCCGACCCCGCCGAAGTAGTACTCACCGGCGGCGTCGGTCGTGGTGGTGGCGACCTGTTCGCCGTCGGCGTCCAGGAGGTTGATCGTCGCGCCCGGCAGCAGCACGTGCCCCGGGTCCTGGATGCCGTTGCGGTCGCCGTCGTACCAGACGACGTTGCCGATCTGGATCGGTGCGTTCGCCGCGGCGTACGCGATGTCGCCGAGGCCGCCGGCCTTGCCGAACCCGTTCTGGTTCGGGCCGATGAACTCGTAGGCGTTGTTCACCGGGTCGTTGCCGGGACCGAGGCCGGTCGCGACGTCGTAGTAGCCGGTTCCGTTGGTGATGACCCGGCCGGTCGGGTCCATCTGGGTGCTGACGATCCACTGCTGCTGCGGGATGTAGGCGACCGACCCGAGGGCGGACTCCTGGTGCGGCCCGGGCTGGGTCGCGGAGCCGCCGTTCGGGAAGAAGTCACCCGGGAAGTACTCGACGACGCTGTCGGGCTGGACCCCGTCGAGGGTCGGGTCCGTGGCGTGGTCGGGGCAGCTTCCGGTGCCCTCCCAGTCGTAGCCGCCGTCCGGTGCGGCACAGGCCATGTTGATGTCGCCGCCGGACATGCCGTTCTGCGGTGTGTCCCTGCCCGGCCTGGGGTCCAGCCCGCCCCAGCTCACGACGTCCATGAACCGGTCACGGAAGCCGAGGATCAGCGAGCCGTCGCGGGCGAAGGCCATACTGGCCAGCGCCGGCTGCGGATTGATCATCGCGCCGTTGGCGTCGAAACTGTCCCAGTCCGCCAGGTCGGTGTTCCAGGGGTTCCAGTACTTGACCTGGTCCTGGGTACGGCCCGTGAGAACGCTCCCACGTTCGAAGTCCAGCCGCTGGGACAGCACGGTGGTGAACTCCTCGCCGTCGTACGTGGCGACCACGGCCTTCAGATCCGCCCGGTTCTGTGTGCTCTCGGCGCTGCACACACCCCCGACGTGCAGCTTGCCGTCATGGGCGGCCACACTGAACGGACGCCAGTCCCCGTCCGCCGCGCAGCCCGGGTCCGGGATCCGTACGGTCGCCTCGGGCGCCGAGGCCGTGGGCCCGGTCGCGTCGAAGCTGACCAGGCTACGGGTGCGCAGGTTCACCGCGTACAGGGTCGAGCCGTCCTCCGACAGGGCCAGGCCGCCGATGCTCTCCTTGCCCGGTGCGTCGGTGAACCCGGCGTCCTTGATCAGGTTGCCGGTGTCGTGCGGGGTCACCGCGGCGCCCGGCACCGTCGCGAACAGCGTCGGGTCACCCTCGCCGTCGGTCGGCATGACGTAGATCGCGCCACCGCCCTGCGGCCCGTACTCGGTGTAGCGCCGGGCGAAGGCCGACTGGAACAACTGCTCGCGGTACCGGTCGTAGGCCAGCCCGTACGTCGTGCCCACCTGGTCCTGGGTGTTCAGGACCTCCGGGCACTCCTCCTGCTCGGGACAGTTCCCCCGGGCGTCCGTGCCGAAGGCCACCAGGGCCCGGGTGTCCGTCCCGCCCGCGCCGCTCTGGACCGGTACGAAGTAGCGGGAGTCGGGCAGCGCGTAGTCGGCCGGGTTCCAGACGCCGGTGGTCACCGAGTCGTCCTTGCCGTCCGAGACGTCCACGAACGTGGTGAAGCTGTCGAAGTGGTTCGGCGCGGTCGAGGCGGGCGCCGCCCGCAGATAGTCCGAGTAGGGTTCCGGGACGCTGACGTCGACCCGGTACCGGCCGCCGGTCAGTTCGCTCGACGGCGGTACGACGACCCGCCCGGTGACGTCCGTGACCCCGGTGACCCGGTGGCCCGCGAGGTCGATGACGTCGACCTGCATGCCCCGCTGAGGCACATCCATGGTTGCGTTGATCACGCCTGTGCCGAAGAAGTCCCGCAGGACCTCGACGGTCAGGGTGCCGTCAGGGGCTGCCGCTCCGGCCTGCCCGGCGCCGGTCAGGACCGTACCGGCGCCGCCCCCTACCAGTAGCAGGCCGGACAGCCCCATTCGCAGCAGTACACGTAATCGCATAGCGCTCCTTTACTTCGCACACAGCTCACGCAAATCCAGCAACTTCCGGGCAGAGACTACAATTGACGAACCGTCATGTCTGGCGACCGCCGAGTTTGGGGGCGCTTCCGCGAGAGCTGTTACGATCCCGCCGCGTGCGGAGCATGTGGAGCAGCAGAGCGCGGGACGTCAAGGCGCGGAGCGGCAGCGCGCGGAGCACCAGGACCAAGCAGCGCCTTCCGGGGCGTGGGGCGCCGGGCGGACAGCCCCATTCGCCACGATTACGCTGGGCAGCAGCAGCCGCCGCCGTCTGTATCGCGGCTGCCGTGACCAGCGCTTTCCTTCTGCTCGGCGATGGCGACGGCGACGGCGACGACCGCGCCGGTCCGCGGGCGTTGACCTCGGACGAGGTGAACCGGCTGGCGGTCACACGGTTCCTCAACTACCGGGCGGGCGGCCGGGCGGTGACGATCACCGTGCCGAACGTCAACGGCGGACTGGTCATCACCGGATCGATCGACTACCGCACCCACACCGGCTACGGGGTGGTACGCGGGACCGGGCGCGACACGTCCAGCGACGGGCTGATCCGGTGGACGGCCACCACCGTCCACGTCCGCCCCATGGCCGACCCCCCGACGGCCGCACCGGCGTCGCCGCCCGCGTCCGGCTGGTACGACCGTCCGCTGCGGGCCGCCGGTATGACCCTGGACAGCGCGCTGGCCATCGCGCTCGACCTCGGCAGCGACCGGCCCGACAACTCCGCGCTGCTGCCGCAGAACGGCGCCTCCTGGGTCGGGCGGGAGCGGGTGCGCGGGCATCGGACGGACATCATGAACGGGCCCCGTGCCGGGGCAGGGGCCGGGGCCGGGGACAGTGCCGGTCCGGGTGCAAGTGCGGGTGCAAGTGCAAGTGCGAGTCCGGGTGCCGGTGGTGGGGGCGGTGCTTCTCGGACCGTGCGGTACTGGATCGGCTCGGACGGCACGATGTACCGGGTCGAGGCCGGTATCGCCTCCGCGCCCCAGCCGGTGGTCTTCGACTTCGACACCCAGACCTACGTCCCCGTCCAGCCGCTGCCCGGAGCCTCCCCGACGCCGTAGCCGCCGCTCACCGGGTCCGCACCCGCGCGTCGTCGGCGAGCAGCGACGGCGACGGCAGGGCGATGTCCGCGACGACCGGCAGCACCGGGACGTCCGGTACGACGGTGGCGCCGACCGTGCCCGCCGCCGGGAACTCCGGCTGCGGGCCGGGCACGGCCACGTCGGTGAAGGGGATGCCCGCGGGCGCCGCCGGGGGCCGCCAACTGCCGGAGGGCGTGGGGGAGGTGGCCGGGACCGGGCAGGACGCGCGGGACGCGAGCCCCGCGGGTACGGTCGTCCGCAGCTTGTTCCCTTCCAGGCAGTTGCCCTGTCCTTGGGTGGCGGTGGGGAACGTCCAGCCGACGTCGACGCCGTTGTCGCTGAAGGTGTTGTCCGTGATCCGGTTGCGGTCCGCCGTCAGGTCGGCGGTCGCGGTGATCACGAGTCCGGCGTTGGTGTTGCCGGTGACCCGGTTGCGGACGAACCGGTTGTCGCTGCCGCCGTCGACGCCGATGCCGACGCCCCAGCCGCCGTCGGCCTGTTCGGGGGTCAGCCGCTGCTGGTTGGCCGCGATCAGGTTCCCCGCGATGACGGCGTCGCGCTGCGGGAGCAGTTTCTCCTGGTGGTCGGAGTTGGTGGTCAGGCCGACGCGGTTGCCGACCAGACGGTTGCCGACCACATACATGTCACCGCTGGCGTTGGTGCCCTCGTAGCCGACCGCGTTGAGTTCGGAGACGTTGTCCCGCACCACGATCCGGCACGGCCTGCACTGGCCGACATAGATGCCCGAGTCCGCCCCGCCCGAGGTGTGGGAGCGCTCGATGACACCGTTCTGCGCGGAGAACGCGTAGATGCCGTAGAGGCCGTTGCGGGTCGCGGTCACATGCGACACCAGGAACGACTTGAGCAGGCGGACGGGCTCGTCGCCGGTGTCGTAGCCGCCGCTCCCCGGCAGTCCGGCGACCGCCGCGGCCGAACCGGTGACCAGCACCCCGTTGTGGGTGTTGTTCCGCACGGTGAGGTTCTGCACGGCCACCCCGGGCGCGGTGACGACCACGCCGTTCGGCCGCCGCACCTGCCCGTCGATGACGACCCCGGCCCGGGACTCGCCCCGCAGCGTGACGCGCTCCGTGTCGATCCGCACCGACTCGCGGTACACACCGGGGGCGACCAGCACGAGGTCGCCGGGGCGGGCCAGGGACACCGCGTCGGAGATCGTCGGGGCGTCGCCGGGCACCTTGATGGTCACCCGCGTGCCGTCCGGCCGCCGGCCCTCGCCCGACGCGCCGTCGTCATCGCCGCCGCCCCCGCCCCCGCCGCCGCAGCCGCTCACCAGCGTCAGCGCGCCCAGGGCGGCCGTCATCGCGCGCAGAGCAAATCGAGACATGATCCCAGTCTGACACGGCGTCGGATCCGGCGTCGGCCCTCGCCGGGAGGTTGAACTCCCCGTTGACATACGGCGGTTGGGCGGCGGTCGCGGGTCGGGTGTGGCACTGTACGCATCATGTCCCGCGCCGACCGTCCCCCCTCACGCCGCGCGTTCCTCGATGCCACCGGGGCCACGGTCGCCGCCGGTCTCCTCGCCGGGTGCTCGGGGGACTCCGACCGGCCCGGCCAACCCGGTCAGTCCGGCCAACCTGGTCAGGCCGGTCAGTCCGGCCAACCTGGTCAGTCTGCCTCGGCCGGGGCGGCCACGCCCGCGCCCGTCGCGGTCTCGGGCCGGCATCAGGCGGGCGTGACGCTTCCCGGGGTGGCCCAGCCCCATCTGCTGGCCCTGGTGGCGGACCTCGGTGCCGCGGTGGCGCCCGGCCCGCTGCTGGCCGAACTCGGCGAGGCCGTCCGTACCCTCACCGCCGGGTCCGACCCACGGCTGCTGGGTCTGCCGCCGGGCGATGTGACGGTGACCGTCGGCGTGGGCCCACGGCTGGTACGGACGGCCGGTGCCGCACTGCCCGGCGCGGACGACCTCCCCCGGTTCTCCCGTGAGCGGATCGCCTCCCGGGCGCGCGGCGGTGATCTGCTGATCCAGATCTGTGCGAGCGACGCCCTGCTCGTTCCGGTCGTCGCCGCCGCGCTCCTGGATCGGGCCGGGGGCCGCGTCCGGGAGCGCTGGCGGCAGTTCGGGCGTCGCGGTACGGAGGTGCCGGTGGCGGAGGGGCGTACCGCGCCGCGCAACCTGCTCGGTTTCATCGACGGCATCGTGGGCCCGCACACCGCCGCCGAACAGAAGCGCGACCTGTGGCTGGCCGGACCCTCCGAGGTCGCCGGCGGCACCCTGGCCGTGCTGCGGCGCATGGAGTTCGACCTGACGCGGTTCGCCGCCCTGTCCGTCGCCGAGCAGGAGGCCGTCTTCGGGCGGCGCCGGGCCAGCGGCGTCCCCCTCTCCGGTGGCGACGTCGCCTCGGCCCCCGCGCTCGGCGCCAAGACGCCCGCCGGGCGCTATCTCGTCCCGGTGGACGCCCACGTACGCCGGGCGAACCCCACCGTGGTCGGTGTCGGGCACATGCTCCGCCGCTCGTACAGCATCGACGATCCCGCCCCCGGCCTGCTCTTCATCAGCTTCCAGAACGACCTGCGGACCTTCACGGCCACGCTCACCCGCATGGACGCCTCCGACGCGCTGCTGCCCTTCACCACCACGACCGCGAGCGCGTCCTTCCTGATCCTCCCCGGCCACGGACCGCGGCGCCCGCTCGGGTCGACTCTCTTCGACTGACCAGCTGACCAGCTGACCGATTGACCTACTGGCCGATTGACCGACTGGCCGACTCATCCGTGATCGTCACGGGCGTGAGGCCCATGCGATGACGGCGAGGAGGGCCGCCGCCGTCGTCGCCACCGCCGCCCAGGCCGGGAGGAGCAGTACGGCGGGCAGGAGGGCGGCGACGGTGAGGAGGCAGGGGACGTACCAGCGTAGGACGGCGGTGGGGGTGTCGCCGTAGCGCAGGGCGAGGGCGGCGCTGGTCGTGTAGTAGGTGAAGAAGCCGCCGAGCAGGGCCCAGCCGGCGCCGGTCGGGAAGGGGTGGTCGGGTTCGGCGGTGGCGGTGCCCAGGGCGGCGGCGATGACGGTGGTGCCCGCGACGAGGGCGAAGGGCAGGAACATCACGGTGTCGCGGATCGCCCGGGTGGTCCCGGTGGCCTGGACATGGTCCAGGCCGCGGGCGGTGGTGGGGCTGCCCCAGAGGTAGAACACGACGGCGAGTCCGGCGATCGTGAGGAAGCCGGTGAGGGCCGCCGCGGCGGAGGTGGGGGTGAAGTGGTCGGTCAGGGCGGTGACGATGGTCAGGACGCTCTCGCCGAACACGATCACCATGAAGAGGCCGATCCGCTCGACCAGGTGCTCCATGACGAGGGCCTCGTAGACCCGCGTCGCCACGCTGTGGTGGGCCAGCAGGGCGATCTCCAGCCCGATCGCCACGGCCCACAGGGCGAAGCGGCCGGGGGCGGGGAGCGCCGCGGAGGTCGCCCACAGCAGCGCGGGGACGAGCCCGTACAGCACCGGCCGCCACCGCGGCAGCCCGATCTCCGCGCGTCGGGCCGGGCCCTGCCAGGGCAGGAAGAGCACCAGGTGCACCCAGGCGACACCGAGGGCGAACGCCCAGGCCCGGTCGCCCAGGCCCTCGGGAGCGGCGGCGGCCATCAGACCGAGGCCCGGCATGGCGGCCAGCAGCATGGCCTGGACGCGGGGGGTGGACGGGCCGAAGACGTTGGAGGTCATCGTCAGGTTGATCCAGGCCCACCACGCCGGGAAGAACAGGACGAGGAACCGTCCGAAGTCGGCCGGGCCCGGGTCGCCGTGCAGCCCGTCGGCGAGCACATTGACGGTGACGACGAAGACCAGGTCGAAGAACAGCTCGAACCAGCCGGCCCGCTGCCCGTCGGCCGCTCTGGGGGTCGTCTCGGTCGTCTCCCCGGAGGGGCCTCGGCTCGGGAAGGGGCGGCGCGCGGGGGTGGGGTCGTTCACGGCTCCAGACTGCGGACTTGCCCCCGGTCGGGGTGTCCGGCACGCCGAGGACCGGGCGCACGGCCGGGCGAGTGGGTGTTCACAGGGTGCCGAGGGCGGCGAGTCGTCGCTCGCTCTCCTCGTCGGCGGCGGGCAGGACCACGAGGAACTGGTCGCGTTCCTGGGCGACGGTGAGGATCTGCCAGTCCAGCCTGACCTCGCCGACGACCGGGTGCAGGATCCGCTTGCTGCCGAAGCTCTTGCCGGAGACCTGGTGCGCGGTCCACCAGTGCCGGAAGTCCGACTCCGTCGCGCTGAGTTCGGTGACCAGTTCGCTCAGCCGGGGATCGCTCGGATAGCGGCCGGCGTCCATCCGCAGATAGGCGACGCATTCACCGGCCGACAGGTCCCAGTCGGGGAGCCGCTCGCGCAGCGCGGGGTCGAGGAAGGTCAGCCAGAGGAAGTTGCGTCGCTTCTCGGGGACGGCGGCGAAGTCGCACAGCAGTTCCGCCGCGAGGTCGTTCCAGGCCAGGACGTCCATGAACCGGCCGAGGACGACGGCGGGCGTGGTCCTCAGATCGGCGAGCACCTTGCGCACCGGTGCCGGCACCACCCGCGGCCGGGTGCGTCGGCGCCGGGCCGGGGCGAGGTCGGCCAGTTGGCGGAGGTAGTCGCGCTGGTCCTCGTCGAGCAGGAGCGCGTGGGCGAGGGCGTCCAGTACGCCCTCCGAAGGCGCGGGCAGCCGTCCCTGCTCCAACCGGGTGTAGTAGTCGACGCTGATCCCGGCCCGGTCCGCCACCTCCTCCCGGCGCAGCCCGGCCACCTTGCGCGCCCCCTCACTCGCCAGTCCGAGTTGCCGGGGCGAGACCTGGGCACGGCGGGCCCGCAGGAAGGCGGCGAACTCATGGCGTCTGTCCTGCTCGGCTCCCTGCACGTCGCTCAGGCTGCCAGAACCGGCACGCGAACGGGAGGGACACGATCTTCCCGGGAAGAACATGACCCCCCTGGCCGGAAGCCGCCACGGGCCGGGGCGAGGCGCTCTCCGCACGCCCGTCCGCCGGGGGCGTGCGCCGGGAGGTCCCGCGGGTTGCCCTTCCGGAAGGCGTCCTGCGGGCCGCCCTCCCGGAGCGGAGGGCCGGCGCCGGGTTCAGAGCGTCTTCTCCATCAGGATCGGCAGGTCCCGTACGCGTCTGCCGGTCGCGTGGTGGACGGCGTTGGCGATCGCGGCGATGGTCCCCGTCATCCCCATCTCGCCGATGCCCCGGGAGCCCAGCGTGTTGGAGTCAGGGTCGGGCTCGTTCACGAACAGCACCTCGATGTCCGGGATGTCGGCGTTCACCGGCACCATGTACTCGGCGAGGTTGGGGTTGGTGAGCCGGCCCTGGCGGGTGTCCACGGTCCCCGCTTCCAGGAGGGCGGCGCCGCTCGCCATGACCATCGCGCCGAGGAGTTGGCTCCGGGCGGTGGTGGGGTTGAGGACGCGCCCGCAGTCGTACGAGCCGACCAGGCGCCGCAGCCGGATGGTGCCGAGATCCTTGTCCACCCCGACCTCGGCGAAGACGGCGCCCCAGGAGTACACGGAACGGGCACCGGCCGAGGGGAGGCGCAGGAATTTCAAGGTGCCGGCATTCTCCGACCGGTCCTGCGGGGAGATGTCGCCGAACGTGTCGCGCTCGGCCTCCACGGCATCGCGGTGGGACGCGCTCAGCAGTTCCGCGATGCTGATTCCCGTGGCGGGGCTGCCTTTCAGCAGGACACGACCGCCGCCCAGCCGGATGTCGCCCGCCTTCCGGCCGTACACGGGTGACGCGGGCAGTGCCGACGCCAGTTGGATCAGTTCGTCGCGTGCGGCGGTCGCGGCCTGATGGGCCACGGGCGCGAGCGAACCGGCGAGCATGGACCCGCCGCTCACCGCGGCCTGCGGGTAGGCGCTGTCGCCGAGTCGTACGGTCACCGTGTCCGCGGGTACGCCGAACACGTCGGCCGCGACCTGGGCGAGCAGGGTATAGGTCCCGGTGCCGATGTCGGTGCCCGCGCTGACGACCTCCACGGAACCGTCGGCGTTCACGCGGACCTTGGCCGCGCTCGGGTAACCGTAGGAGGGGAAGTAGGCCCCTGCCATACCCATCCCGATCAGCTCATGACCCTCGCGCATGCTCCCGGGCCGGGGATCGCGTCCGGACCAGCCGAACGCGCTCGCGCCCTGTTCGTACGCGGTCCGCAGGTGCTTGGCCGACCAGGGCTTGTCGGCGACCTGGTCGCGTTCGGAGTAGTTCCGCAGCCGCAGCTCGATGGGGTCGAGGTCCAGGGCGACGGCGAGTTCGTCCATGGCCGATTCGAGGGCGAAGCTGCCGACGGCCTCCCCGGGGCCACGCATGCTGCCCGGTGTGACCGCGTTGACGCGGACGAACCGGTACTCCAGCCGTACGTGGGGCACGGTGTAGCTCAGCGCGGCGATGCCCCCGGACGGCTCGACATAGAGGTCGTCGAGAGAGATCTCGTTGACACTGTCGTACGTCAGTGCCGTCAGCTTTCCGTCCCGGTCCGCGCCCAGCCGCACCCGGTTGCGCGTCGCGGGCCGGGGCGAGGTACAGGTGAACTGCTGGGGCCGGGTCAGGACGAGCTTGACGGGCCGCCCCAGCATGTGTGCGGCCATGATCGCCAGCGCGGCGTGCGGATGTGCGCCGCCCTTGGAGCCGAAGCCGCCGCCGATGTAGGGGGAGATGACCCGTACGCGCTCGACCGGGAGTTTGAACCAGGCGGCGAACGTGGCCCGGGCGCCGGCGATCCACTGGGTCGGCTCCCAGACGGTCAGGGTGCCCTGCGGGGACCACTCGGCGGTCGTGGAGTGCAGTTCCATCGCCGCGTGGTAGTGCCGTGGGGTGGTGTACGTGACGTCCAGGGTGACCGGTGCCTCGGCCAGCGCCGCCTCGGCGTCGCCGCGTTCCATGTTCGGCACCACGTCGGCCATCTCGCCGCACACCTCGGTGCCGAAGACCCGCGCCCGCGGGTGCGTCGCGTCGGGCACGAAGGCGGCGGTGTCGTACTTGGCCCGGACCCGGGACGCGGCCTCCGTCGCCTGCTCGAAGGTGTCCGCGACCACCAGGGCGATCACCTGGCCGCTGAACCTGATCCGCTCGTCCTGCAACGGGAGCAGGCTCTGGAACGCCGCGCCGAAGGGGTACATCACCGCCGGGAAGAGCGGGTCGGCGTTGCGGTGCGTGAGCACCAGGCGGACCCCGGGCATCGCCTCGGCCTCCGCGGTGTCGAGGGCGGTGATCGTCCCGGCCGGTACGGTGCTGGTCACCTGCACGGCGTGGAGCAGGCCCTCGGGCAGGTGCTCCGCCGCGTAGCGGGCTCCGCCGGTGACCTTCGCCCGCCCGTCGCGCCTGCCGGTCGCGGTGCCGATGGGGGAGCCGGGGGCGACGTCGATCGGGCGGAACGCGGTGTCGGTCATGGTCTCCTTCACCTCTCCTCGTCTTCCCTCGTCGCGGACAGGGTCAGCAGCGCCCGCTCGACGGTGCGGCGGGCCAGCTCGACCTTGTACGCGTTGTGCCGGCGCGGGCGCGCGTCCGCGGCGGCCAGTTCCGCGGCCTCCCGGAACACCGCCGCGCTCGCCGGACGTCCGGTCAACGCGGCTTCGACGTCCCGCTCCCGCCAGGGCTTGGTCGCCACCCCGCCCAGGGCCACGCGGGCGTCGGCGATGCAGCCGTCGGGCCGTACCTCCAGTCCTACGGCGGCGGACGCGGCGGCGAACTCGTAGCTGACCCGATCGCGGACCTTGAGGTAGGAGGAGCGGGCCGCGCAGGCCGAGGCGGGCACCTCCACGGCGGTGATCAGCTCGGCGGGCCGCAGCGGATGCTCGTGCTGCGGGGTCTCGCCGGGCAGCAGGAAGAACGCGTCGACCGGCAGCGTCCTGGACCCGTCCGGCCCGAGGAGGTGCACCACCGCGTCCAACGCGGTCAGAGCCACCGCCAGGTCACCGGGGTAGGTGGCGATGCAGTGCTCGCTGGTCCCCAGCACGGCGTGCCCGCGGTTCTCCCCGTGCATCGCCGCGCACCCGGACCCCGGATCGCGCTTGTTGCACTCGGTGAACGACGGGTCCCGGAAGTAGCCGCACCGGGTGCGCTGCATCAGGTTTCCGCCGATGGTCGCCATGTTGCGCAACTGCTGGGAGGCGCCCAGCAGGAGGGCCCGGGAGATCGCGGGCCAGCGCCGCCGCACCTCGGGATGGGCGGCGACGTCGCTCATCCGGCACAGCGCGCCGATCCGCAGCGCCGACGCGTCCGCCTCCACGGCGTCATGACCGGGGATCCAGGTCAGGTCGACGAGACGCGACGGATCGGCCACCCCGCACTTCATGAGGTCGATCAGGGTGGTTCCGCCGCCGAGGGGCGCCGCGGACGGATCGCCCTGGAGCAGGGCGACAGCGGTCTCCAGCGCGTCCGCCCGGGTGTATTCAAAGGTGCGCATGGTCGGCCGCCCTCTCCGGTGCCGTATCCCCTCGGGGTGCCTCTTCCCGCGCCGCTTCCACCGCGGCGGCCTCCCGTACGGCGGCGACGATGTTCGGGTAGGCGCCGCAACGGCAGAGGTTGCCGCTCATGAACTCGCGGACATCGGCGTCGGAACCGGCGTGCCCCTCGCGGATGCAGGCGACCGCCGACATGATCTGGCCCGGGGTGCAGTACCCGCACTGAAGGCCGTCGTGCTTGAGGAAGGCCGCCTGCACGGGGTGCAGCGTGCCGTCCCGCGCGGCGAGTCCCTCCACCGTGGTGATCTCCCGCCCGGCGGCCTGGCAGGCCGGCATCAGACAGGCCAGCACCCGCCGTCCGTCGACATGGACCGTGCAGGCGCCGCACTGCCCCTGGTCGCAGCCCTTCTTGGTGCCCCACAGACCGAGCCGCTCCCGCAGGGCGTCCAGCAGCGTGACCCGGGCCTCGACCGTCAGAGCGTGCTCGACGCCGTTGACCCGCAGCGCGATGTCCGCGCCGGACCCGGCATCATGCACCGCTGAATTGTATGGATTAGTTGAATGGGTTGAATTGGTTGAATTCGACATGCCCGCCGCCTTCATGGCGTAAAGGAATCGCCTGTCGAATCGACCATCGACTCGACCGCCGAATCGAGCAGCGAAAAGCCGCCCGTATATCCGGTATGCAGCCCGCGTACCCGGCACACGGAAATCCTCGCAGCTGTGTTCCGGCCCTGCCAGTTCACGTTCTTCCCAGGAAGAACATGCCCCCCCCTGCGTGTAGGTCACGGAAGGTCCGACCGCCGTGCGGGCGGCTGTGACCGTGCTCCCGGACGGGTTCAGGACACGAGGAGGCGGAGGCCGAGTTCCGCGGCGTCGAGGGCGATCAGATCGGGGTTGCGTTCGGCCCACCGGCCGGAGGCGAGGTCGTCGCGGAGCATGCGCACCGCCCGCTGCTCGGCCTGCGGGCCGACCCTGGTCCAGGCCGACACCGCGCGGCGCACATGCTCCTCCAGGTAGGCATCGGGGCGGCGCCAGTACGCCTCCAGGAAGCCGTCGGCGCAGTCCCAGGGGATGAGCACCGGTTCCAGGCGGGCGCCGATCGCGTCGGCCAGCCGGTCCACCGAGGGTCGGCCGGCGACCAGACCGGCGACCTCGGGGAGGTAGTCGCGGGTGAGCCAGAACCGGTGACGCCAGCCGGTGTCACTGGCGTCGTGCGTGAACACCACTACGCGCCGGGCCACCCGCCGCATCTCGCGCAGCCCGGCGATCGGGTCCCGCCAGTGGTGAACGGTGCTGAAGGCCATCGCCGCGTCGAAGGCCCCGTCCTCGAACGGCAGGCTCTCCGCACGCGCGGCCACGCACGGCGCCGCGCCCGCGGGACGCTGCGCCCGCATCACCGCCGACGGTTCCACCGCGGTCACCTCGCGGTCCGGGGGCTCGTAGGAACCGGTGCCGGCCCCCACGTTCAGTACCGTCCGGGCGTCCCCGAGCGCGTCCCAGACCTTCGCGGCGATCCGCGGCTCGGTGCGCCGGGTCGCCGGATAGTCGGATCCGATGGTTTCGTACAACTGCGCCCCGAAAATCTTCAGCTGCTCCTCCGGTGTCGTTCTGATCCCCATCGCGTGTGCCTCCAGTTCCTGGTCGATCGCGGTCACCATGGCGGCGGCCCGGTCGCGCTGGTCCAGCAGCAGGCCGCGCAGCCGGTGCAGATGCGCGACCGCGTCGGTGGCCGGGTCGTCGACGAGATCGGCGATCTCGCGCAGTCCGAAGCCGAGCCGCCGGTAGGCGAGCACCTCCCGCAGTCGCCGCACGTCGCCCGCCGCGTAGGCCCGGTATCCGGCCGACGTCCGCGCGGACGGCCGCACGAGGCCGATCTGGTCGTAGTGATGCAGGGTGCGGACGCTGACGTCGGTCAGCCCGGCGACGCGTCCCACGGTCAGGTGTTCCTCCACGCCGCCGACGATGCGGCATGACGTCACGTGAGGGTCAAGCGCTCCCCCTCTCCGGCAGGGTCCACAGCCTGTGGACGCGTGTGACGAGGGCCGGTGAAAGGCTCCGATCGGGGTTCTCCGCAGGTCAGCGGGGTCGTTCCGGGAATTCCGGGCGAAGGGTGGGCAGGAAGAGCCCCGGTGAGGGAATCGCAGGATAATGGGGTTTATGCGTCAAAAGTCAGACAACCCCTCGTACGGGCCGTCGACCCTCACGGTCAAGGGGCGCGACGTGCGCCTGCGGACCATCGGGTTCGTGGTGCTGGCCGCGCTGGCGATCTGGTTCATCGCCGCCAACACGGGCTCGGTCACCATCCGGCTGTGGGTGCCGACGGTCACCCTGCCCCTCTGGAGCGTGCTCACGGTCACGATCCTCGTGGGCATCGCCCTCGGCCTGCTCCTCGCCCGTCGTCGTGCCCGGCGGTGAGTGGCTCCGGGAAGGACAGCCGCCGGCGTCCGTGCTGCCGCGGCTGTCGAGGTTGTCCAGATTGTCGCGCCTGCTGCCGCTGCTGCTGATTGTCTTCGGCGTCGTCTTCCAGACGGTCACACCGATCCAGCTCACCGGTACGCCCTTCTTCGTCGCCGCCCCGCTGATGGCCGCGCCGCTGTTCGCCCGGTGGGAGACCGTGGCCTTCGGCGGTCTCGCGCTCCTCGTCGCCGTGCTGCTGCATTTCGTCGCCGGGTCCGTCTGGAAGTCGGCCGCCGTCGAGCACCTGGCCACCGAGATGGCGACGATCGTCTTCGTCAGCGTCATGGCCGTACTGCTGAACGTCGTCGTGCGCCGCGGACGCGCGCAACTCGCCTCGGCGCGCGAGGTCGCCGAGGCCGCCCAGCGCGCCGTGCTGCCCGCGCCCGCCGAACGCCTCGCCGGGCTGCGCCTCGCCGTCCGCTACGAGGCCGCCCAGCAGGACGCGCTGATCGGCGGCGATCTGTACGCCGCCCGTGCCACCCCGTACGGCGTACGACTGGTCATGGGGGATGTCCGGGGCAAGGGGCTCGCCGCCATCGAGACGGTCTCCGTCGTGCTCGGCGCCTTCCGGGAGGCGGCGGACCGGGAACCCGACCTGCCCGAGATCGCCCGCTCACTGGAGTCCGCGCTGGCCCGGGAGCGCGCGAGCCGGGGCGGGGTCTACGGCGAGGGCGGCGGCGTCGGCGGCACGGGCGGGGCCGGTCCGCCCGGCTGGGGCGGGGCCGGTCCGCCCGGTCCGCCCGGTCCGCCCGGCTGGGGCGGCGCGGACGGCACGCAGGGCATCGAAGGGGGAGACGGCACCGACGGTGACGAAGCCTTCGTCACCTGTGTCCTCGTGGAGATCCCGCCTGATCACCGCATGGTGCGGGTCCTGAACTGCGGCCATCCCGCCCCGCTGCTCATCGGCTCGGACGGCGGCGTCACCGTGCTCACACCCCGGACGTTCCGGCTGCCGCTCGGGCTCTCCGAGCTGGCGCCCGCGCCCCATCGGCCCGACGCCTGGCAGTTCCCGCCGGCCGCCACGCTGCTCCTCTACACCGACGGCCTCTCGGAGGCCCGGGACGACTCGGGCGCCTTCTACGATCCCGCCGACCGGCTCACCGGACGGGCCTTCTCGACCCCGGCCCGGCTGCTCAGCACGCTCGTGGAGGACGTACGGCGGTTCTCCGGCGGGTTCACCGCCGACGACATGGCCCTGCTGGCGGCACATCGGCCCCGCCCGTTGCTCGCCCGCTGAGCCGCTGAGCCGCTGAGCCGCTGAGCCGCTGCGGCGCGGCGGTCGGCCACCGACGTACCGCGGACCGATCGAAAGCGGTCAGAAAGCGGCAGGAGAGGGGCCTGTGTGAAGCGGGCTTGCGCAGTAAATGCGAACGAGTCGGCCCGGTATCAGCGGCCGACTCGTTCGTGAGCCGGGTCGCGCGCCAACGCTTCCGGCTCAAAATCCCTGTTCACGTGCGGTTGGAGCGACTGAGACAGGGCGCCGTCGCGGTGGGCGGCGTGACGCTGGATGGTGTCAGGGCTGTCCGCATTTCCGCAAGCGATGACGAGACGAAATGAAATAGACGGCTCTCGTGCGCTGTAAACACCTGTTCCGTCGGTCTGCGGAAGGGGGCTGCATCGCTGGTCGATGGTTTATTCAGTTCGTCCCATGCCGTACGCGGGATGCCTCCGTACCCGGGACGGAAGCGGGGTGTGCGTCAAGGGCGTGCGGGGGCAGACGCGAAAGTGGAAGGATGATGTGCGCCTTTCGGGTAGCGCCAACTACCGCTGGGCGAACGTCGGTTGGAGCAGCAAGCGTGTGCAGCGCGTTCGGCCCGCCAGAGAGGGCCGGGACGAGATGGGAGCGTCAGCAGTGGGGATCCGTCTTCCCTTTTTCCGGAGGCGAGGTGTCAGGCGGTGGCACGTCCGGAAAAGCCGATCCCGGATTCACTGAATCCGGTGGGCAAACTCGCCCTGGCCCTGCGCCGAGGACGGCATCTGCGGGGGCTGTCCTATGCCGAACTCTCGAAACGCACCCGGGATTACAGCGCGGCCACCCTCCAACGCGCCGCGTCGGGAGTCGTCGTCCCGAAGCTGGACGTCGCCCGCGCCTTCGCGCACGCCTGCCGGCTGGACATCGGCGAGATCGACCGGCTCTGGCTCGACGCCTACCTCGGGCGCAAGGGACGGAGAACCGGGGCGTCGGCGCCCCAGCCGCACCTCATCCGAAACGTCCCCGACCTGTGCGCCGCCCTGGGTGAGCTGCGCTTCACCAGCGGAGCACCGTCGTACCGGGTCATGCAGCACCGGGCACGGGCCGCCGGACTGGAGCTGTCCCGCAGTACGGCCAACCGGATCTCCGAACGCCGGCAGAGCCCGGGGTCGATGAACCGGCTCAAGGCGTTCCTCGTCGGGTGCGGGCTCCCCGAGCGCCGTCACTCCGTGTGGATCGAGGCGTGGCTGCGGGCGCAGCAGCAGGCCGACCACCACCGCTGGGCGAGCATGCGCGAGGCCGCGCACCTGGAGGCGGTGGTCGCGGACAGCCCCGGCCGGGAGGTCTCGCAGGAGACGGCACAGCGGTTGCTGCGCAAGGCCGGATTCGACCCCGTCGAGCGCTACCGCAGGTTCGAGGCCCCCTGGACGGTGGAGTGCCTCCAGTGCGCCGCCACGTTCCGGGTACGGATGTCCGACGTCGTCACCGGCCGGGCCACCTGCCGGGTCTGCCCGGTGATGAGCGAGCGCGTGCGCGAGGCGTGGGACGACCTCCTGGCCAACCGCGCCGGTGACCTCGGCCGCCAGGAGGTACGCGCGCTGCGCGCCTCCACGATGCTGGAGCCGCGGTTGCAGCGGAACCAACTGGACGTGCCCGTGTTCGTGGCCGACCGCAAGGCCCGGGCCGTCCTGCGCTCCACCACCTGGCACCCGGTCCTGGACGACGCCCTGCGCAACCGGCTCAAGCGGGCGTTCACCCTGGATGTCCTGCTCATCTCCGACGAGGACATGCTGGTCTCGCACCGCAACGGCCACCGGCAGCGGAGGCTGGCCAAGGCGGCGGGCCTGGTGGAGGGCATGGACGAAGGCCCGCCCACGGCGGAGACCCCACCCGCACTGGAACACGTACGGGCACAGGAACAGGCACAGGAACAGGCACAGGAACAGGCACAGGAACAGGCACACGCGGCGGACCAGGCCGAAGAAGAGGCCGAAGGTCAGGCCGATGAACCGGCCCGGGATCAGGCCGGCGAACCGGCCCGGGATCAGGCCGATGAACCGGCCGAAGGGCGGGCCGATGAACGGGCCGAAGGGCGGGTCGAGTTCGGTCTGCCTGGTGGTGTGATCGTCCCCTACGGCGTCTTCCCCCTCGTGGCTCCGACCAACAGCGGGCCCTGAAGCCCCACTCTCACACCGGAAACGAGAAACGGCATGACCGGAACATCCGACGACGGCGTCCAACGGGATGCCGTCGGGGGCCACCACGGAGATCACAGCGTCCGCCCTCCCTCCAGCCGCGCCCTGCACTGGGCCCAACTGACCATCTGTGCCGTCGGGATCATCGGCGCGGTCGCCATCTGGGCGTTCGGCGGGCCGCCCCTCCTCGCCGGGGCGGTGGCGACGGCCGCGGCCGGGGGCGCCGGCTGGCAGATAACGTTCATCGTGCGGCGCTAGGTACTGCCGAGGCGGTGACGGCAGTGAGATGAGCGTGGAAGAGCGTGGTCAGAGGGATGACAGCCAGGCTTCGGTCGCGGCGGGGCGGTCGAAGCGGAGGGTGTCGAGCGGGGCGGGGCGGGGGGCCCGGACACGCCGGGCGATCTCCTGGTGGCGCGGGCCGTGCTGGGACCAGGCCCACCACGCCGGGTGCTCGCGGCTCAGCCAGTCCCGCCAGGTCTCCCGGTTGCCGCCGTAGACCGCCTCGCGGGTGACCGTACGGCGCAGGGAACGGCGTAGGACGCGGGGCATGACGACGCGTCTGCGGTAGTCCAGCCAGATCACCGTGTCGGCGCGCTCCCAGAGCAGATCGCGGACGTCCGGGGAACCGAGGGAGTCGACGATCCAGCGGGGCCCGGCGGTCAGCCGGGAGACGTCCTCGGCCAGGCGGCTGTTGACGGCCCAGCCGGGGCCGCTGAAGTGCAGCGCGTCCATCTCGTGGTACGGCAGGTCCAGCCGGCGGCTCAGGGCGCGCGCGAGCGTGGACTTGCCCGCACCGGTCACCCCGACCACCAGGATCCGCTCCACCGGGGGACCCTAACCCGGCGACCACCCCCGCACCCGCCGCGCGATCTCCACCTCCGTCTCCAGTTCCGCCGCCGGGCCCCGTTCCTCGATCTCCCACAGGCAGTTCTGGAGGACGCGGCCGAGGGTCCAGGCCCGGGCGCGGGCGGGGTCGAGACCGAGGACGTCCGTCAGGGCGTCGAGGCGCCAGGGGATGTCGGCGGGGTCGAAGCGGTTGGCGAGGGCGGGGAGCAGATCGAAGCCGGGGTCGCCCGCGAGCGGTTTGGGGTCGATGGCGAGCCAGGGGGCGCGGTCGGCGGCGAGGACGTTGCCGTAGTGGAGGTCCCAGTGGAGGAGGCGGTCGCCGGGGGTGTCCACGACCTCGCGGACGGCGGCGGCGCAGTCGGCGAGGAGGCGCCGGGTCGCGGGGTCGGGGATCTGCTCCAGGGCCTTCGGGGCGCGGTCCAGCAGGGACTGCGCGAGGTCGGAGAGGCGGCGCAGGCCGGGCGGGGCGGCAGTGGCGGTGAGGTGGGCCAGCAGGTGGGCGACGACCAGGACGGCCTCGTGGGTGTCGGGGTGCCGGGCGAGGGTCCGGGACGGGTCGAGGCGCTCCAGGAGCATCGTGCCGGTGGTCGGGTCGTGGTCGAGAAGGCGTACGGCCCCGGCCCCGCCCCATGCGCGGAGCGCGGTGGGTTCGCCCTCGGTCTCCTCGTCCGCCGGCTGGAGTTTGAGCACGGCGGGGGTGCCGTCGGCCCGGACGACGGGCAGGACCAGGGCCACCATGCCGTGCATCGGGGGGCCGTCGGTCCGCAGCCCCCAGCGGTCGAGGGAGCGGGCCGCGAGACCGGGCAGGGCGGCGATGAAGGCACGGCCCCGCGCGCCGCTGTGCTGCGTGTGGGAGGCGGCAAGTTCCGGCGGGATCTCGATCACGTGGCCGAGCCTAGGCACCCCTCGGCAACCTGGGAAGACGACGGAATCCGAAGCGCCGGACCGCCTCAGAAACACGGATTCCGTAGGAGACAGGTGCCCGGTCTGCGGGTTACGGTCCCCGCCATGAGCAGCAGTGTCGTGAACGGTGGCGTCTCCTTCTGGTACGCGCAGGACGGCTTTCCCGAGCCCCGTGAGCCCTTGCCGGGGGACACGTCCGCGGACGTGGTGATCGTCGGGGGCGGCTACACCGGGCTCTGGACCGCGTACTACCTGATCAAGGCGGCGCCCTCCTTGCGGATCGTCGTGCTGGAGCAGAAGTTCTGCGGGTACGGCGCCTCCGGGCGCAACGGCGGCTGGCTCTACAACGGCATCGCGGGCCGCGACCGGTACGCGAGACTGCACGGCAAGGACGCCGCCGTACGGCTCCAGCGGGCCATGAACGACACCGTCGACGAAGTGATCCGGGCCGCCGGGGCGGAGGGCGTCGACGCCGACATCCACAAGGGAGGGGTGCTCGAAGTCGCCCGTACCCCGGCCCAGTGGGGGCGGCTCAAGGCACACCATGAGCAGGAGCTGTCGTACGGCGAGACGGACCGTGAGCTGTACGGGGCCCGCGAGACGGCCGGGCGGGTGCGGGTGAGTGACGCGGTGGGGTCGTCGTGGACGCCGCACGGGGCGCGGATCCACCCGGTGAAGCTGGTGACCGGGCTCGCGGAGGCGGTCGAGGCGCAGGGGGTGACCATCCACGAGTCGACGCCGGTCACGGAGATCCGGCCGAGGCACGCGGTGACGCCCTACGGCACCGTCCGCGCCCCTTATGTGCTGCGCTGCACCGAGGGGTTCACCGCCTCGATCAAGGGGCAGCGGCGTACCTGGCTGCCCATGAACTCCTCGATGATCGCGACCGAGCCGCTGACCGAGGAGCAGTGGGCGGCGGTGGGCTGGGCCGGGCGCGAGACGGTGGGCGACATGGCCCACGCCTACATGTACGCCCAGCGCACGGCGGAGGGGCGGATCGCGCTGGGCGGGCGCGGGGTGCCGTACCGCTTCGGCTCGCGTACCGACAACGACGGGCGCACACAGGCCGAGACGGTCGAGGCGCTGCGGGAGATCCTCGTAGGGATGTTCCCGGCGCTGGCGCGGGTCCGGGTCGAGCATGCCTGGTCGGGGGTGCTGGGGGTGCCGCGCGACTGGTGTGCGACCGTCACCCTGGACCGGTCGACCGGGCTGGGCTGGGCCGGCGGATATGTGGGCTCCGGGGTGGCCACGGCCAACCTCGCGGCGCGCACCCTGCGGGATCTCGTACGGCACGACTCCGGGCAGGACGGGCGGACCGAGCTGACCGAGTTGCCGTGGGTCGGGCACAAGGTGCGCAAGTGGGAGCCGGAGCCGTTGCGGTGGCTCGGGGTGCAGGGGATGTACGCCACCTACCGGGCCGCCGATCGCCGGGAGTCCGTGGCGCCGGGGGCGGAGTCCTCGCGATTGGCACGGGTGGCGGACCGGGTGGCGGGGCGGGGGTGAACGTCTTCGGGGGGCGGGGGTGAACGTCTTCGGGGGCCGGGGCCGGGGGCCGGGGCTGGGGCGAACCTCGCCAGGGCGCGGCGCCCTTTCTCACCGGCTCAGGATTCCCGTCAGCTCAGGTTCCTCACCGGCTCAGGATTCCCATCAGCTCAGGTTCCTCACCGGCTCAGGTTCCTCACCGGCTCAGACCACTGACTCCGGTACCGGCGTGTCCGTCCGGGCCGCGTGTTTCGGGGGCTTCGCCGTCACCATGAGGGCCGCCACCAGTCCCGCCAGGACCATGACCCCGGCGGCGACCCAGATCGCGACGGTGTAGCCGTGGACCGTGCCCTGGGCGATCACCCGGGCGCGGTCGGCGGGGTTGACGAGATGCGCGGTGATGTACGCCGTCGTACTGGTGGTGGCGATGGTGTTGAGCAGGGCCGTGCCGATGGAACCGCCCACCTGCTGGGAGGTGTTGACGGTCGCGGAGGTGACGCCGGAGTCCTCCGGGGCGACGCCCGCGGTGGCGGTGGCGAAGACCGGCATGAACGTCAGGCCCATGCCGAGCCCCATCAGCAGCAGCGCCGGGAGGATCTCGGCGGCGTAGTCCGAGGCGATGGTGATCCGGGTCAGCAGCAGCATGCCGACCGCGGCGAGGAGCATGCCCGGCACCATCAGGGTGCGCGGGGACACATGCTGGAGCAGCCGGGCCGAGATCTGCGTCGAGCCGATGATGATGGCCACGGTCAGCGGGAGGAAGCCGAGGCCGGTCTTGACGGGGGAGTAGCCGAGGATGACCTGGAGGTAGTAGGTCAGGAAGAGGAACAGACCGAACAGGCCGATGGTGGCCAGGGTCATGGTCAGGAAGCAGCCGGCGCGGTTGCGGTCCTTGATGATGTGCAGCGGCAGCAGGGGGCGGGGTGCCCTGGTCTGCCACCACACGAACGCCACGAGCAGCGCGATGCCGACGGCGAACAGGGCGAGGACCAGCGAGTCCGTCCAGCCGCGCGGCTCGGCCTCGCTGAAGCCGTAGACGATGGCGACCAGTCCGCCGCAGCCGAGGATCGCGCCGGGCACGTCCAGGCGGGCGCCGGGCGAGCGGGGGCTCTCGTGCAGCAGGGACAGCCCGCCGAAGACCGCGATGATCGCGATGGGGACGTTGACGTACAGGCACCAGCGCCAGTTCAGGTACTCGGTGAGCACACCGCCGACGATGAACCCGATCGCCGAGCCGCTGCCCGCGATGGCGCCGTAGATGCCGAACGCTTTGCCGCGCTCTCTGGGGTCCGTGAAGGTGGTGGTCAGCAGGCTCAGCGCGGACGGCGCGAGGAGGGCGGCGAAGACGCCCTGGAGCGCGCGGGCGCCGAACAGCATCCCGGAGCTGACCGCGGCCCCGCCGAGCGCGGAGGCGCCCGCGAAGCCGATCAGGCCGATGACGAAGGTGCGCTTGCGGCCCACCAGGTCGGCGACCCTGCCCCCGAGGAGGAGCAGGCCGCCGAAGGCCAGGGTGTACGCGGTGATGACCCACTGCCGGTTGCCGTTGGACATGCCGAGGTCGGCCTGCGCGGAGGGGAGGGCGATGCTCACGATGGTCGCGTCCAGCACCACCATCAGCTGCGCCAGCCCGATGATCACCAGACCCCACCAGCGCCGGGGATCTGCCTCCGCGGCGGGCTCACCTGTCCGGGTGACACTCACCAGGTCAGTCGACCATGGATCGGGGGGTGGCGCATCTGGAACATATGGGGCGTATGGAGCGTATCGGTGGCCCGGGTGGCCCGGGTGGCCCGGGTGGTTTGGGTGGCCCGGGTGGTTTGGGTGGTTGGGCGGCCTGGGTGGCCTGGGGCCTCACGGCTCCAGTACGACCTTCCCCGTCGTCCCCCGGTTCTCCAGTGCCCGGTGCGCGGCGGCGGCCTCCGCCAGGGGGAAGCGGTGTAGCGCGGGGACCAGTCGGCCGGCCGCCGCCTCGGTGAGGGAGCGGAGTTCGAGGGTGCGTATCGGGTCCGGGCCACCGGCCATCTCCAGCATCGGCAGGCGGAGCACCTCCGTGCTGAGCCCCTCGACGAGGTACGGCCCGCCGTCGTGGATGCCCTCGCCGGCCCAGCCGAAGACGATGTGCCGGCCGTCCGGGCCGAGCAGGGCCACGGCCTCGCGGGCGGTGTCGCCGCCGACGCCGTCGAAGACATGGGTGGCCTGTCGGTCGCCGAGATGGGCGCGGACCTCGGCGGGCCAGTCGGGGAGGGTGTAGTCGACGGCGAGGTCGGCGCCGTTCGCCGCGACCAGCGCCACCTTCTCCGGGCCGCCGGCCAGGCCGATGACGGTGGCCCCGGCGTTCTTCCCGTACTGCACGAGCAGGGTGCCGATGCCGCCGGCGGCGGCCGGGACGACCAGCACGGAGTCCTCGTCCGGGCCGGGCCGGGCGAACTGGAGGATCCCCATCACCGTACGCCCGGTTCCGATCATGGCGACGGCCTGGGCGGCGTCCAGGTTCGCCGGGATCTCGTGCACCCGGTCGACATCGGCGACGACGAGTTCGGCGTAGCCTCCGGGCCCGAAGCCGAGATGGACGACGACGGGCCGGCCGAGCCACCGCCCGTCCACTCCTTCGCCGAGCGACTCGACCGTGCCGGCGACCTCCCGGCCGGGGACGGTCGGCAGCGGGGTCGGATCGGGCAGCGGGCCCTGCTCGCCCTTGCGCAGGGCCGTGTCCAGGAGGTGGACACCGGCCGCGGCGACGGCGATCCGGACCTGGCCGGGCCCCGGCACCGGGTCGGGGACCTCCTCGTAGGTGAGGTTCTCGGCCGGGCCGAAGGCGTGGAGGCGGATGGCGTGCATGAGGGGCTCCCCGTGCGGTGGACGTTTCTTCCGGGCTGCCCCCACTGTTCAATCTCAAGTTTGCTTGAGGTCAAGGCGGTCGCGTCCGTGCGGCCCGTCCATGGCGCCGTCCGCCCCGGGCGAGCCCTGTTCCCGGTGGCCGAGCGCCTGTTCCCGGTGGCCGAGCGCCTGTTCCTGGTGGCCGAGCGCCAGTCCCTGGTGGCCGAGCGCCAGCGACACCGCCGTCAGGGCGCTGTTGAAGGACACCTCCGACAGCACACCCGGCGCCGCGACCTCGTCCCCGGCGAGGTACACCCCGTCGCCCCGGTCCACCGCGGGCCGGTCCCGCCAGCTCGTGCCGGGCAGGTCCACGGCCCCCGTACGGCCCGCCGCGATCGCCTCCCGCCGCCAGGTCACCCGCTCGCGCCAGCCCTTGAAGCCGAGGTCGAGCAAGTCCTCGGCGCGGGCGATGCCGTCGGCGCGGGACTCGTGCGGGGCGATCGGGATCTGTCCCTGGAGGAGTTGCTCACCGGCGGGGGCGAGGCCGCGGTCCTGCGCGGTGAACCGTTCCAGCCAGCCGGGCGCGTCCAGGTCGGACACCACGAACGCGTCGCCGCGCCGGGTCCGTACGGCCAGATCGATGAGGGCCGTACGACCGCTGGTCCACGTCAGCGAGTCGTCCTTGAGCAGACGCCGGGCGGCGGGCAGCGAGGTCGCGACGATGACCGGTGTGTCCGTGGGCAGCGTGTCCACGCGGGACACGGTCTCGACCCGGACGCCGAGGCTCCAGGCGCGGGCGGCCATCCGGTCGATCATCGACGCCCAGCCGCCGCGCGGGTAGTGCGCCTCGGGTGGCAGCTTGGCCGCGCGCCGCAGCCGCTCCTGGACGAACGCGGCGGACAGCGCGCCCGGGTCGTGATGGAAGAGGGCCACGGCCGAGTAGTGCGCGGCGGCGCGGGCGCCCTCCGCCCCCGTCTGCTCGGTGGCCCAGCTGAGGAAGTCCTGGTCTACGGGGGCCTGACGGGCGTCGCGCCGCAGCAGCCTGAGCATCGCGAAAGGCGGGGTGCGGCGCAGCGTGCCGCGGTGCCGCAGCCGGAAGCGGGCCGCCTCCAGCGGGGGGATCTGCGCGAGCGGCCCGATGAGATCGCGCCGGCGGAGCCAGGTCCAGTGCGGGCCACCGTTGTAGAGGGCGTGCGGACCGTCGTTCGTCCGGTACGGCCCGTCCGTGGTGCGGGCCCGGCCGCCGAGGGTGTGGTGCGCCTCGTGGAGGGTGACCTCGGCGCCGACCTCGGCGGCGGCGATCGCGGCGGTCAGTCCGGCGAAGCCGCCGCCTATGACGGTGATGCGGTGCATGTGCTCTCCCTGGGGTTGAGGGGTTGAGGGGTTGAGGGGCTGGGGGATCCGAGGTTGGGGGATCGGGGATCGGGGATCGAGGGTCGGGGCCGGGGGCCGGGGATCGGGGTCCTGGATCCGGTGCTTCGGACCCCGTCGTGAGTACGACCTCCAGGGCGGCCGGAATGTGACATCGGCGGCGGAGAAACTCGGGATGGGCCGGTGGACCTGGCTGTCTGTGCAGGTCAGGGCGATTGTCAGTGGTGGGGTGCACGATGGGGGCATGGTGAGGCGAGCGTCGGTGGGCACGGGGGACGGGCGGGGCGTACGGGGGCAGGGCGCCGCCCGGTCGGGAGCGGGGGCACGGGGGAGGGGAAGGGAGGCGCGGCCGGTGGAGAGACGGGTGAAGGGGGCGCGGCGGCCGGAGGTGCGGTTGCCAGGGGACCTCCGGCCGTGGGACGGCCCGGGGCTGGAGCCGGACGGGGACTACGACGGGGTGCGGTTCGAGGACGCCGACCTGGGCGGGCAGGACGGCGGGGGCGCGAGCTTCATGGACTGCGCGCTGACGGGGTGCGCGCTGGACGAGACCCGGCTGTACCACGCCCGCTTCCTGGACACCGTCGTCACGGCCCCGCGCGGTGTCGGTACGAATCTGGCGGAGTCGACGTTCCGGGACGTGGAGGTGAGGGAGGCGCGGCTCGGCGGTGTCCAGTTGCACGGGGCCGTGCTGGAGCGGGTGCTGATCCGGGGCGGGAAGATCGACTACGCCAACTTCCGCGCGGCCCGGCTGAAGGACGTGGTCTTCGAGGGCTGTGTGCTGGTCGAGCCGGACTTCGGCGGGGCGCGGCTGGAGCGGGTGGAGTTCGTGGACTGCGCGCTGAAGGGGGCGGACTTCGGCCAGTCGAGCCTCACGGACGTCGATCTGCGCGGGGCCGCGTCACTGGAGATCGCCCGGGGCGTGGACCGGCTGGCCGGGGCGGTGATCAGCCCGGCCCAGCTGCTGGACCTGGCGCCGGTGCTGGCGGCGGAGCTGGGGCTCCGGGTGCTGGCGGAGGGGGCCGGGGAACAGGAGGAACAGAGGGCGACGAGGTGACGGGGTGACGGCGTGCGTGCGTGTCTGTGTCTGTGTTTGTGTGTGTCTGTGCGTCTGTGTGTGTGGTGGATCAGGACAGACGGGGGAAGCGGGCCTGGAGGGTCCAGATCGCCGGGTTCTCGCCGAGGTCCTCGTGGAGGTCGGTCAGATCGGCGAGCAGATCGTGGAGGAAGTCCCGGGCCTCACGGCGCAGTGCGGAGTGGGAGAAGCTGAGGGGTTTCTCGTCGCTCGGCATCCAGTCGGCGTCGATGTCCACCCAGCCGAAGCGGCGCTCGAAGAACATCCGGTCGGTGGACTCGGTGAAGTCGAGTTCGGCGTGCTGGGGGCGGGCGGCGCGGGAGCCGGCCGGGTCCCGGTCCAACTGCTCCACGATGTCGCACAGCGCCCACGCGAAGTCGAGCACCGGCACCCATCCCCAGGCTGTGGACAGTTCCCGGTCGGCCTCGGTGTCGGCGAGATAGACGTCACCGCAGAACAGATCGTGCCGCAGCGCGTGCACATCGGCGCGGCGGTAGTCGGTCTGCGGGGGGTCCGGGAACCGGTTGGAGAGGGCATAGCCGATGTCGAGCACGGAGGTGATGGTGTCACGGTCGACTTAAGATCGCGGACGTGCCCCGATTCGCGGTTGTTGTCCCAGCGCGCCGGCGCCGTACGACGCCGTCACCCGGCGCGAGGGCCCGGGCCCGACCGCTCGCGTCCGCGCTGGTGGCGCTCACCCTGCTGACCGGTGCGACGGCCTGCACCACGACGGGCGGCGGTTCGGGCTCTCCCGGCGGTTCGGGTCTGGGCGACCCCTACTTCCCCGAATCGGGCAACGGCGGCTACGACGTCCGTCACTACGCCCTCGACCTCGCGTACGTCCCCGCCGACCGGCGGCTCACCGGCCGGGCGCTGATCACGGCCCGGGCGGCGAAGCGCCTCTCGGCGTTCGACCTCGACCTCCAGGGGCTGGCGGTCGAGACGGTGGAGGTCGACGGGAAGAAGGCCCGCTGGCAGCGGCAGGGCCAGGAGCTGACGGTGAGCGTGCCGGCCCCGATCGGCAAGGGCGCGGACTTCCGGGTGGCGGTCCGGTACGCGGGGAACCCGGAGACGGTGACCGACCCGGACGGTTCCAAGGAGGGCTGGCTGCCGACGGCGGACGGGGCGCTGGCGCTGGGCCAGCCGGTGGGCTCGATGGCATGGTTCCCGGGCAACCACCACCCCTCCGACAAGGCGACCTACGACATGGCGGTCACCGTGCCGGAGGGGCTGGCGGCGGTCTCCAACGGTGAGCCGGTGGCGGAGCGGACGAGCGGCGGCCGTACGACGTTCACCTGGCGCACCGGCGCGCCCATGGCGTCGTATCTGGCGACGGTGGCGATCGGCCGCTTCGAGGTGAGCCGTACGGTCACGGAGGACGGCCTGGCCCTCCACACGGCCGTCGACCCCTCGGAGGCGGAGGCGAGCCGGGAAGTGCTGGGGCGGATCCCGGAGGTGCTGGAGTGGTCGGGGGAGCGGTTCGGCCCCTACCCCTTCTCCTCGGCGGGCGCGATCGTGGACAAGGCCGACGGCCTCGGGTACGCGCTGGAGACCCAGAACCGGCCCGTCTTCCCCGGTGCCCCCACCGCCCGGCTGCTGGTCCATGAGATCGCCCACCAGTGGTACGGGAACTCGGTCAGTCCGAGGACCTGGCGGGACATGTGGCTCAACGAGGGCTTCGCGACGTACGCGGAGTGGATGTGGGAGGAGGACGAGGGCGGGCTCAGCGCCGAGGAGACCTTCGACGCGCTGTACTCGGGGACGTACTACGACGACCCCGGGGAGAACGCGGCCGTCTGGTCGTTCCCGCCCGGAGACCCGCCGGACGCGGCACACATCTCGGGTCAGCCCGTCTACGACCGTGCCGCGATGGTCCTCCACCGGCTGCGCGCCGTACTGGGCGAGCGGGCCTTCACCGCCCTCCTCCGGGACTGGCCGGCCACCCACCGCCACGGCAACGCGAGTACGGAGGACTTCATGACGTACGTGGAGGCACTGGCCACGGAGAAGACGGAGAAGACGGGGAAGACGGAGAAGACGGAGAAGACGGGGAAGACGGGAAAGAAGGTCCGCGAGGTGCGCGGGGTGTGGAAGGACTGGCTGTTCGGGAAGAAGAAACCGCCCCGTCCGTGAGGGCACGGCGCACGACGGTCACCGCTCGCGTTCACCTCCCCGGCGCTCCAGGCCCTCCGGGCCTTCCCGGCGCTCCCACTCGTCCAGCAGCCCCGCGAGGTGGGGCGGCCACAGCGCCTCCTCCGCTGCCCGCAGTTCGTCGCGGGCCCACCAGCGCCAGGTGAGGATGCCGTCGGCGGCGTGGGCGGCGGAGAGGTGCGGGCCTGCGGGTTCGCGGCGCGGGCCGTGGGCGACGTAGAGATGCTCGTGCTGGAGGACGGGGACGCCGGAGTGGGTGAAGTCGTGCTCCCAGGCGCCCAGCAGCGGGCCGGGGACGAGGTCGGTCCAGCCGGTCTCCTCGCGGAGTTCGCGCAGGGCGCCGTCGCGGGGGCTCTCGCCGGCGTCGAGGCCGCCGCCGGGCATGGCCCAGTGCACCCCGACCTCGACGTTGTCGTACCGGAAGAGGAAGACCGCGCCCTCGGGGTCCAGCACGGCGACGCGGGCGGCGCGGCGGGGGGTGCGCAGGACACGGCGGAGGACGGAGCAGGGGCAGCCGTGCTGCCGGTCGGGCCGGTGGTCGACGACGTCGTAACCGAGGGCGGTCCAGAAGGCCATGGCCTGGGGGTTGTTGTCGAGAACGGCGAGGCGTACGGCCGTACGTCCGGCCTCCCGGAACCGTTCCTCCACGGCCCGCGCGATCCGCCGCCCGTACCCCTGCCGCTGCACCTCGCTGTCCACGATCAGCAGCCCGATCCAGGGGTCCGGGTCCTCGGGGTCCGGATGCCGGGCGAGGGTGATGACCACCCCGACCAGCCGTCCCGCGCTGCGCGCCAGCAGCACCTCGGCCCCCGGTTGCGCCAGTTCGTCCGCCAGCGCCGCCGCCACCTGCTCCGTGCGGATGTCGTCCGGGTCCGGGAACTCGCCACTGAGCCCCTGGAACTCCCGGTTGGCGGCGTACAACGCCGTGACCTCCGTCAACACGGCCACGAGAAGATCTCGCCCGGCCCCCACGACAAGCGACTCAAGGATCATGCGGCCACGGTAGTACCCGGCGTCACAGAGCCCGTCGACGGCTGTCGCGTGCCGTGAGTGCCGGTCGGTGCGGGTGGCCGAGCAGCTGGCGGAACCGGCCGTTGCTCGCCCGGGCGTCCTTCTCCCCGACCCGCGCGGTCCACTGCCGGCAGGTGGCCCGTACGTATGCCTCGACGGCCTGCGGGTCGGCGGCTTCCCAGGCGTCGAACCCGCGCAGCCACGCGAGAGCGGCGGGGGCGTCGTGGCCGTACTCCATGAGCCGGACGGCCGTGTTCGCGGCATCCACCCAGTCGGGGCCGAGGACGGGCATGGCCCAGTCGATGACGTAGGCGTCGCCGCCGGTCGTGGAGATCAGGATGTTGTGCGGATTGGTGTCGGTGTGCAGGAGACTGCGCCCCTTCAGCAACTCCCTCTCCCGGTCCGGCAGGAACTGCCCCAACTCGTCCACCAGGTGCGGAAGTCCGTACTCCTCGACCCGGTGCCGCCCCTCGATCCACAGGCGGCTCATGCGGGACAGGGTCCGGCGCACGGAGGTGAGATCCGGTGATCCCGGGCCCAGGTCGGCGTGCCGCCCCTCGACGTGGATGAACGCCAGGCAGACCCACCCCGCCACCTGGAACCGGTGGCGGAGT
The DNA here is from genome assembly GCF_044757045.1 of Streptomyces sp. NPDC091377. Lineage (NCBI taxonomy): Bacteria > Bacillati > Actinomycetota > Actinomycetes > Kitasatosporales > Streptomycetaceae > Streptomyces > Streptomyces sp. NPDC091377. The sequence goes on along the minus strand of NZ_JBIVUE010000034.1, from coordinate 1,499 downwards.
CCGGGGCCGCACCCGGTCACCATCTCGTTGACCATGACCTCGTAGCGCAGTCCGCGCATGCCGTCGTGGTCCGACTGCCGGACCCCTTTGAGGAACAGGCGACCGTTGCGGGCGGTATCCAGGACGAGAGCGACGGAACAGTTCAGCCCCGAGGCGACGACGGCGGAACTCCGCACCGCGCCGGTCCGTTCCTCGACGGCGTCGCGTAACCCGGCCGGCAACTCTTCCCAGAAAATGCGCTCGCTCATTGCTTCCCGCAGGCAGATGGGAGGGGGGCCGGGAAGTCCGGCCCCCCTCGGAGTCGGTCGGTCAGGGATCAGCCTTGTGTGGCACCACACTTCCGGCAGCGCTGCTTGCCGGACCAGTCGGTCCACTGGTGGTCGCACTCACGCAGAACCCAGGGGTTCGGAGTCTTGCGGATCATCGCTGTACTTCCTTCACTCGACTGTGGCTTCGCCGCCCCGCCCCCGCCGGCCCCGTCCCCTCCACGGTCGGCCACGCGGGGACGGCTCCGGCCGGTCGTCGGGGTATCCCTTACGCATATGGATGAGCATGGAGCCCCTGACGCTCCGACCCCGCCCAAATCTGTCCTCCATCAGAAGCCCGGCCCCTCCCCGCCTGGGTTCTACTGATCGTCGCAACCCCAGCTCTGGGGCCGTGGCCCCGCCCCCGCCGTCCGGGCGGGGGTGGCGGGCCTCGCGCACGGGACGCCGTTCGCGGGCCGCTCCGGGGGACAGGGTGCCGCTCGGTCAGAGCGGCCCCTTTCCCGCGTCCAGTGGCCTCTCCAAAGGGGCGACCGCCCGCCCCCGTCACCGTCCAGGGGGGACTCGGGGCCGTCCGTCCCGCCATCGGGCGGGGCACCTGTGGGCGCGGGGCGGACGGCTGGGCGGGTCAGGTTCGGCGCCTGTCACCCCCGGCGCGTCTGCCCGTGCGGCCCGTCCTCAGCGAGCAGGCCGCCGCCCGGCGCCGCTCGGTCTCCGCGCGCTGCGCTTCGTCCAGGCGCTCGCGCACCACGTCCAGGATCGTCTGGGCGACCCTGAGCGCCGTGAACGCGGCCATCAGCGGATCCACTCCGTCATCGCTCCCGTACGGACCCTGCGGCTCACTCACCTTCGCAACTCCTCTCCCCGCGCACGGGGTGCTCGCAACAACAGATGTCGGGGGCCCGGGGGAACGCCCGCCCCCTTCCCGCACGGCAGCGTGGACACGGATACGGACGGACGGCCAGCACCCGCCGCCGGGTCCCCTGGAGCGGCCCCCGGGCGGCCGGTTGGTGCTCCCTCCGCCCGGGGCCTTGCTGCCTGGCGGGCGGAGGGACGTTCACGCGGGCGGTGCCCACCCCTTCGTGGGGCCTTGTCTGCCCGTGGCATGGTCCGGGGGATCCGGCTCCGCACGGCGCGTCCTCTCATCCACGGCAGCCATCACCCGCCGGTACTGCGGCGACCGCTCGAACGCCTCCCGCACCGGATCGGCGAACTCGAAGCTGTGGCCGCCCGGAT
>NZ_JBIVUE010000033.1:0-37608 GCF_044757045.1 Streptomyces sp. NPDC091377 | reverse complement strand
CGACCCGAAGCCCTACGTCTGGACCAAGACCGCAGACGAGATCCTCGAACGCCTCGCCTCATATCTGAACAGAATTCCCGACTCAGAAGACTAGGTCGTGTCTGACAAATGATCACCGAGTGGGGGTGTGCGCGCTCGACCCAATTGCCTTGTCAGCCTGGCGCCCGGCCAGTGATTCTGGGCAGGTGCCAGGACAAGGGAAAAGAAGGCGGCGGCAAGGGGACGCGCGGCAGCGGCTTGCTGCTCGCACCGCGCCGGACACGGGACAGTGGCAACTCGTTGTTGAGACTCTGGACCAGGCAGAGATGCGTACGCGGTTGCGCCGTCTTCAGGAGGCAGGAGTCGACGGGTCGATGATCCGGATCGACACACTGTGCGGGCGCCTGGGGCTACCGACCACCTACCGGCTGAGCCGTTTCGTGACGGACCCCGCGCGGGCGTCCGAGCACGAGCACTCTGATCATTGATGTTGTGGCAGGTCGAGGTGAGTTGACGAAGGCGGCGTGGAAGCGAATAGAGCCCCTGTTGCCGCGGGTGGATGGGCGTGGTCGTCCGTGGCGTGATCACCGGCAGGTGATCAACGGGGTGCTGTGGCGGCTGCGGACCGGGGCTCCCTGGCGTGACCTGCCGGAACGCTACGGGCCCTGGTAGACGGCCTATGAACGGTTCGCCCACTGGGAAGCGGACGGAACCTGGGTCCGCCTACTCGAACAGGTCCAGGTCCGCGACGACTCCGTCGGAGCCGTGGAGTGGATTGTGTCGGTAGACTCCACGATCAGCCGGGCCCATCAGCATGCTGCCGGCGCCCGCAAAAAGGGGCGGCAGCGGGGGACGAACTGGAGGATCCGGCACGCGCGTCGGCTGGCCAGGCGCTCGGCCGGTCCCGCGGCGGGCTGACCACCAAGCTCCACCTCGCCTGCGACGAGCGTGGCCTGCCCTTGGCCCTCGTCGTCACGCCCGGCAATGTCAACGACTCCACCGTCTTCGACACGGTCATGGACGAGCTGAGAGTGCCCCGGACCAGCGCCAGGCGCCCCCGCCTCAGGCCGGACGCGGTCATCGCGGACAAAGCATGCTCGTCTCGGGCGATCCGCCAGTCCCTGCGACGCAGAGGAATCCGTGCGGTGATTCCGGAGCGAGCGGACCAGAAGGCCGACCGCCTGCGGCGGGGAAAGGCCGGTGGCAGACCACCGGCCTTCGACCGCGAGCTCTACAGGGCCCGTAACGTGGTCGAACGCTGCTTCAAACCGTCTCAAACAGTTCCGTGCTATCGCCACCCGCTACAAGGCCGGAGTCCACCTCGCCGCACTCATCCTCTGGCTCCGGGAGTCCAACCAAGATCCTTTGTCAGACAGGACCTAGGTTGGTGGGGTGAGCGATCACAAGCAGTTAGAAGCAGTCTGGGGCCGCCTCACCGCGTGGCTGGAGGCGAACGCGCCGCTGTCCTACGCGTCGCTGCTGCCCGGCGTCCCGGAGGCGGCCATCGAGGAGGCTGACGCCGTGCTCCGGCAGCACCTGGGATTCTCGCTGCCCGCTGAACTGGGCGCACTGTGGCGGTTGTGCGGCGGGGTGGACCACCAGGAGATCGAGGGGGACGAGGAGGGCGAGGTCGGCTCGGGAGAGTTCCTGCCCGGCGGGGTGATCATGTCCCCGGTCGACGCGCTGCGGCCCCGGATGCCCTATGTCACCGAACCCGACGGATGGGGTGGTGCCCCGGTAGTGCCCTGGCTGACCGGCGACGAGGCGGGGGACGAGTTCGGGCTCTGGGTGGGTGACATCGGGGTGGGCCGTTGGCCCGTGGACGGCATGGCCGGCGTCGGCGAGCCGGCCGCGTATCCGTCGATCGCCGCCTACCTGGACACGGTACACGGCACGCTGACCGACGGTCCGGCCGACGCGATGGGCCCGAGTGTGCCGGGCCTGGTGTGGGGCTGCCTGATCTGGGTGAACCGCGAAGCGCCGCTCTTGGACGAGGCGTTGCCGCACTGGACACCCCTTCATTGTTCCTGCCGCTGAACCCGGGGGCCCTGCCGGATCGGCGGGCCCCCGAGTCTCAGAACGGGTCCTTTACGGCTTGTTCATGGTGCAGATCACCTCCGGAGTGGAGGTGTTGGATCCGCCGAACCAGCTCCAGCCGGGTGTGCTGCCGGGGTTGACCAGTACTTGTCCTGGTCCAGCAGCCGCATCCCGGGGGCGAGAAACGTGCTGAAGCTGCTCATCGCGCCGGAGTTGATGTAGCTCGACATCGAGGAGCGCCCGCAGGTCTCTTCCCAGGTGGGCGCGGGGTAACGGGTGTCGTCCAGCAGGTGGTCGCTGCCGTCGTCGGTCTTCGCCGCTACGGTCTTGACGCACTCCCCGCCGCCGTTCTTGCCGGCGGGCATCAGACCGCCCTTGTCGGCGCGCTTGGACTTGGTCTTGGCGCACATCACCTTGCGCAACTCGTTGCTGTCCCAGCCCGAGGCGACACGCGGGTCGCCGTTGGCGTAGGGCCTGGGGTGGTAGTGCAGCGGCTTCTCGACGCTCGCGCCCAGGCCCTTGGACGGCTTGGACTTGTTCTGGATCAGCCAGATGTGTGCTGCCGCCGCCGGGTACCACCGGACAGATCTATCCCCGGCTCAGAGGAATGCCGGACGGCGGAATCTGCACTGCCACCACCCTGCGTCACCGGACCAGCCTGGACCATCTGCCAGGGAAATTCCGCTCTCATACCCCTGTCGAGGAAAGGGGCCCGATGTCTTCGGCCACTCGGTATTCGGGCCGGGGCGGTTCACGGTGTCCAGGAGATTCCCTGCCCGCGACCGCGGATCGCGCGCCATTGCGGCACCAGGACCCGGCTTTCTGCCGCGCGGAGCCATCGGCCGTGGAGGGCGTGGTGAAATGACGTCTTCGAGAACGTGCCAGTCGGCTTGGTGCCCGCAGTGGCCGCACGTATTCGGGTTGAAGCTGCGCCCCCGCTGCCAGGCGGGCCGGTCGTGCAGTTGCGCGGCCAGGTCCATGGTGTCGCCGGTGGGGTCGGCCAGGATCCGGCATGCCACATCGACGGCCTCGGGAAAGTCGGTCGTGGTGAACTCGCAGCCGTCCGGCCGGTGCGAAGGCAGCAGTCCGAACACCCATCGCAAGAGCATCGAGCACTGCCGGCACGGCATGTCGCATGCGAACACGTCCACCCGCAGCGTACTCACCCGGCACCGCCTCCTCCCCCCTCACCCTGGCACACTCCGGTCCACGTTCTGCAGGCGGCCCTGAAGCTTCCCTGGCATGGGTGCTGCGTCACCGGCGGGTGGGCAGGGCGGAACGGTCCTGGACGGTGATGTGGAGGGTGTGCAGGCGCTGGGTCCGTGTGGGGCGGACGACCTCGAACCAGTCGGTGCCCTCCTGCAGGTGGTAGGAGATGCCGCGGTAGTGGCTCCAGCCGAATCCGATGCCGGTCTGCCATGCGGTGTCGCTGTAACGGCTGCCAATGACCGGTTCCCCGTGCAGGTAGACGGAGTCGAGGGGGCGGGAGGCGGCTTCGAGATGAGCGAGGACGGCTGCTGCTGCGCGGCGTAGCGGGCTGGTGTCGCTCCATCGGGTGAGGGCTTCGAGGGCTGCGGGATGGACGGGTTCGGCGTCGAGGAGCTGGAGTTGGCGGATGGTGGCCGCCTTGCGGTCGACGAGGTCGGTGAGATCGATGCGGACCGGGCGCGGGACCCAGCGGTCGATTCCTTCGAAGGCTTCGATCATGTGGTCACGTGGGGCACGGCCTGCCTCGGGGTCGGGGGTGATGGCGGCGAGCCGGGTGCGGGCGGTGTCGACGGGTTCGCCGCGGGTCCATAGCAAGGTCAGTTCGAAGCCTTCCGCTTCGAGGGTCTTGCGTTCGCGGAAGTGGATCTGTAGGCCGCGGGTGTTGCCTTTCAGGGCGCGTTTCATCGAGGCGGAGGAATCGCGGCCGTAGGACAGGGCGTGGAGGAACTCGGAGGTGAGGCGGTCGTCGGTGCGGTGCTCCACGACCAGGTCGACGTCTGAGGGGTTCAGTGCGCCGCGTGCGTAGGAGCCGAAGACGAGGATCTCGTCGACGAGGTCCAGCGGCCAGCCGCCTTCCTCCAGCCGGTCGAGCATGTCGTTCAGGAGCGTGGTGGCGCGCTCGCGTTTCACGGGAAACCTCCGCTGGTCGTCGGGTACCGGTTGGCGTGGGCGTGTGGTGTCAGCCGGTCTGCCGCGGGGTGGCAGCGGTCCGGGAGATGATCGTGCTGAGGGTCCCGGTGTAGGTGGTGCCCAGTTCGGTCACAGTTCCGGGGAAGGGGCCCGGGCCGTGGCGCAGGGCGCTGACGTAGTTCTCGGGCAGGAGCACACGGTCGCCGACCTCGAGCGTGCCGGGGCCGTTCCAGCGGTATCCGTAGCCGTCGACGGTGACGGCCTGGTGGCCGTCGACTTCGAAGCGGCGGTTCTTGGCATCGAGTTCTTCCCGCAGGGTCCGTATCTGGTGCTCAAGGTGTTCGACCTGCGCGGTCTCGGCCCGCTGTCTCCACTCCCTTTCCTGCGCCCGGCCGGCCTGAAGGCCCTGCTCATAGGCCTCCACGAGGGCCTTTTCGTGGTCGGTGGTGTGCAGTTTGCAGGCGAAGCCCGGACCGGAGAACTGCGCACGGCAGGGGCTGCCGGACTTGGTGGGACGTCCGCAGGGCCGGTGATGCACCTCTTCGAACACGGGGGTTCCTCACATCGCGGTGGTGTGACGGCAGGGGTGTGCCGTGGTGGCGTGCTACAGGGTGGTCGGCAGCGAGTTCACCGGCTGGGAGATGGCCTGCGGGATGCAGGCGGGGGTGGTGTGGCCCGCCTGGACACAGGCCAGGGTGAGGAGTTGGAGGTAGCCGAGGGAGACCGGGCGTCCGGGGACCTTGCCGGTTGCCTGTTCGAAGCGCTGGAGTGTGGCGGGCTTGATGTCCAGGTGGCCGGCGGCGTCGTGGAGATCGAGTCCTACGGCTTCGCGGGCTTCCCGGAGGGGTTCGGCGTTGTCGTGCCAGATCTGCGGTGCCCTCTCGGTGGCGTCCCGGGCGACGGCTGCGCGGGCCGTGACGAGGGCAGCCTGGAGTCGGTCGGTACGGGGGCCGAGCAGGAACCGGGCGAGCCGGGCAGCGTCGGCCTCGCGGTCGATACCCTCGCTCCAGGGCCGGGAAGCCTCTTCGTACACGCGGCTTCGGGCCGTGGCGCAGTCCTCGCGCTCGTCGGCGCCTGCGCCGTAGCCGCGGTGCCGGTCGCTGGTGCAGGGCAGCGTGCTGTCCTTCGCGAGGTCCATGTCGCGGAACTCGTCGTCGGTCTCGATCTCGTCGATGACGTCCCGGACCTGCCGGCGTTCCTGCGGGGAGAGGACGCTCGCGAGGGCTTCGGCGGCGGCCTGGGCTTCGGGCCGACCGGCGGGCTCGAAGCTGCCGCCCCAGGCGTGGGATGCGTGCTCTCCCTCCGCCTTCTGGAAGGCCACGTCGATGGCTTCGAAGGTGTGCGGGCTCCAGGCGTGCATCATCAGAACGATTTCCTGCAGGGCGCGCCGGGTGGCCGGCTCCGTCTCCTGGATGGTAGCGCTGGGGTCTCGGCGCCGCGTTCCGGTCATCCAGTCGGTGAAGGCCTCGGGCCGGCGGAGGTCGGACGATTCCGCATTGTTCGCGAACCCGCGTGTCGCCCTCGCGAGGCAGGCGTGCGCGTGCTGGATGGCGGCGTACCAGCCGTACAGCGCCTCGCGGTAGTCATCCACATGCCGGTCCTCGGCAAAGGTGCCGGTCTTGGTGCGGCAGTGCTGCGGGCATTCCGCCGCGCTCACCCGGTACAGGGCGGCCCGGGTCTCGGGGAACGTCAGCAGGGCGGTATCCAGGTGCTCGTACTTGGGGCCTCGGTCACGGCGCTTTTCGAGCCCGTGCTCGAGGAAGACCTGGAAGCGGGGTTCCTCACGCCAGTGGGCCGCGGCACTGCGGACGCGCACGTCGCCCTGCCACGCTCCGGTCGCGATGACCTCCCGCAGCGCCGAAGCCACGTCCCGGCGCAGGGCCGCACCCAAGGCGATCAGGACCGGCAGGCACTGGGGATCGTTCCCCAGCGCGGACATCACCAGATTGACATCATCGTGACGGTGAAGATGACGCTGGAACACGAACTACCCCCATTGACGCAGCAGACCCCGGCCCTGGCTCCCCGCAGGGACGTGGAGCGCAGTGCCCTCATCCTGCACCAAGGCTCGGACATCCGGGCCGCAGTCTGCTGGGCTGCCCAACTGAGCGTCATGCGGAGGCCGAAGTAACATCCCTGTCCGCGGCGCACGGAGGTTGAAGAGCACACGCAGGTGTTCCCCACCGGGTTGCCGACCACCGGACGTCGGCAGTTCTTCTCGTCAGATAGCCGGCAGTGGCCTGCCTGGTTCGGATTGGCACGTGCCGAGATTCCCTTTCTCCCTGCGCACCGCATCGTGTCCGCGGCGCCCTCGGGAGAGCGCCGGACAGCGACATCCCCCCTCTCCCGTCCTGCGCGCGCTGAGTTTCAGGTCCAGCCCCTGCCCGAGGTTCCGTGCCGGCTCGGTGTTCCGGTCGGCAGCCGGCCGTCCCTGTCCTGCACCACAACAACTCACACCCAACATCAAATGAGCACTCAATGAGTGCTAATCTCAATGGAGATTACCTGTCGGACACGCGAAGGGGCGAGCATGGCCAAGGAATCGGCGAACAACGCGGTGAAGCGGCGCCGTGCCCAGCTGAACCTGACACAGCAGGAGACGGCTCGGCGCGCCGACGTATCTCTGGCGACCTGGCGGCGCTTCGAGAACAGCGCAGACAGTGCCGGCGCACTGGACGGGTTCCGGTCGGACAACCTGCAAGGGTTCGCCCGGGCGCTGAAGCTCAGCGTCACAGCGCTGAGGCAACTGACTGATGTCGAGGCCGCTCCGGAGGCCGAAGATCGCGTCGAGATCGACCAGTCGGTCAGCGATGTCGTGCAGATATTCAACAGGTCTTTCACCGGTGAGCCGCTCACCCCGGCAGACGCCATGGCCCTGGCCAACACCGTCGACTTCTCCGATTTCGCCCCCACCCGGGACGGCAGGCTGCACCTGGACACCTCGTTCAACTACGAGTTCGCCGCCTACCTGAAAGGCGAGGCGACAATCCGGGACGTCGGCCTCCTGCGCGAGCTGCCTGAACTGGCCCTCACCCAGGTCAACAACCACTGGCTGGTGCGCATGGGTGAGCGCATCATGCGGATCGGCAGCGAACTGGGGAAAGGGCGTGTCCCGCGTCCTCAGTGCCTGGCCGACGAGTACGCCCTGTGGATCGTCATCCAGAACACCGACCCGCCTCAGATCGGCGACGTCTTCGACATGTTCCCCGGACTTCGGAACGCGGATGATGTGCTCGGCTACGACCCCGATGCCGATGAACCCGACGACGAACGCTCGATCCGGGAGGACTGGATGAACCGCATGGTGGGCGGCCTCCTCCCGCCGGACGAAAGTCACGGCCACCGGCGTTATGACCTGGCACTCATGGAGACGTACGGACAGGGCGTCTACGACCCCGGCGACCCCCGTCACCCTCTTCGCTGGTTCGACCGGGACGACCTGCGTGAACGGTGCACATCCGAGCTGGCCTTCGTCAGACTACCTAAAGAGGAACAGGAGGCCCGGACCGCCGAAGCACTCAACCGCATGTCGGAATTGCTGCGACCGGGAGCAGCCGGCAACTCCTACTGACCAAAGCGGTTCACCCAGGCCACACCCCCGGCTGCCGCTCCTCTTCTCCGTCCCTCCGGGCAGTCCACACCAGGCCACGCGGGCGGGTGTACCACGGACGGCGTCGCCCACTGCGTGGGCACAGCCGCTGTTTCCCGTCCAGGCTTATTGATCGTTTGAGAATGCCGTCCTGCGGAGACGCTGGTGGCCCTTGGAACAATCCCTTCAGCCACGGGCTCAGGGGGGATGACGCCGTATGGAACGGGTTGGGGATGCACGGGGGGCTCGTGCTTGGTTACGTCGACGCTCTGAAGGCGGTTGACGAGGCCATGCGGGCGGCGATCCCCTCGCTTGAGCGACTCGCAGATGTCCTCGGCCTGGTCCATTCGCGCCGGATCAGCCGTGGGGGCAGGACGCCACCTACTCATACACGGTTCATGGGGCAGGATGCCGCTTCGTAAGCGACAACGGCACCGAGGTCGATGTCGACTTCGCAGTCGACGGGAGCGAAGTCTTCGACCTCTGGCGGCTGCGCTGGTACGGGCTGAGCCTGCCCAAGCCTCTTGACGTCACGGATCAGGACCTGCGGACCGCGGTGCTGTCCCTGCAACCGCCTCTGACCGAGGTACGACCGGGGTGGTTCAGCGCCGTCAACTGATCGCTTCAGGATGAATCTCTCAGGCGGCGCAGACATATGACGCTACAGGCCAGTTCGAGCAGGCCCTGATGAAGATCGGCGCGTCGTTCGTAGCGGGTTCGCAGCCGTTTGAACTGGTGCAGCCAGGCGAATGCGCGCTCGACCACCCAGCGCACCTTGCCCAGCCCGGAGCCGTGAGCGACGCCGCGTCGCGCGATCAACGGCTTGATGCCCCGCTTCCACAGCAGGCGGCGGTACTTGTCGAAGTCATAGCCCCGGTCGGCATACAGGCGCCGGGGCTTGCGGCGGGGACGTCCCCGCAGACCCCGGATCGACGGGACGGCGTCCAGCAGCGGCAAGAGCTGGGTGACATCGTGCCGGTTGCCGCCGGTAAGGGTGACGGCGAGCGGGGTTCCGTGACGGTCGACGATCAGGTGGTGTTTGGAGCCGGGACGGGCGTGGTCGACGGGTGAGGGGCCGACGTGATCCCCCCTTTGAGGGTCCGGACGTGCGACCCGTCCACGGAGCAGTCGTCCAGGTCCAGCAGACCGGCACGGCGAAGCTCGGTCAACAGGGCAGCATGCAGGCGCGGCCACACGCCGGCCTCGGTCCAGTCCCGCAGCCGCCGCCAGGCCGTCACCCCGGAACAGCCCACCCGCCTCCGCGGGAACGTCACGCCACCCGACACCCGTCCGCAGTACGTACATGACGCCGGCGAGTGCCGCTCGGTCAGGAACACGCAGCCGCCCAGGGTAGCGACGTCGCCTTTCAGGGGCGGGCGGCAGCAGCGGGGCCACCCGCTCCCACAGGTCGTCAGGAACAAGATCAGCACGCACCCGGACACCCTGCCGACCAAGATCGTCGAACGCAAGACCCGCGGCTCAACTCATTCTGAAACGATCAGTAAGACGCTGCGCGCGCACGACCCGGACTTCGTCCTCCTGGACGGCACGCCCGCCGAGTGCGACCGCGTCGGAGACGGCAAGGCCGACTACTCCTCCAAGCGCAAGCGGCACGGCGTGAACCTGCAGGTCGTCACCGACCCGGTCGGCAAGATCCTGTGGCTGTCGCCGGCACTGCCCGGCAGGACCCACGATCTGACCGCCGCCCGCACCCACAAGATCCTCCGAATCTGCGAGCGCCAGGGCGTCCCGGTCCTCGCCGACATGGCCTACATCGGCGCCGACGACTGGGTCACCACCGCCAGGCGCCGACCACCGGGCGGTGAACTCACCGTCACCAAGAGGACCCTCAACCGGGGCCTGTCCGCGGCCCGGGCACCTGTCGAGCGAGACATGGCACGGCTGAAGTCCTGGCAGATCTTCCGCAGATCCCGCATCAGCCCCCACCGCATGAGCGTCATCACAAAGGCCGTCCTCACCCTGGAGAGGCAACGCTGAAAACGCTCCCTACGTTGTCCTGCGGGAGGCGGTGAACCCTTCGTATGGTTCACCCACCCAGGGGCACCGGGTGTGGTTGAAAAGGCTCTGCCTGTTGTGGCTTTCAGTGATTGGCCGCCCGGTGCCTCACGACGACTCACTGAGTGCCGTACCGGCACAGCGGCGACGACCTCGTCAGGCGAACCGTGCCGAGACGCCTCCGTCGACGGCCCAGTCCGCACCGGTGACGAAGCCGGCGGCATCGGACAGGAGGAACGCGACCACGGACGCGACCTGTTCTGGGGTGCCGAGGCGACCGAGAATGTGTTTGGCCTCCGCCTCCCGGCGGACCTCCGGCTTCTCCTGGTCGAAGTACTCGGCCAGCAGGTCCGTCTCGATGTAACCGGGGCTGACCGCGTTGACCCGGACGCCCTGTGGCCCGACCTCAAGAGCCATGCTGCGCGTCAGACCCACCAGACCGGCCTTCGCCGAGGCGTACGGGAACATGCCGGGGCAGGTCATCGTGGCGTGCATGGAGGCGATGTTCACGACCGAGCCGCGCCCCCCGGCCCTCATGCCGGGCAGGACGGCCCTGGCCATCAGCCAAGCCCCCTTGAGGTCGACCCCGAACACCTCGTCCCACTGTTGGGTGGTCATCGCGACGACGTCCGCGTAGGAATTCCGTCCCGCGTTGTTGACCAGGCCCGTCGCGGTCCCCAGCTTCTCGCGCAGCGCCGTCACGGCCTCCTCGACCTGGTCCTCACAGGTGATGTCGCACCGCGCCCAGGCCGCCGAGGGACCGATGCCGCGGGCCGTCTCCCGGGCACCGTCGCCGTCGATGTCCAGAAGTCCCACGCGCGCTCCGGCCCTCGTCACAGCCGCGGCGACGGCTGCCCCGATGCCGCGGGCCGCGCCGGTGACCAGCACCACTTCGTCCTTCAGATCAATCATGTCGGTTCTCCATCAGGCAGGCGGGCCGAATTCAACCTGGCAGCTAGGCTGCTGTATGAGGTCGCGGGGTTCCGCGTCCGGGAGGAGGCGGGTGCCGCCTCCTCGGAGCGGGTGAGAGAGTGAACGCATGACGATCGGGCGGACGACGCTGAGCCACCATGTGGTCCAGGAGATCATCGAGGAGATCAAGCTGCGCGGCCTGCGGGCGGGCGACGAGATCCCCGCCGAGGGCGAACTCGCCGAACGGCACGGCGTGAACCGGCTCGCCGTGCGCGAGGCGATCCGTACGCTGGTCGCCCGGGGTGTCCTCGTCTCCAGCCAGGGGAAGCGGGCGCGGGTCGCCATCCCCACGCCCGCGGTCCTGGAACAGATCATCGACTTCCGCCTCAGCCAGGACTCGATGGACCTGGTGGATCTGCTCGACACGCGACGAGTCATCGAGGCCGAGCTCGCCCGGCGGGCCGCGGTGCGCGTCGCCGCCGGAGAAGGGACCGTCGCAGAGGCCGTCCGGGCGCTGGAGAGCATGCGCCGGGCGGTCGGCGACCGGGAGGCGTTCATCGCCGGGGACCTCGCCTTCCACCAGGCGGTGGCCGACCTGGCGGACTCCGGGCTCTTCTCCTTCGTCCTCACCGCGATGAACGGAATTCTGCTTGACTCCCGCCGTGCGAGCTACCGGGGCAGGGAACGGCGGGGAGCCACGCAGGGGGCCACCGTCGAGGCGCATCAGCGCATCGTCGACGCCATCGAGGCCGGCGACGGGGACCGTGCGGCCGAGGCCATGACCGCTCACCTCGCGGAGACCGGTCACGACCTCGGACTGTGACACGACCGTCAGGGCAGCAGCCGAAGCCGTGCCGTGCCGCTCCAGCCGTCGGACAGGGTGATCGCCGGGTCGATGTAGTTGCCCCAGGCGAGGTCCGGGTAGTTGACGCGGGCGCTGACGATCAGGCCCACCCCCGGGCTCCGGACCGGGAACGCGTCGCCCGCGATGGTCTCGAACGCGTCGAGCACCACATACGCGGCGGAGGCCGACGCGTTCTTCCGGCCGGTCACGCGGACGGTGACGGTGTGCTCCCCCTCGGCCAGCCCGGTACGTTCGAACACCTTCTGCTGGAACTGCTTCCCGGAGGCGTAGAGGTCCACCTCCGTTGCGGCCCCGCCGTCGACCGAGATCTCCGCAATGCCCTCCTTGGGGCCCTTGGGGCAGATGACCCGGACGCCCCTGCCCCAGAAGGAAACTGACGCGGTGTCACCGGTCTTGTTGCTGAACGACTCGGTACGCCCGATGTCCCCGCTCGTCCACGAGACGGACGCGTCCGCGTGCGTCCACGACCCCGCGTAGACGACCTGGGCCGAGGCGTCGTCGATGACCGAGCTCACCACCTGGAACGCGTCCACGAGCGCATAGGTGCCCGAGGAGTCGGCGTTCCGGGTGCCGGTGCACTCCACCGTGACGGTGTGCTTCCCGTACGCCAGCTCCTCGCTGCGGAACACCAGCTGGGCCGGGGTCTTGCCGGGGCCGTAGAGGTCGACCGTCCCCGCGGCCTTCCCGTCCACGTAGATCTTCACGATACCGAGGTTGCCTGCCTTGGCGGAGTAGAACCCGACGCTGGTGCCGGTGAAGGTCAGTTCCGCCTTCGCACCCGCGGCCGCGGTGAAGGACTCCGTGCCGAACAGGTCACCCGACGTGTAGCCCGCCCTGAGGTCCGCGTGGGTCCAGGCGCCCGTGTAGACGATCTCGGGGGACGCGTCATCGATGAGGGGCGGTTCCACGGGCGCCAGCCGTACCGAGTCGGAGCCGTCGGACTCGACCTGCACACCCGGGCCCTGCGCGCCGACCGTGGCCTTGGCGGTCCTGATGTTGGTCTTGGTGCTGCGGAAGTCGTTGGTCCAGTGGGCGGCGCTGTCCTTGCCGAACAGGAAGTAGCTGTGGGTGTCCTGCGCCCACGGCCAGTCCGGCCGGGTGCGGTATCCGTCGCTCCCAGAGGCCCGGCCCCGGGCCGCGGTGCCGACGGCGCGCCCGATGTGGTCGTCGGGGTACACGGTCCACTGGGCGTCACGCTGCCAGCTCAGGGTGTCCGTCCGTTCGGCGAGGACGTACCGGACGCCGACGTCGCTGACCTCACCCGGCGGATTGGCGATCTTGTACGTCGTCGTCAGCCGTCCGCGCGGACTCACGGACACCGTGAACGTGGTGTTGATGGTGCCGAAGCGTCCGGTGAGGGTGACGACCGCCTGGCCTCCGGACGTCGTCACCGTCGCGGACGCTCCCGTCCACTGGCCGGGAACGGAACGGGAGATGACCAGATCCGGGCCGCTGGTGAGCACCCGGGTGCCGTCCGCCGACGCCTCGGTCAGCCGTGCCGTGCGCTTGTCGAATACGACGGTGAACGGCGCGTCGGCACCGGTGACCGTGATCGTCCCCGAGGTCTCGCTGACGGTGGGCGCGGTTCCGCTGTCCGACGGGAGGGCGGGTGTCTTACGGGTGTTGAGCCACAGGCGGTACTCGTCGACGAGCGCGGTACCGCGCCGGAAGGTGAGCCGCAGGACGTCGCCGGCCGACCAGGCGCCGGCCGGGACCGTGAGGGTGCCGCTCTGCCGGGGTGCGATGTCGACGTTCTGGAGGGTGCCCGACCTGCCGCCGATCTGCCAGTCGACGGTGAGCTCACCGAGGTTGCTGTGGTCGTACCAGTTCTTGACGGGCACCGCGACGGCGCCTGCGGGGGTCAGTCCGGTGAGCACCCCGTCCTCGATCTGCACGGGGGAGAACGCCTTCTGGGTGAGCCAGAACTCGGGCTTGCGCCGCCGCCACAGGTCGATGATGCCCCACTCGCCGTATCCCTCCGGCCCCTTGGGCAGGTGGAACACCTCGTCGATGGCCGCCCAGATCGCGCCGCCCACGACACCGTCCGTGGTACGGAACTTGTTGGCGAGCTTGGCGATGCTGTGGCCCCAGAAGTCGCGGACCCCGGGGTCCGCCTGCAGCGTCCCGGTGTTGTAGCAGGGGACGTGGGCGAACTCGCCGTACTGGATGGGCTGCCCGGTGTTGCCGTTGGCGTTCTGCAGGCTGGGGTAGTGGCCGCTGTAGATGTCGGCCTGATTGCCGCCGTTGAGCTGCTGCATGTCCTCGAAGACCGTGGGCCGCGACGGGTCGTTCTCGTGGGCGTACTCGTGCTCCGCCGCGAAGTTCTGCCCCATGCCGCTCTCGTTGCCGACGGACCACTCGACCACGCACGCGTGGCTGCGGTCGCGCTCGATCATCTCGGCGAACTGCGTCATGTACTGCTCGGTGTAGTCGGGGTCGTTGACGGTCTTCTGCTGGAAGCAGACCGGTGCCTCCACCTCCACGTACAGCCCGAGGCGGTCGGCCCAGTCCAGCAGTGCCGGCGTCGGCGGGTAGTGGGAGGTGCGGATGTAGTTGCAGTTCGCCTCCTTGTACAGGCGGGCGGCCTGCTCCTCCATGGCCGCGTTGGTCGAACGGCCCTGGTCCTCGGTGATGCTGTGGTGGCAGACGCCCAGCAGGTGCACCGGCTTGCCGTTGACCACCAATTGGTTGCCCTGCACCTTGACCTGGCGGAACCCGATCTTGCGGGTCACCGTCTCCGTCACGCCTCCCACGGTGAACGAGGCGGTCAGGGTGTACAGGTTGGGGTGTTCGGCGTCCCACTTGAGCGGGGCGGCGACCGGGATCGCGGCCTGTTGCTGGGGGGCCTTGTCGGTCAGGGTGATCGTGGACGGGCTGATCGCGACCGTCTTGCCCGCGGGGTCGGTGAGGGTGAGTTTGGCCGTCCCGCTCGCCCCCGCCGCGAGCACTGCGGCAGCGGTCACGGTGAGCGTGGCGTCCTTGTAGGAGGCGTCGAACGTTGTGTCCGCGTGCAGCCGCGTCAGGTAGGC
This sequence comes from Streptomyces sp. NPDC091377, assembly GCF_044757045.1. Taxonomy (NCBI): domain Bacteria; kingdom Bacillati; phylum Actinomycetota; class Actinomycetes; order Kitasatosporales; family Streptomycetaceae; genus Streptomyces; species Streptomyces sp. NPDC091377. Next base: position 23,063 of record NZ_JBIVUE010000033.1, on the reverse strand, counting down.
GGTGGGCAGGGCTACGAGGGTCACCTCGCTCAGGATGCCGCCGATGATGTGGTGGGCGTAGACGGACTGGCCCGCGATGCTGTCGGGCCGGTCGGTGACGCCGACCGTGATCACGGCCTTGCTGCCGGGGGTGACCAGAGAGGTGATGTCGGCGTACCAGGTGGTGAAGCCGCCGTCGTGCGTGCGTACAGCGGTCCCGTTGACCCACAGCCGCGCGTAGCTGTAGACGCCGTCGAAGCGGAGCAGCACACGTTTGCCGGCGAAGTCGGCGGGGACGGTGACGGTCACTGCGTAGGCGCATTCGGTGTTCGAGAGCACGGTCTCGTCCTGCAGCGCCGGTTCGCCCGGTACGTCGATCTCGTGCCAGGACGAGGTGTCCGTCCCGGACGTCCAGAACGACGCCGGAGGGGTGGAGGTGTAGCGCCAGCCCGAGGTGACGGGTACGCGCGGATTCGCCACACCGGAGACCGTGTCCGGCAGGGGCGGAATGGCGGGCGGCGCGGTGGCCGCGTGGGCGGGTCCGGCGAGGAAGACATCGCCGGCGACGGCGAGGATTCCGGCTGCGGCCAGGCTCTTCAGCGCGCTGCGCCGGGTGAACGCACCGGTCGCTGTGGCGGCGTCCGGGCCATCCGAAGGTGTACGGCGGTGGGGAAACTTCACGTCAGACCTCTCTTGGCAACTAGGCTGCTAAGTGGTTATAGGGCTGTTCGGTGCGGTCGGCAATACCCGAGTGCGGTGGTACGTACATCTGTCGGGGCGTCAGGACGATGACACGGTGAAGCTGTTTGGTGCGAGGCGGGGCCCGGCAGGGGCGCGGCGACCGTCGGCCCGTAGCGCCCCCGGCCGGGAGGCGAGGGTCCCGTCAGTGCGGCAGCCCGACCGCCCTCTCGCCGCTGCGGCGCTGCTGGATGACAACCGCCACGACGAGGAGGGCGCCCTGGGCGACGTTCTGCCAGAAGGAGTTGATGCCCTGCACGGTGAGACCGTTCTCCAGGGCCCCGAGGAGGGCGACGGCAAGCAGCGTTCCTCCGATGCCGCCCTTGCCGCCCTTGAGCGCGGCGCCGCCGAGCGCGGCCGCGGTGATTGCCTTGAGTTCCAGCCCTTCGCTGCCGGAGGTGGGCTGGCCGGAGCCGGTACGGGCAGTGAGCAGGATGCCCGCGATCGCGGCGACGATCCCGATGAGGGCGTAGACGAAGATCAGGTACTTGTTGATGTTGATGCCGGCCAGGCGGGCGGCGGTGTCGTTGCCGCCGATGGCATAGATGTTGCGGCCGATGTCGGTGTAGCGGAGCAGCACATGGACGGTCACGGCGACGACGATGAGGATCCAGACCATGACGGGAAGTCCGGCGATCTTTCCGCGGCCGAGGAAGACGAACACGTCATCGTTGAGGACGTAGCCTTGGGCGCGGCCGTCCGAGAGCAGCTGGGCGAGGCCCTTGTAGGCGGCCAGGCCGGCCAGGGTGGCGATGGTCGGGTTGACCCTGCCGTAGACGATGATCAGGCCGTTGAGCGCGCCGATCACGAGGCCGACGCCGACGGCGGCCGCCATGCCGAGGAACGCGTTGGTCCCGGTGCTGGTGAAGACCATCGCGCTGACGACCGACGCCACACCGGCCTGCGAGCCCACGGAGATGTCGAGCCCGCCGCAGATGATCACGACGGTCTGCACGATGGCGAGCAGCCCCGTGATGGTGGCCGCCTCGGCGATCACCTGCATGTTGGACAGGCTGAAGTAATTGTCGTTGAGGACCCCGAACAGGATGAGGACGAGGGCGAGTGCCCCGACGAGGCTGATGTTCTGCCCGCTGATGTTGGCGAGCAGCTTCGGCCGGAGGGGGGTGGAGTCGTCCGACGGTCCCTTGACGGCCGGGGACGGGGGGCTGGTGAGGGTCATGAGGTGGCTCCGGGGGTGCTGGCGCTGATCATGTCGTCGGCCATGGCGAGGGCGAGGATGGACTCCTCGGTGGCCTCTTCGTGGCTGAGTTCGCCGGTGATGCGGCCTTGCTGCATGACGACGACCCGGTCCGCGAGACCGAGGAGTTCGGTGAGTTCGGAGGAGATGACCAGCAGCGCAACGCCCTCCGCCGCCAGGTCGGCGATGATCTGGTAGATCTCGGCCTTGGCGCCGACGTCGATGCCTCGGGTCGGTTCGTCGAGGATCAGGACCTTCGGTTTGCGCGCCAGCCACCGGGCGAGGACGACCTTCTGCTGGTTTCCGCCGGACAGCTTGCGCACCTCGTGGTTGATCGAGGGGGTGCGCACCCTCAGGCGGTCCGTGTAGTGCTGGGCGAGGTCGCGCTCGGCCCCCCGGCGGACGAAGCGGAAGCGCCGCAGCCGGTCGAGCACCACCAGCGAGGTGTTGGCGCGGACGGACTGCTGGAGGAAGAGGGCCTGGGCCTTGCGCTCCTCCGGTGCGAGGCCCAGCCCCGCCCGGATGACCGCGCCGGGGCGTCCGCTCGGCAGCGGAACGCCGTCGAGGGTGACCGCGCCGCTGCGGACCGGCTGGTCACCGGCCAGGGCCAGGGCCAGTTCGGAACGGCCCGCCCCGATCAGGCCGGCCAGTCCGACGACCTCACCGGCGTGCACCTGGAGCGAGATGTCGTGCACGTCGTCGGTGGAGAGGTTCTTGACGTCGAGCACGAGCCGGTCCGTGGCCACCCGCTGCCGTACGAACATGGCGGACAGGTCTCGGCCGACCATGAGGCGGACCAGTTCGCCCTGGTTCGTCGTGTTTGCCTGCTGCACGCCGACCAGGCTGCCGTCGCGCAGGACGGCGATGCGGTCGGCGAGCTGGAAGATCTCCTGCATGCGGTGCGATACGTAGACGATCGTGATGCCCTGGTCCCGCAGCCGGCGGATGAGAGCGAAGAGGGCGTCCACCTCGTGCTCGGACAGCGATGAGGTGGGTTCGTCGAACGCCAGCAGCCGGGGCGGTGTGCTGCCGGTCAGGGCGCGCATGATCTCGACCAGCTGCCGCTGGGCCGGGGTGAGCCGGGACCCGAGGAGGTCGGGGTCGAGCACGTCGGCGAAGCCGAGCCGGTCCAGGTCCGCCCGGATGCGGCGGCGCAGCTCCGCCCGGTCGAAACACCGGCCGCGCTTGCGGGGCAGCGAACCCGCGTACACGTTCTCGGCGACCGAGATGTGCGGGATGATCTCCGGTTCCTGGGGGATGATCCGGATTCCGGCCGCACGGGCACGGGCGGGGGAGTCGAGGGTGACGCTCTCGTCGCCGAGGAGGACGTGTCCCTCGGTCGGTTGGTGGTCCCCGGTGAGGATCTTGAGCAGGGTCGACTTTCCCGCACCGTTCTCACCCATCAGCGCGGTGACCTGACCGCGCGGGAAGTCGAGCGTGACGTCGGTGAGCGCCTGCACCGGACCGAACCGTTTGGTGACGTCTGCTATGCCGATGGACTCGTTACGAGGGACGGCGTCGGGCTGTCCGCCAGCGGGTTCCGGCCCGGCGGTCGAGTGGGGCGCTCTGGTCATGTGTCGGTTTCACCTCGAAGGCATGGCGCGCGGAGTGGTCGGGGCGGTGGGGGTCAGCTGCAAGTGAGGCCGGACTTCTTCCAGTTGGAGTGGTCGACCATGCTGGTGGGGGCGAATGCCTCCTGGGGGAAGTCCTTGCCGTTCTTGAGCTTGTCGTACATGGTCTGGACGGCCAGCGCGCCGACGTCCTTGCCGTTGATGAAGAGGGCGGCCTTCATGCCGCTCTTCTTGTCGGACTGCCATTCCTTGCAGGCGAGGTAGGCGCCCAGACCGACGCCGATGACGTGGTCGGGGCCGATACCGGCGTTCTGCAGCGCGGTGATCCCGCCCATGGCGTTCTCGTCGTTGCAGCCCCAGACGACCCAGTTCTTGACCTTGGGGTTCGCGGTGATCGTCGCGGCGATCTTGTCCTGGGCCCCGGTGGGCGTGTTGTCGGTGGCCACATTGATGGTCTTCACGCCGGGGACCGCGGCGTCGAAGGCCCTTTTGGCGGCGTTGACCCGGTCGCCGCAGACGGTAACGTCCTGCTTCCACGCCGAGATGACGCGGGTGTCGGCGGCCTTCCAGTCCGCCTTCTTGTACTCCTCGGCCGCCCGCTTCCCGACCTCACCGCCCATCTGGGCGCCGCTGAAGCCGATGCGGGGCACCAGGTCCTCCTTGCGACAGGCAGCCGGGTCGGGGCCGGTGGTGCAGATCTGGTCGTCGGAGGTCAGCAGCGCGACCATGCCGTCCTTCGCGGTCTGGACGACCTGCGGCCCGACGGCCGGGTCCGGGACGACGATGATCACGCCCTTGGACTTCTGGGCCACCGCGGACTGCACCTCGCTGACCGTCTTGTTGGCGTCGTTGCCCAGGTTGACCACCTTGAGGTCGATGCCGAGCTCCTTGGCCTTCGCCCTGGCGCCGGCCGCCTCCCCCACGAAGTACTCCTGGTCGCCCTGCTTCTGCAGGTAGGTGAGGGAGATCCTGCCGTCCACCTTGCCGACCGAGTCCTCCCCGGAGCTTTCCTTGCCCGAGGAGCACGCCGTGCTCAGACAGAGGGTGAGCAGCAGACCGGTTGCGGCGGCGGCGTGCCGACGGGATGTAGCGAACATGGAGGCTCCTTTGAGCTGACGGCGACCGTGGCGCAGAGCGCGGCGGAGGGCCGTGTGGTGAGGATTCGGCGTGGGTGGCCAAGGGGCGCGCGGACGGTGTCCGTCGATGAAGCAGCGCCTCAGAAGGGACCGTGAAGCAACGTTCCCGGACGTGTCGTGTGACATGACATTGGTGATACGGGGTCGCAGTCAAGCCTGCGGGCAGAGGTTTTTCCGGAAGATTTATCCGGGTTCGTCGGGAGTCAACGGTGGCCCCCCTTTGGTCTGTTCGTTGATCGTCACGCTATCGTCATTTGATAGCATCATTAAATTTCTCAGCAAGGCAAGACCCCGCACGGTCACAGGGCGATCTCAAGCGGCTCGCCTGCCGAGCCCGCACCGCGTCGAAGGGACACACATGGCAGAGCCGGCAACAACGTCAGCGGCAGTTCCCGAGGTTCCCGCAGTCCCCGCCGTACCGCTGCGCAGCCGCGCGTGGTTCGGCGACGGCGGCAAGAACGGCTTCATCGCCCGGCACCACCTGCGGGCCATGGGGCGCGGCGGTCACAACTTCGACGGCCGGCCGGTCATCGGCATCTGCAACACCTTCTCCGAACTGACCCCGTGCAACGGCCACCTCCAGATCCTCGCGGACGCGGTCAAGCGCGGGGTGCTGCAAGCCGGCGGCTTCCCGCTGGAGTTCCCCGCGATGTCGCTCGGCGAACCGTTCATGCGGCCCACGTCGATGCTCTACCGCAACCTCGCGGCCATGGAGATCGAGGAGCAGATCCGGGCCAACCCGATCGACGCCGTCGTGCTGCTGACCGGCTGCGACAAGACCACACCGGCCGCCCTGATGGGAGCCGCCAGCGCGGGCGTACCGGCGATCGTCCTCACCGGCGGCCCCATGCTCAACGGCAGGTTCAAGGGACGGAACGTGGGCTCGGGCACCGACATCTGGCGGATGACGGAGGAACTGCGCGCCGGGACGATATCGCAGGAGGAGTTCACCGAGTTCGAGTCCTCGCTGAACCGCTCCGCCGGCCACTGCATGACCATGGGCACCGCCTCCACCATGGCCTGCCTGACGGAGGCCCTGGGCATGATGCTGCCCGGCGGCTCCGGGCTGCCGGCCGTGGACGCCCGGCGCGGCACCCTCGCCGAGGAGACCGGCGCGCGCGCCGTGGCACTCGCGGGAAGCCGGCTCACTGCCCAGCGGATCATGACGCGGCACGCCTTCGAGAACGCGATCCGGATCAACGCCGCGATCGGCGGCTCCACCAACGCGGTCGTCCACCTGCTCGCCGTCGCCGGCCGGCTGGGAGTGCCCCTGGAACTCGACGACTTCGACCGCGTCGGAGCCGAACTTCCCCTGCTCATCGACCTGATGCCCTCGGGCCGCTTCCTGATGGAGGAGTTCGCCTACGCCGGCGGACTGCCCGCCCTCGTCAACGACCTGCGCGACCGGCTGCACGGGGACACTGTGACGGTCACCGGCCGCTCCCTGCTGGACAACTGCGCGGGCGCCGAGGTGTACGACCGCGAGGTCATCCGGGAGTTCGGCAACCCGGTGCAGCCCGCGGGCAGCGGTACGGCCGTGGTGCACGGCAACCTCGCCCCGGACGGCGCGGTCATCAAACAGTCCGCCGCCGCGCCCCACCTGCTGGACCACACCGGCCCCGCCCTGGTCTTCGACGCGCTGGAGGACTACCTCACCGTCGTCGAGGACCCCGCGCTCGACGTCACCGCCGAGACGGTGCTCATCGTGCGCAACACCGGCCCCCGCGGATACCCGGGCATGCCCGAGGTGGGCAACCTGCCGCTGCCGAAGAAGCTGCTCGACGCCGGGGTGCGCGACATGGTGCGCATCTCCGACGCCCGGATGTCCGGCACCGCCTTCGGGACCTGCGTCCTGCATGTGGCCCCCGAAGCGGCGGTCGGCGGCCCGCTCGCACTCGTCCGCACCGGCGACCGGGTCAGGCTCGACGTGCCCGGCAGACGGCTCGACATGCTGGTCGAGGACGAGGAGATCGAGCGGCGGCGGGCGGTCTGGGAACAGCCGAAGCCACCCGCCACCCGCGGCTGGACCCGCCTCTACACCGAGCACGTCACACAGGCGGACACCGGCGCCGACCTCGACTTCCTCGTCGGCGCGACCGGCTCCACCCCACCCCGCCAGGCTTTCTGAGGAGCTGACATGGCCGCACACAACCACAAGGACCCGGACCGCCTGGTCCGCGGCGTCTCGCCCGTGCTGGAGGTACCGTTCCACAGCGACGGAGCACTCGACCCCGACGGATTCGCCACCGTGGTCGACCGGGTCCTGGCAGCCGGCGCCCGGTCGGTGATGTTCCCCGGCTTCGCCAGTGAGTTCCACAAGCTCGACGCGGGCGAGCGGGAACTGCTCACCGTCCTGCTGCTCGACCGGACCCGGCAGCGCACCGACGTGGCCGCGATCGTCTCCGTGCCGGACCACGCCACACGCCACGCGATCACCCAGGCTCTCCGGGCCGCCGAACTCGGGGCCGACGCCGTCAACCTGCTCCCACCCCATTTCCTCGCCCCTTCTGCGCCCGCCGTCTCGGCCCATCTGCACGAGGTGCTCGCGGCCGTCGCCCCCCTGCCCGTCGTGGTGCAGTACGCCCCGGCGCAGACCGGGACCGCACTGGACGCACCCGCCCTTCACCGGATCGCCGCCGAGCACCCCAACCTGCGCTGGGTCAAGGTCGAGTCCGCCCCGCCGGGCAAGCTGATCGCGGCCCTGGCCGCCGGCCCCCGCCCGTTGCCCGCCCTGGTCGGCTACGCCGGACTCCAGCTGCCGGACGCCCTGCGCCGGGGAGCCGTGGGCGTACAGCCCGGTTGCTCCTTCACCGAGCTGTACACGGAGATCTGGGAGCGCTGGCAGCGCGGCGACGAGGCCGCGGCCGTCGCCCTGCACACCCGGATGCTCCCCTACCTCTCGTACTGGATGCAGAACGTGGAGCTGATCATCGCGGTGGAGAAGGAAATCTCCGTACGCCGCGGATGGTTCGCCTCCGCGCACTGCCGGGCCCCCGGATACCGGCTGGACGACGAGGAGCTGCGGATGATCAACCGCTTCTGCGCGGAGTTCGCCCCCCTGGTGCCGGACCTGGCCCGATGAGCGCCGACGTGGTCGTCTGCGGGGAGGCGATGCTGCTGATGCTGGCCGAGCCCGGCATCCCGCTGGAGCACGCTGTGGCCTTCCGCCGGTCCGTCGCCGGCGCCGAGAGCAATGTGGCGGCGGGCCTCGCACGGCTGGGGCACTCCGTCCGCTGGCTCGGACGCGTCGGCGACGATCCGGCGGGACGGACCGTCCTCGCGCAGCTGCGCGCCCAGGGCGTCGACTGCGCGTACGCGGTGACGGACCCGGACGCCCCGACCGGGGTGCTCATGCGCGACAGCCATCCGGCGCGTGCGATCGACGTCCAGTACCTGCGCGCGGGCTCGGCCGCCTCCCGACTGTCACCGGACGAGCTGGTGCCCGCCCATGTCGAGGGGGCACGGCTCGTCCACATCACGGGGATCACACCGATGCTGTCCGATGCGGCACAGCGCGCCACCTGGCGCCTGGTCGAACAGGCCCGTGCCGCCGGGGCGACGCTCTCGTTCGACCCGAACATCCGCCACAAGCTCGGACCGCCGAAGCGCTGGCGCGAGGTCGTCGGCCCCCTGCTGGCCCATGCCGACATGGTCCTGGCCGGCGAAGACGAGCTGGAACTCCTCGGCGTCACGAGTCCGGCCGCCCTGCTGGAGACCGGGCCCGGCACCGTCGTCGTCAAGCACCGCGACAAGTCGGCCAGCTGTCACACCCGCGAAGCCGGCCCCTGCCGTCAGCCGGCCTTCCAGGTTCCGGTGACCGACCCGGTGGGCGCCGGGGACGCCTTCGCCGCCGGCTTCCTCTCCGGACTCCTGGACGGCTGCGGCACCGCCGAGCGCCTGCGCCGCGCGGCCGCGGTGGCCGCGCTGGTCGTGCAGTGCGCCACGGACACGGACGGGCTGCCCGACCGGGCCGGCCTCCACCGCGCCCTCGCGGCCTTCACGGACAGCGGCGCCGAAGCCGTCATCCGCTGACCACAACAGAAGGAGAGTACGAGTCATGTACCGATGGGAAACGGTCCAGGCCATCACCGCGCAACGCGTCTTCGCCATTGTCCGCACCGGCGGTCCCGACGAGGCCGTCACCGCCGCGGACGCCGTGCTGGAGGCCGGGCTGAACGCCGTCGAGATCGCGCTCACGACCCCCCGCGCACTCACCGCGCTGGCCCACCTCACGGAGACGCGCCCCGGCGCGCTGCTCGGCGCGGGCACCGTCATCGACGGCGCGGCTGCCCGCGCGGCGATCGAGGCGGGCGCCCGCTTCCTCGTCTCGCCGAGCCTCCACCCCGAGGTGATCCGCACCGGCCACCGATACGGCGTCCCGGTGTTCCCCGGCGTCACCACACCGACCGAGATGGTGCGCGCCCTCGAGGAGGGCGCCGACGCCCTGAAACTCTTCCCCGCCTCGACGGTCTCCCCGGCCTGGCTGCGCGATGTGCGGGCGGCGCTCCCCCAGGCACCCGTCCTGCCCACCGGGGGCGTGAGCGTGGAGAACGCCCCGGAGTGGATAGCAGCCGGCGCGGTGGCCTGCGGCATGGGCTCCGCCCTGACCTCGGGCGGCCCCCGGAGCACCGGTGAACGCGTCGCTGCGCTCCTGCGCCGGCTGTCCGAGGCCCGATGACTCCCACCGGACGGCAGAAGTGACCCCCAAGACCCTCAACGGCGATGTGCGAACGACAGGGAGCGGCGTGGAACTACACGGACTACACGGGCAGGTACTGAGCCGGATCGGGAAATCCTTGGCCGCGGAGGAGATCCGCGCGGGCGAGGTGCTGCGCCTGGAGGACCTCCAGGACCGGTACGGGGTCTCCCGGACCGTGGCACGCGAGGCGGTCCGCGTCCTGGAGTCGAAGCGGGTCGTCACCAGCCGGCCCCGGGTGGGAATCACCGTGCGCCCGATGGACGAGTGGAACCTGTACGACCCCCAGGTCATCCGGTGGCGGCTCGCTTCCCCCTCCCGGAGCGCCCAGCTGCGCGAACTCGCCGAGCTGCGCGCCGCCGTGGAACCGTCGGCCGCGGCCCTCGCCGCAGCCGGTGCCTCCCCCGAGACCCGGGCCTCACTCGTCGAACTCGCCCAGGCGATGGCGGGCGTCGCCGAGGACGACATCCAGGGCTTCATCGCGGCCGACCTGGCCTTTCACCGAGGTCTGCTGAGCGCGTCCGGCAACGGCATGTTCGCCCAGCTCTCCGAGGTCACCGAAGAGCTGCTCGTCGCCCGCCGCGACCTGCCCCTGATGCCCGATCATGTGGACGCGGACGCCGTACAGCGTCATGTGGAAGTGGCCATGGCCATCGCCGAGGGACGCCAGGCGGACGCGGCACGGTGCGTTCGCCTGATCGTGGACGCCGCCCAACGCGAGGTGGAGCAACTGCTGGAAGGGGGCAGGCACTGTGCTCTGGGCGGTCGCCCCGGCGCGTGAGGGACCGGCCCACCGCCGCACCGTCTCACTGGTCGCTCTCGTCCCACCGCGCGAGCAGTTCGTCCTCGTCGGCGCCGGATGCGAGTGTCTCGTCGCGAAGCACTGCTCGGCCCAGATGACCTTGCCGCGCGCGGACCCGGGCGGCGTCCTCGTGGAGGCCGAGCGCATCAAGCAGGGGCTGGATGTTCATCCGGCCACCGCCTGCGGGTCGCGCCAGGTGGGAGTGTTCGCGCCGGTGAGCTGGCGGACCATGACGTGGGTCATCGCCCAGTAGACACGGGAGGCGGACGAGGACGGGCGGTGCTCGTAGTCACCGACCAGACGCCGGTGCAGTATCAGGATCCCGAAGGTCTGCTCGACCACCCACCTCTTCGGCTGCGGGACGAACCCCGTCTCCTGCGGGTTGCGTTCGACGGTCTCGACGTCGATGCCGAGGCGGGTGCCGTGGGCGGCGACCTGGTTCTTGAAGCCCTGGTCGACCAGGGCCTTGCGGACGGTTCCGCCGGCGTTCTGGGCGACCTGGTCGAGCAGGGCGATGCCCGCGGCGTTGTCGTGCGCGCTCGCGGCGAGGATCGTGACGGCGATGACCAGGCCGAGCACGTTCACGGCCAGGCCCCGCTTGCGGCCCTTATCTTGAGCCCGCCGATCTTGTAGGTTCCTGACCTGGTGTGTTGTGTGGTGGATAGTGTCCTCGACGGTCTCATCAGCAGGGGCCGATGACGTTGGGAGATTTCCTTCTTGGCGTGTCGCCGCGGCGGCCTGGCAGGTCGGCCGTGCGTCGTTCCCCGAGCGCGAGGGCGAGGGCCTCGCGCAACTCCCGGTTCTCGGATTCGAGTTGTCGGTTGCGCTCGGTGGCGGCCTCCTGGCGTCGTAGCAGGGAGGCGTCGGAGGCTCGTTGCCGGTCGGGAACCGGCCGGGCCGCGGGGACCGACCGGCGACGGGCGCGAAGCCGCTCAATCTCGGTTTTCAGGTCCGGCTGGGTGTAGAGCCAGGACCGGGAGACGCCCGCTTCGCGGGCGAGGGTCTCGAAGGTGATCGCGGTGCCGGTGGCGTCCATCCGTCGCAGGGCGGCGACCGCCCGCCGGCGGGTCGCCGTGGACCGGCGGCGGGCTGCGGCGACGATGAGGTGGGAGTTGTCAGCCGGCATTGGCGGTCTCCTCGCCCTCGTCCTGGCCGTTCTCCAACTCGTCGATCATACGGTCGAGGTTGTCAGAGACCTGCTGGTTCATCTCGGCGACGCGGGTGTGCCCGCAGCTCGTGGCGTTGTCGATCAACGTCAGGGTGCGGGTGCGCTGTTCACGAGCTCCGGCAGGAACTCGGGCCCGGTGAGGAAGACCGGGCAGGTCAGGCAGGCTTCTTTGAACTACGCCTGAGGCGGTGCGTCGAAGCCACTGCGCTGAAGTATCAGCCGATAGTGGGCTGGAGCTCCGGTGATGATCTTCCAAGCATGCTGCTGAGCAGACCGAAGGCGTTCGGGGTAGGAAGCGGGGTCTGGGTCGATCCAGAGGGCGAGGTCGTGCCGAGTGCCGGGATCCTCGCAGGCCAAGAACGATTCAAGGCATGCAGCGCGGTAGGCGTCTCGCAGGTCGGCGAGTGAGTCCCGCTCGGCCTTGCTCTCCTTGGTCGGGATCCTGTTCTTGAAGTCCTCGCTGGATCCGTACTTGAGTGGCGACTGCGCGGCATACCAGGCCATGGTGGCCCCGACCATTTCAGCGTTGGTGCCGGTCAGCACGTAGTCGACAATCGTCGATTGCACGGAGCGATAGCCGAGCGTGTTGACCAGCGGCAGGATCAACTGCCGGATGCCGCTGGGGCACTGGTCATGTGTCGCCGCGCGAGTCAGGAGGTCAGCGTGTCGCCTGGTCAGATCGCGGTCAGCCTCAGCGGCCTCGCCGAGTCGATAGCGCTTGACCTCGCAACGGTGGTGCTGATGCTCGCAGATCATGATCTGCGGCATCTCCCACCCAGGGCAGAAGATAGCAAGGAGTTCGTCGAGCAAGGGCTCGAAGGCGGCCTCACGGCCGGGCTGATCCGGGATCATTGCCACCGTCATCGCTTCCACCTCGCGGCTGTTACCCGCGATCACTAGTTGACCCACCTGAGGTCGAGGCGGTGCGCAGCACGGCGGGCCAGCGGTGGGGGCTGAGCAGTGGCGTCGAAGCCGATCACTAGACTCCACGTCATGACCAGTGATCTCGGATTCACCTGCACATGCTGCGGGGCCCACCACCCTGAGTTGCCGATGAACTACACGGCCGAGGCCCCGGCCGCCTGGGATCCCGCCTTCGCCGGCGCCGAGAACTGCTTGCTCTCGTCGGACCAGTGCGTAATCCGCGCACAGCACTACTTCGTCAAGGGCCTGATCGAGATACCGGTCATCGGCAGCGACGACGTCTTCTCCTGGGGCGTCTGGGTCTCACTCAGGCGCGAGAACTTCTCCCGGGCTGCAGATCTTTGGGACAGGCCCGGCCGCGAGGCCGAGAAGCCGTACTTCGGCTGGCTCACCACCGACCTGACGGCCTACTCGACCACGACCCTCAACCTGAAGACTCACGTCCATACCCGCCCGGTCGGTGAGCGCCCCTTCATCGAGCTCGAGCCCACCGACCACCCCCTAGCTGTCGAACAGCGCACGGGGATCACTCTCGACCGCGTGCGGGAGATCGCGGCGGCCGTACTCCACTCCAGCCGCAGTGAGCAGCAGTAATGGCCGACTCCTCCGCGTCGCCGATCCCGGTCGCGCCCGCTGGCCTGAGTGGCAGGGCCCAGAGGTTCATCGAGGTGGACGGCATTCGTGTCCCTCGGCCGGGCATCCACCGGCACCGCTAGGCGTGGATCGGGCACGGGATCCCCGCTGCGGAGATCGACCGGGCCGCGGCCTTCCAGGACCGCTGGGGCGGCCTCGCCCTGCCGCCGGCCCCGTTCTACGAGGGCGGCCCGCGCATTCTGGACGCCGACTGCCCTGAGGGCTCGGCCGCACAGGGCTGGTCGTTCTCGGCCGGGAGCGGGCGGGTGTCCGTGGCCTACGGATTCAAGATCGGCCCCGCCGGCGCGTTCGGGATCGACGCCCACCACTGGACACCCCAGCATGCCACCACAGACGGATGGGTCGAGGCCTTGGCGCTCGCCGCCCACGCGAGACGCTGGGCCAAGACCCTCACGAGGATCGCCGGCAAGGCCGTCGAATCCCTGAACCTCGACGGTTACGAACCGGTACCTGAAGTGCAGGGCCTGACCGACACCTGGTGGCGAGGCAAGGACTCGCTCATCGCCATCTACCGAGGCGAGGCCGTCGGTCTTGACGCGCCTCAATACCTCGAAGCTCACGTCTACGGCGGCCTCGACGAGTGGGGACTCCACGGCGGCTGACCGCTCGCCAGCGCCGCCGGACCTGAGCACACGGTTGGCCAGACGGGCCAACTGTGTGCACTGCGGGCGCTGCCACTTCTGGACGGGCGATCCGGCGATGTACGCCGCGTGGAAGGCGGAGCGCGTCGGCTCTGCCGGGCGGGCCCCGGAGACCGGCTCCGTCACCCCACCCGGCCCCGCGTAGCAGCCGTCGGCGCTCAGCGTCGGAGGGCGCGGCCTCGGCGGCCGGGGTGGCCATCCACGCCTCGGGAACGTCCGGGGCCTCCACGTCGTCGTACGCGGCCCGGTATGCCTCCAGGTTGGCGGCGTAGTGCGCGCGGCCGGCGTCGGTGACGTGCAGGACCTTCAAGTCGTCGGGCCAGATGCTCGAGCCGTCAAAGTAGTGACGCCGGGGCGGGTACAGCCAGTGGTGGATCTCCGTCTCGGCCGCGAGCGCGCCGCCGCGGAACTCGAGGAGCTTGGCGGCCGCCGTAGTGCTGCGGGTGATCCTGGCGATGTGGTTGGTGGTGATCCCCGCGGGCAGCGCCGGCAGCTCCTCCGGCGGATCGCCGCCCCAGTTCTTCCAGTAGGGGGTCCACTCCTTGCGGACCCACAGCTGGTCGTTGATGTCGTTGCGGACGAGGGCGACCAGGAGAACATCCTCTTCAAGCTGGCCGAGGCGTCGCTGGGCGCCCCCGAGGGGACGGTCCGCCAGGTCGTGTTCCCGGCAGTGTCCGGGGGTGAGGCGACGCTGCGGGAGCTGATGCATGAGTTCAAGACCCGCGGCCCGGTCTACCGGCGCACGGTGCAGACGACGTTGAAGGCGTCCTACACCAACCACTAGCGGCGCGGGCTGATCAAGCTGCTCGATGTGCTGGAGTTCCGTTCCTCCAACCACACGCACCGGCCGGTGATCGAGGCTCTGGCGCTGGTGGCGCGGTAGGCGAACGTGGGAAACACGACGTACTACCCGCTGGGCGAGACGGTGCCGGTCCACAAGGCGATGGGTGGGGACTGGGCGGAAGTCGTGCACCGTGCCGCCGACAAGCGCGGCCGGCGCCGGGTGGTGCGCATGGTCTACGAGGTTGTCGCCTTCCATGCCCTGCGCGATCAGCTCAAGTGCAAGGAGATCTGGGTGGTCGGCGCCGACAAGTGGCGCAACCCCGATGAGGACCTGCCGCAGGACTTCGAGGCCCGGCGGGTAGAGAACTACAGGGAGCTGCGCAAGCCGCTGGACGCCGCGGTGTTCGTCGACGAGTTGCGCGAGCAGATGACGGCCGAGCTGACCCTGCTCAACGACCGGATGCCTAAGCTGTCCTGGCTGGACATCGCCGAGCGGAAGTCCGGCGCCATCCGGCTCACGGCGGCCGAGGCCCAGCCCGAGCCGCGCAACCTGCGCAGAATCAAGGGCGAGGTACAGCGCCGATGGGGCATCGTGCCGCTCGTCGACATGCTGAAGGAAGCGGTGCTGGGGACCGGCTGCCTGGACGCGGTCACCTCCGTCTCCGGCGGCGGCAGCCTCTCGCCGGAGATGCTTGCCGAACGCCTGCTGCTGGTCATCTACGCGTACGGCACGAACACCGGGATCAAGGCCGTGGCGTCCGGCGTCCACGACCACACCGAGGACGAGCTGCGCTACGTACGGCGCCGGTACCTGTCCACCGAGGCCGCCCGCGCCATCGCCGTCCAGATCGCGAACGCCACCTTCGCCGCCCGCAGCACCGAGGTGTGGGGCCAGGGCTCGACCGCGGTCGCCTCCGACTCCACCCATGTCCGCGCCTACGACCAGAACCTGTTCACCGAGTGGCACTCGCGCTACGGCGGCCGTGGGGTGCTCATCTACTGGCACGTGGAGAAGAAGTCCCTGGCCATCCACTCCCAGCTGATCAACTGCACCGCCTCCGAGGTCGCCGCGATGATCGAGGGCGCCATGCGGCACGGCACCACCATGGACGTCGAGGCCAACTACACGGACTCGCATGGCCAGTTGGAAATCGGGTTCGGCATCACGAGGCTGCTGAACTTCGACCTGTTGCCGAGGATTAAGCGGATCAACAAGGTGAAGCTGTACCGGCCGGTGGCCGGCGAGCCGGACGCCTACCCGCAGCTGACCCCGGCGCTGACCCGCCCGATCCGCTGGGAACTGATCGCCCAGCAGTACGACCAGATGATCAAGTACGCCATGGCGATCCGGACCCGTACGGCGTCCACCGAGGCGATCCTGCGGCGCTTCACCCGCAACGCCTCCCACCCCTCCACCAGTTCATCGACGACGCACACCCTGGCAGAGCCCACTGACACTGACGCTTCACCAGCACGGCCGTCCGGATGTCGGACCGTCACCGTCCTTCGGGCGAAGTCTGGTCACGGCTCGTGCTACGAAACCTGGCGTCGGCAGGGCTGCCTCAGCCCCCGCCCCCCTACAGGCTGATTCGTGGGTTCCTTGGGTGGCGGCGGAGGCTCAGATCTACCTCAGATACCAGGTGTGACTGTGTTTTCCGTAGAGCGCGTTGTGTAGTTTCATCACGTCAGCGCGGTCGATGAAACGTTCGACTTCCTCCGTTGATCGCAAACGGGAATGACCAATCCTTTTGGGGGGAACATGCCTCAAACGAAGCACTCCACCATACTCAGACGCGCTGTCGGCGCGAGCGTGATAGCCGTGATCGCGGTGGGGGCGGTGCCGACCACGGCGCAGGCGCTCAATGCTGTTCGCACGTGGAACGCCAGCTCGAACCCGCTGAAGGTGACCGGCTACGGCAGCACTGGCTACGCCTACGGAACCTGGAAGGTGTACAACAGCTCAAACGGCACCCGCTCTCTCGCGAGCACCTACAGCAAGCTGTCGAACGCCGATGACCACAAGGTGTACGTCGAGCTGGAGACGCAGGTGAACGCCGGGTACTGCGTCCAGGCGTCCAAGTACATGTCCTGCACCCAGAGGTACTGGGACCACGACAGCGACGAGACGGACCACCACAGCAGCCGGTCGTACACGTACAAGAGTGCCTCGACCGGTGTGTCGGGGTCTGCCGACTACGCCCGCGGCAAAGTCCGTGCCCAGCTCGACATCCCGTGGCGTTCTGACCCGGCGACTGGCTGGTCCTACACCGACGGCGGCGACAAGTACTGACCCGCCCGGGGCGGTAACCCGCCCCCGGCATCATGGTTCTGAGCCCGAACGTTGTGGCCACGCGGCTCGAATTGACGCGTGGCCGCAACTGCGCCCAGCGCTTCACACCACCCAGGTCGGAACACGAGAAGAGAGATCGGCACCGGTGAGTGAACATCGCCTCAGCTGCGAGGAACTGGTCAAGGATCACGGGGGCAGCTTCCAACTGGGACCTCTGTCGTTCGCTCTGAGCGAGGGAGTGACGTGCCTGGTCGGTCCCAACGGGGCGGGGAAGTCGACCTTCTTCCGCCTCGCGGCGGGCATTGAGAAGCCGACTACCGGAACCATCACCCTCGAATCCGCCAAGGACCGTCGGCTCGGGTACCTGCCGCAGGAGCCGGACCTGCCCCGCAGCGCCACCTGTGAGGAGTTCCTGCACTACGTCGCCTGGGTTCACAAGATCCCTCCCAAGCAGCGCCCCGAGGCGGTGGCCGACGCCCTGGTACGCGTCAACCTGACCGTACGGAGGCGCAGCAAGATCCGGACGCTGTCGGGGGGCATGCTGAGACGGCTCGGCATCGCCCAGTCGCTGATCCATGATCCGTCCCTGCTCCTGCTGGACGAACCCACGGTCGGGCTCGACCCGCGCCAACGCATCGCCCTGCGCGAGACGATCTCATCGGTTTCCGACGGCCGGATCGTTCTCGTCTCCACCCACCTCGTGGAGGACGTCCGCAGCCTCGCCAACCGCGTCATCGTCCTCAACGCAGGACAGGTGATCTTCGACGGCGACGTACCGGCTCTGGAAGACAAGGCGACAGCCGACGCCCCGGGCGACACGGAACTGGAACGGGCGATCGCGACACTGATGGGGGATGCGGAGTGATGCACTCACCTCGGTACGCCTTCAAGACGCTCGTCGGCCCTTGGCTCGTACTGCCGGCCGTGGTGCTGGAAACAGTGAACTTCGCCCAGAGGGGCATGCCCTGGCGAGGCGAAGCACTGTGGACCGTGGACTGGTTCGCCATCGTCCTGTTCATCCTCGGTCCGCTGCTCGCCGGTGCCACGGCGGTCGACGCCGCTCGGCTGTCCAGGCCCGGAAACATTCACCTCGTCCTGGCGACCAAGCAGCCTCACCGGCCGTACCTGCGTGCTGCAGCATGGTCAGCCAGCCCCGTCCTCGCGGTGCACCTGCTGACCGTCGCAACCGGCCTCATCACCAGTGGCGTACACGGATCTGTCCCGTGGCCCGGTATCACTTCGGCTGCCCTCATACAGTGCGCGGCGATCTGCTGGTACGCCGCCCTCGGATCTGCCGTCGGCCGCTTCGCCAGCCCGCTGGTCGCCGGTGCTGTGGCCGCCGTCGGAGCCTTCACACTGATCTACCTGCTTGGCGAAGGCGGCAGCACTGGCTTCAATCTCCTCGCCCTGGGCGGCGCCACCGTCTCCCGACTCGGGTACGACTACACCCCCGGATACCTCGCCGCCCAGCTCGCACTCTTCGCCATCACCAGCGTGCTGCTGCTCTGGCTGCCACTGCGCCAGCGCTCCGGACTTCGTCTGCCCACGACCGCCGGCGCCGTGTGCGCCGCCCTGACCGTCGTGCTGGTCGCCGCCGGACCCTACGTGCTGCCCGCAGACCGCCTCACCCCTGCCACGGCAGCCCCGACCGACTGCTCGGGCACCGCACCCAAGATCTGCCTGTACCCCGAGCACCAGCGGTTCAAGAACCAGGTCGTTCAACACATGCAAACCCTCACCGAGGCCGCGAGCGCGGCCGGGTACACGTCTGTCGTGCCGGAGCGCCTCGACGAACTGAGCCGCACCTATCGCATCAGCGACCCCACCGTCGCCGGGATGGAGATCCCCGCCGACGCCTACCCCACCGGCCAGATTCGGATCGAGGACGTGGCCTCCGCCCTCGTCCGGCCCCTGCACTGCGACCTCATGTACGAAGAGCCGGGCCCGGGCCCCGCGTACTGGCAGGAGGAGTTCTCCCTCTACGCCACGCTGCTGCACACAGCCGGCATCAAGGTCAACCCCAACGAATTCCCCACACCTCCCAAGATCCTCTCACCCCAGAACGTCCAGAAGATCATGAACAGCCACCGGTCATGCAGCCTGGAGAGCGCATGACCAGCGCGGCCCGCACACTACGGGCCTGGGCAGGTGTCCATGCCATGCGTCCCGCCCTGACCCTCCTCGCGGTCACCGCGGCGCTCTCCCTGCTGTGCGCCCACGCCATGATCGACAGCGTCGGATTCCTTCTCTTCGAAACCCCCGTCTCCCTTCTCCTGCTCATTCCGGTCCTTGCCGGAATCGCCGCCGGTATCGGCTCCCACAACACCGCCCGCGTCCCGCTCCCCGAGCCCGCACGCCTCACACCCGCCCGAATCGCCTGGCTCCTCACGCTCACCGGCCTCGCCTGCCTGTCGGTGAGCGTCGCACAGATGGCCGGCCCAGACCTCCCCTGGCAGCCCGCTGTGCGCAACGTACTGCTGCACACAGCACTCGCCATCACCGCCGCCAGACTCCTCGGCCCCACCCTCGCCTGGCTGCCCCCGGTCTCCCTGACCTTGATCTGCATGCTCTTCGGATATCCCCCCTCCGAACCCGCCTACTACTGGTGGGCCGTGATCATGGAAGAGACCGTGACTACCAGCCAATGGGGCGTCACCGCAACCGCCTTCCTTGTGGCATGCGTCTTCTACACCGCCGCGCCCAAGCTCACCGGTCACACCGGGCGATTCGCTCGCCCAGCCACTCCAACACGCGGGATGCCGATCCAGCAGAAGCACCGGCTCCCGTAGGCAGGACGAGAGGAGCACCATGCAGCAGGTATGGACGATCGCCGCCGCGCTGATCCTGGTCAATGTCGTCGGCTTCGGCTTCGCGTTGCTCTTTCGAAAGATCAGTAGAATCCGCAGCCGACGCCGAGGATGACTCCTTCCTTCCGGCCTGTGCGGTCCCACCGCTCAGGGGAGACCCTGAGCCTTCGCCGTGAGCCTCGCATCGGTGACCGCGAGGCCCTCGACGTCACACAGGCAGAATGCAAAGATCACTGACGAGGTGCTCTGTGACAAGGGGCCGGCCCGGCCGACTCGGATCATCGCCCCGACGTCCGCCGCTACCGCGTCCGCCTGCGCGGCGGCCCCGTCGACGAGGGGCTGCCGCCTGCTGGAGTACGTCTACGCCTCCGCCACGACGGCGACCTCCACGGCTTTCGGCGACGTCGGCGGCCAGGTCCGCGAGATCCGGCTGTGGTCCACCGAGCCGGGAGCCTCGGCTGCCACGTCCAAGGCCGTGCATGCCTACGAGTACGACGACGAGGGCCGGCTCCGCCGGGCCTGGAACCCGCAGATCAGCCCCGCGCTGGTGACCGCGTACACCTACGACGCGGCCGGTCGGGTCACCTCGCTGACAACGCCCGGCGAACTGCCGTGGACGTTCACCTACAGCCAGGCGGGCAACGATCCTTCGGCCGGCGAGGGCATGCTCCTTAAGGCCACCCGTGCCGCGCTGAAGGAGGGCACAGCCGGCACCGTCGAGGGCGAGGCGACGACCTGCGTCGTCTACGGCGTGCCGCTGTCCGGCCCCTCGGCCCCGTACGTGATGGACCGGGACACGGTCCGCATGTGGGGGCAGCAGGACATCCCCACGGACGCCACCGCCGTCTTCCCCGCCGACACGGTGCCGGCCTCCCACTCGGGATCGGCCCTGGAGCAGTCGGCGTACCGTCTGGCCACGGTGCAGTACCTGAACGTGTCCGGCGAGCGAGTCAACCTCGCCGAGCCGGGCGGTCGGATCGACAACACCGACCACGACCGGTTCGGCAACGTCGTCCGTGAACTGTCGGCCGGGAACGAGGAAACCGCCCTCGGGACGACGACAGCCGCCCGGAAGTCGCTGCCGATCTGGGGCTGACGGATCGGCCGAGCGCGGAGCGCGCCGAGCTGCTGTCCACGCGGTCCGAGTTCGACGAGACCGGTACACGTGAGCTGGAGAAGTTCGGTCCCCTCGGCCGGATCGACCTGGCCAAAGACCTCACGTCGGGCAGCACCACGCTCGTCGCGGCGGGCTCTTCCGTCCTCGCGCGCAGCTGGACCAGCAAGCGCTACGACGAGGGACGACCGGGGACGCCGTGGCCATCAGCAACCAGATCACCAGCTCCAAGGAGGGCGCCCAGGTCCGCGAGCACCCCGCCGCCATGGCCGACGCCCAGCTGACCGCCGTCGCCTACGACTGGGCCAAGGGCCTGCCCATCAAGGTGGTGCAGGACCCCGGCGGGCTGGCCATCACCACCGTCACCGAGTACGACGCCCAGGGCCGCGTCACCCGGCAGGGAGCACCCGGCACCTCGGGCACCGACGCCGGAACCCAGGTCAGCACCTACTGGTCGACCACCGGCACAGAGATCTCCTGCACCGACGCGGACGGAGGGACCACCACCACCGCGTATGACCGGCGCAACCGCCCTGTCACGGTCGGCAACAGCGTCCCCAGCACAGTCACCTACACCTACGGCTCCTCCACCGAGCCGCGAGAGCTGCCCACCAGGGTGACCGACTCGGTCGCGGGTGCCTTCACCGCCACCTACGACGTGGACGGCGCCGTGGCCTCGGAGAAGCTCCCGGGCGGCTACACGCTCAAGCAGTCCAAAGACGCCGCAGGCACCGTCGTCGAGCGCACCTACACACGCGACAGCGACGGGGTGACCGTCTACAACGACGCTGCCACCTCCACCATCCATGGCCAGGCCGCCACCCGCTCCGGCTGGTCGCACCAGGAATTCGGCTACGACGACGCCGGACGCCTCACCCGGGTCGAGGACACCAGCGACAACGTCTGCACCCTGCGGACATACGTCCTGGACAGTCGCTCCAACCGGACCGGCACGACCGAGACCTCGGCCGATCCCGGGCTGCTCTGCCCAACAGCCACGGGCACAGTGACGAGCCGCACCTACGACACCGCGGTCCGTATCGCCGCCTCGGGCTACACCTACGACGCCTTCGGCCGCACAACCGCGCTACCTGGCTCGGCCCTGTCGTACTACGCCAACGACCTGGTGCATCGGCAGACCACCGGTTCCCAGCGCCAGACGTGACAACTAGAAGCCGGGCTGCGGTTCCGCTCGTGGTCCGTGGAGACCAACAACGCCGGCACCTGGAGCCAGACGGCGGCCAAGACCAACCACTACGGCAATGACTCGGACAGCCCGAGCTGGATCGTCGAGGACGCCGCCCAGGGCACCGTGACCCGCACGTCGCCTCGGCCACGGGCGCGTTCAGCGCGACCACGGGCAAGGCTGGCGGCACGGTCCTCCAGCTGACCAGCATCCACGGCGACGTCGCCCTCCAGCTGCCGCTGAACTCGGCTGTCGCGCCGACGGTCATCGACAGCAACGAGACGGGCGCCTCCCGCACAGGCAAGACCGCCCAGCGCTACGGCTGGTTCGGCTCCAACCAGCGCTCAGGCGAGACGCTCACCGGGATCATCCTGATGGGCGCGCGGCTGTACGACCCGAACACTGCCCGGTTCCTTCAGCTGGACCCGGTCTTCGGCGGCAACTGCAACGCCTATGACTTCGTCTGCGCCGACCCGGTCAACGGAACCGACCTCGACAGCCGGTGCGGCGCCTGGGGTAACCCGTTCAAGGCCTGCGACAGGTGACGCATCCTCATGTGGTCCCGCTCTCCCGGAAGCCGCTGGAAGACCATCTGTGAGGGAAGCACCACCAACGTCACCGTGGGCGGCAAGAAGTACGGCAAGTTCGGTCTCCGGCACATCAAGGACAAGCACCTCGGGAAGGGCAAGCAATCCGCGTGGAGATCCAGCTCCACCATGCTCAGCGACCTCAAGAAGGCGCTCATCTCGGGCAAGTGGCGCAACGCCTGGGGCGGGGTCTATGACGGAGAATGGGACATCACGTACTCGTACTGGACCGGCTGCGGATGCCGCAAGAAGAAGTACACGGTCACCGCGCACTACCGCACCACCGCGGCGCCCGACGGGAATCCGCTGGGCGTGACCACCGCCTACATCAACCGGACCGGGTGACCTTCCGAGGGAGAATGTCTCAGCCGATGAACAAACCGCGCTCGCCTGATGAACTCATCCGCGCCACTGCCAAGAGCATCTCGGGGCGGCTCGCAGGAGAGGAGGCACCCGCAACAGCACTGCGATCGGTCGTCCACATGGTCGACAACGACGAAGCCGAACTGGCCGTGGACGACCTCGCGCGAGTGATCGAGTACTACCGCATCCGCATTCTGCGGACGGAATACGACCAGATCGCCGCAGCGGCCACCCAACTCGATGCGCTGGACTCACTCACCGAGGTGAAGATCGACCGATTCATCGCCGACTGAGACGTCGTAGCCATCCCTGAACCGGGCACACTTTGGATGGCGGCGGGGGGGGGGGGCCCGGGGGGGGGGGCCCCCCCCCCCCCCCCCCCCCCCCCCCCCCCCCCCCCCCCGGCCCCCCCCCCCCCCCCCCCCC
>NZ_JBIVUE010000032.1:0-40833 GCF_044757045.1 Streptomyces sp. NPDC091377 | reverse complement strand
CCCCCAGGTCATCCGTTCGACAGGGGGCAAAAGTCATGCCGGGCCCGGAGGCCAGCGGTCCTATTGCAGGACCGCGGAAACCATAACGGGGCGGGCCGGCGCGGCAGGTCGGGGGGCGGATCGGCGGCGCGGTCGGGAGCGGGGCGGTGGCGTAGGTCGGGGGCAGGGCGGCGGGCGCATCGGCGGCGCGGTCGGGAGCGGGGCGGCGGCGCAGGTCGGGGGCAGGGCGGCGGGCGCATCGGCGGCGCGGTCGGGGACGGATCGGCGGCGCAGGTCGGGGCGGATCGGCGGCGCAGGTCGGGGCGGATCGGCGGCGTGGTCGGGGGTGGGGCGGTGGCGTAGGTCGGTCGGGGGCGGGATCAGGCACACTGGACGTTTGGCCGAACCGTCCGGCCGCCGCACGGAAGGGTGCCGCGCGTGAATGGTCCGTTGATCGTCCAGTCCGACAAGACCCTGCTCCTCGAAGTCGACCACGAGCAGGCCGACGACTGCCGTCGGGCCATCGCGCCGTTCGCCGAGCTGGAGCGGGCGCCGGAGCACATCCACACCTATCGGGTGACCCCGCTGGGCCTGTGGAACGCGCGCGCCGCCGGGCACGACGCCGAGCAGGTCGTGGACGCGCTGGTGCAGTACAGCCGGTACCCGGTGCCGCACGCGCTGCTGGTGGACGTCGCCGAGACGATGGACCGCTACGGACGGCTCACCCTGAGCAAGCATCCCGCCCACGGCCTCGTGCTCTCCAGCACCGACCGGCCGGTGCTGGAGGAGGTGCTGCGGTCCAAGCGGATCGCCCCGCTGGTCGGCACCCGGATCGACCCCGACACCGTCGCCGTGCACCCCTCCGAGCGCGGGCAGATCAAGCAGGTGCTGCTGAAGCTGGGCTGGCCGGCCGAGGACCTCGCCGGGTACGTCGACGGCGAGGCGCACGCGATCGCGCTCCACGAGGAGGGCTGGGCGCTGCGCCCGTACCAGCGGCAGGCCGTGGAGAACTTCTGGCACGGCGGCAGCGGAGTCGTCGTCCTGCCCTGCGGCGCGGGCAAGACGCTGGTCGGCGCGGGCGCCATGGCCCAGGCCCAGTCCACGACGCTGATCCTGGTCACCAACACCGTCTCGGCCCGGCAGTGGAAGCACGAACTGGTCAAGCGGACCTCGCTCACCGAGGAGGAGATCGGCGAGTACAGCGGTACGAAGAAGGAGATCCGCCCGGTCACCATCGCCACCTACCAGGTGCTCACGACCCGGCGGAAGGGCGTCTACCCGCACCTGGAGCTGTTCGACTCCCGCGACTGGGGGCTGATCCTCTACGACGAGGTCCATCTGCTGCCCGCGCCCGTCTTCAAGTTCACCGCCGACCTCCAGGCCCGCCGGCGGCTCGGTCTGACCGCCACCCTGGTCCGTGAGGACGGCCGCGAGTCCGACGTCTTCTCCCTGATCGGCCCCAAGCGGTTCGACGCGCCCTGGAAGGAGATCGAGGCCCAGGGCTACATCGCGCCCGCCGACTGCGTCGAGGTCCGCGTCAACCTCACCGACACCGAGCGGCTCGCCTACGCCACCGCCGAGATGGAGGAGAAGTACCGCTTCTGCGCCACGACCGAGACCAAGCGCAAGGTCACCGAGGCGATCGTGCGCCGCTTCGCCGGTCAGCAGATCCTCGTCATCGGCCAGTACATCGACCAGCTCGACGAACTCGGCGAGCACCTCGACGCCCCCGTGATCAAGGGCGAGACCTCCAACGCCCAGCGCGAGCGGCTCTTCGGCGCCTTCCGCGAGGGGGAGATCAGCGTCCTCGTCGTCTCCAAGGTCGCCAACTTCTCCATCGACCTGCCGGAGGCCACCGTCGCCATCCAGGTCTCGGGCACCTTCGGCTCCCGCCAGGAGGAGGCCCAGCGCCTCGGCCGGGTCCTGCGGCCCAAGGCCGACGGCCACCAGGCCCACTTCTACTCCGTCGTCGCCCGCGACACCATCGACCAGGACTTCGCCGCCCACCGCCAGCGCTTCCTGGCCGAACAGGGCTACGCCTACCGGATCATGGACGCCGACGAACTCCTCGCCGAGAGCTGACCGGCCGCCCCCGCCGGCATCAGCACCGCCCCCACGGCCAGCAGGGCCAGCAGTGCGTACGGTGACGCCAGTGGCTGTTGCCACCACGGCAGGCGCAGGTCCAGCGCGCCCTCGTGGGGCACCAGCCACATCGTGCGGGCCGTGAACAGGAGCGTGACGCAGAGGGCGAGCCGCCCGCGGCCCCGCGCCAGGAGCAGGGCGATCAGCGGGACGCACCACACCCAGTGATGGGTCCAGCTGATCGGTGAGACCAGCAGGGCCGTACCGGCGGCGAGCAGCACCCCGGTCCGCTCGTCGGCGGCGCGGCGGGCCGCCCACAGCCCGGCCACCGCGATCAGCCCGGCCGCCCCCAGCCAGGCCGCCCCCGGCCGGGCCTCACCCAGCGCGCGGGCGATCAGACCCTGCACGGACTGGTTGTCGACGATCCACGGCTTTCCCACCCGGTCGGTCTCGAACAGACGGCGGCTCCAGAAGTCCACACTCGCCGCGGGCAGCACCAGCGCCCCGACCGCGACCGTCCCGGCGAACGCCGCCACCGCCGTGGCGGCCTCCCGGTACCGGCCGCGCAGCAGCAGATACGCGATGAACACGGCCGGGGTGAGCTTGACACCCGCCGCGATCCCGAGCGCCACGCCGGTGCCGCGCGCGCCCGGCGGCCGGGTGAGGTCCCACAGCACCAGACAGATCAGGGCCAGATTGATCTGCCCGAAGAGCAGCGTCTGGAAGACGGGTTCGAGCCAGAGGGCGAGGGCGGTGGCCGCGACGAGGGCGGGCGGGGCGAGCGTCCGGCCCGCGAAACGGGCCGAGAGCCGGATGAGGCAGGCCAGCAGAACGAGGTTGCCGACGAGGAACGCGGCCTTCAGGACCGGGACGGGCGGCCAGGCCAGCGGGGTGAACAGCAGCGCCGCGAAGGGGGGATAGGTGGCGGGGAGATGCCACTCGGTGACGGTGAAGCCGTACAGATCACGGCCGTGGAGCACCGCCGCGCCCTCGGCCCGGTAGACCAGGACGTCCGCCATGGGCAGACCGCGCACCGCGCACAGGGCGGCGAACGCCGTCAGGGAGAGCACGGACACGAAGGCAAGGAGGGAGGGGGCGAGGAGAGGTGGGGGTGGGTCGGGGGTGGACCGGGGGGTCACCTGGCGTGAGGTGCTGATCACGTGGTGACACTAGGCGGTCACCTACGGCGTACGCCCGCCTCCTCGCCGTACTCACCGAGGAGGACGATGTCGAACGCCGCGCCCGCGAACACCCGTAGGGCGTGCAGGGCTTCGCCTATGCGATGCCGGTGGCTGCCGGCGACGGCGGTGGCGCCCGAGGGGCGGCCTGGCATGGGGGTGATGGTCGCTGCACTCATGACTCCATGGTGCGTTTCCGGGGGTGAAGGACGCATCGGTCTGCGGATCGAATCCGCGCCCCCGCGCCCTCCGCCCCGGGGTGGACCCGCACCCCCCACCGGAGGATGCCCCGTCCCTTAGGGGACAGCCGGCGAAGACCCGGGGATCGTCCGCCTCCGCCGCCCGCAGCCGCGCGGGAAATCCATTGGTCCCGGACTCCGTCCGTCCCTTAGAATCCCCGCTCTTGCCCGCCTCCCTCATGGAGCGCCGTCGTCCGGACGGAAACCGGTCGGCTTCTTCCTTCCGCTCAGCCATCCCGGAGGCACCGCCTTGTCCACGCCCGCCGCCGACCCCGTCGACCCTGTCGACCCCCTTTCTCACGAGCGCGCCCACCTGGCCTCCTCCCGTGCCGCGCTGCGTTCCATGCGCGAGGACGTCGAGGCGCTCGACATCCGCGACGTCGCCGCGAACCGGGTGAGCGCGGAGGCGCTGGCCCACCAGATCGAACTGCGCGTGAAGGCGCTGGCCGACCTCAGCGACACCCCGCTCTTCTTCGGCCGCCTCGACTATCTGCACGCCCCGGGCGCCGAGCGGGCCGAGGGCGCGGAGGGCGAGCGCTTCTACATCGGGCGGCGGCATGTGCACGACGCCGACGGCGACCCCATGGTCATCGACTGGCGGGCGCCGGTGTCGCAGTCGTTCTACCGGGCGTCCAAGAAGGACCCGATGGATGTCGGGCTGCGCCGCCGCTTCGGCTACACCGGCGGCGACCTCACGGCGTACGAGGACGAACGGCTCTCGGACCCGGCGGAGGCGGCCCGCACCAGCCGGCTGCTCCAGCGGGAGATCGAGCGCCCGCGCGTGGGCCCGATGCGGGACATCGTGGCGACGATCCAGCCCGAGCAGGACGAGATCGTACGGTCCGGGCTGACCGGCACGGTGTGTGTGCAGGGCGGTCCCGGCACCGGGAAGACGGCGGTCGGCCTGCACCGGGTGGCCTATCTGCTGTACGCGCACCGCGAGCGGCTGGCGCGCACCGGGACGCTGGTGATCGGGCCGAACCGTTCCTTCCTGCACTACATCGAGCAGGTGCTGCCCGCGCTCGGCGAGTTGGCGGTCCGGCAGGCGACCGTGGACGACCTGGTCGCACGGGTGGAGGTCCGCGGTACGGACGACGCGGCGGCGGCGATGGTCAAGGGCGACGCGCGGATGGCGCGGGTGCTGCGGCGGGCGTTGTACGCGCAGGTCAGCATGCCGACCGAGCCGGTGATGGTGGTCCGGGGGTCGCGCAGGTGGCGGGTGCCGGCGTACGAACTGGAGGCGATCGTCGGGGAGTTGCTCGACCGGGGCATCCGCTACGGCGCCGCGCGGGAGGCGCTGCCGCAGCGGATCGCGCACGCGGTGCTGGTGCAGATGGAACGCTCGGGCGAGGCGCCGGACGACCGGGTGCAGGACGCGGTGGCGCGCAACAGCGCGGTGAAGGCGGCGGTCAAGGCGGTGTGGCCGGCGGTGGATCCGGCGAAGCTGGTGCTGCGGCTGCTGACCGACGCGGAGTTCCTCGCGGAGCATGCCGAGGGGGTGCTGGACGCGGACGAGCAGAAGACGGTGCTGTGGGCGAAGACCGTACGGTCGGTGAAGTCGGCGAAGTGGTCGGCGGCGGACGCGGTGCTGATCGACGAGGCGACGGATCTGGTGGAGCGGACGCATTCGCTGGGGCATGTGGTGCTGGACGAGGCGCAGGATCTGTCGCCGATGCAGTACCGGGCGGTGGGGCGGCGGTGCACGACCGGGTCGGCGACGGTGCTGGGGGATCTGGCGCAGGGGACGACGCCGTGGGCGACGCGGAGCTGGGCGGAGGCGCTGGAGCATCTGGGGAAGCCGGAGGCGGTGGTCGAGGAGCTGACGGCGGGGTTCCGGGTGCCGACCGATGTCATCGCGTACGCGTCACGGCTGTTGCCGCACATCGCGCCGGGGTTGCGGGCGGTGGCGTCGGTGCGGGAGAACCCCGGGGTGTTCGAGGTGCGGCCGGTCGACGGGGTCGAGGGGGTGATCGACGCCGTGCGGGAGGCGTTGCGGGAGGAGGGGTCGATCGGGCTCATCGCCGCGGACGGGAGGGTGCCGGCGCTGGTGGAGGGGTTGGCGGCGGCCGGGCTGTCCCCTCTCGCGCCGGGTGAGGAGACGACCCGGGAGACGCGGCTGACGGTGGTGCCGGCGTCGTTGGCGAAGGGGCTTGAGTACGACTTCGTGGTGCTGGATGAGCCTGCCGCCGTCGTGGACGGGGAGCCGGATGAGCGGACCGGGTTGCGGCGGCTGTATGTGGCGTTGACCCGGGCGGTTTCGGGGTTGGTGGTGACCCACGGGGTGGCGTTGCCCACGCAGTTGTTGTGACGGGGGGTGGGGTGGGGTGGGGGGTGGTGTTGTTCGCTGCCGGGTGCGGGGTGGTGTGTGGGGTGGGGGCGTGGGGGTGTGGGGGCGGGGTGGTGTGGGGGCGGGGTGGTGCGGTTCGTTGCCGGGTGCGGGTTGTGTGTGGCTGATCGCGCCCACGCGGCGGAGCCGCAGATCGATACAGCCCCGCGCCCCTCAGGGGGGTTGTCGGTTTGTCTGCTGGACAGCAAAAGGTGGGTGAGGCCGGCCTGGTGTGGCTGCCTCACCCACCCTGTGTGCTGCGTGCTGCTGCTTACGGTGTGGTGTCCAGGGCTGTGCGCCACTGGGACACCGCTTCGGCGGACACCGGGCCCTGCCAGCCGGTGGGCCGGGCGGCGCCGCCGATGTGGAAGGCGTCGATGCCCGCGGCGAGGAGGCCCGGTAGGTGGTCGAGGCGGAGGCCGCCGCCGACCATGATGCGGGGCTCGTAGCCGGACTCACCGCTGCGGGCGGTCTCCGTCAGGAGGGTGGACAGGCCGTCGTCCACGCCCGCCGCCGCGCCCGCGGTGAGGTAGGTGTCGAGACCGGGCAGTCCGTCCAACTGCTTGCGGAGGGCGTCCCGGTCGGCGGCGCGGTCGATGGCGCGGTGGAACGTCCACGCACAGCCGTCCAGCTCCCCCACCAGCAGCTTGACGGCGTTCAGGTCCACCCCGCCGTGCGGGTCGAGGAAGCCCAGGACGAACTCGTCGGCCCCGGCCCCCCGCATCCGCCGGGCCGCTTCCGCCAGCCGATCCGTGTCTCCCGCGGCGAACCCGTCCGCGAGGCGCAGCATCACGCGCAGCGGAATGTCCACCGCGGCACGGATCGCCGCGAAGGTGTCGACCGGCGGGGTCAGCCCGTCGGCCGCCATGTCGGCGACCAGCTCAAGTCGATCCGCTCCCCCCGCCTGGGCGGCGACCGCGTCCTCGGCGTCGAGCGCGATCACCTCCAGGACTGCACGCGAACTCATAGGACCCCTTCCCGTTTCCCCTGGCGACTACAGGTCTAGTCCAATAGCAGAGTACGCCGCGAACCCGCAGGCCGCGAGAAGGGGCCCCGGCTCGGCAAGGGCTTGCCAGCGTTGTCACGCGTAAATGTCGAACACGCGCACGGCATCCGTCGACCGTATTTGCCACCTGTTGACATGGTTGTCACGCGTCAGTGATCCCCACCGAGCTTGGCCGGTATTCCGTCCCTCTCCGATCGCTTTACGGACACCCCCGTCACGCGTAGATGTTCAGCTCCCCCGCCTCCACCCCCGCCAGTTCGAACCCCGCGCCGTCCGTCGGGCGTCCCGAGTACAGCCGTACGAGGGTCGGGGCGTCCCCGATGTACCGCGCCGGGGGCCGCTGTCCGTCGGGCTCCCCGAACCGCAGCGGCTCGTCCCTGTCGTCGAGGTCGGCGTGGAGCGGCACCTGGCCCTTCTCCCGGGTGATCCGGGCCAGCAGCGTCAGCGCGAGGGGCAGTCCCGCACCGGCGTACGCCCCCGGCTCGCCCAGCGCCTCCCGGACGTCCCCGGCATGCACCCACTCCCCCAGCGCGATCCCGTCCAGGATCCCCCCGGCCCGGGCGATCTTCGACCCTGCCTCGGTCATCCCGCGCTCCAGCTCGTCCACCACCTGCTGGTCGGTCCAGTCGGCCCGCTCGGCGATGTCCCGCTGGTTGGCGGCGGGCGAGAAGACATCCTTCTCGTACCGGCGCTCCACGACCCGCGTCAGCACGGCCGAACAGTGCGCCAGCACCTCCCGCACCGTCCAGTCCGGACACGCCCGCGTCCGGATCGCGAACCCCTCCGGCGCCGTGGCCCGCAGCAACGGCACCAGCGCGTCCCGCTCCGTCCTCAGCAACAGCCCCGGCAGCTCCGGGTCCCGCTCCACCGGTCCGCCCGCGATCGTCGTATCCGTCATGTGATCCAACCTAAGTGCCGCCTCCCTTTCGCGGGAGAATGCCGACATGGTCGATCCCGGTCCCGACACCCTGCGCACCCGTTTCGCCGCCGCCCTGGAAGGCGCCCGCTCCCCGGGCCGGGGGCAACCCCCCGACCCCCTCCCCTACGCCGATCGTCTCCTCACCCGCTGGCGGGAGCCCCAGCGCCGGTACCACACGCTCGCCCACCTCACCGCCGTGCTCGATCACATCGACACGCTGGCCTCGTACGCCGACGACCTGGACGTCGTACGGCTCGCGGCCTGGTTCCACGACGCCGTGTACCGGCCGGACCGGGAGGAGAACGAGGAGCGGTCGGCACGGCTGGCCGAGCGGGCGCTGGCCGAGGCCGGGGTGCCCGAGGCCAAGGTCGCCGAGGTGGCCCGGCTGGTCCGGCTGACGGTGACCCACGCGCCCGGCGCCGACGACCGCGACGGACAGGTGCTCTGCGACGCGGATCTCGCCGTCCTCGCCGCGCCCCCGTCGGCGTACGCCGCCTACACCGCCGCCGTCCGCGAGGAGTACGGCTTCGTCCCGCAGGACGCCTTCCGCGCCGGCCGCGCCGCCGTGCTGCGCCAGTTGCTCGCGCTGCCCGCCCTTTTCCACACCCCGTACGGCCGGGAGCGGTGGGAGCGGACGGCCCGCTACAACATGACCGCCGAGCTGGAAATGCTGTCGTCGCCCCGATTCGCTCCGCATTAGCCTGCCCGTATGAGTTTTCAGGGTGGGGAACACGCGGCCGGGCAGGTAACGGAATCCGTCGCCGAGGCCGTCGCGGCACTACGGCCCGGCACCTCGAAGGACTGGGCCGGCACCCCCGCCCGGGGGCTGACCTGGAGCTGCCGGGCGACGGCCGAGCACATCGCCAGTGACCTGATCGCCTACGCCGGACAGCTCGCGGGGCGCGCGCAGGACGCGTACGTCCCCTTCCAGATCACCATCGACGGCACCGAGGGCGGCCTCGACCCGGCCGACAACGCCGGGACACTCCAGGTGATCGAGACGACCGGCGCGCTCCTCGCCGCCGCCGTCCGCACCGCGCCCCGCGCCGCCCGCGCCTTCCACCCGTACCCGTTCCGCGGCGCCGGCCGCGAGGGCTTCGCCGCGATGGGCGTCGCCGAGGTGCTGCTGCACACCCACGACCTGACCGAGGCCCTGGCGCTCGCCTACGAACCCTCCCCCGCCCACGCCGAGTTCGTGCTGCGCACGATCTTCCCGCACATCCAGCCGGACGCCGACCCCTGGCGCACCCTGCTGTGGGCCACCGGCCGCGGCGAACTGCCCGGCCGCGCCCCCGTCACCGAGTGGCGCTGGAACAACAACCTGGTCCTTCCCGCGGGCCGCCTCGTCCTGGAGGGACTCACCCCCGCCGCCGCCACCGACCTCACCGCGGGCGGCGACGGCGGCTTCCGCTGGATCGAGGGCGGCCCCATGGACGGCACCCGGGTCGCCGCGGGGCTGCTGCTCAAGGCGTACATCGAGGGGGTGCTCCGCCCGCAGTTCGGCGTCTTCGTCCTGGTCCGCGCCGAGGACGACCTCGCCGTCGGCGGCATCGGCTTCCACAGCGCGCCGGACGAGGACGGCCGGGTGGAGATCGGCTACGACCTGGTCGAGTCGGCCCGCGGCCAGGGGTACGCGACCGAGGCCCTGCGCGCCCTCGCCGACTGGGCGCTGGCCAGGGACGACGTACGCTCCCTCTTCGCCACCGTCGAGCCGGACAACGCCCCGTCCCAAGCGGTCCTCACCCGGGCCGGGTTCCAGCGGGTCAGCACGGACCCGGGCCCCTCCCACGGCCAGGGCGCCGGTGCCGACGACGGCCACGGCGACACGGACGAGCTGTACGCCTACGAGTTGCTCCCGACGACCCGGTGAACCTCAGACCGGCCCCCGCCGCTTGGGCCGGCGCAGTCCCGACCCCGTCAGCAGCCGCACCACCTCACGGCTGCCGACCTCCACCGCCCCGGCCCGGACCGCGTCCGCGTACCGGCGGTCGGGGAGGTCGTAGTGGTCCCGCTCGAAGGCCCGGCGCGGCACCCCGAGCGCCTCGGCGAACCGATGGAGTTCGTCGTAGGACAGGTCACTGATCAGGTGGGACCACAGCCGGCCGTGCCCGGGCCAGGTCGGCGGGTCGATGTAGATCGTCACGGAGCCTCTGCCTCGTCATCCGTCATGCGTCATCCGTCACGCGTCATGCGTCATGCGTCATGCGTCATGCGTCATGCGTCATGCGTCATGCGTCATGCGTCATGCGTCATGCGTCATGCGTCGTGCGTCGTGCAGCGTCTTATGAACCCGCCCGGTGGTACGCCAGGTGGCGCGTCAGCTGGTCCGTGCGCCGCCCAGCGCGCCCAGCGGCGCCACCTTCACGCCCGCCTTGTGGCACACCCAGTGCGGGTCGGGGCCCAGTTCCGGCTCGATGTCCAGCGCGTGCGGGTCGCCCGAGCCGCAGACCGGGCACAGCGGCCAGCGGCCGTAGCGGTCCAGCAGCGCGTCCTGCACATCCTGGGCGACCAGGCCCGCGACGAACGCCGCCCCGTCCGGCCACTGCTCCACCCACCAGCGCCGTTCCGCGACGGACGCCTCCACCAGCGAGACCACGTCCGCCTCGGCCACCTCGCCCGCGACCAGGTCGGCGAGCACCCGCGCGCGTGCCGTGTGCAACGCCTGTTCCAAAGGGCTGAGGACAGTCATGTCTCCATTGTGCGCACTCTTGACCCGACACCGTGCCGAAAATATCTTTCAAGAGTGACCCAGAAAGTGAAGGAAATTTTCGGCGGTACGGCCGCGGCACCCCCGGCGCACCCCGCCCACGCCGCTCCCGCCCCGCCGGCCACGGCCGCGGCGCCCCCCACCGCACCGCCCGCGCCGCCCGCACCGCCCGCGCCCCCCACCGCGCCGCCCGCGCCCGCCGCGCTCGCCGCCAAGGTGCGCACCCTCGCCCCCTCGATGACCCGCTCCATGCAGCGCGTCGCCGAGGCCGTCGCGGGCGACCCGGCCGGCTGCGCGGCCCTCACGGTCACCGGTCTCGCCGAACTCACCGGCACCAGCGAGGCGACCGTCGTACGCACCGCCCGGCTGCTCGGCTACCCCGGCTACCGCGATCTGCGGCTCGCCCTCGCCGGTCTCGCCGCCCAGCAGCAGTCCGGCCGCGCGCCCGCCATCACGACCGACATCGCGGTGGACGACCCCATCGCCGACGTCGTCGCCAAACTGGCCTACGACGAACAGCAGACCCTCGCCGACACCGCGGCCGGGCTGGACACCACCCAGCTCGGCGCCGCCGTCGCCGCCGCCGCGAGCGCCCGCCGCATCGACATCTACGGCATCGCCGCGTCCGGGCTGGTCGCCCAGGATCTCGCCCAGAAGCTGCTGCGCATAGGACTGATAGCCCACGCCCACTCCGACCCCCATCTCGCGGTCACCAACGCCGTGCAGCTCCGGTCCGGGGACCTCGCCATCGCCATCACCCACTCCGGATCGACGGGCGACGTGATCGAGCCGCTGCGGGTCGCCTTCGAGCACGGGGCCACGACCGTGGCGATCACCGGGCGGCCGGACGGGCCGGTCTCCCAGTACGCCGACCTCATCCTCACGACGTCGACCGCCCGCGAGAGCGAGCTGCGCCCGGCGGCGATGTCGTCCCGGACCAGTCAGCTGCTGGTCGTGGACTGTCTGTTCGTGGGAGTGGCCCAGCGGACCTACGAGACGGCGGCACCCGCGCTGTCCGCCTCCTACGAGGCGCTGGCCCACCGCCACCGGAAGTAGCGGCCGGCACCACCGGAAGCAGCAGCCGGCCGACCGGACCGACCACCGGGCCGACCCCGACAAGACGGGCCGACACCCCGACAAGAGGGGCCGACACCCCGACAAGACGGGACCGGCACCCCGACAAGAGGGCGTCAGGGCACCCGGACACCCGGACAACACACCGCTGGGCGGCATAGACAGAAGACAGCTGCCTCGAACCAACCCCCCTCGCTGAAAAGAGCCGTCGGATCCATGACCTCCGTCTCACCGTCCCCTGATCTGCACTCCCAGCTCGCCTCGCTGACCACCGAGGCGTTCCGGCCCGAGCTGGCCGAGATCGACCGACTCTCCACTCTTGAGATCGCCACGCTGATGAACCAGGAGGACGCCACCGTCCCCGGTGCCGTGGCGCGGGAGCTGCCGCGGATCGCCGCCGCGATCGACGCCGTGGCCGAGCGGATGGGCCGCGGCGGGCGGCTCGTGCACATCGGCGCCGGTACGGCCGGACGGCTCGGGGTGCTGGACGCCTCCGAGTGCCCGCCCACCTTCAACACCGGGCCGGGGCAGGTCGTCGGGCTGCTCGCGGGCGGACCCGAGGCCATGGTGACCTCCGTCGAGGGCGCCGAGGACGATCCCGACCTCGCCCGCGCCCAACTGGACGCGCTGAAGCTCACCGCCGACGACACCGTGGTCGGCGTCTCCGCCTCCGGCCGCACCCCCTACGCCGTCGGCGCCGTGCGGTACGCCCGCGGGCTCGGCGCGCTCACCGTCGGCCTCGCCTGCAACGCGCACAGCCCGCTGGCCGCCGCCGCCGAGCACGGCATCGAGGTCGTCGTCGGGCCCGAACTGCTCACCGGCTCCACCCGGCTCAAGTCCGGCACCGCCCAGAAGCTCGTGCTCAACATGATCTCCACGATCACGATGATCCGGCTGGGCAAGACCTACGGGAACCTGATGGTCGACGTCCGCGCCTCCAACGACAAGCTGCGCGCCCGCTCCCGCCGTATCGTCGCGCTCGCCACCGGCGCCGCGGACGAGGAGATCGAGTCGGCCCTCGCGGCCACCGACGGCGAGGTCAAGGACGCGATCCTGACCATCCTGGCCGGGGTCGACGGGGCCACCGCCACCCGCCTTCTGGAGGAGTCCGGCGGCCATCTGCGCGCCGCGCTCGCCGCCGCGTCCCCCTGAGCCGCACGCTCAGCAGGTGCGCACCGACCCTCCCCACACCGACCCGCCCGACGCCGATCCCGCCGACCCCACCCCGCCCGACACCACCCCACCCGACACCAGCCCGCCCGCCGCCGGCCCCCCTCCCACCGGCCCCGCCGCCAACACCGCCACCGCCGCCGCCGCGATCCTCCCGCTCGTCGGCGGCGCGGCGAACATCACCTCCGTCGCCCACTGCATGACCCGGCTGCGCCTCGGTCTCGCCGACCCGTCGGCCGTGGACGAGGCCGCGCTGCGGGCCGTACCCGGGGTGCTCGGGGTCGTCGCCGACGACACGTACCAGATCGTGCTCGGGCCGGGGGTGGTCGGCCGGGTGACGGAGGCGTTCGAGGACCTCCTCCAGCAACAGCGCCCCGCGACGACCGACCGGACCGGGCACCTCGCCGCAGCCGACCTGCCCGCCCCGACCGACCAGCCCCCCACAGCCGAGCGGCTCGCCTCCCACGGGGAGCGGCTGCGGTCCCGGCAGAAGCGGCGCAACGCCACCCCCGCCAAAGCCGCCCTGCGCCGCGTCGCCAACATCTTCGTCCCCCTCATCCCGGCCCTCATCGGCTGCGGCATCCTCGCGGGATTCAACGGACTGCTGGTCAACGCCGGTCTGCTCCCCGGCATCACCCCGGCGCTCGCCGCGATCGCCTCGGCGTTCATGGCGCTGATCGCGGTGTTCGTCGGCTACAACACGGCGAAGGAATTCGGCGGCACGCCCGTGCTGGGCGGCGCGGTCGCGGCGGTCGTCGTCTACCCCGGGGTGGCCGGCGTCACGGCGTTCGGCGTGACGCTCTCCCCCGGCCAGGGCGGGGTGCTCGGCGCGCTGGCGGCGGCGTTGCTGGGGACGTACGTCGAGAAGGGCTGCCGGCGCCGGGTCCCGGCCGCGCTCGACGTCCTGGTCACCCCGACCGTCACGGTGCTGGTCGCGGGCCTGGCCACGCTGTACGGGCTGATGTACGCGGCCGGCGCGGTCTCCTCCGCCATCGGCACC
The DNA here is from genome assembly GCF_044757045.1 of Streptomyces sp. NPDC091377. NCBI lineage: Bacteria > Bacillati > Actinomycetota > Actinomycetes > Kitasatosporales > Streptomycetaceae > Streptomyces > Streptomyces sp. NPDC091377. Next base: position 27,153 of record NZ_JBIVUE010000032.1, on the reverse strand, counting down.
GCCTCCGACTGGCTGCTGACCACGACCGGCGCCTTCGCGGGCCTGATCCTCGGCGGACTGTTCCTGCCTCTGGTGATGCTGGGGCTGCACCAGGCCCTCATCCCCATCCACACCACCCTCATCGAGCAGCAGGGCTACACCGTGCTGCTGCCGATCCTCGCGATGGCGGGCGCGGGCCAGGTCGGCGCGGCGGCGGCCGTGTACGTCCGGCTGCGCGCCGACACCTCCCTCCGTACGACGATCAGGTCCGCGCTCCCGGCCGGACTGCTCGGCGTCGGCGAGCCACTGATCTACGGCGTCTCGCTCCCCCTCGGCCGGCCGTTCCTCACCGCGTGCGTGGGCGGCGCGGCGGGCGGCGCCTTCGTCGGGCTGTTCGCGATGCTCGGCGTGAAGGTCGGCGCCACGGCCATCGGCCCCTCCGGCTGGGCCCTCTTCCCGCTGCTGGCCGGCAACCGCGGCCTGGGCGTGACGGTGGCCGTCTACGGGGGCGGGCTCCTCACCGGCTACCTGGTCGGTTTCGCCGCGACCTACGCCTTCGGGCTCCGGCGTACGACACTGTCCTCATGAACCACGCCCACCTCACCGCCCTGGGCCGTGCCCTCCGACTCCTCGGCGAGCACGGCGAGGCCCTCACCGCGGACACCCCCGACACCAAGCTCCACGAGTTCCGTACGGACCTGCGCCGCGCCCTGGACCTGCTGGAGGAGAGCGTCAGCACGGCGCCGCCGACCACCCGGTGCGCGGAGCACCCGGGCGGGCCGGTCGACGAGAGCGCGCCCGATCTGTGTCTGCTGTGCGAGACCCGGCGCCGCGCGGCCCGCCGGGCGGAGTTCAACGGCCCGGCGGGACCGGCGGGCCCGAACGCCACCGCGCCCTCCCGCTACGGGGTGCGCGGCGACCGGCCGCAGCCCCAGCAGCGCTGGCTGCCGGAGCTGTGGAACGGCCAGGAGTGGCAGTTGTGCGGCACCCCGCGCCGTGACCGCCGGGAGGCCGAGCTGTATCTGGCCGCGCAGCGGCGCGGTTCGCGTCCGGCGACGGCCTACCGGCTGGTCCACGAGTTCACCGACTACGAGGTGCTGCGGGTGTGGGGAACCCCGATCCGCACGGACATCGAGCCGATGGGGAACCTGTAGTACCGGTACTACAGGTAGTACCTCTCGCACCTCTCGTACCTCGCGCACCTCGCGCACCTCTCGCACCTCGCGCACCGGTAGTCACCCCTGGCGCGTGACCGGCGCCGCGGGCTCCGCCACCCCCTCCCCCGAGGCTGCCCGCACCGTCCCCTCCGGGTCCCGGTCGCTCCCGGCATCCCGCTGCCGCGGAATGAACGCGGCGACCGCGAACGCCAGCAGCGCGGCCCCCGCGCCGAGCACGAGCACGGTCCGGAAGCCGTTCTCGGAGGGCAGGACGACCGACCCGAACGGGGTGGTCATCTGGGCGAGGACGACCCCGGCGACGGCGCTGGCGGTCGACGTGCCGATGGACCGCATCAACGTGTTGAAGCTGTTGGCGGCGGCGGTCTCCGACGGCGGCACGGCCCCCATGATCAGCGCGGGCATCGAGCCGTAGGTGAAGCCGATCCCGGCGCCGATGACGCAGGAGACCAGCACGAAGTGCCAGACCTCGGACATCAGGGCGATGTTGAGCCCGTAGCCCGCGGCGACGATCAGCGCGCCGATCATCAGGGTGGTCCGGGGCCCCTTGGTCCTGGAGACGGTGGCGGAGAGCGGGGCGACCGCCATCATCACCAGCCCCGAGGGGGCCATCACCAGACCGGCCGTGAGCATCGACTGCCCGAGCCCGTACCCGGTCCCGGCGGGCATCTGGAGCATCTGCGGAAGGACCAGGGACATCGCGAACATCGCGAAACCGACGGCGATCGAGGCGAGGTTGGTCACCAGCACCTGGCGGCGGGCGGTGGAGCGCAGATCGACCAGCGGCTCCGGGATCCGCAGTTCCCACTGGCCCCAGACCAGCAGCACCGCCGCGGCGACGGCGAACAGCCCCAGCGTGGTCCCGCTCGACCAGCCCCAGTCCGCGCCCTTGGAGATCCCGAGCAGCAGACAGACCAGCCCTACGGTCATCCCGGCCCCGCCGACGAGATCGAACCGCCCGCCGGTCCGCACCCGCGACTCCGGCACCAGCGCCACCACCAGCGCACCGGCGACGACCCCCAGCGCGGCCGAGATCCAGAACAGGGCGTGCCAGTCGAGGTGGTCGGCGATGAGCGCGGCGGCGGGCAGCCCGAGCGCGCCGCCGACGCCGAGCGAGGCGCCCATCAGCGCGGTGGCGGAGCCGAGCCGCTCGGCGGGCAGTTCGTCGCGCATGATGCTGATGCCGAGCGGGATCACCCCGGAGGCCAGCCCCTGGAGCACCCGGCCCACGAGCATCGGCCCCAGGGTGTCGCTGAGCGCGGCGGTGACCGACCCGGCCACCAGCAGCACCACGCTGACCAGCAGCATCCGCCGCTTGCCGTACATGTCCCCGAGCCGTCCCATCACCGGGGTCGCGACGGCGGCGGCGAGCAGGGTGGCGGTGACCGCCCAGGCGGCGTCGGAGGCGGGCGCGTCCAGCAGCCGGGGCAGTTCCGGGACGATCGGGATGACCAGCGTCTGCATCAGCGACACGACGACCCCGCTGAAGGCCAGCACCGCGACCACGGCATGGGGACGGGGCGGCGGCGCCACCGTCCCGGTCTCGGCGGTGGGCGCTGGGGCGTCGGACATGGCGGAGCCTCCGTCAGGGCATCACACGGCGAGTGATTGACTTAGGCAACGATAAGCCGATTGATTGAGTTACTCAAGAAATACGGGTCGGCGCGGGTCGCCGCGGGTCGCCGCGGGTCGCCGCGGTCAGCGGATCCGGCCCCGTGTCTCGATGAACTCCGCCACCTGGTCCTCGTCCATCTCGTACATCGTCTCGTGGGCCCGCGGGTCACGGGCGTGCAGCGTGTGGAAGAGGGCGCCCGCCGCCCCGCCCACCTCGACCAGGGAGGCGGACGCGCCGCGCACCACGCGGTCGGTGCCGGGCGGGGCGGTCAGATCGACCCGGCTGACCACGCCCGGACCGACCCAGACCGGGATACCGGCCAGCAGCCCGAGCAACTGGAGGTGGTAGTGCCCGGTGAGCACGGCCCGTACGTCGCTGCCGCGCAGCACCTCCGCCAGCGCCGGCGAGTTGCGCAGCCCGAAGGCGCGCTGGAGGTCGACGTCCATGGCGATCGGGGGGTGGTGCAGGGCGAGGACCGTGCCGCGGTCGCCGTTGGTGCGCAACAGGTCGTTCAGCCAGTCGAGCTGGGCGTCGGTGAGCCCGCCGTAGATCTCCCCCGGCATCAGCGAGTCCAGGGTGATGATCCGGTATCCGCGCACGACGCTCACGGCGGCGATCTCACCGCCGGGCGAGGAGAGCGCGGCGGTGGCGTACTCCGCGCCGTCGGCCCCCAGATGCCCGCTGCCCAGCACCTTGCCGAAGGAGTCCCGGTCGTCGTGGTTGCCGGTGGTGAAGATCGCCGGCACCCCGAGCCCCGCGGCGAACCCCCCGATCAACTCCCGCGCGACCGCGTACGACTCCACCGCCCCGTCGTCTGCGATGTCCCCGGTGACCAGGACCATGTCGACGCCGCGCTGATGTCGCAGTTCGTCAAGGAAGAGGCGCAACGTCCCGGTGGCGTCCACACCGTGCCGGTTGGGTCCGGGGGTCCGCTCCAGATGGGTGTCGGAAAGTTGGAGGATCCGCATGCCCCGCACGCTAGCGCCAGTCACCCCCCAAACCCACAAGAACCCAAGAAACCCCTGCTTTTAGGGGCCGCCAACCCACCCACACCCAGGCAACCCCCTGCCGTCAGGGGCGCGAGGAACCGCGCACAGAGCCCTATCCCACCCACACCCGAGCAACCCCCCGCCTCCAGGGGCGCGAGGAACCGCGCACAGAGCCCTATCCCACCCACACCCGAGCAACCCCCCGCCGTCAGGGGCGCGAGGAACCGCGCACAGAGCCCTATCCCACCCACACCCAACACCCAACACCCACCCCACCCCACCCCGCCCCCCCCGAACGCCAAAGGGCGGCATCTCCTGGTCCCCCAGAAGACACCGCCCTCGGCACAAGCAGGACGCCGACCGACAGAAGCCGATCAGAAGTCCATGTCACCACCCGGCATCCCGCCACCGGCAGGCGCAGCGGCCTTCTCCGGCTTGTCGGCGATGACAGCCTCGGTGGTCAGGAACAGCGCAGCGATCGACGCGGCGTTCTGCAGCGCGGACCGCGTCACCTTCGCCGGGTCGATGATGCCCTCGGCGATCATGTCCACGTATTCACCGGTCGCGGCGTTCAGACCGTGACCCGGGGTGAGGTTGCGGACCTTCTCCACCACGACGCCACCCTCAAGGCCGGCGTTGACGGAGATCTGCTTCAGCGGGGCCTCCAGGGCGAGCTTCACGGCGGCGGCACCCGTCGCCTCGTCACCCTCCAGCTCCAGCTTCTCGAAGACCGACGACGCCTGGAGCAGGGCCACGCCACCACCGGCGACGATGCCCTCCTCGACGGCCGCCTTGGCGTTGCGCACGGCGTCCTCGATGCGGTGCTTGCGCTCCTTGAGCTCGACCTCGGTCGCGGCACCGGCCTTGATGACCGCCACGCCGCCCGCGAGCTTGGCCAGGCGCTCCTGGAGTTTCTCGCGGTCGTAGTCCGAGTCGGAGTTCTCGATCTCGGCGCGGATCTGGTTGACCCGGCCGGCGACCTGCTCGGAGGAGCCGGCGCCGTCGACGATCGTGGTCTCGTCCTTGGTGATGACGACCTTGCGGGCACGGCCCAGGAGGTCCAGGGTCGTGTTCTCCAGCTTGAGGCCGACCTCCTCGGAGATCACCTCGCCGCCGGTGAGGATCGCGATGTCGTTCAGCATCGCCTTGCGGCGGTCACCGAAGCCCGGCGCCTTGACCGCGACGGACTTGAAGGTGCCGCGGATCTTGTTGACGACCAGGGTCGACAGGGCCTCGCCCTCGACGTCCTCGGCGATGATCAGCAGCGGCTTGCCCGACTGCATGACCTTCTCCAGGAGCGGGAGCAGGTCCTTGACGTTGGAGATCTTGGAGTTCGCGATGAGGATGTACGGGTCCTCCAGCGACGCCTCCATGCGCTCCATGTCGGTGGCGAAGTAGGCGGAGATGTAGCCCTTGTCGAAGCGCATGCCCTCCGTCAGCTCAAGCTCCAGACCGAAGGTCTGGGACTCCTCGACGGTGATGACGCCTTCCTTGCCGACCTTGTCCATGGCCTCGGCGATCAGCTCGCCGATCTGGGTGTCGGCGGCGGAGATGGAGGCCGTGGAGGCGATCTGCTCCTTGGTCTCGACCTCCTTGGCCTGGTCGAGCAGCGCACCGGAGACGGCCTCGACGGCCTTCTCGATACCGCGCTTCAGGGCCATCGGGTTGGCGCCCGCGGCGACGTTGCGCAGACCCTCCTTGACCAGGGCCTGGGCGAGGACGGTGGCCGTCGTCGTACCGTCACCGGCGACGTCGTCCGTCTTCTTCGCCACTTCCTTGACCAGCTCGGCGCCGATCTTCTCGTACGGGTCTTCGAGCTCGATCTCCTTGGCGATGGACACACCATCGTTGGTGATCGTGGGGGCGCCCCACTTCTTCTCGAGGACGACGTTACGGCCCTTGGGGCCGAGGGTGACCTTGACGGCGTCGGCGAGCTGGTTCATCCCGCGCTCAAGGCCGCGCCGCGCCTCCTCGTCGAACGCGATGATCTTGGCCATGTGAAGTGGTCCCTCCAGGACTGGGGGTGATTCTTCGGACCGCGCCCGCGCCCGCGACGGACGGCTCGCCTGCCTCGTGGTTCCTTGCCCCACCCGGCTTGCGGCCTCACCGACCCGGTCCTTCGTTGTCACTCTCACCTTCAGAGTGCTAACGCCAATGATTAGCACTCGACCATGCCGAGTGCAAGCGGCTACCGAAGGTCTCACCCCCGGCTCAGCCGTACGCGAACGACCGGACCCGCCCGGGTCCGCCCGGCCCCCACCGGTGCGGACCTGCACGGACCGAGCCGGACGGAGCCGGACGGAGCCGGACCGAGGCCGGTGGGGCCGGCCCGGGGCAGCCGGAGCCGAAGGAGGCGACCCGATCCGGACGGAGCCCGCAGCCCGCAGCCCGAAGCGCGAAGCCCGGAGCCCGGAGCCCGGTGGAGACGGCCCGGGACAGATGGAAGGGCCCGCACCCCCGAGAGGGTGCGGGCCCTTCCTGTAGAAATGTTCAGGCGGTGACGCGAACCATGTCGGCCTGCGGGCCTTTCTGGCCCTGCGAGATCTCGAACTCGACCCGCTGGCCCTCTTCCAGGGTGCGGTAGCCGTCCATCTGAATCGCGCTGTAGTGGACGAAGACGTCCGCACCACCGTCGACCGCGATGAAGCCGTACCCCTTCTCCGCGTTGAACCACTTGACGGTGCCCTGAGCCATGCCTAACTCCCCTATTACTGGCCCTTGCACAGATCCACACTTCGCGGACCCGGGTCAGACCTCACCCCCCGATCGGTGGGGGCGTGCGCCGGAACGCGTCGACCGCGGCTGAATGTATCTGTCCAACTGCCGTCTGCAACAGGTCAATCGGACGAGAAATCCAGGCAGCACCGGTCGGGAATATACGGAGAATTCAGAGGACTTCGGGGCAAGTCGGGCCGGGCAAAGGGCGCATAAGGCATAAAAGGGCCGCCGACTTTGGCTACTTCTCGTTGCTTCCCGACCGCATGCAGATGCGAAGACGCTCCGCGCTTCCCCAACTCTACCGTGCTCAACCATGCAGAATTGCCCCCTCCGTTTCTCTTACGGAGGGGGCAATTCACAGCACGCTCGGTGACTCAGCCACCGGCGACGGCGGGAATGATCGAGACGCCGGCGCCGTCCGGGGTGGCGGTCTCCAGGCCCTGCTCGAAGCGGACGTCGTCGTCGTTGACGTAGACGTTCACGAAGCGCCGGAGCTTGCCCTGGTCGTCCAGGACCCGGGCGGCGATCCCGGTGTGGTTCTTCTCCAGGTCCGCGATGACCTCACCGAGGTTGGCCCCGGCGGCGGAGACCTCGGCCTTCCCGTCGGTGTAGGTCCGCAGGATGGTAGGGATACGAACGGTGACGCTCACGATGTGACCTCCGGTCAGGGTGCTCGCCCCCGGCAGGGGCGCGGGACGGATGAAGGCAGGGCCCGAGGGCCCGTCGGCCCTAGCCCAGTCCGGCCTCGCGGAACGAGTCCAGGCTGGGCCGGATGGTCGCGGTCAGCCCGGTGTCGGCGACGGCGTCCAGCGTCTTGAGTCCGTCCCCGGTGTTCAGCACGACCGTGGTCAGCGAGGGGTCGAGCAGACCGTTCTCGATCAGCTTCCTCGTCACACCGACCGTCACCCCGCCCGCCGTCTCGGCGAAGATCCCCTCGGTCCGGGCGAGCAGCCGGATCGCGTCCACGACCTGCTCGTCCGTCACGTCCTCCACCGCGCCACCGGTACGGCGGGCGATGTCCAGGACGTAGGGGCCGTCCGCCGGGTTGCCGATGGCCAGCGACTTGGCGATGGTGTTCGGCTTCTGCGGGCGCACCACGTCGTGCCCGGCCTTGAACGCGGCCGACACCGGTGAGCAGCCCTCGGCCTGCGCGCCGAAGATCTTGTAGGGCCGGTCCTCGACCAGACCCAGGGCGATCAGCTCCTTGAGCCCCTTGTCGATCTTCGTGAGCTGGGAGCCGGAGGCGATCGGCACCACGAGCTGGTCGGGCAGCCGCCAGCCGAGCTGCTCGCAGATCTCGTACGCCAGGGTCTTGGAACCCTCGGCGTAGTAGGGCCGCAGATTGACGTTGACGAAGCCCCAGCCCTCGCCGGCCGGGTCGCCGATCAGCTCGGAGCAGAAGCGGTTGACGTCGTCGTAGTTGCCCTCGATGCCGACCAGCTCGCCGCCGTAGACCGCGGCCATGACGACCTTGCCCTGCTCCAGGTCGTGCGGGATGAACACACAGGAGCGCAGCCCGGCGCGCGCGGCGGCGGCGCCGACGGCGCCGGCGAGGTTGCCGGTGGAGGAGCAGGACAGGGTGGTGAAGCCGAAGGCGCGGGCCGCTTCCAGGGCCTGCGCGACGACCCGGTCCTTGAAGGAGTGGGTCGGGTTGCCGGAGTCGTCCTTGACGAAGAGGCCGCCGGTGACACCCAGCTCACGGGCGAGGTTGTCGGCCTTGACCAGCTTGGTCCAGCCGGGGTTGAGGTTCGGCTTGTCGGCGACGTCCGCCGGGACCGGGAGCAGCGGGGCGTACCGCCAGATGTTCGCGGGGCCGGCCTCGATCCGCCGGCGCAGTGCCTCGGTGTCGTAGCCCGAGAAATCGTATGCGGTCTCCAGCGGGCCGAAACACTCCTCGCAGGCGAAGACCGGGCCGAGCGGGACGCGGTGGCCGCATTCCCGGCAGGACAGGCCGGAGGCGGGTCCGAGATCGACGGTGGGGGCGGAAGTGCCGTGGTTCGCGACAGTCTGCACAGCCATGTGAGGCGAGGCCCTTTCTCCTCATCTTCCTCACGACGCATCTCGTCGTGAGACGGATTTGGCACCTTCCCGAGCCGGGAGCCTCGCGACGACGATCGTCAGTGATCGGTACGAGACCGGCTGGAGGGTTGCCGGGGCTTCATCGGGCCGTTTCCCTCTGCCCCTCTGGATGAGCTGTATGCGGTTATATGAGCGGTTGTGGATGCTGCGGACCTCCGACATGCGATGGTCATCAGCGTTGTTCAAGACTGTAACCGAAGGCCAGGACAGTTGAGATAGCCGTCCGAACCGCGAGATGGATCACATCCCGCGGTGAGATCCCTGTCATGCGTCCGAGCAGTGATCCGAAACAGTGAGGAGCCACGGACCGTGCTGGAAGAAGTCGAGCGCTGGCTGAGGACCCGCACCTGGTCGTCGTCCGACCGCCCGCTCCACCGTGTTCTGGCCGCCAAGCGCGCGACGGGCCAGACGGTCAGTGTGGTGCTGCCCGCGCTGAACGAGGCGGCGACCGTCGGTGACATCGTCGCCGTGATCCGCCGGGACCTGATGGTCCAGGTGCCGCTCGTGGACGAGATCGTGGTCGTGGACTCGGGCTCCACCGACCGCACCGCCGAGGTGGCCGCCGCCGCGGGGGCCCGGGTGGTGCACCGGGACGCGATCCTGCCGAGGATCCCGGCCGTGCCCGGCAAGGGCGAGGTGCTGTGGCGCTCGCTGCTGGTCACCTCCGGCGACATCGTCTGTTTCATCGACGCCGACCTCAGGGACTTCACCTCCGGATTCGTCTCCGGGATCGTCGGCCCGCTGCTCACCGAGCCCGGGGTCCAGCTGGTCAAGGGGATGTACGACCGTCCGCTCGCCGGCGCGGCCGGGCAGGGCGGCCGGGTCACCGAGCTGATGGCCCGCCCGCTGCTGAATCTGCACTGGCCCCAGCTGGCCGGCTTCGTCCAGCCGCTCGGCGGCGAGTACGCGGCCCGGCGCGCGCTGCTGGAGCGGCTGCCGTTCCCGGTGGGGTACGGGGTGGAGCTGGGCATGCTGGTGGACGCGCTGCACCTGGTCGGTCTGGACGCGCTCGCCCAGGTGGACGTGGGGGTGCGCAAGCACCGGCACCAGGACGGGCAGGCCCTGGGCCGGATGGCCGCCGCGATCTACCGCACCGCCCAGCTCAGGCTGGCCCGCGGCCATCTGGTGCGCCCGGCGATCACCCAGTTCGAGCGGGGCGAGGAGGGCTTCGAGCCGCGGACGTACTCCGTGGACACCGAGGAGCGGCCACCGATGGCCGAGATCGCGGAGTACGCGGCGCGGAAGGTGGCGTGAGGCGGGGCGCCCCGTGCGGGATGCGGCGCTGCGGGTTCCGGTTCCGGTTCCGTTTGCGGCCGGATGCCACGGCGCATGTGCCGGAACCGTACGTTTGAGCGTTTCCGGGGTGGGCTAGGTTCAGGCGTATGGCTGCAACCCTCGGTGCTGCTCGGGTCCTGGTCGCCTCCAACCGCGGCCCCGTCTCCTACGACGTCCGCGACGACGGGACGCTGCACGCCAGACGCGGCGGCGGCGGACTGGTGTCCGGGCTGTCCGCGATCGGGCCGGACACGGAAGCCCTGTGGGTGTGCTCGGCCCTCGGCGAGGGCGACCGGCAGGCCGTACGGCAGGGCGTCGGCGAACCGGGTGTCCGGATGCTGGACATCCCGGCCGAGGTGCACGCCGACGCCTACAACGGCATCGCCAACTCGGTCCTCTGGTTCGTCCACCACATGCTGTACCAGACCCCGCTGGAGCCCGTCTTCGACGCGGAGTTCCGGCGGCAGTGGGCGGCGTACGAGACCTACAACCGGGCCTTCGCCGAGGCGCTCGCGGCGGAGGCGGCCGAGGGCGCGGCGGTCCTGGTCCAGGACTACCACCTGGCGCTGGTGCCGGGCCTGCTGCGCGCGCTCCGCCCCGACCTGCGCATTTCTCACTTCTCCCACACCCCGTGGGCGCCGCCGGAGTACTTCCGGATGCTGCCGCGGGACATCGCCGGGCAACTGCTGCGCGGCATGCTGGGCGCGGACCGGCTGGGCTTTCTGACCCGGCGCTGGGCGGACGCGTTCCGGGCGTGCTGCGAGGAGTTCGCGGGCGGTGCCGGGGAGACCGTGATCGCGGTGCACGGGCTCGGCGCGGACGCCGACTTCCTGCGCCGTCGCGCCCACGAGCCGGACGTGGCCGAGCGCATCACGACCCTGCGCGAGGACATCGGGGCGGGCCGCCGCACGATCGTCCGGGTGGACCGCACCGAACTGTCGAAGAACATCGTGCGCGGGCTGCTCGCCTACGAGGCGCTGCTGGAGTCCCGTCCCGAGTGGCGCGAGCGGGTCGTCCATATGGCGTTCGCCTACCCGTCCCGCCACGATCTCGCGGTGTACCGGGACTACACGGCACAGGTGCGGCGCCGGGCGGAGGCGATCAACGCCCGCTTCGGCACCCCGGGCTGGACGCCGGTGCTCCTGCATGTCGAGGACGACTTCGCCCGCTCCCTCGCCGCGTACCGGCTGGCCGATGTCGCCCTGGTCAACCCCATCCGCGACGGGATGAACCTGGTCGCCAAGGAGGTCCCCGTCGTCTCCGACGAGGGCTGCGTCCTCGTCCTCTCCCAGGAGGCCGGCGCCTGGGAGGAACTCTCCGAGGACGCGCTGGGCGTCAACCCGTACGACGTCGTCGAGACGGCGGAAGCCCTGCACGAGGCCCTGACCATGGGCCGGGATGAGCGGGCGGAACGGACCAAACGCCTCGCGGCAGCGGCCACGGCCCTCCCCCCGGAACGCTGGTTCCTGGACCAACTGGAAGCCCTCACACCACCCAGCACCTGAGCCCGGGCCGGGGGTGACACGACCCGGCGGGGCGGGATGCGGCCCGGCGGGGCGGGGTGCCGCCCGGCGGGGCGGGATGCGGCCCGGCCCGGGCTCAGGTGCCGCCCGGCAGGGCGGGGTGCGGCGGGGTGCCGCCCTGCCCGGCAGGGCGCCGCCCGATACGGCGGGGGTGCCGCCCAGCGCGGCAGGATGCCACCCGGCGCGGCGGGGTGCCTCTCGGCAGGGCAGGGGGTGCCACCCGCCCAGTACGGCGGGATGCGAACCGGCACGGCAGGATGCCGCCCAGCAGGGCGGGATGCCGCCCGGCACGGCGAGATGCGGACCGGCACGGCGGGATGCGGGCCGGTGCGGCGGGGGTGCCGCCCGGCACGGCGGGGGTGCCACCCGCCCAGTACGGCGAGATGCGGACCGGCGCGGCGGGGGTGCCGCCCAGCAGGGCGGGATGCCGCCCGGTGCGGCGGGGTGCCGCCCGATACGGCGAGGGCGCCGCCCGGCGCGGCGGGGATGCCGCCCGGCGCGGCGCGAGGCCGCCCGGCGCGGCAGGGTGCCGCCGTGGCCCGCCCATGCGCCCACCCGTGCCGCCCCGCGGCGCGACCGCCCAGACCCGCCGCGCCCCCTCAGCCGCCGCCGACGCTCTCCGCCAGTCCCGTGAGCAGTCGGACCACTCCCTCCGGTCCTTCCACCACCACATCCGCCTGTTCCCGCAGCCGCGTGACCTCGTCGCTCCCGCTGCACACCAGCACCCCCGGCACCCCTTCGCCGCGCAGTGTCTCCACCGCCGCGTAGGCGGGAAGGTCTCCGAGGTCGTCCCCGGCGTACAGCACGGACCCGGCGCCCACCCCGCGGACGTACTCGCGCAGGGCCACTCCCTTGTCCATCCCGGGAGGGCGCAGCTCAAGGACGTAGCGCCCCGGCTCCACGATCAGCCCGTGCCGTGTGGCGAGGTCGCCCAGCGGTTCCCGCAGCGCCTCGAACGCCCCCTGCGGATCGGCCGCCCGCCGGGTGTGGACGGCCACCGCGCGCCCCTTGTCCTCGACCCACGCGCCGTCCACGTCCCGCACCAGTACGGGCAGTTCGGCCCGGGCCGCCGCCACTCCGGGGGGCGGGGGCGGTGCCGTGACCTCTCCGCTGGCCGCGTCCCAGCGTTCGGCGCCGTAGTGGCCGAGAACCACCAGATGACCAAGACCGGCCACTCCCGCGAAGCCTCCGTACCGCACCGCGACCTCGGCCGGACGTCCGGTGATCACCACCACGGACGCCACCTTCGGGGCCAGCGCGGCCAGCGCCGGCACCGCGTCCGGATGCGCCCGCGCCTGCTCGGGGTCCGGCACGATCGGCGCGAGCGTGCCGTCGAAGTCGAGCGCGATCACCGCCTTCCCGGGCCCGGCGAGCAGAGCCTCAAGTCCGTCGCGACCGGCCTGTGTCACCGGTGTCGGCACGTGGTTCGCGTACGCGTCACTCCCGTGGCTGCCCATGCCAGGACCCTATCCACATCCACGGCACCGCACCCCCGCCACAACCGCCGTGCCGTCAGCGCTCCGCGCGCCGGGACTGCCGGACCCGTCTGAGCCGGTTCACCGTTACCGGGTCGTGCTCCAGTGCCCGCTCGTCGTCCAGCAGCGCGTTCAGCACTTGGTAGTAGCGGACCGGGGACATGCCCAGCTCCTCCCGTATCGCCCGCTCCTTCGCGCCCGGTCCGGGAAAACCCCGGCGCTCCAGGGCCAGGATCCCGCGCTCCCGGCTCCCCAGCGGCTCCCGTCCCCGTTCCTGCCCCCGTCCCTGTTCCTGCCCCCGTTCCCGTCCCTGTTCCTCTTCCCGTCCCTGTTCCTGTTTCCCTTCCATGGAAAAACCGTAGCCGCCACCACTGACAACGGGTCCGGGCACACCGCCCGGACCCGCCCCGCCGAAGCCGCTCTCCGCTACCGCGTCGTCCCGCTCTCGGCGTTCGTCGCCGTCGCCTGGAGATCGCCCAGCACCGTCGACGGGCTGCCGCCCGACGCCACCGCCGCGCCGATCTTCTCCTTGACCCCGGCGCTGACCGTCGCCCAGGAGGTCTTGTCCACCGGGTACAGCTCGGACAGGACCAGTTCGTCGAGGAACGGCTTGAGGTCGGCGTCCTCCTCGGCGCCGCTCATCGTCTCGGAGGCGGAGTTGGTCACCGGCAGCAGGTTGTACTGGCGGGAGAAACCGAGCACGTTCTGCTCGCTGTAGACGAAGTCGAGGAACTCCCCGGACTCGTCGCGGTTGCCGTTCTCCTTGAAGGCCATCATCCAGTCGGCGACGCCCATGGTGGCCTTGGCCTTCCCGTTGACTCCGGGCACCGGGACCATCCCGAAGTCGACGTCCTTCTCGGACGCCATGGTCATCAGCGAGGGATGGCCGTTGAGCATCCCGACCTCGCCCGCCGCGAACGCCTCGAACGCGTCCGCGCGGTCGAGGTCGCCCGGCGCGACCGGTCCGGTGAGGCCCTCGCCGACGAGTTCGTCGCGCAGCCAGGTGAAGGTCTCGACGTTCTGCGGGGCGTCGATGCCGTAGGTGCCGACGTTGTCGAGATAGCCGCCGCCCCCGCTGAGCAGCCACTGCATGGTCTCGGCCTGGGCCTCCTCGGCGCCCAGGGGCAGCGCGTACGGGTACTTCACCCCCGCGGTCTTCAGCGCCTTCGCGGCCTCGGCCAGCTCCGCCCAGGTGGTGGGCGGGGTGACGCCGGCCTCCTCGAAGAGGGTCTTGTTGTAGAAGAGCAGCCGGGTGGAGGCGGCGAAGGGCATCCCGTACTGGACGCCGTTGACCTGTCCGGCGGAGGCGAGCTGGTCGGCGAAGTCGGCCTGGGCGGATATGGAGATGAGGTCGCCGGCCTCGTAGAGCAGTTCCTTGTCGGCGTAGTCGGCGTACGCGCCGATCTGCGCGAGGTCCGGGGCGTTCCCGGCGTCGACCATCTCCTTGACCTCGCGGTCGACGTCGGTCCAGGGCAGGACGGTGACCTCGACCTGGACGTCGGGGTGGTCGGCCTCGTAGCGTTCGACCAGATCCGTCCAGTACTTCTTGGAGCTGTTGGCCTCGCTGTCGCCGTAGTCGGCGGCGACGAGTCTCAGGGTGACGTCCCCGGAGTCGCCGGCCCCGCAGCCGCTGAGGGCCGCTGTCAGGCCGAGGGCTGACATCACCGCGATCATTGCCGTTCTGCGTCGTCGCACCGCTCCGGCCCCGCCCTCTCGTTTGCTCGTTAGGTTAACGAATTATGGTCTACACCACGTGAATGGACTAGACCTCTCTTGGGTCAACGGGTCACACTGTCCCACGTGAGACACGTCATCGCCCTCGATGTGGGCGGCACCGGGATGAAAGCCGCCCTGGTCGGCGCGGACGGCACGCTTCTGCACCGGGCCCGCCGGGCGACAGGGCGCGAGCGGGGACCGGACGCGGTCGTCGAGGACATCCTCGACTTCGCCGCCGAACTGCGCGCGCACGGCGAGGAGCGGTACGGCGAACCCGCCCGCGCCGCCGGGGTCGTAGTGCCCGGCATCGTCGACGAGGCGGAGGGCATCGCCGCCTACGCGGCCAACCTCGGCTGGCGTGACGTCCCCCTGCGGGCCCTGCTCCATGACCGGCTCGGGGTCCCCGTCGCCCTCGGCCACGACGTGCGCACCGGCGGACTCGCCGAGGGCCGGATCGGCGCGGGGCGCGGTGCGGACCGTTTCCTCTTCGTACCGCTCGGCACCGGGATAGCGGGCGCCATCGGCATCGACGGCCGGGTGGAGGCCGGCGCCCACGGCTTCGCGGGCGAGATCGGCCATGTCGTCGTACGCCCCGGCGGCACCCCCTGCCCGTGCGGGCAGCGCGGCTGTCTGGAGCGGTACGCGTCCGCGTCGGCGGTCAGCGAGGCATGGGCGACGACCGGCGGCGACCCGGAGGCGGACGCCGCCGACTGCGCCAAGGCCGTCGAGTCCGGCGACCCACGGGCCACCGCCGTCTGGCAGGAGGCGGTCGACGCGCTCGCCGACGGCCTGGTCACCGCGCTGACCCTGCTGGATCCGCGCACCCTGATCATCGGTGGCGGGCTCGCCGAGGCCGGGGAAACGTTGTTCTCACCGCTGCGGGACGCCGTCGCGCAGCGGGTCACTTTCCAGAGACTGCCGTCGATCGTCCCGGCGGCGCTGGGCGACACGGCCGGGTGCCTGGGCGCCGGTCTGCTGGCCTGGGATCTCCTCAACCACACGGACCGTACGGAGGAACCGACGTGACGGCATCTCCCGCAGGGGCGCGGGACACTGCGCGACCCGCCCCCACCCACCCGCAGCCGCCGCACGGCGACTCGGTCCTCACCGGTGCCCGTGTCGTGCTGCCGACCGGGGTGGTCGACGCCGGCGAGGTGACCGTCCGGGGTGAGCGCATCGCCGCGAGCGGACCGCGGACCCCGGGCGGTCCGGAGGGCCGGGTGCACCCGGAGGGCGCGCACGTCGTCGACGTGAGCGGCCACTGGCTGGTCCCCGGCTTCGTGGACCTTCACAACCACGGTGGCGGCGGCGCCTCCTTCACCTCCGGCACGGTCGAGGACGTCCTCCGGGGCATCCACACCCACCGGCTGCACGGCACCACCACCCTGGTCGCCTCCACCGTCACCGGCGAGATGGACTTCCTCGCCCACCGCGCGGGCCTGCTGTCCGAACTGGCCGAGCAGGGCGATATCGCCGGCATCCACTTCGAGGGCCCCTTCATCTCGCCGTGCCGCAAGGGCGCGCACTCCGAGGAACTGCTGCGCGACCCCGACCCGGCGGACGTGCGCAAGCTGATCGACGCCGCGCGCGGCCGGGCCAGGATGGTCACCCTCGCCACCGAACTGCCGGGCGGTCTGGACTCCGTACGACTGCTCGCCGAGCACGGGGTGATCGCGGCGATCGGGCACACCGACGCGACGTACGAGCAGACCGTCGAGGCCATCGACGCGGGCGCCACCGTCGCCACCCACCTCTTCAACGCCATGCCCGTGCTCGGCCACCGCTCCCCCGGCCCGATCGCGGCGCTCCTGGAGGACGACCGGGTCACCGTCGAGCTGATCAACGACGGCACCCATCTGCACCCGGCCGCCCTGGAACTGGCATTCCGTCACGCGGGCGCGGACCGGGTCGCGTTCATCACCGACGCGATGGACGCGGCCGGCTTCGGCGACGGCCGCTACATGCTCGGCCCGCTGGAGGTCGAGGTCAGCGAGGGCGTGGCCCGGCTGGTCGAGGGCGGCTCCATCGCCGGCTCCACCCTCACCCTGGACCGCGCCTTCAAACGCTCGGTGACGGTCGACCGTCTCTCCGTCGAGGACACCGTCCAGGCCCTGTCCGCCAACCCGGCCCGCCTCCTCGGCCTGTCCGACACCATCGGCTCCCTGGAACCGGGCAAGTACGCCGACCTGGTCCTCCTGGACGACCACTTCGACGTCCGCGGGGTCATGCGCCGGGGCACCTGGGTGACCGCCCCCGAACTCCCCTGAACCGAGCGACAGACCCTAGGCCACGCCCTCGCTCTTTGGCATGATCGTGTCCAGTAGGACAGGGCGAAGCGTGTCGACGGCGGGGGAGGTCGGGCCAGGTGATGGTGACGGTCACCCTGAACACCGCTCTCGACATCACCTACCACGTCCGGTCCCTGCGGGCCCGCGGCTCGCACCGGGTCTCGCGGGTGACCGAGCGGCCGGGCGGCAAGGGCGTCAACGTCGCCCGGGTCCTCGCCGCCCTCGGCCACCCGGTGACGGTCACCGGGTTCGTGGGCGGCCCGACCGGACGCGAGGTGCGCGAACGGCTCGCCGCGACACCCGGGGTGAGCGACGCGCTGGTCCCGGTCGCCGCCGCCACCCGGCGCACCGTCGCCGTCGTGGACGAGAGCACCGGCGACACCACCCGGCTCGACGAACCCGGCCCGCCCATCACACCCCCGGAGTGGTCCGCCTTCCAGCAGACCTACGGGGATCTCCTCGCGTCGGCCTCGGCGGTCGCCCTGTGCGGCAGCCTGCCGCCCGGCGTCCCCGTCGGCGCGTACGCGGGCCTGGTGCGCACGGCGCACGCCGCCGGGGTGCCCGTGCTCCTGGACACCGGCGGCGAACCGTTGCGGCGCGGGGTCGCGGCCCGTCCGGACCTCGTCAAGCCCAACGCGGAGGAACTGGCGGAGCTGACCGGCTCCCACGAACCGCTGCGCGCCACGCAGGACGCCCGCAGACGCGGCGCCCACGCGGTGGTCGCCTCGCTCGGCGCGGAGGGGCTGCTCGCCGTCACCCCGGAGGGCCGCTGGCGGTCCGTCCCGCCGGCCCGGGTCCGGGGCAACCCCACCGGCGCCGGTGACTCGGTGGTCGCGGGACTCCTGTCCGGCCTGGTGGACCGGCTCCCCTGGCCCGAGCGGCTGACCCGCGCGACCGCCCTGGCGGCGGCGACGGTCCTGTCCCCGGCCGCGGGCGAGTTCGATCACACGGCCTACGAGGAGCTGCGCGGCCGGGTGACGGTGACGACGGACGTCAGCGCGGCCTGACCAGGGCACTCAGGGCACTCAGGGCACTCAGGCCACCCCTGGCACCCCCGGCACCCCCGGCACCCCCGGCACCCATGCCGCCGTTACTGCCTCGTGCGGGCTGCCGACGCCCCCCTGCCGGGCGGGCTATCCCTTCCACCCCTCGACCAGCCACACCTGGTCGATCAAGGCGTCGCACTGGTCGCCCTGCTCACAGGAGAGGCGGATGTTGTTCGTGCCCTTGTTCAGCTCGATGTAGTTGTACGTCTTCGTCCAGCCCTTGGTGTAGTCACCCTCGTCGGCACCCGTCCAGTTCTTCAGCTTGACGGGCGCCGAGGACGCCGTGCCGTTCACGGCGAGAGTGGCGCTGCCGTCCTTGCCGGGGACGCTGTAGCCGACGTAGAGGGTGTACTTGCCCTTCTTCGGGATGCCGTTGACCGCCCAGGTGACCGAGGAGCCCACCTGGTTGAAGCCGGTCACATAGACGCCGCCGTCCGCCTGGGCGCCCTCGACGTCCGAGGCGAGCGCGGCCGAGCCGCCGAGCTGGAGGGCCTTGGCGTCGATGGTCGGAAGGTCCGCCTCCGCGTCCTCGCTCTTCTCCGCCGACGGACTGGGCTCGCCGGGCTCCTGCTCCTGCGTCGGCGCGGAGTCGGCCTGGTTCTCGTCGCCCGACTGGTCGTCGCCCCCGCCCAGCATGGCCACGCCGATACCGATCACCACGGCCGCGACGACCGCGACGGCGCCGATCAGCAGGCCCTTGGTGTTGGGGCCGCGCCCCCGGCCGCCACCGTCCGCGCCGCGCGCCGACTGCTGCGGGGCCGTCGGGGCGCCTCCGCTGCCCGGAAAGGTCTCGGGGGCCGCGTAGTGGGCGCTGGGCTGCCCGTAGGCGCCCTGCTGCTGGGGGACCTGACCGTAGGCCGGGGCGGCGGGCGGCGCCTGCTGACCGTACTGGCGCTCGCCGACCGCACGCATTCTGTTGACCGAGTTCGGATAGCCATAGCCACCGGACGGCGGCTGGGCGCCGTTCGCCTGCCCGTCGGCGTAGAGGTAGCCGAACGGGTCGTCGTCCTCGGGCGTGCTCGCGCCGTTGTTGCCGGGCGTCATCCCTTGGTACTCCTCAACAGGTGCGAAAGGAAAGCGGTGTACGGGGTCAGAAGGGCGAGCCTACCCCCATCACCTGGCCCAAACAGGTGACTCCCACCGCATCTGCTCGCTGACCTGCGGATCAGCCCGCCCGTCGATGTTGTTTGGGACGAGATCGTTTCTCGACGTACATCCGTTCGTCAGCCGACTTCAGGACTTCGTCCGCCGTCATCCCGCAGTGGGCCCAGCCGATGCCGAAACTGGCCCCCACCCGGACGGCCCGGCCCTCGGCCCGGATCGGCTGGATGATCTCGTTGCGCAGCCGTACGGCGAGATCCTGGGCGTCGGCGCGGCCGAGCCCGTCGGCGAGGATCACGAACTCGTCCCCGCCGAGCCGGGCCACCGTGTCCCCGTCCCGCACCCCCCGGCTGAGCCGGCGCGCGACCTCGATGAGAACGGCGTCGCCCGCGTTGTGCCCGAACCTGTCGTTGATCGACTTGAAGCCGTCGAGGTCGCAGAAGAGCACCGCGAGGCCCTTGGTGCCGTCGTCCTGCTCGCTCTCCGGGGCGGACGTGTGCACATGGTGGTCGTAGGCGTCGTAGGTCTCGGCCGCGTCCGGCCGGTAGTCGAATCCATGGCCGTTGGCGTCGTGGGCGGCCTGGCCGTAGGCGGCGTCCATCGCGTCGACCGCGCCCGGGTGGGTGGACTGCGGGCGGCTGCACAGCCGGGCGGAGAGCCGGGAGCGCAGCTCGGCGGAGTTCGGCAGCCCGGTCAGCGCGTCGTGGGAGGCGCGGTGGGCGAGCTGCAGCTCGCGGCGCTTGCGCTCCTCTATGTCCTCGACATGGGTCAGCAGGAAGCGCGGCCCGTCGGCGGCGTCCGCGACCACGCTGTTGCGCAGCGAGACCCAGACGAACGAGCCGTCGCGGCGGCCCAGCCGCAGTTCCGCGCGCCCGCCCTCGGCGGAGGTCCGCAGCAGGGTGCCGATGTCCTCGGGGTGGACCAGGTCGGAGAAGGAGTAGCGGCGCATCGCGGACGCCTGGCGGCTGAGCAGCCGACACAGGGCGTCATTGCTGCGCAGGATGCGTCCGTGCTGGTCACCGCCCATCTCGGCGATGGCCATCCCGGACGGGGCGTACTCGAACGCCTGCCGGAAACTCTCCTCGCTGGCCCGCAGCGCCTGCTGCTCGCGCTCCAGCCGGACCAGTGCCCGCTGCATATTCGCGCGTAGACGTGCGTTGCTGATGGCGATGGCCGCCTGGAACGCGTACATCTGGAGCGCCTCGCGGCCCCAGGCGCCGGGCCGGCGGCCGTTGCGCGGGCGGTCCACGGACAGGACGCCGATCAGCTCGCCGGAGGAACGGCCGCCCTGGGCGCCCGGCGCGTACATCGGGGCGAAGAGGCGGTCGGCCGGGTGCCACTCGTCCTCGAAGCGGGGCTCCGGGCCCTCGGTGTACCACTGGGGGACGTCGTCGTCGTCCAGCACCCAGCCCTCGGTGTGCGGTATGAACACCAGGTTGCCCCAGGTCTCGCCCATGTTCAGCCGGCGCTCCCAGGAGACGCGGGAGCCGACCCGGCCGGTGATCAGGGCCTCGGCGGCGGGATTGCCGGAGAAGGCGGCGACGACGAGGTCGCCGTCGGGGCGGACCAGGTTCACACACGCCAGTTCGTACCCCAGAGCGCTGACGACTCCGTCCGCGACCGTCTGCAGGGTGTCCGCCAGGCTGCGGGCCGTGTTCATGTCGGCCATGACCTGGTGCAGTTGTCGCAGGGACGCGAGACGGACGTAGGGCTCCGACTCGGTCTCCATGCTCGCCCTCCCCCCGAGACCTCGAAGCGATTCAAGGGCTGTCTTCGGCTACTCCTTCAGCTTCCGCCACTGAATCACAGCGCGCTGCCCACCCGGTACACAGGGTCAACAATTAGTCGGCCTTGTGACTCAAGTCACAGCGAAACCTGAACAATTGCGTGAGGTTTCCCGCGTTTACCTGTGGTTTTACCGAACGCAAACTTTGTGACCGTGTGGGCATATGCGCAGGTCCTAGGACCTGACCTCGGTCCCCTCTCGGGCCGAGGTCCGATGCGGGGGCCGTCCGCCGGAGGCTAGCGTGCTCGTCGTGCAGAACTCCGCTCCCTCCGCCTCCCCGGCCGTGTCCCCGCCCCCGTCCACGACCGCTCGCGCGGCAGCGCCCGCGGCCCCGGCGGCGCCCTCCCGCGGCCCCGTTACGACGGGTGACGGCGGGCATGCTGAGGGGGTGAGCAACGACGAGTTCCGCGCCGCCATGGCCCGGTTCGCGGCCGGGGTGGTCCTGGTGACCGCCCAGGAGCCGCCGCTGGACCCGGACGATCCGCAGGCCCCGATCGGCGAGGACGTCGGCATGACGGCCACCGCCTTCATGTCCGTCTCGCTGGATCCGCCGCTGGTGCTGGTGAGCCTGCGCGAGGGCTCCCGCATGGACGACCTGCTCGCCGAACAGCCCCTGTGGGCGGTCTCCGTCCTCGCCGAGAGCCAGCGGCACATCGCCGGCCGCTTCGCGATGAAGGGCCGCATCAGCGACCGCCTGCTCTTCGAGGACATCCCCTACGTCCGCGGCGGGGCGTCCGGCGCCCCGCTGGTCGGCGGCGCGCTCGCCACGCTGGAGTGCCGGACGGAGGAGCGGGTGACGGCGGGCGATCACACCCTGGTCATCGGCCGGGTCCTGACCGCGGATCTGCCGAGCGCGGAGGGCAGGCCGTTGGCGTACTTCCGGGGGCGGTACCGGAATCTGGGGTGAGGTGGGGGGTGCAGGGGTGTGGGGGCGGTGCTTGAGGGGGGCGGGCGCGGTGGGCGGGGAGGGCGCGGAGAATCGTTTCACCGATGGGCTGGGGCCGCCTGGCGTGCGCGGGTGAGCACCTCCGGCGACGACGCCCCGACGGCGAACGCCCCTGACCCGACCTCCGATCGGGTACCCGCCCTCGTCCCCGAACCGGCCCTCGAAGTGATAACACCCGCGAACATCGAGGCCGCGACGGCCCTCAAGGTCCGCCCGGACCAGGAACACGCGGTCTCGCCGGTCGCGGAGTCCCTCGCGCAGGCGTACGTCCGTCCCGAGGTCGCCCGGCCCCGGCTGATCGTGGACGGCGGCCGGCCCGTGGGCTTCCTCATGGCCTTCCCGGACATCGACTGGCACGGCGACGGCACCCTGTACCGCTCCGGCCTGTGGCGGCTGAACATCGCGGCCGGGGAGCAGGGCCGGGGCTACGGGAGGTTCGCGGTGGAGTCCGTCGCCGCCGAACTGCGCCGCCGCGGCACCGACCGGCTGTACGTCACCTGGCACCCCGGTCCGACCGGCCCCGGCGCCTTCTGCACCCGGCTCGGCTTCGAGGCGACCGACGAGACGAGCGGCGGCGAGACGGTGGGGGTGCTGAACCTGAGGCACCCGTTGCCTGACGCCTCACGCCTCACGCCTCACGTCGGACGTCCGACGTCTCAGACCAGTTCCACGGCAAGGGCCGCCAGCCGTTCGGGCTCGCTGACGATCTCGATGACGGCGATGCGGTCGCCGACGAAGGTGAAGGAGAGGGTCCGCAGCGGCTGTCCGGAGTCGGAGAGGACGGCGATGCCGGTGGCTCCGTCGACGTAGGCGTGCCGGATGATCCCCGCGGCGGGGCCCGCGCTGGAGGCGCCGCGGGCGACCGCCACGGCACCGGCGTTGACGCCGGTCCCGGTGCGGGCCACCACGTCCGGGTCGAGTACGGCGAGCAGCCCGTCGAAGTCGCCCTCCCGCGCGGCGGTCAGGAACGCCTGGACGACCGCCCGCTGCCGTACGAGGTCGCCGTCCGGCTCCGGCGCGCCCCGTACCCGGCGCCGGGCGCGGCTGGCGAGTTGCCGTACGGCCGTCGGCGTACGGTCCACGATGACGGCGACGTCGTCGTACGGCACGGCGAACATGTCGTGCAGCACGAACGCCAGCCGCTCGGCCGGGGTGAGGGTCTCCAGGACGACGAGCAGCGCGGCGCCCACCGAGTCGGCGAGCAGGGCGTCCTGCTCCGGGTCGGTGGGCGCGGCGGGTGCGGGCATCCCGGCGTCGAGGGAGGCGTCGAGGGAGTCCTCGGCGCGGGAGTTGCGGGAGCGCAGCATGTCCAGGCAGAGCCGTCCGGTGACGGTGGTCAGCCAGCCGCCGAGGTTGTCGATGCGGGCGGTGTCGCTACGGCTGTAGCGCAGCCAGGTCTCCTGGACCGCGTCGTCGGCTTCGGCGAGCGAGCCGAGGATGCGGTGGGCGACGGAGCGCAGGCGTCCGCGGTGCGCTTCGAAGCGCTGGGCCCGTTCGGCGAGGTGGGTGTGGTCGGCGGGGTGGGTGTGGTCGGCGGGGTGGGCGTGGTCGGCCATGCGCGGTGCCACCGTCCTTGTGCGTTGCCAGGTCTCACCTGGGTGACGTACGGGCGGCGCGGGATGTGACAGGCGGGTGGCGGTGCGGCGGGGGGAGGGGGGCTCAGCCCCAGCCCTGGCCGGAGCGTCCGCGCTTGGTGTCGGAGCGCTGCTTCTTCTCCCGGAGCCGGCGTTCGTTGATCCTGCGGGGGACGCGGGTGGGGCGGCGGGGCTTGGGCGGGGGCGCGGTGGCCTCGGCGAGGAGTGCGGCGAGCCGTACGGCGGCGGTCTCGCGGTTGCGCCACTGGGAGCGGTGCTCGGAGGCGCGTACGGAGACGACACCGTCGATGAGCCGCCCGGTGTCGGCGAGCCGTTCCAGGGCGCGTCGCTTCCAGACGTCGGGGAGGGCGTCGGTGGCGGCGAGGTCGAAGCGGAGTTCGACCTGGGTGTCGGTGGTGTTGACGTGCTGCCCGCCGGGCCCGGAGGACCTGGAGAATCGCCAGACCAGCTCGGCCTCGGGCAGCGAGACGGAGCCACGGATGACGTAGGGACCGGACATGACTCCTATGTTCCCGGTGATGAGGGGTTCACGTCATGCGAATTTCGGCGGTTCCGGGGGAGGCGGACGGATGGGTCGGGCGCGGTACGGCCAGGCGGAGGGTAAAGAAAGTAAAGCGGTGGGGAACCTGTGGCACCCCTCTCCGCGTTCATAGGGGTACATGTAGCTTCGTGCTTACGAAGCCGCAGAGGCATAGCGCACGTATCGAGGGAAGGAACTCCCGACCATGGCTGTAAGCCTGTCCAAGGGTGGCAACGTCTCGCTCACCAAGGAGGCACCGGGCCTGACGGCCGTCACCGTGGGCCTCGGCTGGGACGTCCGTACCACCACCGGTACCGACTTCGACCTCGACGCGTCCGCGATCGCGGTCAACCCGCAGAGCAAGGTCTACTCGGACGCCCACTTCGTCTTCTTCAACAACAAGCAGACCCCGGACAACACGATCGTCCACACGGGCGACAACCTGACGGGTGAGGGCGAGGGCGACGACGAGCAGATCAACGTCAACCTGGCCGCGCTCCCGGCCGACGTCGACAAGATCGTCTTCCCGGTCTCGATCTACGACGCGGAGAACCGCTCGCAGAACTTCGGCCAGGTCCGGAACGCGTACATCCGCATCCTGAACCAGGCCGGCGGCACGGAGATCGCCCGCTACGACCTCTCGGAGGACGCGGCCACCGAGACCGCCATGGTCTTCGGCGAGCTGTACCGCAACGGCGCCGAGTGGAAGTTCCGCGCCGTGGGCCAGGGCTACGCCTCGGGCCTCGCGGGCATCGCCCAGGACTTCGGCGTCAACGTCTGACACCGACTTCCGGCCTGACGAACCGGACGACACCGGCAACCCGCCTGTCACCCGGCTCAGCCGAGCACCGCCAAGGACCCCCTGACTACGGTCGGGGGGTCCTTGGCGTGGGGGCGAGGTGGGGGGGAGGCTGGGGGTGAGGTTGTCGGGGCGGGTGACGGGTGCGCGGGGACTATGCCCCGATCAGTGGGGCCGACGAGGGCTGAGGGGGTACCCCGGCGGGCGCGGGCGATCGCGACCCCGGGGACCACCCCCGCGTGCGCGGGGACCACGTGACGGACCTGGGGAAGATCTCGCGCGACTGGGGACCACCCCCGCGTGCGCGGGGACCACAGGAGTTGACCTGGGGGTTTGCCCGTGGGAAGGGTCGATTTTACCTGCTTTACCAAACTCCGACCTGACGGGTATTTGGGGTGTATCACCTTCGGTTGTCCTCACGGGCAACGACCGTTGGTGCGAGTGCACTCCCTTCCATGTGTCAAGTTGCACTAGACACCCCTTAGTGCGGTAGGGCGTTTACGCAGGTCAGGCACCTGCCATGCACTCAAGGGGTGGTTGTATTCGCACAGCAGGGCCCGACCGGCGCGTTGTGGCCGCACGAGCCGGCGGCACCGTGCGGGCGGCGGCTACCGGGATGTGCGAGCGCGACGGCCCAGCCGGACCGAGGACAAGTGCCGTTCCTGCCACCTTCGTTGGGGGTACCGTTCTATTGGGCGGGAAGAACGGAGGGCTCGAATGGTTCACGGTACCGATGATCGGATCGGCGCACGCATCGCGTCATATCGGAAATTGGCTGGATACACCCAGCGAGAGTTCGCCGAAATAGCGTATCTGTCTCTCGGTTCGGTCCGGAAGGTCGAGCGCGGCGAACGGCTACCCACTCACGGATATCTGATCGCGTCAGCTCGAACTCTCGGCGTTTCGGTAGAAGAACTCAGCGGTCAACCCTTTCGCGGCGAGAGTCAACCAAACGAGCGCGTACATGCCCCAATTCAAGGAATCCGCGCGGCGGTGCGGCATTACGATTTGCCCGCCGACTGGTATTCACGGTCAAGGTCGTTGCGTGAATTGACATCAGATGTCCGTACCGCTTCAGAACATCGCGCCGCAGCTCGATACGCGCGGCTAGGTGCAATGCTGCCGGGGCTTCTTGAAGAGCTTGCGTCAGCCGTGCATTTGACCACAGGAAGTGAAAAGAAGTGCGCCGCCCGACTCCTGGCCTCTTCGTATTATATGGCACACGGTCTCGCCTTGCGGCTGGGTTATCGAGATCTCATTGGCCAACTGGAAGACCGAATGCGTTGGGCCGCTGACCTTTCGCATGACCCACTCATGCGCGCCCTTGCAGAGTGGACCCGTTCATACTCCTTCGACGCGTTCGGTGATTACAACGGAGGGTTGCGCGTTCTTGCTGCCGCACGACAGGAACTAATGGAGGCGCAACCGGCACCCACACCAGAACGCCTCACACTCATAGGGAGTCTTCACCTCCGAGAGTCAACCATTGCATCTCTGGCGAGAAACAAAGACGCAATGAAGTATCACATCATCAAGGCTTCAGGAATCGCCGAAGAACTCCCAGGGAGGGAAGATCACCTGCACTATCACATGACATTTGGGTCGGTGAATGTCGTGGTACATGATGTGGCCGCATTGGTGGAACTCAAGAGACCTGCTGAAGCAGTCAAGAAGGCTGAGGGGCTGCAATTCCCCAAAGGTATGGCGCGGACCAGGCAAGGGCATCACTATGTGGCGGTGGCTCGCGCATATCTGGACCTAGACCGCAAGGACGAATCTCTACGGCACTTGAAGAAAGCGCGAAAAATCGCTCCCGAGCAAACAAAATTTCACCCAACTGCGCGCGAGACCGCGAGACTGCTCACAACGAAGTACAGGCGAACCACAGAGGAATTGCGTTCCATGAGTTCCTGGTTCGGCGTCGGCACCTGAGTCAAGCAGATCTGCAACCGGAGGTACCCCAGCATGGGGTACTTCCGGTTTGTCGTTGTCGGCACTCTGAGGTGAGGACCAAGGACCCCCGCGACCGTGCAACCGGTCCGGGGGCGTGGCCAACCTGAGAGAGCAGGTCAACATGGTGAAGCTTATCCACACGTTCGTACGGCTGCTGCTGGACCTCTTAGCGCCCGGTACGGGCAAGCGGCGGGCGTCCGTTCGTCCGGCCCTCGACGCCCCCGTGCGGTGGCTGGACGCGCCGCGTCCGGATGCCGCACGGGTTCGTGTGCCCCGTTCGCCCTACGGTCTGCACGAGCCGCTCGACGGCACGGGTACGGCCCTCATCCGCCCCTACCTGATCGCCGCCGAACGAGAGCGCGAGCAGCGGCAACGACGGCGGACTGTCCTCGTACTCGCCACTGACTTCGGCATCGACCTGGACCTCCACGTCATCGGCGCGAGGGGGGCCGTGCGATGAGCGGGCCCACCGGAGAGGGACACCGGTCGGCGGAGTGCGCGCTGGCTGCCGCGCGGCCGGAGTACGAGCGCCTGCATGACGACTGCCGACAGACGAAGGACGTGCCGCTGCCCCA
>NZ_JBIVUE010000031.1:0-57277 GCF_044757045.1 Streptomyces sp. NPDC091377 | reverse complement strand
CGCTTCCTTTGTACTCACCCTCTCGGGCTTTCCTCCGGGCTTCCCTTCGGTGTCCCCGACTCTATCAGACCTTTTCTCGGCCCGATTTCCTCGGATGCTTTCCAGGTTTCCGCTTTCGCGTTTCCCTTTCCGGCGGGCCCGACTTTATCAGAGATTCTGAGTCGGATTTCCATCCCCCGCGGTTGTCGATCCGGACGCACGTGGCGGCCGGGCTTCCCGCTGAGGTGGAGCCGTAAACGTACTGGAGCGGGGCGCCCCGATGCAAATCGAGGTGCCCCGCTCTCAGCGGTGCGCTGTCGGGATCCTGGCGGTCCGTCAGACCTCCACGACCACCGGCAGGATCATCGGCCTGCGGCGGTACGAGTCGGAGACCCACTTGCCGAGGGTGCGGCGGATGAGCTGTTGGAGCTGGTGGGGTTCGACCACACCGTCCTGTGCCGAGCGTTCCAGCACTTCGGTGATCTTCGGGATGACATCGCTGAAGGTGGAGTCCTCGATGCCGGAGCCGCGGGCCTGGATGTGCGGGCCGCCGGTGATCTTCCCGGTCGAGGAGTCGATCACCACGAAGACCGAGATGATGCCCTCGTCGCCGAGGATCTTGCGGTCCTTCAGCGTCGGCTCGCCCACATCACCGACGGAGAGTCCGTCGACGTAGACGTAGCCCGCCTGGACCTTGCCGGAGATCTTGGCCTTGCCCTCGATGAGGTCGACGGCGACACCGTCCTCCGCGATGACGATGCGGTCGTGCGGGACTCCGGTCAGGGCGCCCAGCTCCGCGTTGGCGCGCAGATGACGCCATTCGCCGTGGACCGGCATCAGGTTGCGCGGGCGGCACAGGTTGTAGAAGTACAGCAGCTCGCCCGCGGACGCGTGGCCCGAGACATGCACCTTGGCGTTGCCTTTGTGGACGACGTTGGCGCCCCAGCGGGTCAGGCCGTTGATCACCCGGTAGACCGCGTTCTCGTTGCCGGGGATCAGGGACGACGCCAGGATCACCGTGTCGCCGTCGACGATACGGATCTGGTGGTCGCGGTTGGCCATCCGGGACAGGGCGGCCATCGGTTCGCCCTGGGAACCGGTGCACACCAGCACGATCTCGTGGTCCGGAAGGTCGTCCAGGGTCTTGACGTCCACGACCAGACCCGGTGGGACCTTGAGATAGCCGAGGTCCCGGGCGATGCCCATGTTGCGGACCATGGAGCGGCCGACGAAGGCGACCCGGCGGCCGTACTCGTGGGCCGCGTCCAGGATCTGCTGGATGCGGTGGACATGGCTGGCGAAGCTCGCCACGATGATCCGCTTGCGGGCGGTCCCGAAGACCTGGCGCAGGACGTTGGAGATGTCGCGCTCGGGCGGGACGAAGCCCGGGACCTCGGCGTTGGTCGAGTCCGAGAGGAGAAGGTCGATGCCTTCCTCGCTCAGGCGCGCGAACGCGTGGAGGTCGGTGAGCCGGCCGTCCAGCGGGAGCTGGTCCATCTTGAAGTCGCCGGTGTGCACCACCATGCCGGCGGGGGTGCGGATGGCGACGGCCAGCGCGTCCGGGATGGAGTGGTTGACCGCGACGAACTCGCAGTCGAAGGGGCCGATGCGTTCGCGGTGCCCCTCCGCCACCTCCAGGGTGTACGGGCGGATGCGGTGCTCCTGGAGCTTGGCCTCGATCAGGGCGAGGGTGAGCTTGGAGCCGATCAGCGGGATGTCCGGCTTCTCACGCAGGAGGTAGGGGACACCGCCGATGTGGTCCTCGTGACCGTGGGTGAGGACGATGCCCTCGATGTCGTCGAGACGGTCGCGGATCGACGAGAAGTCCGGCAGGATCAGATCGATTCCGGGCTGCTCCTCCTCGGGGAAGAGCACTCCGCAGTCGACGATCAACAGACGGCCGCCGTACTCGAAGACCGTCATGTTCCGGCCGATCTCGCCGAGACCGCCGAGCGGGGTGACCCGCAGGCCGCCTTCAGGCAGCGGCGGGGGCGGGCTGAGTTCAGGATGCGGATGACTCAAAAGACTCTCCTCACCACGCGCGCCACGTACCGGTGTGGCACGTGGCGCGCATGACGTTCGTGCAAGACGCAGTTGTCGTTGTCGATGTTTCTTTGTGTGTTCGCTGTCGCGATGCGGGCACCGGTGGCCCGCGTATTCAGTTGTGAAGCGTGGTGCGAGGCGCATGCCTCGCGAAGTCCGATGTCAGAGCTGTACCCCGCCCGCGGCAAGATCGATCTTGAGCTGCTCGATCTCTTCGGCTGTGCATTCGACCATGGGGGCGCGCAGCGGCCCTGCGGGCAGTCCCTGGAGGGTGAGGGCGGCCTTGGTGGTCATGACGCCCTGGGTGCGGAACATGCCGGTGTAGACCGGGAGCAGCTTCTGGTGGATCTCGGTCGCCTTCTGCACGTCACCGCTGGTGTACGCCTCGACCAGCTGGCGCAGCTCGGGGGTGACGACATGGCCGACGACGGAGACGAAGCCGACGGCGCCGACGGAGAGCAGGGGAAGGTTGAGCATGTCGTCGCCGGAGTACCAGGCGAGGCCGGACCGGGCGATGGCCCAGCTCGCGCGGCCGAGGTCGCCCTTGGCGTCCTTGTTGGCGACGATGCGGGGGTGCTCGGCGAGCCGGACGAGCGTCTCGGTGTTGATCGGGACGCCGCTGCGGCCCGGGATGTCGTAGAGCATGACGGGCAGGTCGGTGGTGTCGGCGATGGCCTGGAAGTGCCGGAGGAGGCCGTCCTGCGGGGGCTTGTTGTAGTACGGCGTGACGATGAGCAGGCCGTGTGCGCCGGTGCGTTCGGCGGTGCGGGCCAGTTCGATGCTGTGGCGGGTGTCGTTGGTGCCGACGCCGGCCACGATGTGGGCGCGGTCGCCGACCGCCTCCAGCACGGCTCGTACGAGGTCCGATTTCTCCGCGTCGCTGGTGGTGGGGGACTCACCGGTGGTGCCGTTGATGATCAGGCCGTCGTTGCCTGCGTCCACCAGGTGGGTGGCCAGCCGCTGCGCGCCGTCGAGGTCGAGTGCGCCGTCCGCCGTGAAGGGCGTGACCATGGCGGTGAGGACCCGCCCGAAGGGGGTCTGCGGAGTCGTGGTCGGAGCCATGGGTTACACGCTACTCGCTGCTCAAGGCGCGGTCTGCCCTTGGGGTGTCGGATAGGTCATGACAAATATGGAGCCCGGCACTGCCTGCTCGGGGGTTCAAGCAGTGCCGGGTCCGTTTGATCAGGCTAGATGAACTTCACCAAATGCCGCAATACGGACACTTCGCCTGGCTGATCCGTACATCTGTGCCCGACCGGCCGCGCGTCGGTCCGGCCGTGTCTATGGCGCGACGCGGCCGTTGGCGTTGAAGGCGGCGTGCGTGAGCGGCATGAGGCGGGACCAGTCGGCCTCCATCCGCTCGGCGACCATCTCGATCTCGCGCTGCGGGAAGGACGGCACCTTCGCCAGTTCGTGCTGGGTGCGCAGGCCGAGGAAATGCATCAGCGAGCGCGCGTTGCACGTGGCGTACATCGACGAGAACAGGCCGACCGGGAGCACCGCGCGGGCCACCTCGCGGGCCACACCGGCGGCGAGCATCTCCTGGTACGCCTCGTACGCCTGCCGGTAGGAGTCCTCCATGACCCGGCCGACCAGTTCCTGCTGGGCCTGCGTGCCCTCGACGAACCGGTACTTGCCCGGGCGGCCCTGCTGGACCAGCTTGCGGGACTCGTCGGGGACGTAGAAGACGGGCTGCAGCTCGCGGTAGCGACCGCTCTCCTCGTTGTACGACCAGCCCACGCGGTGGCGCATGAACTCGCGGAAGACGAAGATCGGGGCGCTGATCAGGAACGTCATGGAGTTGTGCTCGAACGGGCTGCCGTGCCGGTCGCGCATCAGGAAGTTGATCAGGCCCTTGGAGCGCTCCGGGTCCTTCTTCAGCTCGTCCAGGGACTGCTCGCCGGCCGTCGACACGCGCGCGGCGAACAGCACGTCGGCGTCGGACGCGGTGTGCTTGACCAGCTCGACAGTGACGTCGCCGCGGAAGCTCGGCTTGAGGTCCGGCACGTCCGGAGCGGTGTCGGTGGGGGTGTCGGTCACGGTCGGAGGGTCCCTTCGGTCCACTTCACTCGGGCGGCGCCCACTCTACGGCCCGGCACCGACAACGGGGCGTTCGGTGCCGGGCCGCGACAACTGCGGGCAACGCCGGTGAACTCGTGCCGATATCTGCGAACTTCTGTCAATTCGGTGATTGTGGGCACCTTCTGGGGCGTTCGTTCGTCTGTACAGGTGAGCACGGTGCGTTCGAAACCGTGAAGAGCGGCCCGAGAGGAGAAGCACCACCCATGTTCCGCCGGCGCGAGCCCGTACCCTTCGCCTTCCTCGCCGAGGCCGATCAGTTCCGCAGCAATGTCACTCCCCCACCGCGTGCGCGGGCGACCGCCGGGCAGATAGCCGGGCGCTCGCTGCTGGGGCTCACCATCGTCGCCGCCCTCGCCGGGTCCCTGATCCTCGGCATGCCGGCGCTGGAGCTGGATCACTCGGCCACACAGACCCAGCAGTCCCAGGCGGCGGACGGGCGCTGATCCGGCACCGCCCCCCGTCCGGACCCCCAAGGGTGGTGGGCCGGGACCCGGGTAGATAGCCTCACCGGGCACAGCCCCTGCATGGATGAGTGAGGACCAGCCGTGCCCCTGCCCTTCCTGACGGCCGACCGTGCCTTCGACACGACGGACGACACACCGCTGCCGTTCGACGACCGCGACCGCTGGCGGCGGCCCTACCGCCCCGGCCCCTGGCGGGTCGGCCTGGCCGCGCTCTGGCTGCTCCTGGCGTCGTACGTGCTGTTCGCGGCGGTCATCATCGCCCTGACGGGCACACTGAACGGAGCCGCGGCGGTGTTCGGCATCGCCCTGGCGCTGATCGCCGTGGCGCTGCGGCTGCTGCGTGCCGGGGTGTGGGTGAGCGCCAAGGGGCTGCGGCATGTGCGGTTCTTCATCACCCGTACGGTGCCGTGGGGGCAGGTGGCAGCGGTGCGGACGGTGCAGCAGCCGGTGCGCTGGCTGGGGCTGCCGCGGACGGTCCAGGGGCAGGCGCTGGTCCTGGACCGGCGGGGCCGCGGTTCCGACGACGTACCGGCCCCTCTCATGACCACCCACAACACCGACTTCCTGGCCCGTGTCGAGGCGTTCGACCGGGCGGCGGACTCGGTGGAGGTGTGGGCGGACGAGTACGGGGACCGTCGCTGAGGCGCAGAGCCTGTCAGGGCTGGGGCCGGACCCCTGCCGGGTGCGGGGCCGCGCCTGGTCCCACCCCGGGAGGGGAAGAACCCTTCAGCTCGTCCTTCCCGCCGTGTCGTGCAGGGTGATCGCGCGTTGCATCGCCTTGCGGGCCCTCGGGGTGTCGCGGGCGTCACGGTAGGCGACGGCCAGGCGGAACCAGGTGCGCCAGTCCTCGGGGGACGCCTCGGTCTCGGCCTTGCGGCGGGCGAAGACCTCGTCGGCCGAGTCGCGGTCGACCCGGCCGCTGGGCAGCCGCCTCAGCTCGTCCTCGGGCAGGCCGCCCTCGGTGTCGAGCAGGGTGGCCAGGGCGTTGGCCTTACGGACGAACTGGGTGTTCTTCCACAGGAACCAGACGCCGATCACCGGCAGGATCAGCACCGCCACCCCGAAGGTGACGGTGAGGAGCGTGCCGGCCTTGATGAGCAGGATGCCTCGGCTGCCGACCAGGACGAAGTAGAAGACGAGGACGGCGGCGGTGAGGGCGTAGGAGATCTTGGCGCGCATGACGGTCGTCGGGCTCAGCTCAGGTCGAGGAAGTGTTCCAGGCCGAAGGTCAGCCCTGGGGTGCTGACCACGCGGCGGGCGCCGAGCAGGATGCCCGGCATGAAGCTGCTGTGGTGGAGCGAGTCGTGGCGGACGGTGAGGGTCTCGCCCTCGCCGCCCAGCAGGACCTCCTGGTGGGCCAGGAGGCCGCGCAGCCGGACGGCGTGGACGGGGACACCGTCGACGTTCGCGCCGCGCGCGCCGTCCAGGGCCGTGGCCGTGGCGTCCGGCGCGGGGGGCGAGCCCGCCCGGGCGCGGGCCTCGGCGATGAGCTGGGCGGTGCGGGTGGCGGTGCCGCTGGGGGCGTCCACCTTGTTCGGGTGGTGCAGTTCCACGACCTCGACGGACTCGAAGTAGGGCGCGGCGATCTGCGCGAACTTCATGGTCAGCACGGCGCCGATGGAGAAGTTGGGCGCGATCAGCACACCCGTCCTCGGGGAGCGGTCGAGCCAGCCCGTCAGTTCGGCGAGGCGCTCGTCCGTCCAGCCTGTCGTACCGACGACCGCGTGGATGCCGTGGCCGACGCAGAAGTCGAGGTTGGCCATCACCGAGTCGGGTGTGGTCAGCTCGACGGCGACCTGGGCGCCGGACGCGGTGAGCGCCTCCAGCGAGTCGCCGCGGCCGAGGGCGGCGACCAGTTCCATGTCCTCGGCGGCCTCGACGGCCCGTACCGCCTCGGCACCGATCCGGCCCTTCGCGCCGAGGACCGCCACGCGCAGCTTGCTCATCTTCTTGGATTCCTTACCGGATACGGAGGGTGGGGCGAGGAACGGGCGGACTCAGGCCACGGCCTCGTGCAGCCGGGCCGCCTGTTTGTCCTTGAGCGGGCCGATGACCGACAGGGACGGCCGCCGTCCCAGGATGTCGCGGGCGACCGCGCGGACGTCGTCCGGGGTGACCGAGGCTATCCGGGCCAGCATGTCGTCCACGGACATCTGCTCGCCCCAGCACAGCTCGCTCTTGCCGATCCGGTTCATCAGCGCGCCGGTGTCCTCCAGGCCGAGGACGGTGGAGCCGCGCAGCTGGCCGATGGCGCGGTCGATCTCCTCGTCGGACAGTCCGTGCTCGGCGACCTGGTCGAGTTCGTCGCGGCAGATCTTCAGCACGTCGTGGACCTGCGAGGGGCGGCAGCCGGCGTAGACGCCGAAGAGCCCGCAGTCGGCGAAGCCCGAGGTGTACGAGTACACGCTGTAGGCCAGGCCGCGCTTCTCGCGGACCTCCTGGAAGAGGCGGGAGGACATGCCGCCGCCGAGGGCGGTGTTGAGCACGCCCAGCGCCCAGCGGCGTTCGTCGGTGCGGGCCAGGCCGGGCATGCCGAGGACGACATGGGCCTGTTCGGTCTTGCGGCCGAGGAGTTCGACCCGGCCGGCGGTGCGCAGGGCGCGCCGTCCTTCGCGCGGGGCGATCGGCACGGCGGCCGGGTCCTTGAGGGCGCCCGCCTTCTCGAAGGCCGCGCGGACCTGCCGTACGACCGTGTTGTGGTCGATGTTGCCCGCGCAGGCGACCACCAGGTGGGTGGGGTCGTAGTGCTTCTTGTAGAAGCGGCGGATGCGGTCGGCGGTGAGGGCGTTGACCGTGTCGACGGTGCCGAGGACCGGGCGGCCGAGGGGGTTGTCGCCGAACATGGTGTGCGCGAACAGGTCGTGCACGCAGTCGCCGGGGTCGTCCTCGGTCATCGCGATCTCTTCGAGGATCGCGCCGCGCTCGACGTCGACGTCCTCTTCGAGGATGAGCGAGCCGGTGAGCATGTCACAGACGACGTCGATGGCCAGCGGCAGGTCGGTGTCGAGCACACGGGCGTAGTAGCAGGTGTACTCCTTGGCCGTGAACGCGTTCATCTCGCCGCCGACCGCGTCGAGGGCGGCGGAGATGTCGAGCGCGGAGCGGCGGCCCGTGCCCTTGAAGAGCAGGTGCTCCAGGTAGTGGGTGGCACCGTTGAGCGAGGGCGTCTCGTCGCGGGAGCCGACGTGCGCCCAGATGCCGAAGGTGGCGGAGCGCACCGAGGGAAGGGTCTCGGTGACCACGCGAAGACCACCCGGAAGAGTGGTCTTGCGGACCGTGCCGATGCCGGCGGTGCCCTTGATGAGGGTTTGGGTACGGGCGACGGCCCGCGCCTCCGAGGAGGAGCGGGCCGTCACCTTGGAGCCACGGGACGTCACTGGTCGGCAGCGTCCTTCTTGTCGGCGGACTGGTCGGCGGAGCTGTCCTCGCCCTCCAGGACAGGGATCAGGGAGAGCTTGCCGCGGGAGTCGATCTCGGCGATCTCGACCTGGACCTTCTGGCCGACGCCGAGGACGTCCTCGACGTTCTCCACGCGCTTGCCGCCGGCCAGCTTGCGGATCTGCGAGATGTGCAGCAGACCGTCCTTGCCGGGGAGCAGGGAGACGAAGGCACCGAAGGTGGTGGTCTTCACGACCGTACCGAGGTAGCGCTCGCCGACCTCGGGCATCGTCGGGTTGGCGATGCCGTTGATCGTGGAGCGGGCGGCCTCGGCGGAGGGGCCGTCGGCGGCACCGATGTAGATCGTGCCGTCGTCCTCGATGGTGATCTCGGCGCCGGTGTCCTCCTGGATCTGGTTGATCATCTTGCCCTTGGGGCCGATGACCTCGCCGATCTTGTCGACCGGGATCTTCACGGTGATGATCCGCGGCGCGTTCGGGGACATCTCGTCGGGCCGGTCGATGGCTTCCATCATCACGTCGAGGATGTGGAGCCGGGCGTCGCGCGCCTGCTTGAGGGCGGCGGCGAGCACGGAGGCCGGGATGCCGTCGAGCTTGGTGTCGAGCTGGAGGGCGGTGACGAACTCCTTGGTGCCGGCGACCTTGAAGTCCATGTCGCCGAAGGCGTCCTCCGCACCGAGGATGTCGGTGAGGGTGACGTAGTGCGTCTCGCCGTCGATCTCCTGGGAGATCAGGCCCATGGCGATACCGGCGACCGGGGCCTTGAGCGGCACACCGGCGTTCAGCAGCGACATGGTGGAGGCGCAGACCGAGCCCATGGACGTCGAGCCGTTGGAGCTCAGCGCCTCGGAGACCTGGCGGATCGCGTAGGGGAACTCCTCGCGCGTCGGCAGCACCGGCACCAGGGCGCGCTCGGCGAGGGCGCCGTGGCCGATCTCGCGGCGCTTGGGGGAGCCGACGCGGCCGGTCTCGCCGGTGGAGTACGGCGGGAAGTTGTAGTTGTGCATGTAGCGCTTGCGGGTCACCGGGGAGAGGGTGTCCAGCTGCTGCTCCATGCGGAGCATGTTGAGGGTGGTGACGCCCAGGATCTGGGTCTCGCCGCGCTCGAACACGGCGGAGCCGTGCACCCGCGGGATGGCCTCGACCTCGGCGGCCAGGGTGCGGATGTCGGTGACACCGCGGCCGTCGATGCGCTTCTTCTCCTTGATGACGCGCTCACGGACCAGGGTCTTGGTCAGCGAGCGGTACGCGGCGGAGATCTCCTTCTCGCGGCCCTCGAACTCCGGCAGGAGCTTCTCGGCGGCGAGGGTCTTGACGCGGTCCAGCTCGGCCTCGCGCTCCTGCTTGCCGCCGATGGTGAGCGCCGCGGCCAGCTCGGGGCGGACGGCGGCCGTCAGGGCCTCCAGGACGTCGTCCTGGTAGTCCAGGAAGATCGGGAACTCGCCGGTCGGCTTCGCGGCCTTGGCGGCGAGGTCGGCCTGGGCCTTGCAGAGCACCTTGATGAAGGGCTTCGCGGCGTCCAGACCGGCGGCGACGACCTCCTCGGTGGGGGCCTCGGCGCCGCCCTCGACCAGCTTGATGGTCTTGTCGGTGGCCTCGGCCTCGACCATCATGATCGCGACGTCGCCGTCCTCCAGCGCGCGGCCCGCGACGACCATGTCGAACGCGGCGTCCTCCAGCTCGCTGTGGGTCGGGAACGCCACCCACTGGCCGCGGATCAGCGCGACGCGGACGCCGCCGATCGGGCCGGAGAAGGGCAGACCGGCCAGCTGCGTGGAGGCCGAGGCGGCGTTGATCGCCACGACGTCGTACAGGTGATCGGGGTTGAGCGCCATGATCGTGGCGACGACCTGGATCTCGTTGCGCAGGCCCTTCCTGAAGGACGGGCGCAGCGGACGGTCGATGAGGCGGCAGGTGAGGATGGCGTCCTCGGAGGGGCGGCCCTCACGGCGGAAGAAGCTGCCGGGGATCTTGCCGGCGGCGTACATCCGCTCCTCGACGTCCACCGTGAGGGGGAAGAAGTCGAGCTGGTCCTTGGGGTTCTTGGAGGCGGTGGTGGCCGACAGCACCATGGTGTCGTCGTCCAGGTACGCCACGGCGGAGCCGGCGGCCTGCTTGGCCAGGCGGCCCGTCTCGAAGCGGATGGTGCGGGTGCCGAAGGCGCCGTTGTCGATGACGGCCTCGGCGTAGTGGGTCTCGTTCTCCACTAGCGTTTTCTCCGTTACTTGTCGTCTTTCGTCCCGCCTCGCCCGTGTGGCGGGGGGACGGTGGCGGAGAAGCGCTCCTTCTGGTGCGGGCCGGTCTTCGATCGAAGCTCCCGGGGCTCGCTTTCCCCGGGGGCCACTACCGAGGACCGGCGGCGGCGAGGCGCGCTCCTCCTCGTGCACACTCGGGACCTCTCGTGGGTCGCGGGTGTCGTTCGTGGTGGTGCTCTGTGGTGTTTGGTGGTGCTGAGTGATGCTCAGTGCTGCTTGGTGGCGCTTGGTGGTGCTCAGTGGTGCTTGGTGCGGTGGTACTTCATGGTGCACGTAATGTCACTCTGTGTTCGCACGGATCACGCTGTGCTCACTTACGTGTCACGCACGTTGTGCTAACACACTACAAAGCGGCAGTGACAACGCGCACGTTTCCGTACGTACGCAAAGGGAGCGGTCCCCTGATCACAGGAACCGCTCCCCTTCACGGCGTCTTACTTGGCGCCCGCCGCACCGCGGCGGATGCCGAGGCGGTCGACCAGCGTACGGAAGCGCTGGATGTCCTTCTTGGCCAGGTACTGCAGCAGCCGGCGGCGCTGACCGACCAGGATGAGCAGACCCCGGCGCGAGTGGTGGTCGTGCTTGTGGGTCTTGAGGTGCTCGGTCAGGTCCGAGATCCGGCGGGAGAGCATCGCGACCTGGACCTCGGGGGAGCCGGTGTCGCCCTCCTTGGTGGCGAACTCGCCCATGATCTGCTTCTTCGTAGCGGCGTCGAGCGGCACGCGTACTCCTCGTAGTCTGTGAGTGGCCACCGAGTGCCCCCGGTCTCTGTCTCGGGGGAGCTTCCACAACTCGGGTGGCGGGGATCCGCTGGGCGCGACCGCCGGGGCGCGGGGCTCCGGGGGTGCGTACACAAACGGCCGTCGCCCAGAGTACCAGCAGGCGGCGACGGGCCCGACCGCGGTGTCCGAACCCGACCGCCGGTCCCGGCTGCGGCCACTAGGGTGAACGCCGGATGCATCCGCAGGTCGGGAACGGTCGGGAAGGGGTCGCTTCGCCATGGCGGAGGAAGTGAACGGGCAGAAGGTCGACGGCGGGCAGGTGGACGCCGACGTCAAGGCGCGTAAGGAACGGGAGCGGGACGAACTGTACGCGCTGGACATCTCCGGCGTGGAGTGGCACAGCGCGCCGGGCACCGAGCAGCACGAGGA
Organism: Streptomyces sp. NPDC091377; assembly: GCF_044757045.1. Taxonomy (NCBI): domain Bacteria; kingdom Bacillati; phylum Actinomycetota; class Actinomycetes; order Kitasatosporales; family Streptomycetaceae; genus Streptomyces; species Streptomyces sp. NPDC091377. The sequence continues at coordinate 45,905 of NZ_JBIVUE010000031.1, read as the reverse complement.
GCGGGTCGAGATCGCGTACCTGCCCGACGGTGCCGTGGCGATGCGGTCCTCGCTCGACCCGGGCACGGTGCTGCGGTACACCGAGGCGGAATGGCGGGCCTTCGTGCTGGGGGCGCGGGACGGCGAGTTCGATCTGACGCCGGCGCCGCACAACGGGGGGCTGCCGCAGGAGTAGGCGGTCCGGCGGCGACCCGCTGTGCTGTGGGTCGCCTGCTGTGACTGTGGGACTTGTGGGACTTGTTGCAGGGGGAGGAGGGGCGGCGTGTGTGTGCCGCCCCTCCTCCCCCTGTCCGCTGTCCCCTGTCCCCTGTCCCCTGTCCCCTGTCCCCTGTCCGCTGTCCCCTGTCTGCCGTCTGCTGTCCCCTGTCCGCTGGACCGTGTCAGTGCTTGAGTCCGAAGCTTCCCACTCCGATCGACGCGATCACCGCGGCCTCGGGGTCCTTCTCGTCCGGGGAGAGCGACCGCCTGGAGAAGAAGACGCGGCCCTGTTCGACCACGATGTCGGACCACTCCAGGTCGCCGAGCTTGTCGCCGTCCTCCTGCGGCAGGCCGAACAGGAGCAGCGGCGTCGCCTTGTCGGTGCGGGGGTTCCAGCTCACCACGGCGGCCGGTTCGACCTCGCTGCGGCTCTGCCGGTGGATCAGCAGTTCGTCGCCGCTCATCCGGAGCGGGGAGACCGGCTGGAAGGGGCGGCCCTCGAACTTCCCGGCGGTCTTGCCGGTCTTCACGTCGAAGGCCACGATCCAGTTGTCAGGCTGGTCGAGCGACATCTCCTCCGTGGAGGCGAGAAACAGCAGGTCACGGCCGACCACCAGCGCGTCACAGTTCTCGATCACACCGAAGTACGGCGACCCGAAGAACCGTGCGCCGCACTCCGGGTCGTGGCGGCCGGACATGGAGACGGTGGCCTGGTGCTTGCCCTCGGCGTCGAGCGTGATCAGCTCGGTCACCATGGTGTCGCCCGCCGCGACGGCGAGCACGGGCGGCTCGGACGAGGGCAGGAAGACATCCTGGACGCCGTCCGCGACCTTGTACGTCCACTCGGCCTTGCCGGTGCGGGGGTCCAGCTTCTCCACGCGGTAGGTGTCATCGGAAGCGGCGCCGGATCCGGAGCCGCAGGTGAGCAGGGCCAGCAGGGCGCGTCCGCCGGCGAAGCCCTCGTCCTCGCAGTTGGAGGCGGTGGTGCCGTTCCAGAGCTGGCGGCCGTTCTTCATGTCGTAGGCGACGGAGCCCTGTCCCCAGGCGACGGCCACCACGCCGCGCGTGAGGGTGATGTTGGTGTTGGTGACGAAGGCGGAGCCGGCCGAGGGCATGGTGGCCTGCCACAGCTTCTTGCCGGTGTCTATGTCGAAGAACACCACCTGGTCACAGACGCCCTCGGCCGCGTCCCCGTCCGGCTTCGGGGGCTGTACGACGACCGCCGTACGGCCGTCCGCCGTGACGTGCTCGCTGGTGGCGCAGAGGTGGCCGCCGAGCTTCAGGGTCCAGACGGGCTTCTCGGAGTCCGGTGCGACCTCGAAGCCGAGGATCTTGTCGGCCATGCCCTTGGCGAAGGTCTTGCCGGTGGCCCAGGTGCCGGGGGCGTAGCGCTCGTCGCCGTTCTTGAACTTCTCCAGGCCCGCCTCACGCTGGTGGAGCATCATCTGGCCCTCGGGTGAGGCGGGCGTCTTCTCGACCGTCTCGCGGACCTCGTCAGGGTGCTGCTGGACGGCGGCGGGCTTGTCGTCGGACGGCGTGTCGTCGCCGGAGACCGCGAGCCAGGTGCCGACGCCTGCCGCGACGAGCAGTACGGCCGCCGCAGCCGCCCCGAGCAGCCGGAACCGCCGCCGCGTGCGCCGGCCCTCGGCCGCGCGTTGGGACTCGGTGTACATGGAATGGGGCGGGCCGAAACTCACGCTGGGATGCCTTTCGTGTGGTGTTGGGGTCGGTCGGCCGGGGCTTCGCCGCCCGCGTTCAGGCGCGTGGGCGCGTAGACGCGTGGGCGCGTCGGCCCGTAAGCACGTAGGCCCGTAGGACGGATGGCCCGTGGGACGGATGGCCCGTGGCATGGCGGTGGCGCTGCTTCTGGCGGGCCCTGAGGCTCTGCCCGGGAGCCGTGGTCTTCCCCGGCTCCGGGCATCCGGCTGTGGGGGCCGCCTCTCAAGAGCGTCCCCGGCGAGTGCGTCCGGTGCCCGAGTCTCCGCCCGCCGTACCCGCGTCTACGCCCACGCCGATACCGCGCCGCCTCTGGCCGCTGCCCGAGCGGATGCACAGGCCCGGGAGGGGGCGGTCCCCCGGCCGGATCAGTCCGTCGGCCGGATCAGTCCGTCGGCCGGGGGTCGCGCGGGTGGCGGGTCAGTTGCCTGCCATCGACCGTGCTGACGCGTACACCTCGAACACGGCCAGTGCCAGCGGCACCAGCGTCAGGAGCACGAACGCCTCGGCGATCTCCATGAAGCGGCCCCAGAAGGGCGTCACGCCCCGGCGCGGGCTGACCAGGCCGATCGCGGTGACCAGGGCGGTGGCCGCGCCGAGCGCCGCGGCGAGCCAGACGGTGCGGATGTCGAGCGCGGTGGTGTCGCCGGTGAGCGCGTCGCGTACGTACTCCAGCGGCGGGTTCAGGGCGAGCCCGAGGCCGAGGAAGACGAGGCAGGCGAGACCGGCGGCGAGGGTGGCGGCGACCTGGGCGGTGTAGCGGAACAGATGGGCCCGCATCAGCATCGCGATGCCGGTGGCGAGGGCGAGCAGTTGGGCCCAGAGGTCGGTGGAGAAGCTCAGGACGATGGCGGCGCCGACGGTGACGAGGGCGCAGCCGCCGACGAGGCCGACGAGGAGTTCGTGGCCGCGGCGGGCCTGCGCGGCGATGCGCTCGGCGTCGACGGGCTCCTGTGGGGTGGGCTCGTCGTTGCCGTAGCCGCGGGCGGGGTTGGGCGGTTCGAAGCCGATGGGCAGCCGGGCGAAGCGCATGGACAGGCCGGGCAGGAAGGCGAGCGCGCACACCGCGAGCGGGGCGCAGACGGCGGCCGTCTCGATGGGCCTCAGCTCGGTGAGCATCGCGATGAAGGTGGTGATGAGCCCGATCATCGAGGCGAAGACGAACGCCACGAACGGGCCGTCGCCGCCGGGTGAGATCAGGGTCAGCACCACGGCGGCGACCAGGACGGCCGCGCAGGCGAGCAGGAACTGGAGCCGGCCGATGCCCTCACCGTCGGCGAGCGGCAGCAGTCCGGAGCCGGCCACGGCCATGTTGGGCAGCGCGCCGAGTCCCAGGGCGACGGCCGAGCCGCGGTCGTCGTACACGCGCGCGCGGACGCACGCGATGGTGACCAGGAGGACACCGGTGACGGCGGCGAGGATGCCCTGGAGGCTGTGCATGTCGTGGTGGACGTGGCTGCTCCAGGCCACGAAGGCGAGCAGGGTGGGCAGGATGCCGCCCGCGACGAGACCGGCCGCGCGCGTGAGGGTGCCGTTCCACAGGGTGCGGTCCTCGGTGACGGCGCGGGCGACCGCCTCGGACACGTCGTCGAAGACGGCGGGCGGCAGGGACTCGGCGAACGGACGCAGGGTCAGCAGTTCGCCGTCGAGGATGCGCTGGGCCGCGAAGGAGCGGGAGCCGTCGAGGACGGTGCCGTCGCGGCGTACGAGGTGGTAGCCGACCGGGGCGCCCTCGGTGGGGCGTTGTTGGGAGAGCCGCAGGATCTCCGGGTAGAGGTCGGCGACGGGTACGTCGTCGGGCAGCGCCACGTCGATGCGGCTGTCCGGGGCCACGATGGTGACCCGGCAGAATCCGAACCCGGTGCCCGCCCCGGAAGGGGCCGCGCTGCCCGCTCCGCCGGACCTGCCGGCCGGCGCGGAGGCCGTCATGCTCACCTGCTGTTCCCCCTCGTCTCGCTGACGGCGGGCGCGTCGCCGGGGCGCACATCCGCCTGTAACGATCCTGTGTACCTTCGTGTGTACGTCGTGCCGTCCCGCTGTGGGTACGTCGTTCCCGTCCTGCCGTGGATACGTCGTTCCCGTCCCGCCGTGCGTACGTCGTGCTGTCCCGCCCGCTTCGCCGGTGGAAGGCGCCACGGCGCCCGGGAGCCGGCGGGGAGCGCGCGCATCGAACGTTATCGAACGTTGCAGATTGCCCGGTTTTCCCGGCCGGATTCGCAACTGCTCACACGTCTCACGGGCACCCTACCGCCCGCCGTTGTCGGTGGGGGTCAGTAGGATCGCGCTGGACGATCGACGTTCGCCGGACACGGGGCGGCGGACGGAACGGATCGGCCCGGCAAGGGAATTGGTGCGAAGTGAGTCACATCGTCGTCAAGCGCCCACCGCGGGCACTGCCGAAGGAAGTGCCCACGAGCGAGGTCGTGCTACAGCCGCCGCCGGAACTGCCGCGCGGGCAGCAGGAAGGCGCCCTGATGCAGTTGCTGCCCATGCTCGGCATGGGCGGTTCGGTGGTGTTCTTCTTCAACCCGCAGGCCCAGCCCTTCATGAAGATCATGGGCATGGTGATGATCGCCTCGACCATCGCCATGGGCGTCGCGATGCTGATCCGCTACCGACGGGGCAATCAGGGCCAGATGGCCGACATGCGCCGTGACTACCTCCACTACCTGTCGCAGACCCGCCGGGACGCGCAGAAGACGGCCCAGGCGCAGCGGGACGCCCAGTACTACCTCCATCCTTCACCCGAGCAACTGTGGGCGCTGGTCGCCGAGGGCAGCCGGGTCTGGGAACGTCGCACCGGCGACGAGGACTTCGGGCAGGTGCGCGTGGGCCTCGGCCCGCAGTCGCTGGCCACTCCCCTGCTGCCGCCGCAGAGCGCCCCGGTGGATCAGCTGGAGCCGCTCACCACGGGCGCGATGCAGCGTTTCCTCGCCACGCACTCCACGGTCGAGGATCTGCCGATGGCGGTCTCGCTGCGCGCCTTCTACCACGTGACGATCAGCGGGGAGCCGGTCACCGTGCGCGGTGCCGCGCGCGCGGTCACCGCCTCGCTCGCCTCGATGCAGTCCCCGGAGGATCTGGTCATCGCGGTCGCCACCGCGCGCGACACGGCCGGTGAGTGGGAGTGGGTGAAGTGGCTGCCGCACGCGCAGGCGCGCGGCAGCGCGGACGGCGCGGGCAGCCTGCGGCTGATCACCACCAACCCGCTGGAGCTGGAGGAGCTGCTGGGCACCCGCCTCCAGGGCCGCCCGCGCTTCCACCCGGACGGCCAGCCGGTGCCCGAGCAGCCGCACGTGGTAGTGGTCCTCGACGGAGTGTCGCTGCCGCCCACCTCGCTGCTCGCCAGCCCGGAGGGCCTCCAGGGCGTCACGGTCCTGGAGGTGGTGCCCGGCGAGCTGACCGCCGGACGCGGTGACCTGTCCATCGTCGTCCACCCGCGCGAGCTGCGCCTGGAGTCGGCCCACGGCATGGTCTACGAGGGCACGCCGGAGGTGCTGGCGTACGAGGGTGCCGAGGCACTGGCCCGGCAGCTCGCGCCGCTGCGCATGGCGTCGGGCGGGGACGACGACGAACCGCTGCTCGCCAACCTGGAGTTCACCGACCTGCTGAACCTGGGCGACGCGGCCTCCGTGGACCCCCGGCGCACCTGGCGGCCCCGTTCGCAGTCCGAGCGGCTGCGGGTGCCGATCGGGGTCGGCGAGGAAGGCCGGCCGGTGATGCTGGACCTCAAGGAGGCGGCGCAGGAGGGCATGGGCCCGCACGGGCTGTGTGTCGGCGCCACCGGTTCCGGCAAGTCCGAGCTGCTGCGCACGCTGGTGCTCGGTCTCGCCGTGACCCACTCCTCCGAGACCCTGAACTTCGTCCTCGCGGACTTCAAGGGCGGGGCGACCTTCGCGGGCATGGCCCAGATGCCGCACGTGGCGGCCGTGATCACCAACCTCGCGGACGACCTGACGCTGGTGGACCGGATGGGCGACTCCATCCGCGGTGAGCTGAACCGCCGCCAGGAGATGCTCCGCGACGCGGGCAACTACGCCAACATCCACGACTACGAGAAGGCCCGCGCGGCCGGCGCCCCGCTCCAGCCGCTGCCCTCCCTCGTCCTGGTCATCGACGAGTTCAGCGAGCTGCTGACCGCCAAGCCGGACTTCATCGAGATGTTCGTCCAGATCGGCCGCATCGGCCGCTCCCTCGGTGTGCATCTGCTGCTTGCCTCGCAGCGTCTGGAGGAGGGCCGGCTGCGCGGCCTGGAGACCTATCTGTCGTACCGGATCGGTCTGCGCACCTTCTCGGCGGCCGAGTCGCGGGCCGCGATCGGCGTCCCCGACGCCTACGAACTGCCGAATGTCCCGGGTTCCGGCTTCCTGAAGTTCGGCACGGACGAAATGATCCGCTTCAAGGCGGCGTACGTCTCCGGGGTGTACCGCAGCAGCGCCCAGCAGGCGGCGTCGTACGGCGGTCCGCTGCCGGTGGACCGCAGGCCGGTGATGTTCACGGCGGCGCAGGTGCCCGTGCAGTACGTGGCGGTGCCGTCGCAGCGGCAGGAGGAGGAGCCGAGCCGGCCGGACGACGCGCTCGCGGACACCGTGCTCGATGTGATCGTGCGCCGTCTGGAGGCGCAGGGTCCGGCGGCGCACCAGGTGTGGCTGCCGCCGCTGGACAGCCCGCCCTCGCTGGACTCGCTGCTGCCGGGCCTGGCGGCCGTGCCGGGCCGCGGGCTCACCCAGCCCGGCTATGAGGGCGCGGGGCGGCTGGTCATCCCCGTCGGCCTCGTGGACAAGCCGTACGAGCAGCGGCGCGACCCGCTGTGGACGGACTTCGGCGGCGCGGCCGGGCATATGCAGATCCTGGGCGGCCCGCAGTCCGGCAAGTCCACCCTGCTGCGCTCGATCGTCGCGTCCTTCGCACTCACGCACACGCCGTACGAGGTGCAGTTCTACGCCCTCGACTTCGGCGGCGGCGGCCTCGCGGCCGTCTCCGGTCTCCCCCATGTGGGCGGGGTCGCCTCCCGGCTCGACCCGGAGAAGGTCCGGCGTACGGCGGCGGAGGTGTACGGCATCCTGACCCGCCGCGAGGAGTACTTCCGTACCGCCGGGATCTCCTCCATCGCCGAGTTCCGCAGTCGCCGCGCGCGCGGCGACATCCCGGTGACGGACCAGCCGTGGGGCGATGTGTTCCTGATCATCGACGGCTGGGGCAACTTCCGTACGGACTACGAGGCGCTGGAGCCCTTCGTCCTGGACATCGCGGCGCGCGGCCTGGGCTACGGCGTCCATGTCATCCTCACCGCGTCCCGGTCCATGGAGGTCCGCTCCAACCTCAAGGACCATCTGATGAACCGTCTGGAGCTGCGGCTCGGCGACCCGATGGACTCGGAGTTCGACCGCAAGGTCGCGGCGAACGTCCCGACGGGGGTGCCGGGCCGGGGCCAGACCCCGCAGAAGCAGCACTTCATGGCGGCGGTGCCGCGGATCGACGGCCTGTCGTCCGACACCGACCTCGCCGAGGCGGCACAGGCGCTGGCGGCCGAGGTCACCCGGCACTGGCAGCAGCCCGGGGCGCCCGCGGTGCGGCTGCTGCCGCGCGAGTTCCCGGCGGCCCAGCTCCCGCCCGGCGACCGCTTCCCGGAGCGGGGGGTCACCTTCGCGCTGGACGAGGACAACCTGGAGCCGGTCTTCATCGACTTCGAGACGGATCCGTTCTTCCTCATCTACGGCGAGAGCGAGTCGGGCAAGTCCAACCTGCTGAAGCTGCTGGTGCAGCGGCTCGGCGAGCGGTACGACGGCAACGACTGCAAGCTGTTCGTGGTCGACAACCGGCGCTCCCTGCTGGGTGTCACCCCGCCCACGCATCTGGCCGAGTACATCCCCATGTCGAACCAGATGCAGCACCACATGGACGCCCTGGCCGACCTCATGCAGCGCCGCACGCCGACGGCGGAGGTGACGGCGGCGCAACTGCGGGACCGCAGCTGGTGGTCCGGTCCGACGGTGTACATCGTCATCGACGACTACGATCTCGTCTCCACGTCCAGCGGCAACCCGCTGGCGGGGCTCACGGAGCTGCTGCCCTTCGCCCGTGACGTGGGCGTCCGCTTCATCATCGCCCGCTCCACCGCGGGCGCCGGCCGCGCGGGCTACGAGCCCTTCATCCAGCGTATGAAGGAACTCGGCGCCCAGGGCATCGTCCTGGCCGGCGACCCGGCCGAGGGCGATCTGCTGGGCGGCGTACGGCCGCGCACGATGCCTCCGGGGCGGGGTGTCTTCGTCTCGCGGAAGCGGGGGAAGCCGTTGGTTCAGGTGGGGTTGGTGCCGGAGGAACGGCACTGACGTCCTGGAGGGCCTGGTTCGAGACGGCCTGAGGGTTCGAGGCGCCGGGCCGGAGGGCGGAGGCGGGCGGAGGCGGGCGGAGGCGGGCGGAGGGGCGCGCAAGGAGCTGAGGGTTCGAGGATGCAACGGGCCGAGGGCCCCAGCAGGAGTGGGGGCCGCGCGATGAGCGCGGCCCCCACTCCTGCTGCTGTGCCGTACCGGAAGCCTCTTCCGGGGTACGGCACAGCAGCGGGGTGGGCGCCTCCCGCGCGCGCCCACCCCGGGATGTTGCGGTGTTGCGGTACTGCCTGCCGCTCGGCCTGCTGCTTGCCGCTTGCGGCGTGTGGAGAAGCCCGGCCTACACGAAGTACCCGGCCTACACGAAGTAGCTGGCCTACACGAAGTAGCTGGCGGCCTTCTTGTCGCCTTCCATGTACGTACCGCCGGACTGGCCGACGACCTGGCCGATGCCCATCAGCGCCGTGTGGATGTCGTTGGCCTCCTTGTCCCAGCGGCGCAGCTTCTCGCCGAACTGGCCCTGGGCCTCGCCGGCCCAGTACTCGCGGCTCCGCTCGACCATCTGGCGGAGTTCCTGGAGGTCCTGCTCAAGCTGCTTGGCCTCGTTACCGATCTTCGTGGCCGCGAAGTCGAGTCCGTCATAAGTGACGGAGAGCCCCTCGTTGTTACGCATGCTGTCTACCTCGTCTCGATGGTGGGTGCCGGGTGGTGCGTGCGGTCGTCCGCCGCCGTGCCGCCGTGCGGGGCGGTTCTCACATGGAGTTGAACGCGGACGACTGGACCGTGGGCGCACCGTCGTTGAGGTTGATCCGGTTGACCGAGGCGCGCACCTCGTCTTCCTTGGTGTCCTTGATGTTGCGCGCCGTGGTCATGGCCTCCATGACCTCGCTGAGGATGCCGCCGATGCCCTTGAGGGACTCGTTGATCTCGTACTGCTTGCGGTCGAACTCGGCGCGGCCGATACCCTGCCACTGGCCTTCGAGCCCGTCGATGACGCCCTGGAGGTTGGCCACCCGCTTGCGGATGTTCTCGTACTTCTCGAACATCTGCTTCTGCAGTTGGACTACTGCGGCATCTTCAAGCTTCTGGTCGGTAGCCATAGTGACCTGCCCTTCCTGTGTCGGTTTTCTTCTGTGTCCCACGTGCCCGCCTCACCGGGGCGGGCACGCTCCTGAGCCGGTGGTGCCGCCGCTTGAGCGGCGTTCGGCTCGGTGGATGGTTCGGGCAGCTTGTCGAGTGATGTCGTCGTCACCTCGCCCGGCGGGCGCGCAGTACGGCGGCACCCACGCCGGCGGCCACGATCACCACGGCCGCGGGGCCGAGGATGTACCAGAGCGAGCCGCCGTCGTCGGACGGGGCGTCCGCCGCTTCAGATCCTGCCGCCGAAGTGCCCTCGGTCGAACCCCCTTGCGGGGCCTGTGACGAGGTTGATGCAGAGGAGCCGGAGGGCGCGGGCGTGGCCTCGCCCTTCTTCTCCCCGGCCTTCGCCAGCAGGTCTCCGCCGTTCTCCTCGGCGAGCGGGTCGACGTTCGGCTTGCCCGCGTCGTAGTCGGGGTTGTCGAGGACGATACGGGGGCGTACGAAGCCGTAGCCGAGGTACTTGCTCGGGTCGTCCTTCGGCCACTCCCGGCCCGCGGTGTCGACCAGGGCGCGGGTGACCTGGTTGACGGTCCAGTCGGGGTGGGCGGACCAGATCAGGGCGGCGGAGGCGGCGGCGAGGGCGGTGGCGGAGCTGGAGCCGTTGGCGTTGCAGTAGGAGGTGAATGTGGCGTCGCACCAGCCGGGGATGGAGACGCCGGGTCCGGCGAGGTCCGCGAAGTCTCCGGCGGGAGAGCCCTCGGCGACCTTGATGGACGAGTCGACCGAGGCCACACCGATCACGTAGGGAGTGTCCGCCGGGCTGTCGGTGAACCCGTCGTTGCCCAGGGCGGCGACGAGAAGCTTGCCCTTGGAGGCGGCGTACTCGACGGCAGCGTCGTCCTCCTCGGTCGTCATACCGCCGAAGGACATGCTGATGATCTTCGCGTCGGAGTCGGCTGCCGCCCGGAGCGCGTCCCAGGTCTCCGTCGTCTTGTCGTACTCGGGTCCCTGCTTGAGTCCTTCCAGTGCCACGCGGAAGGGGATGACCTTCGCTCCCGGTGCCAGTCCCTGGATGCCGCCGCCCTTGCCGGTGCCTACGATCAGTTCGGCCATGCTCGTGCCGTGCCCGCTGTAGTCGTCGGTGGCGCCGTAGGAGGCGGACTCGGGGACTTCGTCGGCCAGGACCTGCCCCTTGAGCGAGGGCGTGTCGGGCTTCACCCCGGTGTCGATGACCGCGACCTTCACGCCTTCCCCTGTGCTGGTCCGCCACATCTTCTCGGCCTGCATCGGTTCCAGGTACCACTGGCTGGACTGAGCGTCGACCGCTCCGGCGCCGGGGGCGAGCCCCACACCGACCGTGGCCAGGGCACCGACGAGGGCGCTCACGGTGCGCAGGCGTCCTCTGCCCGGCGTCCCGCGGAGCGCGGCCCTGCCGGCTCGTCGGCTGGTCCCAGACGTCATGGCGTTGTCAGTCCTCGCTCGCGCTCAGTTGATGACCGGCGGCACGTCGCGCCGCGGGTTGTTCGGCAGATGGGTCTCTTCGTCCTCGACCACGTAGTCGGGGCGGGTGGTTCCCTCCGCCTCCTCCTCGTCGCCGGGCCGCCGGTTGCCGGGACCGCGGAGCAGCCCGGCGCCGCCCCGGGTCATCCCGTTGCGTTCGGCGCCCGAGGCGGAGTTCCGCCCGGAGGGGTTGCCGGTGACGGCCGGGCTCGTGCCCCTGGCCGCGCGGGACGTCGTACTGGAGCCGGGCCGGTTCGTGGCCGGAGGCGCTCCGATGACGCCGGCTTGTCCCGGTCGGCCTGCCGCGGGTCGGGCGTTGTTCGCCGGGTTCGCTCCGACGACGGTGCCTCGGGGGATCTGCGACCCGTTGCGCGTGCCGGATCCGCGAGTGTTCGACGGCTGGCCGCCGACCACCCCGTGGGCACGGCCCGCACCGGTGGCGGGTCCCGCTCCGGGCCGCGCGGCACCCGGACCGCCGCCGGGGCGCGGTGTGCCGCCGGTGATGCCGGGGCCGCCCATCGGGAAGCCGCGGGAACCGGAGTTGGGCCCGTTGAGCCCCGACTGACCCGGTGCGGTGGGCCGACCGAACATCCCCGGCGACCCGGGCCCCGAGGGCCGACCGCCGCCGGGGCCCGTCGGACCGGGTGTCGGCCGGCCCTGGACCGGGGCGGCGGCGTTGCGTGGGCCGCCGACGGGGCCGTTCGGGCGGCCGTTGGCGTTGCTGATCGGGGCGTAGGGGCCGAACGGACCGGGCTGTCCACCGGTCTGGGGCGGGTTGCCGACCGGCTGCGACGGCGGGGTGAGACCATTCGGGGCCGGGGTGACGGGCGGGGACAGGGTGTCCACGCTGTCGATGTTCGTCCGCACCGGCTCCTGAGGGTTCGGGCGCACCGGCCCGTCGACGTCCGGGCGGACCGGGGCGTCCGGGTAGGTGACCTTGCCGTTGACCTCGACCGGCGGCGGGGACGACGGCTCGCGCGTTCCGTCGGGGCCCGTACGTCCGGTGTCGTCCGGCCCGCCGTACTGGCGCGCGGGAGATTCTCGCCGGCCGTCCCCGGTGCCGGGGCCCGGCCCGGACGTCCTACGCGGCTTGGGCACACCCACCGGTGGTGGCGCACTGAAGTTCGGCGGAGTGAGGGACGCGAGTTGCTGGTTGGAGACTGCGTAGTACGACGCCAGCCGGTTCAGCTGGTTGATGGCCTCCTGGCGGTCCTTCTCCACCCGGACGGCGTCCGCGTACTCCTCCTTGTTGGCTGCCTTCTCCGTCTCGCTGTACGACTCGGGGCGCTTACGGTTCGCCGGGTCACGCTTCGGCATGGCGCCGCGCACCGAGGCGAGTCCGACCGCGGCGGAGCTGATCTGGTCACCGGCGCTGCCTGCGAAGTCGCTCAGCAGCGCGGTGTTCTGGACAAGGTCCTTGCTCCACTGGGTGAAGGCGCCGGCCGCCACACCCAGCCAGGAGAAGGAGACGGCGCTGATGTGCCCTTCCAGGTCCTTGGCCGCGTCCTTGATGGCGTCCCGTGCGTCCCACAGGGCCTGGCCGGATGTCTCCAGGTCCTCCGGGTTGGCCTCGTCGATGAAGTCGATGAGCTGATTGAGGCGCAGGTCCGTGCCGCCGAAGTCCGTGCTCCCGAAGACGGCCCGGCCCGGCTCGGTGGCTCCGACCGCGGCCCGGATGGTGCCGTTGATCAGGCCGGTGAAGAGGCCGCCGCCCTTCGGGTTCTCGTAGGTGCGGGCGAGGTCGGCGAAGGAGTTCCAGTTGGCGGCCCGCTCGATGTCTTCCTGGTGCTGCTCGTCCGTCATCGTCACGCCTTTCCGGCCTGGCCGTCGTTGCCGCGCGTGCCGTCGGTCGTGTCGTCCCGCTGCAGCGCGCGGATCTTGCCCTGGATCTCCCAGAACCTCCTGCGCTGCTCTTCCTCAAGGGTGTCGAAACCGTCGGCCGCACCTTTGGTGGCGATGCCGAACGCCTCGATCTGCAGATGCAGCGTCCTGGAGAGCTTCGTCAGCTCGCTGTGCACCCTGTCGTACTGGGAGTACAGCGCCAACGGCTCGGGGAAGACCGAGGATCCCCGCCCCAGCGACGCCTCGCTGATCGTCTGTCCACCCACCTTCGTGGGGTTGCCGGCCGACTTCTCAAGATCCCGGAGCACCGCGTCGACCCGACCCACGAACACTTTGAGCGCCTCGTCGACCTTGAGGTCTGTCACGCGCCCATCACCTCTGTCAGAAGCATGACGCTTCTCCCCCGTTTCCCCGTTGCGTCCACCCGTCACGGCCCCCGGTGACCGAACCATCCGGCCACACGATCGCAAAGCGAGCCGCAGCTAACAACGTCTTTACCACTGTAGACAATCCGCACATCGACTCCAACCGGGGCGCGCCTCAGCTGAGTTACAACCCTGTACCAGCCCCTGCGAATTGCCCGGTTCGCCGCTTTGCGGTTCCGGCGTGCGCGGAGTCCCGGACCTCCACTCTGCCCGGTGCGCCCGGTGCGCGACGCGACTCACCAGACACCATCCGCGATCTTCACGGGACTTCTACGGGCGGGGGGTCTGGCCTGCACCGGCGCACGCCGGGCGTGGGGACGCCACGGGCCGACCGACGGCGGACTTCACCTGTCCGGAGGACTTTGAGAGGGGGGTCTCCGGCGGTCCGGCCCGCCCCCGCGCTGCGTCCGCGTGGGGGACCGTGACGGTCCGTCGGCCGGCACGATCGCCGTTCCTCGGTCGAGAGGGGTCGGGTCGGCTGCGACACCACGGCAGACGAAACGGTTTCCCGGTTGGCTTGCCGAGGAAACCGGCGGGCGGTCAGGACCCTCGAATCCCTTCCCCGGCCGTACGTCAAGTGAATGGCGTGAACCGCACTCCTTGCGCCGGGCCGGCTCGGTGACTGTTGCTAACTTGTCGGCTCCGCAGCGTGAGGATTCGCACTGCGCCTGCGTCAGGCGCCACCTGGGGGCCGCGCACAAGGGGAATGGGATTTCACCCATGGCATGGGACGAGTGGGAACAGCTCAAGGCTCAGGCGGCCGAGCGCCAGTCCACGCAGATGCAACTGAATCAGCTGGATCCCGGTGACGGTTCTCCGGGTACGGCCGGTGGACCGAGCCGGTACGGGGACCTGAAGGTGGCGAACGCTTCACTGACGAAGATCGGCAAGTCGGCGCACGATTTGTACAACGCGCTGTGGGACAAGGCCCGGGTGGCCGTTCCCAGCAGTGAATCGGCGGCCGGAAGCCTTTCCCAGCAGGGCTTTGCCCTGGGCGGTGGGCTACGCCATGTGTCGAACCGCTGGCAAGAACAGCTCAAGTCCCTGATGGACGCCTGCGCGCAGATCACGAATCATCTCCAGGTCACCAAGAACATCCACTCCGGTGACGAGAACTACATCGTGCGGCAGATGAGCAGCATCGCTCTGCTGGACGCGGGTTTCGATGACCGGGTGGGCCAACCCGGGAAGAACAACCCTGTGTACGGCGGGAAGAACGCGAAGGAAGAGTAGAACCGCTACTCGTACTCTCTGGGGAACCTCATGGATCTCGACGTATTGCGCAATGCCGACTTCAAGCCGCTCGACGAGGCGGTCAAGGACTGGTCGACCCTGGTCAAGAGTTTAGAGAGTCTCAAGACAGATGCCGAGGACGAGTTACATCAGGCCGCCAACCGGGCGGACTGGGCCGGGGTGAACGCCCAGGTGACCAAGGAGTTCATCGGCAAGACGGCGGGCGAGTTCAGTGACGCGCACAGTCAGGCCAGGACGATCCACCGGGTTCTGGAGGACACCCGCAATGAGCTGAAGGAATATCACCGGCAGCTCACGGAGGCGATCGAGGGCGGCCGAAGGCGTGATCTGACGGTCGTCGGCCGCGAAGGTGGCTTCACCGTCGCCGTCGCGGGCGGTGACGGTCGGCAGGGCGAGGGCGGTGCGGGCGCGGGTGATCAGACGGCGGTCACGAGCCTCCGGGATCAGATTCAGCGCATCCTGGACCAGGCCACCGAGAGCGACGACTCCGCTCAGAAGATTCTGAAGGCGATCGCGGATCAGAGCCGGCTGGGTTTCACCGAGGTCGACTACAACGACCGGGAGGCGGCTCAGGAAGCGCTGCGGAAGGCCGCGGAGTTGGCGAGGCTGGCGGGGCGGAACCCGGAGAGTCTCAGCGTCCGGGAGTTCGATCTCCTCAACAAGGGACTTGCGCAGTACGCGGACGACGAGTTGTTCGCCGAGGCGTTCGCCACGGCGCTCGGGCCGCAGGGGACGTTGGAATTCTGGGCCGGGGTGAGCGATCCGCGGCGGGCGAACTACGAACTGGAACAGCAGCGTCTGGATCAGTTCGACGACCTTCAGCGGCATCTCGGACTGACGCTGGCCCATGCCACGCAGAGCGACTCGGTCGCGATGAGCGAGTGGAAGCGCACGATGATCGACATCGGCGACAAGCCGCTCACCGGGGGCAGCGGGCCTGTGGGTTTCCAGGTCATGAGCAACCTGATGCGGACCGGGGACTACGACGACCAGTTCCTGAAGGACTACGGGACCAGGCTCATGGCCACCGAGCGCGAACTGACCGGCAACGGTGAGCGTGAGGCTTCCGCGTGGCGGCACGACAGCGCCGATCCCTGGCTCAACCGGATCGGCGAGGACAGCGGGAGCGATCCCTTCACGGGGTTCCTCAAGGGCCTCTCCAACAGCCCTGACGCGGCGACCGACTTCTTCAACCAGGAGTTCATCTCCCGGAGCGACCCCGACAACCCGTTCCAGCGGGACACCGACGGCAACGGCAGGGAGGGCAAGGTCACCCTCTCGAACTTCCAGTACCTCTTCGAGGAACGGCAGTGGCCACGCGAGACGAGTCTTACGGGTGAGGAGTTGAATACCGGGAAGAACACGTTGGGCTTGGCCCTGGAGGCCGCCACCACGGGGCACCCGGCGGGTGAGCTACCGAATGCCGACACCCCCGCCCACAACCCGGAGCAGACCAAGCTCATGGAGAGCCTTGTCGCTTCCATCGCGGATGATCCGGAGCGTCTGACGAACAGCACGTATATGTCCGACAGTATCGGTCAGATCACTTCGGAGTATTTGCCGGATATTAATCGGGCGATCAGCACAGTGGAAAGGAGCCCGGGGGCTCAGGACTGGGAGGGGGTTGCAAGGATGTATCCCATCGCTGGCTCGGAGGCGGTGTTTGAACACACCGCCGTGAGTCAACTCCTCTTTACCATCGGGCAGAACCCGGAAGGTTACGCTGCCGTCGAGGTCGGCCAGAAGGCGTACTTGGGGCGACTCTTCGACTACCATTTGAATCCGGATCTGCCGGCCGACCTACGAATCACCGACAATTACGAGGCACTCGTGGAACCGATCGCATCGAGGTCAGGTGAAATCTCCGGCACGCTAGGACTCGGTGCGAAAGAATACATCGGCGAGCAAGCATCCGAAAAAGACAAGGAATACGCCCACTCAGTGGCCCAGCGGAAGAATCTGATCTCGGGAACGATTGGCACTGGTGTTGCTGTGGGAGCGTCGTTTCTCGCGACTCCCTGGGTTGGCGCTGCGGCTGGTGGATTCGCCGCCACAACCACCAGCATGATCCTGGAGACGGTTTTCAAGGACGCTGAGGGCAACGCAGTGGCGAACGCCACGAAGACCGGTGGGCAGGTCTGGCAGGAAGGGTGGAAGCAGAACACCACCATCACCGACAACGCAGCCCGAAGCGCAGCAGAGAAGTACGATCTGGATGGCGCAGAAATCGCCACCACAGCACGCGAATCGGCACGCCAGGGATATCTGAATTCCCAGGCGATCCTTGAGGGGCAGATCCCCGGAATTCTGGCAGGAGAATGAAGATGACTGCCGGTCTCAGCAGTCCAGACGGATTGGATCGCGTGTCTCAGCGACGTGTACCTTCGGCGCGCCGTTACGTGATGGCCGGTCCCGCCGCGCTTGCGCTTTTCTTACTCTTCACCGGATGTTCCGGTGAAGAAGCGGCGCGCGAATATGCCACCCCGCGCTCATTGTGCGGGACTCCCATCGACACCAAGGCTCTGGAGCCGTTCCTTCCGCCGGGGCGGGAGATCTCCGTGACGGGCAGCGATGGGTCAGGCATCAAGAGCTGCAAAGTGGTCATCGAGGGCGCGCTGGTCATCGTCACGATGCAGGCGTGGATCGCGGAAGGAAAGTCCACCGCCTACTTCGCTGCCGGCCAGACCCTGGACCGGCCCGATCGTTCACTTGAGGGAGACCGGATCCTGTACTCCGGCAACCAGGGTTTCGGAAAGACTCGTACCTGTGTCGACACGAAGTACGGGCAAGAGTTGTACGCGTCTGTTCAGGCCGAAGGGTCGAAACACGAAGACGCCGACGCCATGAAGCGCATCATTCTCGCCTACATCGAAGAGGTCGAGCGGTCGGACGAGTGCACCGGGGGTGCGCTCTGAGGGGTGGGGGTCAAGTCGGCTCGCCGGGTGTGGTCGGCCGACGGCGTCGGGAGTCCCGTACGGCCACCGCCGTGCCGGTCAGGCCCGCCACCAGGACCAGGCCGCCGACGACCACGTACGTGCCGAGGCGGGTGTTGCGTTCGGTCGCTGTTTCGCCGAAGTGGACGGGGGCGACCGAGGGGGCCTCGCCCGCCGGGGCGGGAGGGTCGGGCCGGGGGGATTCGAGGGGGTTGGCGGGGTCCACGTCGGTGAGGGCCTTGACGGGGTCGATGACGCCCCAGCCGACGAGGCGGTCGTGGCCGGGGATGGTGCGCTCGGCGGTCTGCTCGATCTGGGCGACGACCTGCCGGGCCGTCCAGTCGGGGTACTTGGACTTGAGCAGGGCCGCGACCCCGGCGACGTAGGGGGCCGAGAAACTGGTGCCGTTGTCGGGGCAGTGGCCGTCGCCGGGGACCGTGGAGATCATGTCGACGCCGGGGGCCGCCACGCCGACGAATCCGCCGGACTGGGAGAAGGGGGCGCGTTCGTTGTTGCGGTCGGAGGAGGCGACGGCGAGGACACCCTCGTAGGACGCGGGGTACGTCACCTTCACGTTGCCGCCCAGGCCGTCGTTGCCCGCTGACGCCACGACCACGGCCTTCGCTTCCAGGGCCTGGTCGACGGCCTGCTTCAACGCCTCGTCGGGCTTCACGGCGTTCGCCGTGTCCTGGGAGATGTTGATGACGTCGGCGCCCTCGGCGACCGCGTGGTTGATCGCCGTCGCGAGGGTCGCCGCCGTGCCGTTGCCCTCCGCGTCGTTCTGCTTGATGGGGATGATCGTCGCCTCGGGGGCGAGGCCCACGAAGCCCGTCCCCTCGGCCGGGCGGGCCGCGATGATGCCGGCCACGCGGGTGCCGTGGCCCACCGTGTCCGTGGTGCCGTTCTCCGCGCCCCGGTCGATCTCCTCGCCCTCCTTGTTCTTCTTGGGAAGGAGGTTCTCGCCCTTGGACGCGTCCACCGCGGACTTGAGCTGGGGGTTCTTGATGTCCACGCCGGTGTCGATGACGGCGACCTGGACGCCCTCGCCCTTCGACTGGGCCCACAGTTCGTCCAGGTTGAGACGCTGGAGGGACCAGGGGCGGCCCTCGTACTTCTTCGAGGGGAAGGTGCACTGGCCGCCGTCCGCCCGTGCCTGCGGCGCCGGCGGGGCCAGCAGGAGGGCCGAGGTTGTCAGGGCCGTCGCCGCCAGGACCGTCGTCGACCTGCGGACCGTCCGGGCCATCCGGGTCGTTCCTGTCGTTCGGGCCGCTCGGGTTGTTCGGGTCGGCCGCGCCGTGCCGTCGAGCGTTGTCGTCGGCCTCAGAACCGTCATGCCTTGCCCGTCCGTCGCACTCCGCATCCTCACGCCTTCGGCCTTCTCCGACACCGTCGTCCCGCTCGCCCTCGACATCGACACGCGCCCGCCCCGTCCGGTCACGAACCCTGCGGCTGCCGTGCCGCCGCCTCCGACAGGCGGGGGCCCGTCGGGAGGAAGGTGGACCACTCGGCGGGGACCGGCGACGGGGTGACCTGCTCGTAGCCGAGGCGGGTCTGGGCGATCCTCGCCTCGTTCAGCTCCTGTTCGCGCTGCTTCTCGGAGGTGCCGATGCCCTGGTCGTCGGTGGCGCTGTCGCTGTTGGACTGCATGGCGTACCGCAGGCCGGTGTCCGTGACCAGGAAGACGCTGCCCGCGCCGGTCTCGGTGCCCTGGAACTGGCGGTAGAGCTGACCGGAGCCGGGCGTCACGTACGCGCTGGAGGAGCCGGTGGGCAGCGCCGACGGGAAGTCGGTTCCGACCCAGGTCGACAGCGTCGTACGGCCGCTGTCGCCGTCGACCGAGCGCAGCACGTTGCAGACGACGTCCCGACCGCTCGCCGCGCCGGGGTCGTTGACCATCCGCGGCTTGTACTCGGGCCAGTCGCGCTCCCCGCCGAAGGCGACGCTGTCGGCCACCGCGCCGGGGCTGACCTGGTGGGCCTCGCCCGCCTGGCCGACGGCGACCAGGGCACTGCTGTTGAGCAGCAGCGTGGCGGTGAACTCGGAGATGCGGGCGACCTCGCCGGGCTGGACGACGTAGTACTGCATCCGCTGGCCCTCGAACGCCCGGATGACCATGCCGACCTTGTCGACGTCGTCCAGGGTGCTGTCGGCGAGGGCGTCGGCGGGCTCACCGGGGTTGCCGTCGATCTCCGGGATGGCCAGCGGGTCGCCGGGGTGGAGGGTGTCGAGCCAGTCCTGGGAGACGCGCTGCGGTGCCCGGCCCTGGGTGTCGAGGGCCTTGAGGAGTTCGTTGTCGGACGGGTCCTGGAGCTTGTACGCGGCGCCGCCGGGGTCGACCACGTACTGCGTCTTCCCGTCGGGTCCGACGACGTACATCAGGTCGCCGCCCCTGAGCTTGTTCCTGCCCTCGGTCTTGGACCACTCTTTCTCGGCGAACAGGAAAGCCGCGTTCTGGATGGCCCGGCCGCCCTCGCCGGGGCGCTCGCACACCGCCCAGCGCTTGGCCTTCTCGGCCTCGCCCGCGGAGGGCAGGCGGTCGGGGGCGTAGGGGATGCCGAGGGTGGCGCCGTGCGGGGGCTTCCCGCTGTCGAGGACCTTCTCGTCCACCGTGATGACGCTGTTCTTCTTCGGGTCCAGCAGCAGTTTCGCGGAGGCCATGTTGAGCACGGGGTGCAGCTGGGTGTCCTCGCCGGTCTTCAGGACGACGTAGCGCGTGGTGGAGTCGCTGGCGACGATGACGTGCGCGCCGGGGGTGTTCCAGCCCTTGGGCGCGGTGGGGCTGAACAGGCCGATGGCACCGAACACCGCCAGGATCACGATCCCCACGACCACCCCGGGCCAGACCGCGCTCAGCGGCTTGGGCGCCCCCTCCTCGGAGCCCGAGGGCGAGGGCCGCAGGAACGACGCGAGGGTGCGGCGCTTCGCGAAGGTGTAGGCGTTGAGTTCATCGCGCCGTGATGCCATGTGTGTCCGCTCTCTCCCCGTGCGGAGCCATGGGGGACCCGTGAAGAGCCTTTCCCCCGCCCTCGGTTGCCTCAGGTGACTCGATTGTCAGACCCGGCCCCTACTATGCCTGTTGCGTGGCCGTACATGTGGCACGGGTAGGGTGCTCAGGGCTTGAAAGGACCTGTGCGCGAGGGATTTCGGGAGACTTCGGGGGGTTTGGAGTGATGGCTTCCGCACCGCGGATCCGGTCGCGATCGCAATCGGGGTCGGGGACGAGATCGGGGGCAGGACCGGGGTCAGGATCGGGGTCCGGGCCGGGGTCCGGGCCAGGAGCGGCGCCGGGGTCGGGTCCGGGGTCGCGGACGGGGACGCGGACGACCGGTTCGGTCGGTGGCGCCGTCACGCCGCATCTGCGGTCGCGTTCGGGCCGCGGCGGCTCCTTCGCCGTGCGCCGGCTGGTGCTGCTGGAACTGGCCGCCGCGCTCGTGGTGTGCGGCTGGCTCATCGACACGTATGTGCTGGTCCCGGCCGCCGTCGTCGCCGCGATCCTGGTGGCCATGGCGGTCGTACGACGTCGGGGGCGCTCCCTGCCCGAGTGGCTGGGCGGGGTGCAGGCGCTGCGCACCCGGCGCCGCCGCGCGGCGGGTGCCACCGTGCCGCCGGGCACCGACGCCGGGCTCGCGCCCGCGGTCGAATGCGACCCGACGCTGCGCACCTACAGCTTCAGCCGGGGCGACGACCGACGGCCCGTGGGCATGGTGGGCGACGGCGGGTTCCTGACGGCCGTGCTGCAGGTGGAGGCGGACGCCGGGGCGTTGCGCGCCGAGCGCAGCCTGAGACCGCTGCCTGTCGGTCTGGTCCGGGACGCGCTGGAGGTGGACGGCATCCGGCTGGAGTCGGCGCAGATCGTGGTGCACACCCAGCCCGCGCCCGCCCCGCATCTGCCGCAGCAGTCGGTCGTGGTGACCAACTACACCCAGCTCCAGGCCCAGACCGCCGCCCCCGCCGTGCGCATCATGTGGATCGCGCTCAAGCTGGACCCCGAGCTGTGCCCGGAGGCCGTGGCGGCGCGCGGCGGCGCGCTGGTGGGCGCGCAGAAGTGCCTGGTGCGCTCCGCCGAGCATCTCTCCAGCCGGCTGACCGGCGCCGGGCTGCGGGTCAATGTGCTCACGGAGGAGGAGGTCACCTCCGCGATCGCCACCTCCGCCTGCGCCAACCCGATGGTCACGGCCCAGGCCGGGCAGAGCGACGCGCCCCGGCGGCGTACCGAGGAGTCCAGCCGTAGCTGGCGTTGCGACAACCGCCGCCACACCACGTACTGGGTGCGCCGCTGGCCCGGGCTCGGCGGCGACGGTGTCGCGCTGCCGCAGCTGGTCGCCCAGTTGACCGCCGTGCCCGCGCTCGCGACGACGTTCAGTCTGACCCTGGCCGCCGGGGACCAGCGGGATGTCACGGTCACCGGCCATGTGCGGATCACCGGCCGCAGCAGCAGCGAACTGGCCACCTCGCGCCGCGATCTGGAGCGCGCCGCCCGGCAACTGCGGACCGGCCTGGCCCGCCTGGACCGCGAACAACTGCCCGGCGTCCTCGCCACCCTGCCGCTCGGAGGTGTCCGCTGATGGCCATGACGGGTCCCTCGACTTCCTCCCCGTCCTTCCCGTCTTCCCCGTCTTCCCCGTCCTTCGCGTCTTCCACGTCCTCCCTCGGTCCCGGCGGTCGCGGTCCCGGTGGGCCGGGCGGGCAGCCGGGGGCCGGTCCGGGTCCCGGCCTCGCCGAGCGGCTGCGCACCGGCTTCGGGCTGATCGGCCCGCGTCACCCGCGCCACTCCCTGTCCGCCGACCAGCTCGACGCCCTCTCCCTGCCCATCGGTGACGACGGGGTGGTCGTCGGGGTCGACGCGGAGGGCCACCCGGCCGTCCTCGGGGTCAACCGCCCCACTCCCTACGACATCCTGCTCATCGGCGGTCTGTGGACGGCTCAGGTCCTCGCCCTGCGGGCCGCGGCGACGGGCGCGCGGGTCGCCGTGGAGACCGGCCGCGCGGCGCACTGGGCCCAGGTGGTGCAGGCGGTGGGCGGCGGGCAGTCCGGGATGACCGTGCACGAGGTCGGCCGGGTGCCGCCGCTCGGCGCCTCCGCCGGCGGTCCCGTGCTGGTGATCCGGGACTGCGGTATGCGACCGCCGCGCGGGCGGGTGGTGTCGGCGCCCTGGCAGTCGGTGCTGACGCTGCTGCCGTATCTCAGCCCGGTGGCACCCCGGTTGATGCGTCAGGCACGACTGGTGGGCGTGCAGCGGGTGTCGCCGGACGAGGCCACGGAGATCGGGCGCGTGATAGGGCTCCCGCGCCCGGAGTACGAGTCCCTGCCGACGCTCGCCGACGGAGTCACCCTGTGGTGCACCGAACGGGACCGGCAGTACGTGATGACCCAGCCGACGGACGCGGAGATCGGGTTGCTGGGTGTGGCCCGGCGCATGGACTGACGGATCGACAGACCGACGGACCGGCGGATCCGCGGACCGGCGGATCGACCGACGGACGGATCGGCCGACTGACGGATCGGCCGTGACGGATCGATGCGCTGGCGGGCCGATGGTGTCCCGATTCGGGCACGCTCGCAGGGATTCGCACCGATGGCCGTGTTTTCAACTTGCTTGTGGGTAGGGCGTCAGACGTACGTTCGTCAGGGTTCTTCGTCACGGTTCGGTGTCTGTCACCACCCTCGGGGCGGTGCCGGACGGACCACCGGGCGGCGGACGCGGACCCGGTGGCGGGCGGGCCTGCCGTGGCCGTCCTTTTCATGATTAGGCTGGGGTGGGGCACGTCGCGAGCACCCGTCAGCGGGCGATGCGCGTTCCAGGGGTGACCCCGGGGGACAGCGCGGTGGATCGGACGACAGCAAGGGTCGCCCCAGCACTGCATGAGGGTGCTCGACCACATCAGGAGGAACTGTGAGCAGCGATCGGGACGGGATCCGCGGGGGCTGGGCGTCGCCCGACGATGACCAGCCCGATACGGATGCCTCCGTGGAGATGACGGGCGAGTTCACCATCGACTACGCCCCACCCGCCTGGTACACGCAGAACGCGTCCGGGGGCACGAACGGCGGTACGAACGGCAGTACGACCGGTGGTGCGGGGGGTGTGGGGACTTCTGGGGTGCCGGAGGTTCCGGGGTCCGCTGCGGCCCCTGGGGCTCCCGAGGCGTCGGGGGTGTCTGGAGTGCCGGTCGGTGTGCCGGGTGGTGGACCTGGTGTGGCCGGTGCACCCAGTGCGCCTGGTGCGCCTGGTGTTCCGCCGAGTGTTCCTGCGCAGCACACGCCTGCCGGGGGTACGAGTCACCACACCCCGGCGAGCGGTACGCCGCCGCACACGCCGAGTGCGGGTACCGCTCCGTACACGCCCGACGCGGGCACTCCGTTCGGTGGCACTCCGCCGCACGTCGAGGTGCCTCGGCTGCCGGAGGGCAGTGGGTTCGAGCCGCAGACCTCGCAGCCGGGCGGTCTTCCGCCGCAGTGGATGTCCGGGGGTGCCGTGGAGCCGGAGAGCAGCACGCCTCCGAGCCCGCCCAGCGCGCCGCCGACGCCCGAGTCGGCGCCCGTGCCGGAGCCAGAGCCGGAGCCGGCCAACGGTGATTTGGAGAGCGGCGCCACGATGAGGTTCTCCTCCGCGGCGCTGAAGCGGGAGATCGCCGAACTCGCCGCCGACGCCGTCGCACACGCGCGGGCCGCCCGGGGCGCGCAGAAGCAGCCCGAAGCCGAGAACGCCGGTGACAGCCCGTCCGGCGGCGACAAGACCGACGGCGCCGAGAGTGAGGCTGCCGTCGACAGCCCCGGCGGCGCCCACACCGACAGCGGTGACAGCGCCGTCAACGGTGGCACTGGCGACACCGGAGCCACCAGTGACGTCGGCGGTCGATCCGAGGACGGCGAGCCCGCCGGAACCGACAGCCCGTCACCCGACGCTGCTGACCCGTCCGACGGCACGGACTCCGCCCTCGGCGACACCGACACCGGCCCCGACTCCGACGCGAACGCCCCGGAGGAGGCGGCGTCCGACGTCACGGCCGGGGACTCCGGCGAGGTCCCGATCTCCACCGTCACCGGTACGGACGCCGGTTCCGGAGCCGAACCCGCCGCCTCTGTACCGCCCCAGCCCGGGGCGCCCGCCTGGACTCCCCCGCCGGCCCCGGAGAGCGGCGTACCGCCGCTGCCGCCGTCGTACCAGCCCTCGGCCCCCGCACCGGCGGCCCATTGGCCCGCGCAGCCGCACCCGCAGCAGCCGCACCCGCAGGTGCCGGCTCCGCCGGCCCAGGCACCGACCTCTCCGGCGTCACCTCAGCCGCAGCCGACGGCCGCCGCGCCCGGGCAGCCCCCGGCCGACTGGCAGACCCAGCCCCCGCAGGGCGGCTACGGCTTCCCGCAGCCGCCCGTCTCCGCCCCCACTCCCCCGAATCCGAACCAGCCCGGCGGCTACGGCTTCCCCCAGCAGCCCGCACCTCCCCATCCGCAGGGCGGGTACGGCTTCCCGCAGCCCCCGGCTCAGCCGAGCCAGCCCCAGCCACCGCAGTACCCGCAGCAGCCGCACCACCCGCAGCAGCCGCACCCGCAGGCACCGGCACCCGCACCGGCACAGCCGACCGCTGCCCCCGCCACCCCGGCCCCCGGCCCCGGCCCCGGCCCCGGCCCCCAAGGCGGCTACGGCTTCCCACAACCACCCCAGCAATTCCAGCAGTTCCAGCAGTTCCAGCAGTTCCAGCAGCAGCTGCCGAACCAACCGCAGCCGCCGCAGCCACAACCGCAGTCACAACCACAGCCCCATCCGCAGGGGCAGCCGCAGGGACAGCCCCAGCCCCCGGTCGACCCCCGCACCGGCGCCGCCTGGCCGCAGCCGCTCCAGCACGACCAGCGGCAGCCGACCAACCCCGGTGCCGCGCCGCTCGGTTACACGGCGGCCGTGGAGCTGTCCTCGGACCGACTGCTCAACAACCGTCGGCAGAAGGCGAAGAGCAGCCGTCCCGGCAGTTCGGGATCGCGCTTCAAGCTCGGCGGGAAGAAGGAGGAGGCGGAGCGTCAGCACAAGCTCCAGCTGATCCGTACGCCGGTGCTGTCCTGCTACCGCATCGCCGTGATCAGCCTCAAGGGCGGTGTCGGCAAGACCACGACGACCACCGCGCTGGGCTCCACGCTCGCCACCGAGCGGCAGGACAAGATTCTCGCGATCGACGCCAACCCGGACGCGGGCACGCTGGGCCGCCGGGTGCGGCGGGAGACCGGGGCCACCATCCGTGACCTGGTCCAGGCGATCCCGTACCTCAACTCGTACATGGACATCCGGCGGTTCACCTCCCAGGCCCCCTCCGGGCTGGAGATCATCGCCAACGACGTCGACCCGGCCGTCTCCACGACCTTCAACGACGAGGACTACCGGCGCGCGATCGACATCCTGGGCAACCAGTACCCGGTCATCCTCACCGACTCCGGCACCGGTCTGCTCTACAGCGCCATGCGCGGGGTGCTCGACCTCGCCGACCAGCTCATCATCATCTCGACGCCGTCGGTGGACGGGGCGAGCAGTGCCAGTACGACACTGGACTGGCTGTCGGCGCACGGGTACCAGGACCTGGTCTCCCGGTCGATCACCGTCATCTCCGGGGTCCGTGAGACCGGCAAGATGATCAAGGTCGAGGACATCGTGGCGCACTTCGAGACGCGCTGCCGCGGTGTGGTGGTCGTGCCCTTCGACGAGCATCTCGCCGCCGGTGCCGAGGTCGACCTGGACATGATGCGGCCCAAGGTGCGCGAGGCGTACTTCAACCTCGCGGCGATGGTCGCGGAGGACTTCGTACGCCATCAGCAGATGCACGGCCTGTGGACCAACGACGGCAACCCGCCCCCGGTGGCGGCACCGCCGATGCCGGGGGCGCAGACGCCGGCCCAGCCCTACCCCGGTCAGCCGTTCCCCGGTCAGTCGATGCCGCAGGGGCAGCCGCCTGTCCCCGGCCGGCCGCCGATGCAGGGGCAGGCCGCGCCCGGTCAGCCGTTCCCCGCCCACCCGATGCCGGGACAGCCGCCCATCCCCGGGCAGCCGGGCCCCTTCGGACAGCCAGGACAGCCAAGCCGGCCAGGACAGCCAGGCCAACCGGCACAGCCGGGGCAGCCGGGACAGCCGGCACAGCCAGGCCAACCGGGGTACCCGGGGCAACCCCCGTTCCAGCAGGCCCACCCCCAGGCCCAGCCCCACCCCGGCCAGCCCTTCCCGCAGGGGCCGGGCCAGCCCCAGCCGTACGGCCACCCGGGCCACCCCGGTCAGCCGATGCCGCAGGGCCAGCCCGGCGGCCAACCAGGTCACCCCGGCTTCCCGCAGCCCGGCGCCCAGCCCTACCCCCAACACCCCGGCCAGCCCCCGCACCAGGGACAAGGCCAGAACCAAGGCCAGGGCCAGAGTCAAGACCAGAACCAGGCCCAGCCTGACCAGCAGGCTCAGCCGCCGCATTCCGAGGGCCGGACCCCGCCGCCCCCGCAGCAGTAGCGGGCAGCCCCCACAGCACGAAGGGCGGCCGATGCCCCACCAGGCACCGGCCGCCCTTCCCGTGATCTGTAGGGATCACCGAGACCGCACTGGTCCGCTCCCGCGGCGGGTTCACCAGCAACCAGCACCCAGCAACCAGCACCCAGCACCCAGCACCCGAGTGCAGACGGCACTCAGTTCGAGGAGCCCGCTTCCGTCTCGGCCTCGGCCTCCGCTTCCGCCTCCGCCACCAGCTCCCGGCACTTCTTCACATCCACCGCCATCTGTTCGAGCAGGCCCTCGACCGACTCGAACTTCGCCTGCCCCCGCACATACGCGAGGAAGTCGACGGCGACATGGAGTCCGTACAGATCGAGCCCCACCCGGTCGATGGCGTACGCCTCCACCGTGCGCTCGGTGCCGTCGAACTGCGGGTTCGTGCCGACGGAGATCGCGGCCGGCATCGCCTCGCCCTGTGCGTGCAGCCAGCCCGCGTAGACGCCGTCGGCCGGAATCGCGGTGTGCGGGAGGGTCTCGACGTTGGCCGTCGGATAGCCCAGTTCGCGGCCCCGCTGGGCACCGCGCACCACCACGCCCTCGACACGGTGCGGGCGACCGAGGATCTCCGCGGCGCCCGCGACCTCGCCCTCGGCGACCAGGCCCCGGGTGAGGGTGGAGGAGAACGGCTGACCGCCGCCCGCGTCACCGGTCACGAACAGATCGACGACCTCGACGTCAAAGTCGTACGTCTTGCCCTGCTCGGCGAGGAACTCCACATTGCCCGCGGCCTTGTGTCCGAAGCGGAAGTTCGGACCCTCCACGACCGCCTTGGCGTGCAGCTTGTCGACCAGCACCTTGACGATGAAATCGGCCGGGGACAGCTTCGAGAACTCGGCGGTGAAGGGGAGGATCAGCAACGCGTCCACGCCCAGGCCGGCCATCAGCTCGGCCCGGCGGTGGTGCGGGGCGAGCAGCGGCGGATGGCTGCCGGGGCGGACGACCTCGCTGGGGTGCGGGTCGAAGGTGACCACGACGGCCGGGACGCCCAGCTTGCGGGCGCGCTCCACCGCGTGCCGGATGATCAGCTGGTGGCCTCGGTGGACCCCGTCGTAGGAGCCGATGGTGACGACGCTGCGCCCCCAGTCCTGGGGGATGTCCTCCAAGCCACGCCAGCGCTGCACTGTGACCGCTCCTCGAACCCGTGTGTGCCTTTACGGACGCTTCATATGCAGGTCTAAGGGTGCCATGCCGAATGCCTCGGCCCCGCATCGGCATCCGCATCGGCATCTGCATCCACGCTGTGACCGGGCACACGTACCCGACGACGCCCTTCTCCCCCGCGCCCGCCCGTCGGCGCGACCGCCTCACACCGGCACCGAGACCCCCGCCAGACACCCGATCATCCGTCGCGTACTGGGCCCCACCAGTGCCGCCCACGCGCGTGGGCTCTCGGTCAGCCACCCCGCCACCCGCCCGGCGAACCCGGGCACATGCCGCCCGAGATCCACCAGCCCCCGATCGAAGCGCGCCGCCCCCTCCGGCGTCCGGACGAGCAGCTCACCGATCCGCCGCACGACCCCGCTCATGTCGTCCTCGGCGTCACCGCCGGCGGACGCCACGGCCCGCAGCAGGGCATCCAGTACGGCGGGCTCACGCTCCCCGGCCAGCAGCGACTCCCGCAGCCGGGTCCGCAGCGGCCCGCTCCCGCCCAGCACCCCCGCGACCGCCGCCCGCAGCCGCTCTCCCCCGCTCCCCAGCACCCCGCTGACCAGCGGAAACACCACACTCGCAACCTCGGCCCCGGAGTCCAGCCGCCGATCCGCCCAGCCTGCCAGCGCGCCCGCGCACTCCGCCCGCTCCTCCGCCACCTCCCGCACGAGTGCCGTGACCCGTCCCGCGACCGCCGGTGGCACGGTGTCGAGCAGCGCCGCCAGCACCTGTGCCGCGTCGGCTCCCGTGGCCGCCACCAGCCGTACCCGGAACGCCCCGAGCACCGCCTCCGGGTCCGTGGCCACCGCCGTCGCCATCGCGCTCGCCGGCAGGGCGGGATCTCCGGCCCCGAACCGCGTGAGCGCCTTCCCCAGACACCGGGCGCGGCTGCGCGGATCCCGTACGAGCAGCCCGAGCGCGGCGCCGTGCAGTCGGGCGTCGGCGAGTACCGCGAGGACGGCGTGTGCCGCGCGGCCCAGCAGATCCCGGTCGGCGTCGGAGCAGGCGTACGGGGCGACGGCCGTCCCGTAGGTCATGGCCAGTTCGTGTCGTCCGGGCCGTACGTCGCGCGCCCAGCGGTCCACGGCCCGGCACAGCGCGGACGGCTCCTCCTCCACCAGCGCGGCCAGCAGTTCCTCGGACCGTGGGTGCGGCTGGTCGGCGAGGGTCTCGGTGAGGTCGTCCAGCGCCCGGTGCCGATGGGTGTGCAGCAGCGCCTGGGCGGCCGTCGCCACGGTAGCGTGCGGGGTCGCGGGCAGCGCCCGCTCGTCGTGGAACCACCGGACGAGATGCGGTTGTACGGTGCCCGCGTCGGCGGCGAGCAGCGCGGCCACGGTGTCCAGGAAGCGGGGCCCACCGGCCTCCCGCGGCGCGGCGTCGGCGGGCAGCATGCGGCGCAGCAGGTCCAGCCGTTCCCCCTCCGGGACGGCGAGCGTGGTCCAGAAGGCGGGCCCGAACTCCCGTGGCACGGAACGCCCTTGCTCCCGTCGCTCGGCCAGCCGGTCGGCGAGCAGCCGCAGCACGGGGACGTACGGCGTCCCCTGCGGTACCCGCAGCAGTACTTCGCGCAGCAGTCGCAGCGCCCACCAGGAGTCCGGGTCGACGTCCAGCGCGTGGACCAACTCCTGCATCCGCAGGGCCAGTCGGTGCGGTCCCTGCTGCCGGGCGAGCAGCAGCAGGGCCTGGACGACCGGGCCGATGCGGTGGCGGGGCACGGGGAAGGGGTTCGGGGGGAGGGCGGGGTCGCGTCCTCGGTGGACCAGGGCGCGCAGCGCCTCGTCCAGGTCGAGGTGCATGCCCTGGATCCAGTCGGCCAGTTCCTCGTGGGCGAACCGGTAGCCGTCGCCCGCGGGCACCAGCAGTCCCTCGGCCAGTACGGCGGACGCCCAGCCGGCTCCTCCGCCGAGCCGCCGCGGCGCGGGGCCCCAGGGGAACACCGCCTCGAACGCCGCGCGGTCCAGTTCGCCCTGTCCGGGCCCCAGACTGTCGCGCGCCGCCTCGTGCACCTGCCCGGCGACCTTCGCCGCGAGCCGGCGTACGGCGTCGCCCGCCAGCCCTGTCTGCGCGCCGAGCCGCAGGGCGATCCGGAGACAGACCAGATCGAGATAGGCCGCGAGGACGTCGTACCGATCGAGGGGGTGGTGGAGGGTGCGGGAGGACGGCTGATCGAGCGGCGGCGGCTGTCCGGGCATCGGGTGCCCCACCACCGCGTCGCCCCGACCGACGTCCGGCCCGACGCCCCGGCCGTTGTTAGGCCCGACGTCCCTGCCCTCGCCCCGGCCGTCCGCCCCGCCCGGCACCCCGTCGGGGAGCACCGCGCGGACCTCCGAGAGCAGCCGCAGGGTCAGGGGGTGCCGGGCGTCGGCCGGGTGGAGGGCCCCGTCCGGGATCCCGTACCGGAAGCGCGCCTCACGGGCCTCCGCCTCCGTCAGGTCGCCGAGCGAAACGCGCAGGGGCGGCGGCGGGTCCGCCCCCGGTAACCCGAACCCGTCCTCCACCCGTTCCCAGAACTCCTCCCGGCACCCCACCACCATCCGTGCCCCGCTCTCCCTCAGCCACCCGCCCGTCTCCCGGGTCCACGCGGCGAGGCGGTGGGCCAGCACCGGCGGCATCTCCTCGGGCCCGTCGAGCAGGATCAGCAGGGGGCGACCACCGGCGCGGGCGAGCCGTGCGAGCCGCTCGGGCGTCACGTCCCCCAGTCCCTCGGGGAGTTCCGGCCGGGACGCGGCGACGATCCGCCCCGCCCGCGCGAGCGCGCGCCCCGCCGCGTCGGCCACCGAGAGGTCCGTGTCGGCCAGGTCGGCGCCGCGCAGCCACAGGGTGGGGGCCGGTTCGGGTCCGGCGCCGCGCCGGGCGGCGAGCGCCGCGAGTTCGGTCGTACGACCGCTGCCGGGCAGCCCCACGAGAGCGAGCACCCCGGCACCACCCCCACCACCTGTACCGCTCCCGCCGCTCCCACCACCCGCGGCGAACCCCGCCAGCCATCCCGCCACCTCCGCCCGCTCGACCGGTGCCGCCATCGGGCGGCTCGTGAAGGTGCCCGCGGGCCCGTCGGAGCCGACCGACGTGGCGGTGAGTTCGAGGACCCCGGCCAGATTGAGGTCGGTGCCGTAGGCGGGGACGGTCGCGGCGTTGCGGGCGAGCAGCGCGGCGAGGGGGCCGTCGGGAGCGGGGCGCAACGGGACGGCGAAGGCGCTGTCGCGGTCGGCCGAGCGCAGGGCGGTGCCGATCACGCCGACGACCGTGCCGGTGCGGTCGTCGAGCACCGGGCCCCCCGCCGCGCCCCCGCCGTACCGCAGCGCGTCCCGCCCTGCCGTGCCGATGGCCAGTTCCAGGGCGTCGTCCAGGGTGTGGACGCTGGTGGTGGCGGCGTAGGAGACGGTGGCGGGGGCGAGCACCCGGGCCGCGCGCCAGCATCCGGCGGCGACCCGGACATGCGCACCGGTGCCGACGCGGTCCCGCACGGTGACGGGGAGCGGGTCCGCGCCGAGCCCGGTGGTGCGGACGAGGGCCAGGGCGCGGCCGGGTAGCACGGTGATCTCGTCGGCGCCGACCACGCAGACCCGGTCGCCGGCGTCCCGCAACACCAGTCGCGGCAGTCCGTCGACGGCTTCGTGGCTGGTGATCAGGGTGCCGTGGTGGTCGGCGAGGAAGCCGAGGCCGCGGGGGCGTCCGGCGAGGTCGTGGAGGCGGACCAGGGCGGGGCCGTCCGTCGCGCGGAACGCCGCGCCGCGGTGGGGGGGACCGGTCTCTCCCGCCATCGCCGAACCTCCCCGCCGTGCACGTACCTGTGTACGACGGTAGGGAGGAAGTGATCAGGAGAACACAGGGCGTGGTGAACGCGCCCCCTTCCGCCCCCTCGGTTCACTCCGAGCGCCCGTCTGAACGGGTGAACGGGCGGTTCCGGCTGGATATCCCTAGGGGTGGGGGAACCGAGGGGGGCCGTGGAGCGGCGGGCGAGCATCACCCCGTGCCCGCCGCTCCACGGACAGAGCCCTCCGACCCAGGTCACGGCCTACGCCCCGGGCACGGGCCCAGTCGGACCTGCGCCCCCTACACGACCCACTCGGACCTACGCCCGTGCGCGGGACCCACTCGGACCTACGCCCGTACCCGGACCCACAGGCCGCTCCCGCACCCCCCGTCAGCCGAACACAGCCAGGCTCTTCGCCTTGCCCTTCTGCTCCTCCACCAGCGCGAGGAAGGTCCCCTCGGGGTCGAAGACGGCGACCGCGCCAGCGCCCGCGTACTGCTCGGGCATCTCCAGCCGTACCCCGTTGAGCAGCAGTCGGCCGCGTCTGGTGTCGACGTCCCAGCGCGGGAACGCGCTGGTCGCGGCCTCGGCGATGGGCATGACGGTCAGTTCCTGCTGGTGCTGGTCCAGGGTGCGGGCCGCGTCGAGCTTGTACGGCCCCACGCGGGTGCGGCGCAGCGCGGTGAGGTGTCCGCCGACGCCGAGCCCGGCGCCCAGGTCGCGGGCGAGGGCGCGGATGTAGGTGCCGGAGGAGCAGACGACGGAGACGACCAGGTCGAGTACGGGGGTGCCGTCGTCGGCGACGGCCTCGCGGACGTCGTACACGCTGAACGAGGAGACGGTGACGGGCCGGGCGGGGATCTCGAAGTCCTCGCCCTCGCGCGCCCGCTTGTAGGACCGTACGCCGTTGATCTTGATGGCGCTGACCTTGGACGGCACCTGCATGATGGCGCCGGTCAGCCGGGCGATCCCGGTGTCGATGGCGTCGCGGGTGACCTTCGAGGCGTCGATGGACCCCGTGATCTCGCCCTCGGCGTCGTCGGTGACGGTGTTCTGGCCCAGGCGGACGGTGCCCAGGTACTCCTTCTCGGTCAGCGCGAGATGGCCGAGGAGCTTGGTGGCCCGCTGGACACCGAGGACGAGGACGCCGGTGGCCATCGGGTCCAGGGTGCCGGCGTGGCCGACGCGGCGGGTGCGGGCGATGCCGCGCATCTTGGCGACCACGTCGTGCGAAGTGAAGCCCGACGGCTTGTCGACGATGACAAGGCCGTCGGGCGTGGTGGGCTGCTGCGTCATTCGGCGGCGTCGTCCTCGTCGTCACCGGGCTTCTTGTACGGGTCGGCTTCTCCGGCGTAGGTGGCTCCGGAGGAGGCCTGGCGTACCTGCTCGTCCGACTGGCGGGCCTTGTCGAGGAGGTCCTCGATGGTCCGCGCGTTGTCGGGCAGGGCGTCGGCGACGAAGGCGAGGGTGGGGGTGAACTTCACGCCCGCGGCCCGGCCGACCTCGGAGCGGAGCACGCCCTTGGCGCTCTCCAGTCCGGCTGCGGCGGCCTTCCGCTCCTCGTCGTCCCCGTACACCGTGTAGAAGACGGTCGCCTCCCGCAGATCGCCGGTGACCCTGGTGTCCGTGATGGTGATGTGCGTGCCGAGCCGCGGGTCCTTGATCCCGCGCTGCAGCTTCTGGGCCACCACCTCCCGGATGAGGTCCGCCAGCCTCTTGGCGCGCGCGTTGTCGGCCACTGGTCCGTCTCCTTAAGTGCTTTCTTCGTGCTTCAGGCTTCGTTGCTTCAGTCTTCGTCGCTGTGGAGCCTGCGTCGAACCGAGAGCAGTTCCACCTCGGGCCGCCCGGCGACCAGCCGCTCACAGCGGTCCAGTACGTCGGCGAGGTGCCCGGTGTCCCCCGAGACCGCGGCGAGCCCGATCTCGGTTCTGCGGTGCAGGTCCTGGTGGCCGGTTTCGGCCACACTCACTCCGAACGTGCGCTGGAGTTCCGCCACGATCGGGCGGACGAGAGACCGTTTCTCCTTGAGCGAGTGGACATCGCCGAGGAGCAGATCGAAGGACAGCGTCCCCACATACATACGCGTCCGGATGTCCCGCCGGTTCGGGGTACGGGCGCCACACGTGGACGCCGCTACCGGAACCGTACACGCAACGGCCGGGGCCGATCGACGGAATTCCCTGGGGGGAACTGCCCGCCGACCGGCCCCGATCGTGTGTCCGGTCCGTGGTGTCCGGCTCGGACGATCAGACGCGCGGCTTCTCGCGCATCTCGTACGTCGCGATGACGTCGTCGACCTTGATGTCGTTGAAGTTGCCGAGGTTGATACCGCCCTCGAACCCTTCGCGGATCTCGGTGACATCGTCCTTGAAGCGGCGCAGGCCCTCGATGTTGAGGCTCTCCGCGATGACCTTGCCGTCGCGGACCAGTCGGGCCTTGGTGTTGCGCTTGACCTCGCCGGAGCGGATGAGAACACCCGCGATGTTGCCCAGCTTGGACGACTTGAAGACCTCGCGGATCTCCGCCGTGCCCAGCTCGACCTCTTCGTACTCCGGCTTGAGCATGCCCTTGAGGGCCGCTTCGATCTCCTCGATCGCCTGGTAGATGACCGAGTAGTAGCGGACGTCGACGCCTTCGCGCTCGGCCATCTGCGCGGCACGGCCGGCCGCACGGACGTTGAAGCCGATGACGATGGCGTCGGAGCCCATCGCCAGGTCGATGTCGGACTCCGTGACCGCACCGACACCGCGGTGCAGGACGCGGATGTCGACCTCTTCGCCGACGTCGAGCTGGAGCAGGGAGGATTCCAGCGCCTCGACCGATCCGGACGCGTCGCCCTTGATGATCAGGTTGAGCTGCTGGACCTCGCCGGCCTTGAGCACCTTGTCCAGGTCCTCCAGCGAGACACGGCGCGTGCGCTTGGCGAAGGCCGCGTTGCGCTCGCGGGCGGCGCGCTTCTCGGCGATCTGGCGGGCCGTACGGTCCTCCTCGACCACCAGGAAGTTGTCGCCCGCGCCCGGGACGTTGGTCAGGCCGAGGACCTGGACCGGCGTCGAGGGGCCTGCTTCGGCGACGTTGTTGCCGTTGTCGTCGAGCATGGCGCGGACCCGGCCGTAGGCGTCGCCCACGACCATGGTGTCGCCGACCCGCAGGGTGCCTCGCTGGACGAGGACCGTGGAGACGGCGCCGCGACCGCGGTCGAGCCGGGACTCGATCGCGATGCCCTGCGCGTCCTGGCTGGGGTTGGCCCGCAGGTCGAGCGAGGCGTCGGCGGTGAGGACGACGGCCTCCAGCAGGGAGTCGATGTGCAGACCCTGCTTGGCGGAGATGTCGACGAACATGGTCTCGCCGCCGTACTCCTCGGCCACCAGTCCGAACTCGGTGAGCTGGCCGCGCACCTTGGTCGGGTCGGCGCCCTCGACGTCGATCTTGTTGACCGCGACGACGATCGGGACCTCGGCGGCCTTGGCGTGGTTGAGCGCCTCGACCGTCTGCGGCATGACGCCGTCGTTGGCCGCGACGACGAGGATCGCGATGTCTGTCGATCGGGCACCACGGGCACGCATGGCGGTGAACGCCTCGTGACCGGGGGTGTCGATGAAGGTGATCCTGCGCTCTTCGTCGTTGACCTCGGTCGCGACCTGGTAGGCACCGATGTGCTGGGTGATGCCGCCGGCCTCGCCCGCGATGACGTTGGTCTTGCGGATGGCGTCGAGCAGCCGGGTCTTTCCGTGGTCGACGTGGCCCATGACGGTGACGACCGGCGGACGGACCACCAGGTCCTCCTCGCCGCCCTCGTCCTCGCCGAACTCGATGTCGAAGGACTCCAGCAGCTCGCGGTCCTCCTCCTCGGGGCTGACGATCTGAATCGTGTAATTCATCTCGCCCGCGAGGAGTTCCAGCGTCTCGTCGGAGACGGACTGGGTGGCCGTGACCATCTCGCCGAGGTTCATCATGACCGCGACGAGGGACGCCGGGTTGGCGTTGATCTTCTCGGCGAAGTCGGTGAGCGACGCGCCACGGGAGAGCCGGATGCTCTCGCCGTTGCCGCGCGGCAGCATCACGCCGCCGACGCTCGGGGCCTGCATGGCCTCGTACTCCTGGCGCCTCTGCCGCTTCGACTTGCGGCCACGACGCGCGGGACCGCCGGGACGGCCGAAGGCGCCCTGCGTGCCACCGCGGCCACCGGGACCGCCGGGACGGCCACCGAAGCCGGGACGGCCACCGCCGCCACCGCCGGGACCACCGGGACGGCCGGCGAAACCGCCGCCACCGCCACCGGGACCACCGGGACGACCGGCGAAGCCACCGCCGCCGCCACCGGGACGACCGGCGAAGCCGCCGCCGCCACCGGGACGACCGCCGCCGCCACCGCCGCCGGGACGACCGCCGCCGCCGGGACCACGGCCACCGGGACCGCCGCCACCGGGGCGGGGACCGGCCGCGGGCCGCTGCGGCATCATGCCGGGGTTGGGACGCGGACCGCCGGGACCGCCACCGGGACCGCCGCCGGGACGAGGACCGCCACCCTGCGGGCGGGGCATCGAGCCGGGGGACGGCCGGGAGCCGCCCGGAGCCTGCGGACGCGGACCGCCGCCGCCACCCTGGGCGCCGGTCGCCTGCGGACGCGGGGCGCCGCCGGGACCACCGGGACCGCCCGGACGCGAGCCCTGGGGGCGCGGCGACTGGGGGCGGGCCATACCGGCGTTGCCGCCGGAGGTGAAGGGGTTGTTACCGGGACGCGGCCCGGAAGGACGGGCACCGGGACGGGCGCCCTGACCGCCGGAGCGCGGAGCGCCCTGGCCGGGACGGGCCTGACCCTGACCCTGCCCCTGACCGGAGCCGCCACTGGGACGGGCGCCCGGCTTGGGACCACCCGGACGGGGACCGCCCGGCTTGGGCCCGGCCGGTGCCGGGGAGGCGGCCGGCGGCGCGGTGAACTCCGGGGCGGCCGGCGCCGGACGCGGCGCGGGCTTGGGACCCGGGGTGGGACGCGGACCGGGCGCCACCGGCGCCGCGGCCGGCTCCGCCGGGGCGGAGGCCGCCGGAGCGGAGGTCTCCTGGGCGGCGGCCGGGGCCGGGGCCTCCGGAGCCGCGGGCTGCGCCGGGGCCGGGCGCGGGGCGCCGGGCTTCGGGGCAGCAGAACGGGCCCCCTGCGCCGGAGAGGGCGCGGCGGGCTTGGGGGCGGCCTTCCGAGGGGCGGGCCTGGCGGCGGACTTGCCGTTGCCACTGCCCTGCTGGAAGGCGTCGGTCAGCTTGCGTACAACGGGCGCTTCGATGGTCGAAGACGCCGAACGGACGAATTCACCGAGTTCCTGGAGCTTGGCCATGACGACCTTGCTCTCGACGCCGAACTCCTTGGCGAGTTCGTAGACCCGGACCTTAGCCACTTCGCTCCTTTGAGGTCCGGGTTGCGTCCGGACCGTCGCTAGTTCATGGGCGTACTCATCGCGTACTCATCGAGTGCTCATCGCAATCTCGACCTGCTTTCGACTCGCGAGGTACCTGACCGCACGGGGACCTCCGCGCGGCATGCTTTCTACCGTGTTGCCATCAGCAACTGTGTGCCTGCTCGACGTACAGGCGCAACGCCTTTACGTCGAGCGGTCCCGGGACGCGGAACGCCCGCGGGAACGCCCGGCGGCGCACCGCCTGGTCCAGACAGACCTGGGCGGGGTGTACATACGCACCCCGGCCGGGCAGCGTACCGCGAGGATCGGGGACGCATGCGCCCTCGACCGCCACGATCCGCAGCAGTTCGATCTTGGCCGCTCGCTGCCTGCACCCCAGACAGGTGCGCTCAGGGCGTGCAACGGCACGCGTCCGGCCAGACACCGCTCAGTCTACCTCCCCGCACCGACCTCACCCCTACGGGGCAAGAATCGAACGCGCGTTGTCGTGATCCAACCCCGCTACGGCGCGGAACTATTCCCCTCCGAAGGGTGAAGGACCGCGCGGCCTCCTCGACCGGCCGGACTACCGGCCGGACTACCGGCCGAGCCAATGGCCGGACTACTGGCCGGACTACCGGCCGGACTACTCCGACGGCCGCGACGGCTCGGGCCGCTCGGACGGCTGCTCGGTGTCCGAGCGGATGTCGATCCGCCAGCCGGTCAGCCGGGCGGCGAGCCGGGCGTTCTGGCCCTCCTTGCCGATGGCCAGCGAGAGCTGGTAGTCCGGCACGGTCACCCGTGCGGAGCGGGCGGCGAGGTCGACGACCTCCACCTTGGACACCCGGGCGGGCGACAGCGCGTTGGCCACCATCTCCGCCGGGTCGTCCGACCAGTCCACGATGTCGATCTTCTCGCCGTTCAGCTCGCCCATCACATTGCGGACCCGGCCGCCCATCGGGCCGATGCAGGCGCCCTTGGCGTTCAGACCGGACCGGGTGGACCGTACGGCGATCTTGGTGCGGTGGCCGGCCTCGCGGGCGATCGCGGAGATCTCCACGGAGCCGTCGGCGATCTCCGGCACCTCCAGGGCGAAGAGTTTCTTCACCAGATTGGGATGTGTGCGCGAGAGGGTGACCGACGGACCGCGCACGCCCTTCGCCACCCGGACGACGTACGACCGCAGCCGCATGCCGTGCGGATAGGTCTCGCCGGGCACCTGCTCCTGCACCGGGAGGATGGCCTCCAGCTTGCCGATGTCCACGAGGACGTTCTTCGGGTCGCGGCCCTGCTGGACCACGCCGGTGACGATGTCGCCCTCGCGCCCCGCGTACTCGCCGAGCGTGGCGTCGTCCTCCGCGTCGCGCAGCCGTTGCAGGATGACCTGCTTGGCGGTGGTCGCGGCGATCCGGCCGAAGTCGGACGGTGTGTCGTCGAACGCGCGGGCCTCCTGGCCCTCCTCCAGGTCCTCGGGGTCCTCCTTCGCCCACACGGTGACGTGGCCGGTCTCCCGGTTCAGCTCCACGCGCGCGTGCCGACGGCTTCCCTCGGTCCGGTGGTAGGCGATGAGGAGGGCCGCCTCGATCGCCTCGACCAGCAGGTCGAAGGAGATCTCCTTCTCCCGCACCAAGCCCCGCAGGGCACTCATGTCGATGTCCATGGCTACGCCTCCTCCTCTTCCTTCATGTCCTTGTCGCTGCCCTTGCCGTTCTTCTCACCCTTGTCGGGGCGGCCGAACTCGACCTGGACGCGCGCCTTGGCGATCTCCTCGAAGGAGAGGCGGTGCGCGGTGGGCTTGCGGCCCTTGACGCCGGGCACCTCGGTGTCCACGCCGTCGTCGTCCACGGTCAGGATCCTGGCGACCACGTCCCCGCCCGCGGCGAGCTGGAACCTGGCCAGCCGGCCGGTCGCGCGCACATAGTGCCGCGGCTCGGTGAGGGGGCGCTCGGCGCCGGGGGTACCGACCTCAAGGGTGTACTCGTCGTCGCCCATCGCGTCGGTCTCGTCCAGCTTCGCCGAGAGCGCGCGGCTCACATCGGCGACCTGGTCCAGGTCGGCCCCGGTGTCGGAGTCGACCACGACACGCAGCACCCGCTTGCGTCCTACGGAGTCCACGGCGATCTCTTCGAGATCCAGTCCCTGGGAGGCGACGAGCGGTTCCAGCAGCTCGCGCAGCCTCTCGCTCTGGGTGGTGCTCATCCGGGTGACTCCTCGGCCGCGTGTGCTGTTGTGGGAACGTCGCGTGTCTGGTCAAAGGGTATCCGGTCCGCGGACGTGTCGCCGCCCACCCCGGGACGGCCGACGGCCAGGGGGGGCGTACGGGAGTGCGCGCGGGGCGCCCGGGTGGTGCCGCTGACGAGCGTCGCGCCTTCACGCGGGTACGGTGATCGCGGACGTGCCACCTGATGCGACCGTCTGTTCGCCTCTCCATCCGTACGAGCCTGCCGAGGACGTCTGCCGTGCCGCTCCCCCTGTCTCCGCGGGCCCGCTCCGGGCCGCGCAGAAGAACCCTGCTCGCCTCGGCCGCGGGAACGCTCCTGCTGACGGGCTGCACCTCCGACGACGGCTCCGAGGGGGCCACGGGCGGCAGCCCCGCGGCGGTCCAGCGGGTCCGCGCGCGGGCCGTCGTGGACAGCCGGGCGCTCGTGGAGCGCTACGACGCCGTCCTCGCCGCCCATCCGGCGCTCGGTGAGCGGCTGCGACCGCTGCGGGAGGCGACCGTACGGCACGCGAAGGCGTTCGGGGCGACGGGGAAGGGGGCCGGGGGTTCGTCGGCGTCGCCTTCCGCTTCGGGGGCGCCTTCCGTGGACGTGCCCCGTGACGAGAAGGGGGCACTCGCCGCGCTCGCGAGCGCCGAGCGGGCGCTGGCGGACCGGCGGGCCGCGGCGCTGCTGGAGCTGCCGGGCGAGCTGGCACGGCTGCTGGCCTCGGTGGCGGCGGCCGGGGCGGCACACGCGTTTCTGCTGACGGAGGGGCAGGCATGACGGGCAGGGCGAGGTCCGCCGGGGCGAACAGGGCGGACAAGACGGAGAAGACGGACGAGGCGAAGAAGGCCGAACTGGACGCCGTCCAGGCGGCGCTGGCGGCCGAGCACGCGGCCGTGTACGGGTACGGGGTCGTCGGCGGGAAGATCCGCGAGGGCCGGCGGGCGGAGGCCAGGGCGGCCTACGACGCCCATCGCGCCCGGCGGGACGCGCTGGCCCGGGAGGTGCGGGACCGGGGCGGGGAGCCGGTGCCGGCGGCGGCCGGGTACGCGCTGCCCTTCGCGGTGCCGGACTCGTCGGCG
Source organism: Streptomyces sp. NPDC091377 (assembly GCF_044757045.1). Lineage (NCBI taxonomy): Bacteria > Bacillati > Actinomycetota > Actinomycetes > Kitasatosporales > Streptomycetaceae > Streptomyces > Streptomyces sp. NPDC091377. The sequence goes on along the minus strand of NZ_JBIVUE010000031.1, from coordinate 5,538 downwards.
GCGGTACGGCTCGCCGCCGAGCTGGAGGACCGGGTGGCCGGGGTCTACTCCGACCTGGTGCGGGCTGTCGGGGGCGGGCTGCGGGGCACGGCGGCCGAGGCGCTGCGGGAGGCGGCGGTGCGGTCGGTGCGCTGGCGGGGCGGCAGCGTAGCCTTCCCTGGTCTCACCGAGCGGGCCGGTCCTGGGTCGGCCGCGGCGCCCGTGCCCGGGGACTGACCGGCCGGGACGGGTGGGGCGGGGGAACGGGACAGGCAGGGGAAGGGACGGGAAGGAACGGACTCGCGTATGGCTATCGCACCGCCGCAGCGGCTGATCAGGGCGCTGGGCGAGACGGCGCCGGAGGGTGACGACTGGCTGGCGGGGCTGCCCGAGGCCGCCCGACAGGCCGTCGCGCTACGTGAGTTGACCGTGGAGCGGGTGCAGGTGCCGGGCGGGCGGAGCAGCCTGGTGGTGCTGGTGCGGGGGGCCGACGGGGCACCGGCGGTGCTGAAGCTGGCGCCGCCGCGGGCCCGGCCGGAGGGTGAGCGGGCCGCGCTGGCGCACTGGGCGGGGCGGGGTGCCGTACTCCTGCTGGAGGCGGGGTCGGCCGACGGGGCGCTGGTGCTGGAGCGGCTGCATCCGGATGTGTCGGTGCGGTCGCTGCCGGAGGCGAAGGCGTTGCTGGAGGCGGCCGGGGTGCTGCGGCGGCTCTGGGTCGAGCCGCCGTCCGGGGTGGTCTTCGAGTCGGTGGCCGAGCGGACCGGGCGGCAGGCGGCGGCGATGCGGGCGGGTGTGGCGGCGGGCGCGGACGCGGACGGGGCGCTGGAGCCGCTGGTGGAGGCGGCGCTCGCGGCGCGGGAGTCGCTGCTGGCGGCGCCGCCGGAGCGGCGGCTGCTGCACGGCACGTTCCGGCAGAGCAAGGTGCTGGCGGCCGAGCGGATGCCGTGGCTGGCGGTGGGGCCGGACCCGGTGGTCGGTGAGTGCGCGTTCGATCTGGCGCGGCTGGTGCGGGACCGGGTGGAGGATCTGATCGGCAGTCCGTCCGGGGCGGCGACGACGCGGCGGCGGGTGAAGCGGCTGGCGGAGTCGCTGGAGGTGGACCAGGAGCGGCTGCGGGGGTGGACGTTGTTCCGGGCGGTGGAGTCCGGCGCGCGGGCGCTGCGGGTGGGGCGGCGGGGGGACGCGGAGCTGTTGCTGGAGTTCGCGGCGTGGCTGTAGGGCGGGGGTGACGGTCGTCCGGCGTCGCCGCGGGGGTCCGTCCCAGGGGCTGCGCCCCCGGACCCGGGCCTCGGACCCGGGCCCGCGCCTCGGACCCGCGCCTCGGACCCGGACCCGCGCCTCGCCCCCGGACCCGGGCCTCGGCCCTGGACCCGTCCTCGCCCGCCGGACGGGCTGTGTCCAGCCCGGTCCGGCGTTCGAGGGGGAGGTCAGGCCGTCAGACGGGTGATGGCTTCCTCGGCCGTGAGTTCCTCGCGTTCTCCGGTGCGGCGGTCCTTCAGTTCGAGGATGCCGTCCGCGGCGCGGCGGCCGGCCACCAGGATCTTGGGGACGCCCATCAGCTCGGAGTCGGTGAACTTGACGCCCGGGGAGACGCCGGGGCGGTCGTCGACCAGGACGCGCAGGCCGGCGGCGGCGAGCCGGTCGGAGATGTCGAGGGCCAGCTCGGTCTGGAGGGCCTTGCCCGCGGCGACCACGTGGACGTCGGCCGGGGCGATCTCGGCGGGCCAGCACAGGCCCTGGTCGTCGGCGGTCTGCTCGGCGATCGCGGCGACCGCGCGGGAGACGCCGATGCCGTAGGAGCCCATGGTCACCCGGACCGGCTTGCCGTTCTGGCCGAGGACGTCGAGCTTGAGCGCGTCGGCGTACTTGCGGCCCAGCTGGAAGATGTGCCCGATCTCGATGGCGCGGTCCAGGCGCAGGCCGGTGCCGCAGTTGGGGCAGGGGTCGCCCTCCTGCACCACCACGACGTCGACGTACTCGTCCACGTCGAAGTCGCGGCCCGCGACCACGTTCCTGGCGTGCACGTTCTCCTTGTTGGCGCCGGTGATCCACGCGGTGCCCGGGGCGACGCGCGGGTCGGCGAGGTAGGTCACCTTGGCCAGGCCCTGCGGTCCCACATAGCCGCGTACCAGGTCGGGGCGGCCGACGAAGTCCTCGGCGGTGACCAGTTCCACGGTGGCGGGCGCGAAGTGGGCCTCGACCTTGCCGAGGTCGACCTCGCGGTCGCCGGGCACGCCCACGGCGACGATCTCGCCGTTCTCGCCACCCACCTTGACCAGCAGGTTCTTGAGGGTGGCGGAGGCGGGGACGCCCAGGGAGGCGGCCAGGGTCTCGATGGTCGGGGTGTCGGGGGTGTCGATGTCCTCGGCGGCGGGGACCGCGGAGCCGTCCACCGGCTTCAGCTCGTAGTGGATCGCCTCGGTGTTCGCCGCGAACGCGCAGCTCGGGCAGTCCGCGAAGATGTCCTCGCCGGCCTCGGCGGGCGCCAGGAACTCCTCCGACTTGGAGCCGCCCATCGCGCCCGCGGTCGCCGCGCAGATGCGGTAGTCCAGGCCGAGCCGGTCGAAGACCCGCTGGTACGCCTGGCGGTGCAGCCCGTAGGACTCCGTCAGGCCCTCGTCGCTCACGTCGAAGGAGTACGAGTCCTTCATCAGGAACTCACGGCCGCGCAGGATGCCGGCGCGCGGGCGGGCCTCGTCGCGGTACTTGCTCTGGATCTGGTACAGGATGACCGGCAGGTCCTTGTACGAGGACGCCTGGTCCTTGACGAGGAGGGTGAAGATCTCCTCGTGGGTCGGGCCGAGGAGGTAGTCGCCGCCCTTGCGGTCCTGGAGGCGGAACAGCTCGGGGCCGTACTCCTCCCAGCGGCCGGTGGCCTCGTAGGGCTCACGGGGCAGCAGGGCGGGGAGCAGCACCTCCTGGGCGCCGATGGCGTCCATCTCCTCGCGGACGACGCGCTCCACGTTGGCGAGGACCTTCTTGCCGAGGGGCAGCCAGGACCAGATGCCGGCGGCGGTGCGGCGGACGTATCCCGCGCGCACGAGCAGCTTGTGACTGAGGACCTCGGCGTCCGCCGGGTCGTCGCGCAGCGTCTTCGCCAACAACTGGGACATGCGCTGGACCGGTGCGTTCGCCATGGTTCTCGTACTCCTGCCGGGTAACGGTGATGCCATGGAGGTTAGCCGGGCGGCACCGGCCGGTGGAAATCCGTTACCGGCCGAGCGGGAGCGGGGCGCCCATGACGGCGTACGGCTTGGGGGCGCTCGGGAAGTGGACGCGGCGGGCGAGGTCCGTGTAGCCGAGGGAGCGGTACAGGCCGCGGGCGGGGCTGTCGGTGTCGATCGCGGAGAGGATCGAGCGGGGCTCGGTGGCGGTGTCGGTGATGGTGGTGATCAGGGCGCGGCCGATGCCGTGGTTCTGGTGGGCCGGGTGGACATGGAGTTCGGTGATCACGAACGAGTCGTCGAGCCAGTGGGAGTTGTGCTCGGCGCGGAGGTAGGGCTCCACGACGGTGGACCACCAGTGGGTGCGGTCGTTGGGCATGCCGTACACGAAGCCGACGAGTACGCCGTCGACGGTGGCTCCGTAGGCGCGGGCGCCGGGGTAGGTGATGTGGCGCAGGACGATCTGGCGGCGGACCGCGACCTCCTCCGGCGAGAGGCCGAAGGCCAGGGCCTGGACGTCCAGGGCCTCGTCCACATGGGCCGGCAGGTCGAGGGGGCCGATGACGAGGTCCATGGCGGGAGCGTACAGGGGTGGCGGGTGGCAGCCTCGGAACGTTCTCAGAACAGGACGCTCATGAACGCGCCGACTTCCCGGAAGCCGACGCGGGTGTACGCCCTTCGCGCGGCGGTGTTGTAGTCGTTCACGTACAGGCTGACCACGGGGGCGACGTCGGCCAGGGCGTAGGTGAGGACGGCGGCCATGCCGGGGGCGGCGAGGCCCCGGCCGCGGTACTCGGGGGCGACCCAGACGCCCTGGATCTGGCAGGTGTGGTCGGTGGCGGCGCCGATCTCGGCCTTGAAAACGACCTTGCCGCGGTCGTCGAGGCGGGCGAAGGAGCGTCCTGAGCCGACGAGTTCGGCGACGCGGGCCTGGTAGAGGAGGCCGCCGTCGCCGGCCATCGGGGAGATGCCCACCTCCTCGGTGAACATCGCGATGCACGCCGGCATGATCGTCTCCATCTCGTCCTTGCGGACGCGGCGGACGTAGGGGTCCGGGGCGACGGTGGCGGGCAGTCGGTCGGTGACCATGAGGGGCTGGTGGGCGCGGACCTCGCGGGGCGGGCCCCAGTGCGGTTCGAGCAGGCGCCACAGGGCGGTGGTGGGCTCGGCGGGGCCGACGATGGAGGAGCAGCGGCGGCCCGCGCGGCGGGCGCGGTCGGCGAAGGCGCGGACCGCGCGGGGGGTGGCGCAGATGGGGACGAGGTTGGCGCCCGCGTAGCAGAGGGAGGTGAGCATGCCGTCCTCGTACCAGCCCCACATCTCGCCGCCGAGGCGCCAGGGATCGAGGCCGGCGACCTGGACCCGGGAGGTCACGAAGGCGTTGGCGACCGGCTCGCGGTGCAGGACGGCGAGCGCGGCGTCCAGGTCTCTCGGTTCGAGGACCCGGGAGGTGGTCTGGGTCAGCACGTACGGCCTTCGCGGGTGGGGGCTGCCGGTCTCCGCACTGTACCTGCGGATGCTCTGTGGTGCCGAGTTGCCGGCGGGGCCGGCTGTTTTCCTGGGGGCGGTTGGCCTGCCGGCCGGGGGTGGGGGTGGAGGGCTGGGGGGTGGGGCTGTGTGGTTGCGTGTGCTGGTTGTGGGGGGTTGCGCGCGCAGTTCCCCGCGCCCCTGGTGGGGGTGGATCGGGGTGTGACTTCGGCTGTCCGCCGCGGGTGGGGTTTGCGCAGTTCCCCGCGCCCCTTTAGGGGGTGGCCGCCCCAGGGGGTTCTTGGGGCCGCGGGAGCCGTGTGGTTGCGTGTGCTGGTTGTGGGGGGTTGCGCGCGCAGTTCCCCGCGCCCCTGGTGGGGGTGGATCGGGGTGTGACTTCGGCTGTCCGCCGCGGGTGGGGTTTGCGCAGTTCCCCGCGCCCCTTTAGGGGGTGGGGGTTCGGGGCGATTTTGGGTCAGCCTGCTACGGAGATGGTGGGGGGGCCGGATTCGGTGGTGGTGGATTCCATCTGTTCGGCGAGCTTCATCGCCTCTTCGATGAGGGTTTCCACGATCTTGGACTCGGGGACGGTCTTGATGACCTCGCCCTTGACGAAGATCTGGCCCTTGCCGTTGCCGGAGGCGACGCCGAGGTCGGCTTCGCGGGCCTCGCCGGGGCCGTTGACGACACAGCCCATGACGGCGACGCGGAGGGGGACCTCCATGCCCTCCAGGCCGGCCGTGACCTCTTCGGCGAGCTTGTAGACATCGACCTGGGCCCGGCCGCAGGAGGGGCAGGAGACGATCTCCAGGCCGCGCTCCTTGAGGCCGAGGGACTCCAGGATCTGGAGGCCGACCTTGACCTCCTCGGCGGGCGGGGCGGAGAGGGAGACGCGGATGGTGTCGCCGATGCCCTGGGAGAGGAGGGC
>NZ_JBIVUE010000030.1:0-74720 GCF_044757045.1 Streptomyces sp. NPDC091377 | reverse complement strand
ACGCCCGGTTACATTCCGAACCCGGAAGCTAAGCCTTACAGCGCCGATGGTACTGCAGGGGGGACCCTGTGGGAGAGTAGGACGCCGCCGAACAAATAGTGAAGAGGCTGGACCCCGAACTTCGGTTCGGGGTCCAGCCCTTTTTTATTTGGCGTCACTTGGTGTTCACATTGCGCTACCAGCATTCCCAGCATGAGTACTGCTGTACTGCTCAAGGCGGCCGGCGTAGGAGTCGGCGACGAGGTCGTGGTACCGGCCTTCGGGAGCGTCGAGGTGGCCGAAGCCGTGGCACGCGTCGGAGCGCGGCCCGTGTTCGCCGACATCGACCCGGTGACGTACTGCCTGGACGCCCGGGCCGTCCAGGCGGCCATAACCCGACGGACGGCAGCGGTCGTTGTGGTGCATCGGTTCGGTCGACCGGCCGATGTGACAGCGATGCACGCCATGGGGCAGCGACACGGGCTGCTGGTGCTGGAATCGGGCGAGACGGCACTGCCGTACGACGAGATCGCCCAGCGGCGGCAGCGGGCCGCCTACCTGGACGCCAAGCTGCGAGGCGTGCGCACACCCGAGGGAGCGGTGGGGCACACGTATCAGCAGTATGTGGTGCGGGTGTTGGGGAACGGGCGGCCGGACCGCGACGCGTTCGCGCGGGCCCTGCGGGCCAGAGGCGTCGAATGCCGGGTGCCGGTGAAGACCGCGGTGCATCGACTGCCGGCCTTCCGGCAGTTCGGGTGCCTTCCGGAAACCGAACGGGCGGCGGGCGAGACCTTGGCGCTGCCCGTGGACGCGTCCCTGACGAAGCGGGACATGCAGCGGGTCGTGAGCGCGTGCAATGCGCTCGGGGGACTGCTTCAGCCCGCTTTCTGACCGTGGTTGGGAGGACCCGTCCGTTCGGGGTATGATCTATTCCGTTGCCGCGAGGGAAACCTCTAAAGCGACAGGCCCCTATAGCTCAGTCGGTAGAGCGTCTCCATGGTAAGGAGAAGGTCAACGGTTCGATTCCGTTTGGGGGCTCAGGAAAAGGGAGCCTCCGCCCGAGCAGGGCGGAGGCTCCCTTTCTGTTTTCAGCTCTGCAGGCCCGGGACGCGCATCGCCAGGATGGCCATGTCGTCGGACGGGGCGTCGGAGGCGAAGCGTTCCACCGCGCGCATGATGCGGGCCGCGACCGCGCCGGCCGTCAGACCCGTGCAGGTGGTGAGGACTTCGGCGAGACCGTCGTCGCCCAGCATGCGGGTGCCCTCACGGCGTTCGGTGACGCCGTCCGTGACGCACAGGAGGACATCGCCCGGATCGAGGGTGATGGTCTGCTCGTACAGCTCCAGATCCTCCAGGACACCGAGGAGGGGCTGAGGTTCGGCGGCGGCCTCGACCGTGCCGTCCTGACGCAGACGGAGCGGGAGCGGATGTCCGGCGCAGACCACCTTCAACTCGGCGCTGCCGTCCTCGCGGGGGCGCATCTCGCCGTAGAGGAGGGTCAGGAAGCGGCTGCGGGAACCCTCGTCGAGGATCGCGGAGTTGAGGCGCTGGAGGACGGCGGGGCCGCTGAGGCCCTCGCGGGCGAGGAGACGCAGGGCGTGCCGGGCGAGGCCGGTGACCGCCGCCGCGTTCGGGCCCGTACCGCAGACGTCGCCGATCGCGAAGCCGTAGGTGCTGTCGTCGATGGGGAAGACGTCGTAGAAGTCGCCGCCGACCTCGTTGCCCTCGCCCGCGGCCCGGTAGATGACGTCGACCTCGACGCCGTCGATCTGGGGCAGGCCCGGAGGCAGGAGGCTGCGCTGGAGGGACTGGCTGATGGCGGTGCGCTCGGAGTAGAGGCGGGCGTTGTCCAGGGCGAGGGCGGCTCTGCGGGAGAGGTCCTCGGCCAGTTCGAGGATCTCCTGGCGGAAGTGTTCGTCGGAGGGCTTGCCGAGGGTGAGCATGCCGATGACGCGATTACGGGCCACGAGAGGGAGAACGACCGTTTCGCCACCGACCGCGGAGGCGGTGGCGAGGGTGGTGCCGATGCCCGCGCTGACCGTGGCGGGCTCGTTGAGGCCGAGGCTGCGCATGGAAGTGCGTAGGGCGGCCTGGTGGGCGGCCTCGGCGGGGGCGGTCCACACGTGGGCGCCGGGGGTGGGGACCGGGTCCGGCGGGGCGATCTTCCCGAGCAACGACTTGATGCCGTCGATGAGTTCCTCGTCCTCGTGCAGGACGTAGGAGAGGTACGGGTCGGACGCCTGGTCGGCGATGGTGTAGACGGCGCACCAGGTGGCCAGGGTGGGAACCGTCATCTGGGCCATGAGGGCCAAGGTCTGATCGCGGTCCAGGGTGCCCGCGAGCAGGTCGGACGCTTCGACCAGGAAGCTGAGGGAGCCGCGGCGCAGGCGTTCGAGTTCGCCGAGGCGGGCCGATTCGACGGCCAGCGCGATACGGTCGGCGGCGAACTGGAGGCGCAACGCTTCTTCGTTGGAGTAGCGGCCCGGGGCTTCGGCGGCGACGCCGAGGGAGCCGGTGAGGCGGCCCTCGACCTTGAGCGGGACGGTGACGACGGAGCGCATGCCGGTGCCGTTGAGGAGCGGGACGGCGCCGGGGACGGAGGTGAGGTCGTCGTGGACCGCGGGCATGCGGGCGGAGCCGTAGCGGCCGGGGCCGGCCTCGACGGGGACGCGGGCGAAGCGCTGGCGGGCGGAGGGCAGGCCGGTGGAGGCGCGGACCTCCAGTTCCGTCTCGTCGTCGGTGGCGAGGAGGAGGAAGGCGGCGTCGGCGTCGAGCATGTCGCGGGAGCGTTCCACGGTGCGCTGGAGCAGTCCGTCGAGGTCGTCGGGGGCGGGGGAGCCGATGAAGATCTCGAAGGGGTCGCTGCTCTGGCCCTCGGCGCTGCTGGTGGTGTCGGTCGCGGAGACGCGGACCGGGGTCTGCAGGACGGCGCGTTCGTGGTCGCGGACCAGGAGGCAGACGGTGGAGGGGTCGCCGTCGGTGTCGCGGACGCGCAGGTGGGAGGCGTACACGGGGACGACTCGGCCGGCCGCGTCGCGGATGCCGTAGCTGCCCTCCCAGCGGGAGAGCTGGAGGGCCTCGACGATGCCGGTGCTGGTGCCGGGGGTGTGCGGCCAGGCCGCGAGGTCGGTGAGGGGTTTGCCGGTCACCTGTTCGGCGGCGTAGCCGAAGATTTCCTCGGCGTCCTCGTTCCAGGCGGAGACGGCGCCGGTGCGGTCGATCTGGATGACGGCGACGCGGACCCGGCCGTCGGCGAGCGGCAGCAGCTCGGCGGGGAGGGAGGGGCCGGCGGTGCGGGTGCCGACGGCGCGCTGGGGGAGGTCGAGGTGGAACCAGACCTGTTTGTGGGTGGGGGTGTAGTCGACGCCCCAGCGGCGGGCGAGGGCGGCGCAGAGCTGGAGGCCGCGGCCTCCCTCGCGGTCGAGGTTGCCCATGGAGGCGGCCGAGCCCTGGAGAGCGATCTCACGTTCGGGGTAGCGGTCGGCGACCTCGATGCGTACGCCGTCGTCGCTGCGCAGACACAGGACGTCGGCGGCGGTGCCCGCGTGGACGACGGCGTTGGTGACCAGCTCGCTGGTGAGGACCACGGCGTCGTCGACGATGTCGGCGAAGCCCCAGCCCTGGAGGGTGTCGCGGACGAAGGAGCGGGCGGAGGCGACCGAGCGCCCTACGGGCTCGAAACTGGCAGCCGCTCGCGCGGTGATCACGGAACTCCTCGACCGGTCGTCGATGTGCAGGGCGTCGAGGCCGATCGGCTCGTGCCGCGACTGGGACGGCAGCCCGTCTGTCGGCCGGGGGTCCGGGGGATGTCCCCCCGGGATCAGTCCGGTGGTCATGTTGTGCGGCCGTCCCTCCGATGCCCGCTCGTTCTCGTGCCACCGCCCATGCCGGACGGACCGGTGCGGCTGGACAGCCGCATGCAAGGTTACTTACCTTCCCCGCCCATGCGGATGCCCGGTCACCGGTGTTTCCGTCCAGAGGGTGCGGACGATGTGCGAAGCTGCCGAACTGTTATGGCCTGGTTCGGCCGGGGTGAAACACTGGGCAGGCTTGTGGGGAAGGTCCGGACAGGCCGAGTGCGACACGCCTGGCGTGGGCACCAGCCCTGAATGCGGTCCGTACGCCGTCCCCGCGGCGGCCGGTGCCTCACCGAGGGGAACGCTCCTACGGTGGCCGGGACCGTGGCGCGGCAGCACGATCGAACAGCAGTAGCACCGAACGAACTGCGGCGGCACCGACAGGCAGCGGCAGCACTGACAGGCAGCAGCACTGACAGGCGGCAGCAGTGCCGACGGACAGCAGCAGCACCAACGAACAGCAGCAGTGCCGAACAATCGTACGAATCATCGAGTGCGGCATCACCGAGTACAGCCGAGATGGTCGACCCCTGCGGGAGGGACACAGTGGAGTCTGGCGCAGCGACGCGGGGCACGAAGAGTCGCGCGAAAGGCGGACCGTCTCAGAGCGATCAGCGTAGGTCCCGCGCGGGGACCACCGCGGTGGACACGGCCGCTCTTAACAAATTGCTGACGGCGCTGGCGGCGATGCGGGACGGGAACTTCCGTAAGCGGCTGACGGTGTCCGGTGACGGGGTGATGGCGGAGATCGCCGCCGTCTACAACGAGGTCGCCGAGCGCAATCTGCATCTGACCGGTGAGCTGTCGCGGGTGCGGCGGGTGGTGGGGCGTGAGGGCAAGCTCACCGAGCGGCTGGAGTCCGGGGCCTGTGAGGGGTCCTGGGGTGCGGCGATCGACGCCTCGAACGCGCTGGTGGACGATCTCGTACGGCCGGTCTCCGAGGTGGGGCGGGTGCTGTCGGCGGTGGCCGAGGGGGATCTGTCGCCCCGGATGGATCTGCGGGCGCACACGCCGGAGGGGCCGGGGCATCCGCTGCGCGGGGAGTTCCTGAAGGTCGGCCGGACGGTGAACAACCTGGTCGATCAGCTGTCGACGTTCACCGACGAGGTGACGCGCGTCGCCAGCGAGGTGGGCACCGAGGGCAAGCTGGGCGGGCAGGCGCAGGTGCGCGGGATGTCGGGTTCCTGGAAGGACCTGACGGAGTCCGTCAACACGATGGCGCACCGGCTGACGGCCCAGGTGCGGGACATCGCGCTGGTGACCACGGCCGTCGCCAAGGGTGATCTCTCCCGGAAGGTCACCGTCGATGTGGCCGGGGAGATGCTGGAGCTGAAGAACACCGTCAACACGATGGTGGACCAGCTCTCCGCGTTCTCGTCCGAGGTGACACGCGTCGCGCGTGAGGTGGGCACCGAGGGTGAGCTGGGCGGGCAGGCCCAGGTGTCCGGGGTGGCCGGGGTGTGGAAGGAACTCACCGATTCGGTGAACACCATGGCCGGCAATCTCACGGCCCAGGTGCGAGGTATCTCACAGGTCACCACCGCGGTCGCCAACGGTGATCTGTCACAGAAGGTGACCGTGCAGGCGCGCGGTGAGGTCGCGCAGCTTGCAGAGACGATCAACCAGATGACGGAGACCTTGCGGATCTTCGCCGACGAGGTCACGCGGGTGGCCAACGAGACCGGCGGGGAGGGGCGGCTCGGCGGGCAGGCGAACGTGCCCGGCGCGGCCGGCACATGGAAGGACCTGACGGACTCGGTCAACACGGTCTTCCGGAATCTCACCACGCAGGTGCGGGACATCGCGGCCGTCACCACGGCGGTGGCCAGCGGTGATCTCTCGCAGAAGGTCACCGTGGACGTGGCCGGGGAGATGCTGGAGCTGAAGAACACCGTCAACACGATGGTCGACCAGCTCTCGGCGTTCTCCTCCGAGGTCACCCGGGTCGCGCGTGAGATCGGGGTGGAGGGCGAACTGGGCGGCCAGGCGCAGGTGATGGGCGCGGCCGGTACCTGGAAGGACCTCACGGACTCCGTGAACACCGCGTTCCGTAACCTGACCGGGCAGGTGCGCAACATCGCCCAGGTGACGACGGCGGTCGCGAACGGTGATCTGTCGCAGAAGGTCACCGTCGATGTCTCCGGCGAGATGCTCCAGCTCAAGAACACCGTGAACACGATGGTGGATCAGCTGTCGTCGTTCGCCGAGCAGGTCACGCGGATGGCGCGGGAGGTCGGTACGGAAGGCCGGCTCGGCGGTCAGGCGCAGGTGCCGGGCGTGTCCGGGACGTGGAAAGAGCTGACCGACTCGGTGAACTCCATCACCGGCAATCTGACCGCGCAGGTGCGGCAGATCGCGCAGGTCACCACGGCGGTGGCGCGGGGTGACCTCTCGCAGAAGATCACCGTGGACGCGCGCGGGGAGATCCTGGAGCTGAAGAACACCGTCAACACGATGGTCGACCAGCTCTCCGCCTTCGCCGACCAGGTGACCCGGGTGGCCCGCGAGGTGGGTACGGAGGGCCGGCTCGGCGGTCAGGCGCAGGTGCCGGGTGTGGCCGGGGTGTGGCGGGACCTCACCGACTCCGTGAACGGCATGGCGGGCAACCTCACCGCGCAGGTGCGGCAGATCGCCCAGGTCGCCACGGCGGTGGCGCGGGGTGACCTCTCGCAGAAGATCACCGTGGACGCGCGCGGGGAGATCCTGGAGCTGAAGAACACCCTGAACACGATGGTGGACCAGCTGTCGTCGTTCGCCGAGGAGGTCACCCGCGTCGCGCGCGAGGTGGGCACTGAGGGCAAGCTGGGCGGCCAGGCCGAGGTGCAGGGGGTCTCCGGCACCTGGAAGGACCTGACCCAGTCGGTGAACTTCATGGCGAACAACCTGACCGTGCAGGTGCGGTCCATCGCCGATGTCACCACCGCGGTCGCCAAGGGCGATCTGTCCAGGAAGATCACCGTCGACGCCAAGGGCGAGATCCTCGAACTCGTCACCACCGTCAACACCATGGTCGACCAGCTGTCGTCCTTCGCCGAGCAGGTGACCAAGGTCGCCCGCGAGGTGGGCACCGAGGGCATCCTGGGTGGTCAGGCGCATGTCCCGGGTGTCGTCGGGATCTGGAAGGACCTGAGCGACAACGTCAACCTGATGGCCAAGAACCTGACGGTGCAGGTGCGCAACATCTCCCAGGTCGCGGCGGCCGTCGCCAACGGCGATCTGACGCGGACGGTGACCATCGAGGCGCGCGGCGAGGTCGCGCAGCTCGCCGACACCTTCAACACCATGGTCAAGACGCTGAGTTCGTTCGCCGAGCAGGTCACGAAGGTGGCCCGTGAGGTGGGTACGGACGGCATCCTCGGCGGGCAGGCGCACGTACCGGGCGTGGCCGGCACGTGGAAGGACCTCACCGAGTCGGTGAACCAGATGGCGTCCAACCTGACCGGCCAGGTCCGCAACATCGCCATGGTGACCACCGCCATCGCCAAGGGCGATCTCACCAAGAAGATCGACATCGACGCGCGCGGTGAGATCCTCGAACTCAAGACGACCATCAACACCATGGTCGACCAGCTGTCGAGCTTCGCGGAGGAGGTCACCCGCGTCGCCCGCGAGGTGGGCACGGAGGGGGCGCTGGGCGGTCAGGCGCGGGTGCGGGACGTCGACGGCACCTGGCGCGACCTCACCGAGTCCGTGAACGAGATGGCCGGGAACCTGACCCGGCAGGTGCGCGCGATCGCGCGCGTGGCGACCGCCGTGACACGCGGCGACCTGAACCTGAAGATCGACGTGGACGCCTCCGGCGAGATCCAGGAGCTTCAGGACTACATCAACAAGATGATCGCCAACCTGCGTGACACCACCATCGCCAACAAGGAGCAGGACTGGCTGAAGGGCAACCTCGCCCGGATCTCCGCGCTCATGCAGGGCCGCCGGGACCTGGACGACGTGGCCTCGCTGATCATGAGCGAGCTGACGCCGGTGGTCTCCGCGCACCACGGCGCGTTCTTCCTCGCGATGCCGCTGATCGACGGCACGGACCCGGCGGCCGGGTCGGACGACGACTACGAGCTGCGGATGCTGGGGTCGTACGGATACTCCATGGGCTCCATGCCGACCTCGTTCCGGCCCGGGGAGGCGCTGGTCGGTACGGCCGCGCACGAGAAGCGCACGATCCTGGTGGAGAACGCGCCCAGCGGCTATCTGAAGATCTCCTCGGGGCTCGGCGAGGCGCCGCCCGCGCAGGTGATCGTGCTGCCGGTGCTGTTCGAGGGCAAGGTGCTCGGCGTCATCGAACTGGCCTCGTTCACGGCGTTCACCCAGATCCAGAAGGACTTCCTCAACCAGATCGCCGAGATGATCGCGACCAGCGTCAACACCATCTCCGTGAACACCAAGACCGAGGTGCTGCTGAAGCAGTCGCAGGAGCTGACCGAGCAACTGCGGGACCGGTCGGAGGAGTTGGAGAACCGGCAGAAGGCCCTCCAGGCGTCCAACGCCGAACTGGAGGAGAAGGCCGAACTGCTGGCCCGGCAGAACCGGGACATCGAGGTGAAGAACACCGAGATCGAGGAGGCCCGGCAGGTCCTGGAGGAGCGGGCCGAGCAGCTCGCCGTGTCGATGCGCTACAAGAGCGAGTTCCTCGCGAACATGTCGCACGAGCTGCGCACCCCGCTGAACTCGCTGCTGATCCTCGCCAAGCTGCTCGCCGACAACGCGGACGGGAACCTGACGCCCAAGCAGGTCGAGTTCGCCGAGACCATCCACGGGGCCGGTTCCGATCTGCTCCAGCTGATCAACGACATCCTGGACCTGTCGAAGGTCGAGGCGGGCAAGATGGACGTCTCCCCGACGCGGATCGCGCTCGTCCAGCTCGTGGACTACGTGGAGGCCACCTTCCGGCCGCTGACCGCGGAGAAGGGCCTGGACCTGTCGGTGCGGGTGTCGCCCGAGCTGCCGGCCACGCTGCACACCGATGAGCAGCGGCTGCTCCAGGTGCTGCGCAACCTGCTGTCCAACGCGGTGAAGTTCACCGACTCCGGGGCGGTCGAGCTGGTGATCCGGCCGGCCGGCGCGGATGTGCCGCAGAACATCCGCGAGCAGCTCCTGGAGTCCGGGTCGGTGTCCGATCTGGGGGCCGAGCTGATCGCGTTCTCGGTCACGGACACCGGCATCGGGATCGCGGCCAGCAAGATGCGGGTCATCTTCGAGGCGTTCAAGCAGGCCGACGGCACGACCAGCCGCAAGTACGGCGGTACGGGCCTCGGGCTGTCCATCTCGCGGGAGATCGCCCAGTTGCTGGGCGGGGAGATCCACGCGCAGAGCGAACCGGGGCGCGGCTCGACGTTCACGCTGTATCTGCCGCTGCACCCGAGCGAGCTGCCCACCCAGGGCTATCAGACGGCGTCCCCGCAGCCGGAGCTGACCGCGATCGAGGGGCGGCCCGCCGCCCCCGCCATCGAGACACCGGCGGAGGTGAAGTCGTACCGGGAGACCCAGAGCGGTGCCGCCGCGCTGTTCCGGCGCCGGCGCCGCGGGGTGGAGGCGTTCTCACGGCCGTCCATGCAGGATCCGTGGGGGATCGAGGGGCGTGGGCCGGCTCCGTTCGGATCGGCGCACGACGGTGCGCAGGACCAGGGGCCCGACGCGGGGCGCGACTCCGGGCAGGGCTTCGGGCCGGGCACGGTGTACGGGAGCGCGGACCGGGGGGCGTACGGAGGCGGGCCGGACGCGGGTGAGGTGGTGCGGTTCGACGGCGAGAAGGTGCTGATCGTGGACGACGACATCCGCAATGTCTTCGCCCTGACCAGCGTGCTGGAGCAGCACGGGCTGTCGGTGCTGTACGCCGAGAACGGGCGGGAGGGTATCGAGGTGCTGGAGCAGCACGACGATGTCGCCGTCGTGCTGATGGACATCATGATGCCGGAGATGGACGGGTACGCGACGACGTCGGCGATCCGCCGGATGCCGCAGTTCGCCGGGCTGCCGATCGTCGCGCTGACCGCGAAGGCGATGAAGGGCGACCGGGAGAAGGCGATCGAGTCGGGCGCGTCCGACTATGTGACCAAGCCGGTGGACCCGGATCATCTGCTGGCGGTGATGGGGCAGTGGATGCGGGCGCAGTGAGGGGGCGGGTGCAGTGACGGGGCGGGTGGCTGGTGAGGGGGGCGGGTGCGGTCACGTGGCTGGCGGCTGGCGGCTGGCGGCTGGCGGCTGGTGGCGGGTGGCCGGTGACGGGGCGGATGCGGTGACGGGGCCGGTGGCTGGTGGCCGGTGTCGGGGCGGACGTGGTGCGGGGCCGGGGATGGCCGGTGACGGGGCTGACGCGGGGCCGGGGCCGGGGTGGGGTCGGCCGGTGACGGGGCGGGTGCGGTGATGGGGCTTTGGCCAAGGGTTTGGGGGTGTTGAGCAGGCCGGTTGTGGTGAGCGGCCGGGCTGTGGTGGTGTGATGTCCGGGGCCCTGGGCGTCAGGCACCGGGGCCCCGATGCCGGTGTGGTCGTGGGGTGTCGTGGGGTGCGGGAATGGTGAGAGTTCACGCGGAGTTGTCGACCCGGGGTGCCGGGTGGTGCGTGAATGTGAGCGTTCCGGGGAACCTTCCGTTCTCGCCCCGCGTTTCTGCTACGTGCACAGTGACATCACGGTGACAGGGTGTGGCGACAGGCGGGGTGCGGCTACGATGACCGGCACGAGGACGGGTGGCGAGACGGAGTCGTCCCCTGGGGTGGCCCCCGAGGGCGCTTCCCCAAGTCCTGCGGACAGGGGAGGCCCCATGCCGGGGCGAGGAGGGCGGGCCATGGTGCAGAAGGCCAAGATCCTCCTGGTCGATGACCGGCCGGAGAATCTGCTGGCGCTGGAGGCGATCCTCTCGGCGCTCGATCAGACGCTGGTGCGGGCATCGTCCGGGGAGGAAGCGCTCAAAGCACTGCTCACGGACGATTTCGCGGTCATTCTGCTGGACGTCCAGATGCCGGGCATGGACGGTTTCGAGACCGCCGCCCACATCAAGCGGCGCGAGCGGACCCGTGACATCCCGATCATCTTCCTCACCGCGATCAACCACGGCCCGCACCACACCTTCCGCGGGTACGCGGCCGGTGCGGTCGACTACATCTCCAAGCCGTTCGACCCGTGGGTGCTGCGGGCGAAGGTCTCCGTGTTCGTCGAGCTGTACATGAAGAACTGCCAGCTCCGGGAGCAGGCGGCGCTGCTGCGGCTCCAGTTGGAGGGCGGCGGTGGCAAGAGCGGGGCCGGCGCCGCGAAGGAACCGGCCGGGTTGCTCGCCGAGCTGTCCGCGCGGCTCGCCGCGGTCGAGGAGCAGGCCGAGGCACTGTCGAAGCAGTTGGACGACGAGTCCGCGGACGCGGCGGCCGTCGCCACGGCGGCGCATCTGGAGCGCAAGCTCACCGGGTTGCGGCGGGCACTGGACGCGCTGGAGCCCGGCACCGGCGGCAACGCGCCGGTCGTCACCCCTAACTGAACCGACCCGCGTGATGGTTGCGCGGGGGCGCGGGCTGTGACCCGTACGGGGCCCGGGGCTGTCGTCGGACGGTGTGGTGCGGGTGAAAGCCCGTCAGTCTCGGGATCCCGTGGTCGCGACACGAATGGGTGAAGGCGTGGGCACGCGTGTCCCCTGTCGTCTCCACAGGTAACCTCACACCCATGGCCTCACGTCCCTCCGCAGCCAAGAAGCAGCCCGCTAAGAAGGCGGCGGCTCCGGCGAAGAAGGCCGCTGCCAAGAAGGTTCCCGTCAAGAAGGCGGCGGCCAGGAAGGCCCCCGCCAAGAAGGCCGCCGCGAAGAAACCGCCGCCGAAGCCGGCCCCGAGTCCGACCGGGGGCGTGTACCGGCTGGTGCGCGCCGTCTGGCTCGGTCTGGCGCATGCCGTCGGCGCGGTGTTCCGCGGCATAGGGCAGGGAGCGAAGGGCCTCGACCCGGCCCACCGCAAGGACGGGGTCGCCCTGCTGCTGCTGGCGCTCGCGCTGATCGTCGCCGCCGGGACCTGGTCGAATCTGCGCGGGCCGGTCGGGGACCTCGTGGAGATGCTGGTGACCGGCGCCTTCGGGCGGCTCGACCTGCTGGTGCCGATCCTCCTCGCCGTCCTCGCCGTCCGGTTCATCCGCCACCCCGAGAAGCCCGAGGCCAACGGGCGGATCGCCATCGGCCTGTCGGCGCTGGTCATCGGGGTGCTCGGCCAGGTGCACATCGCGTGCGGCTCGCCCGCCCGCAGCGACGGCATGCAGGCGATAAGGGACGCGGGCGGTCTCATCGGCTGGGGAGCGGCGACTCCGCTGACGTACACCATGACCGATGTGCTGGCGGTGCCGCTGCTGGTGCTGCTGACCGTGTTCGGGCTGCTGGTCGTCACGGCCACGCCGGTGAACGCGATCCCGCAGCGGCTGCGCCAGCTCGGCGTGCGGCTCGGACTGGTCCACGACCCCTACCCGGACGACTTCGGGGACGACCTCCAGCACTACGACGATCAGCGCTACGACGACCAGTGGCGCGAGTCGCTGCCCGGACGCACTCGCAAACGCGGCGCGGCCGGCCTCGACGCGCACGGCCCGGACGACGCCGAGCAGGAGGCCCTCTCCCGGCGTCGGGGCCGCCCCCGGCGCTCCGCGGTGCCGCAGCCCGCGATGGACCGGCGGAGGGACGCCGTGGACTTCGCCGCGGCTGCCGCCGCCGATCTGGACGGGGCCGTGCTGCACGGCATGCCGCCCTCGCCGCTCGTCGCCGACCTCACCCAGGGCGTACGGGTCGGCGAGCGCGAGGAGACCACGCCGACGCCGACTCCCGTACCGGCCGCCCGGCCCGAGGAACCGGGGGAGGCCCGACCGGGGAGCAAGCGGAAGCCGGGCCGGCAGGAGAAGTCCGACGGGGGCGTGCCGGACCTCACCAAGTCACCGCCCGACGAACCCCGCGACCTGCCGCCGCGCGCGGAACAGCTCCAGCTCGCCGGTGACATCACCTACTCCCTGCCGTCGCTCGACCTCCTCACCCGCGGCGGCCCCGGCAAGGCGCGCAGCGCGGCGAACGACGCCATAGTCGCCTCGCTGACCACGGTGTTCTCCGAGTTCAAGGTCGACGCGGCCGTCACCGGCTTCACCCGTGGGCCGACGGTCACGCGCTACGAGGTCGAGCTGGGCCCCGCCGTCAAGGTGGAGCGGATCACCGCGCTGACCAAGAACATCGCCTACGCCGTCGCCAGCCCGGACGTGCGGATCATCAGCCCGATCCCCGGCAAGTCGGCGGTCGGCATCGAGATCCCGAACACCGACCGCGAGATGGTCAACGTCGGTGATGTGCTGCGGCTCGCGGAGGCCGCGGAGGACGACCACCCGATGCTCGTCGCGCTCGGCAAGGACGTCGAGGGCGGCTATGTGATGGCGAACCTCGCCAAGATGCCGCACGTGCTGGTGGCCGGCGCCACCGGCTCCGGAAAGTCGTCCTGCATCAACTGCCTGATCACCTCGATCATGGTGCGGGCGACCCCGGAGGACGTCCGGATGGTGCTGGTCGACCCCAAGCGCGTCGAGCTGACCGCCTATGAGGGCATCCCGCACCTGATCACCCCCATCATCACCAACCCGAAGCGGGCCGCCGAGGCGCTCCAGTGGGTCGTACGCGAGATGGACCTGCGCTACGACGATCTGGCCGCGTACGGGTACCGGCATATCGACGACTTCAACGAGGCCGTTCGCAACGGCAAGGTGAAGGCGCCCGAGGGGAGCGAGCGGGAGCTTCAGCCGTACCCGTATCTGCTGGTGATCGTGGACGAGCTGGCCGACCTGATGATGGTGGCGCCGCGGGACGTCGAGGACGCGATCGTCCGGATCACCCAGCTCGCGCGCGCGGCCGGTATCCATCTGGTGCTGGCCACCCAGCGGCCTTCGGTGGATGTCGTCACCGGTCTGATCAAGGCCAACGTGCCCTCCCGGCTCGCCTTCGCCACCTCCTCCCTCGCCGACTCGCGCGTCATCCTCGACCAGCCCGGCGCGGAGAAGCTGATCGGCAAGGGGGACGGGCTGTTCCTGCCGATGGGTGCCAACAAGCCGACCCGTATGCAGGGCGCCTTCGTGACCGAGGACGAGGTGGCGGCCATCGTCCAGCACTGCAAGGATCAGATGACGCCGGTCTTCCGTGACGACGTCACGGTGGGCAGCAAGCAGAAGAAGGAGATCGACGAGGACATCGGCGACGACCTGGACCTGCTGTGCCAGGCCGCCGAACTCGTGGTGTCCACGCAGTTCGGTTCGACGTCCATGCTCCAGCGCAAGCTGCGGGTGGGCTTCGCGAAGGCCGGGCGGCTGATGGACCTGATGGAGTCGCGGAACATCGTCGGACCCAGCGAGGGATCCAAGGCGCGCGACGTTTTGGTGAAATCCGATGAGCTGGATGGCGTGCTCGCGGTGATTCGCGGCGAGTCGGCGGGGTAGCCGTGATGGGGTGGGAGCGCACTCGAAGTTCTCCGCGGGTGAGCCGTCCGACGGGTGCGGTGCCGTGTCGGTGGGCGAGGCGCGCGGCGGCCGGGCTTCCGGCCGCGGACGGGTCGCTCGTGGTGGACGCGTGATCGTGACTGTCTGTCGTTCTGTCTGTAGTTCTTTCTGCGGTTCTGTCTGTCGTTCTTTGGCTGTCGCGATCGTGACTCACCCGTAAGGGAACATCGAGCAACCGTTTCCCTTCGCCGTACGTCAAGTTGAGCGAAGCGGAAACAGCTGTCCCACCATCGGTATGACGGGCCATACCGATGGCGTACAAAGTCGTACCGCCCGGTTGCCCCACCCTTTCGTCACCCCCCTAGACTGAACTTCCAGCACAGGTGGCTACACGCTCGAAAGGCGCCCCCGTGTCCATCGGCAACTCCCCTGAAGACGAGCGTCCGTTCGAAGACGTATCCGAGGAAGCCCGTATCTCGATCGGCCGCGCGCTCCGGCAGGCGCGGATCTCGGCCGGGCTGACCGTCGATGATGTCAGTACCGCCACCCGGGTCCGGATCGCCATCGTGCACGCGATCGAGTCGGACGACTTCACGCCCTGCGGTGGTGACGTCTACGCGCGCGGCCACATCCGCACGCTGGCCCGGGCCGTGCGCCTCGACCCCGACGCGCTGCTCGCGCAGTACGACGCCGAGCACGGCGGCCGGCCGGCCCCGACGCCCGCCGCCCCGATGTTCGAGGCCGAGCGGATCCGGCCGGAACGGCGGGGGCCGAACTGGACGGCGGCCATGGTCGCGGCGATCGTCGTGGTGATCGGCTTCGTCGGGTTCACCGTGGTCAAGGGCGATTCCGACCCCGGCTCGAAGGACCAGCTCGCCGAGGGGTCCACGCCCACGTCCCGTACGTCCTCCTCGCCCTCCGCCGACCGCAGCAAGCCCGCCGACCCCAAGCCCGACCCGAGCGAGAGCGCGATCGCGGCGGCACCGCAGGACAAGGTGACCGTCCAGGTCAGCGCCACCGACGGACGGAGCTGGATCTCCGCCAAGGACCACAACGGACGGCTGCTCTTCGACGGGCTGCTCAAGCAGGGCGAGTCCAAGACCTTCCAGGACAACTCCAAGATCAACCTGGTGCTCGGCGACGCAGGCGCGATCCAGCTGTACGTGAACGGCAAGAAGCTCGACGAGGACTGGCAGCCGGGGGCCGTGGAGCGGCTGACGTATACGAAGGGGGACCCGCAGGCCGGGTGAGTGCCCAGTGAGTTCCGGGTGATGCCGGGTGATGCCGGGTGATGCCGAGTGACTGCCGGGTGAGCGGCCTACGCGTGGTGGGTGGCCACCCGGTGCGTGTCTGGTGAGTGCCCCGGTACGTTCCTGGCACGTGCCGGGTGTGTGCCCTGTGGGTGCTTGGTGCGTGCCCGGTGTGTGTCCGGTGTGTGTCCGGTGGTCCTTCCGGAGTGGCTGTCCGGCCGGGTGGGCATGATCGCCCTGGGCCCGTCGGCATGGGGTGTCAGTGGGACGAAGTAGTCTTGAGCCCATGCCTGAACGCCGTACCGTCGCACTCGTCACGCTTGGCTGCGCCCGAAACGAAGTGGACTCGGAGGAGCTCGCGGGTCGTCTGGAGGCGGACGGCTGGGAGCTGGTCCCGGACGCCGAGGACGCGGATGTCGCCGTGGTCAACACGTGCGGATTCGTCGACGCCGCCAAGAAGGACTCCGTCGACGCCCTCCTGGAGGCCAACGACCTGAAGGGCGGTCACGGTCGGACGCAGGCCGTCGTCGCCGTGGGCTGCATGGCCGAGCGGTACGGCAAGGAACTCGCCGACGCGCTCCCCGAAGCCGACGGTGTCCTCGGCTTCGACGACTACGCCGACATCTCCGACCGCCTCCAGACCATTCTGTCCGGCGGCGTCCACGCCTCCCACACCCCGCGCGACCGGCGCAAGCTGCTGCCGATCTCGCCGGCCGAGCGGCAGGAGTCGGCCGCCTCCGTCGCCCTGCCCGGCCACGCCCCCGTCGACCTCCCCGACGGCCTCGCACCCGCCTCCGGGCCACGCGCCCCCCTGCGCCGCAGACTCGACGGCACACCGGTCGCCTCGGTCAAGCTCGCCTCCGGCTGCGACCGGCGCTGCTCTTTCTGCGCCATCCCGTCCTTCCGCGGCTCCTTCATCTCCCGCCGGCCCAGCGACGTCCTCAACGAGACGCGCTGGCTGGCCGAGCAGGGCGTCAAGGAGATCATGCTGGTCTCCGAGAACAACACGTCGTACGGCAAGGACCTCGGTGACATCCGGCTGCTGGAGTCGCTGCTGCCCGAGCTGGCCGACGTCGACGGCATCGAGCGGGTGCGGGTCAGCTACCTCCAGCCGGCCGAGATGCGCCCGGGCCTGATCGACGTACTGACCTCCACGCCCAAGGTCGCCCCGTACTTCGACCTCTCCTTCCAGCACTCCGCGCCCGATGTGCTGCGCGCGATGCGCCGGTTCGGCGACACCGACCGCTTCCTCGAACTGCTCGACACCATCCGCGGCAAGGCGCCCGAGGCGGGCGTGCGCTCCAACTTCATCGTGGGCTTCCCCGGGGAGAGCGAGGGGGACCTCGCCGAGCTGGAGCGGTTCCTCAACCACGCGCGCCTGGACGCGATCGGCGTCTTCGGCTACTCCGACGAGGACGGCACGGAGGCGGCCACCTACGAGAACAAGCTCGACACCGATGTGGTCGCCGAGCGGCTCGCCCATGTCTCGCGGCTGGCCGAGGAACTGGTCTCCCAGCGGGCCGAGGAGCGGCTCGGCGAGACGGTGCGGGTGCTGGTCGAGTCCGTCGATCCCGCGGAGGGGGTGTATGGGCGGGGGGCGCACCAGGCCCCCGAGACCGACGGCCAAGTGCTGCTCACGAGCGGCGCCGGGCTGATCGTCGGCCGTATGGTCGAGGCGAAGGTGGTCGGTACGGAGGGTGTCGACCTCGTCGCCGAGCCGTTGCACGGTTCGCACGCGGGCAGTGAGGAGGCGGGCAGATGACGGGAGTCCCGGCATCGGCCGCGGGCGGCTCCGCTGCCGGCCAGGGTGCTGCGGGTGCCGCGGGGCGCCTGAGGAGGGGCGTCGGAGGTACCGGAGGCCCTGCCGGGGAAGGGTCGGGGAGGCCCGCCGAGGGTTCCGGGGAGCGGTCCGGCGGGGCTGACGCGGGGCGGCCCGGTGAGGACGAGCCGGGGGGCCGGCCCGTCCGGGGCGGCAAGATCGCCGCGGCGGCCGTCAACCAGGCCAGCGTGTGGAACATCGCCAACCTGCTGACCATGCTGCGGCTGATGCTGGTGCCCGCGTTCGTGGCCCTGATGCTGGCGGACGGCGGCTACGACCCGGCCTGGCGCTCACTGGCATGGGCGGCCTTCGCCATCGCGATGATCACCGACCTGTTCGACGGACATCTGGCCCGCACCTACGACCTCGTCACCGACTTCGGGAAGATCGCCGACCCGATCGCCGACAAGGCGATCATGGGCGCGGCGCTGATCTGTCTCTCCTCGCTGGGCGATCTGCCGTGGTGGGTCACGGCCGTGATCCTGGGCCGGGAACTCGGCATCACGCTGATGCGTTTTCTGGTCATCCGGTACGGCGTCATCCCCGCGAGCAGGGGCGGCAAGCTGAAGACCCTCACCCAGGGCACGGCCGTCGGGATGTACATCCTGGCGCTGACCGGCTGGCTGGCCACCCTGCGGTGGTGGGTGATGGCCGCGGCGGTCGTCATGACCGTTGTCACCGGCCTCGACTATGTACGACAAGCCATTGTGCTGCGCAGACAGGGGATCGCCGAGCGACAGGCAGCCTCGGAGGAGACGGACGCGTGAATTCCACGGCCGCCGACGTGGTGCGACTACTGAGGGTGAGGGGCGAGACCGTCGCCGTCGCCGAGTCGCTGACCGGCGGGCTGGTCGCCGCGGCCCTCACGGCCGTGCCGGGGGCCTCCCAGGTGTTCCGCGGCTCGGTCACGGCGTACGCGACCGACCTGAAGCACCGGATGCTCGGCGTGGACGCGGGGCTGCTGGAGGCGCGCGGCGCGGTGGATCCGCAGGTCGCGGCGGAGATGGCGGCCGGGGTGCGCAAGGTGCTGGACGCCGACTGGGGCGTCGCGACCACCGGAGTGGCCGGGCCCGAGCCGCAGGACGGGCAGGACGTCGGCACGGTGTTCGTCGCCGTGGAGGGGCCGACCGGTGCGGCCGGGCCGGTGGGGCCGGTGGATCCGGCGGGGCCGGGGCGGACTTCCGGGGCGCCCGGGGTTGTCGCGGGTGGAGCTTCGGGAGAGGCTTCGGATGAGGTTCCCGGGGCTTCCGGGGCGTCGGACCCGGCGGCCCCTGATTCCGCCGGTGGCGGAAAAGTGCTGGACCTGCGGTTGAACGGCGACCGCGAGGAAATCCGTATGGAGAGTGTACGGAGCGTACTCGCACTGCTTCTGACGGAGCTTGCGGGCGAACAGACCGGAAATGAGCGGGCACAGGATACGGAACAGAACGGGGGGTCTTGATGTTTGCAGCCCTGAGTGAACACGACATCGCTCCCCGCACGGCCGCTGCGCAAGGCGGTACGGTGGGGCGTGAAGGATGCGGTTACGCGGTCCGAGGAGGGAGCCACCGATGATTCTGCTCCGTCGCCTGCTGGGTGACGTGCTGCGTCGGCAGCGCCAGCGCCAGGGCCGTACTCTGCGCGAAGTCTCCTCGTCCGCCCGAGTCTCACTCGGCTATCTCTCCGAGGTGGAGCGGGGGCAGAAGGAGGCTTCCTCCGAGCTGCTCTCCGCGATCTGCGACGCGCTGGACGTACGGATGTCCGAGCTCATGCGCGAGGTGAGCGACGAGCTCGCCCTCGCCGAGCTGGCCCAGTCCGCTGCGGCCACTCCCAGCGAGCCTGTACCCACGTCGGTCCGCCCGATGCTGGGTTCCGTCTCGGTGGCCGGTGTGTCACCGGAACGAGTGACGATCAAGGCGCCCGCCACCGAGGTGGTCGCCGCCTGAGTCTGTCGAGTCGCCGAGTCGACGCGATGGTGTGAAGCCCCGACCGGGCCTCTCCGGGAACCTCCGGAGGACAGGGTCGGGGCTTTTTGGGATTCCGCCGGGGCTTGGTGTTCCGTAGGGGCTTGCCCTTCTGCGCGGCTTGCCTTTCCGCCGGGGCTTGGCGGTGACCTTTTCGGTCTTCTCGGGATCTCTCGCGGTTTGTGCGTGCGTTTGCCGGGGTTGTCGGTTGCGGTCATGGTGGAGGGACATGCTCGGGGCGGTCAACGGAGGTGTGATGTACGTCGTCAAGAGCCCGCTGTCCGACGCGGACCTGAAGGTTGTGGCCGAGGCGCTCCAGGGCGCGCTGGTGGATCTCGTGGATCTGTCCCTCGTGGCGAAACAGGTGCACTGGAACGTCGTGGGCCCACGGTTCCGCTCCGTCCACCTGCAACTCGACGAGGTGGTGACCACCGCGCGGGCCCACTCCGACACGGTCGCCGAACGGGCGTCGGCGCTCGGGGTCTCCCCGGACGGGCGCGCCTCGACCGTTGCCACCGGCAGCGGGATCGGGCCGTTGCAGAGCGGCTGGGTGAAGGACGACGACGCGGTGGGCGTGCTGGTGGAGGCGTTGGGCGCGGTCATCACCCGGATGCGGGAGCGGGTCGCGGTGACGGATGACCCGGACGCGGTGTCGCAGGACATCCTGATCGCGGTCACGGCGGACCTTGAGAAGCATCACTGGATGTTCCAGGCGGCGAACGACTGAGCCGTGGTGTGCCCGGAGGGCTGTTCCCCGGGTGGGTCCTGTGCCTCGGACGGCGCGGGGGCCATCGGCTCTGTGAGGTCCGCCGGGCCGGGGCTCTCGGGGCTCTCTGGGCTCTCCGGCATCACAGGGCTCACCGGGCGAATAGCGCGTGGGGGGCGCTGGGGGGTTGTGCTGGTGCTGGGGGCGCTCTGGTGGTGGGCCGTGGTACGGCTGGCCGTCGCGCCCGGCGCGGGGGTGCTCGAAGGGACCGTCGCGGCCGGGGGGTGGGGGCTCAGCTTGTTGCCGGTGCACACCGTGCCGAGGGCTCGGGCGGCGGGAGCCTTGCAGGCGGGGCGGTGGCGGGCGGCTTGGCGGGGGGAAGCCGGGGGTGCGGTGGTCGGGGAGGGGATGGTCGGGGAGGGGGTGGTCCGGGAGAGGGTGGCGGTGGCGGCTTCGGTGGCGGCTTCTTCGGTGGCTGCTGGAGCGGGTTCGCCGGGATCCGGGGCGGTGCGGCGGCCGGATGCCGGGGCGGGTCGGCGGGGCACCAGCACGGGTCGGCGGGAGACCAAGGCGGGTTGGCGGGACACCAAGGCGGATCGGTCGGTCATCGGCGCCGCTCGGTCGGTCACCACGGCATGGCGACGCCGCCGTTCGGGCGGAGGATCTGACCCGTCGTGAACGACGAGGCGTCGGAGGCCAGGTAGAGGACCGCCTGGGCCACCTCGTCCGGTTCGCCGACGCGGCCCAGGGGGGACATGCGGGCCATGGCATCTGCCGTGCGGGATTGGGGTCGGGGCCGGGCCCCGGGGTCGTCGTGGTGATCAGAGTCGTGGTGATCAGAGTCGTGGTGGTCGGAGTCGTGGTGGTCGGTCATGGGGGTGCGGATCCAGCCCGGCGCGACCGTGTTCACCCGGATGCCGTGCCGGCCGACCTCCGCGGCGAGGGTCTTGGTCAGCTGGACCACCGCCGCCTTGGCGGCGCCGTAGCAGAGCAGCCCGGGGGCGCCCGTGTCGACGGCGCCCGAGGCCATGGTGACGATGCTGCCCGGGGTGTTCCGGGCGATCATCAGGCGGGCCGCCTCCTGGCAACTGTGCAGTACGCCCTTGAAGTTGACGTCCATGACACGGTCCAGGTCCTCGTCCCGGGTGTCCAGGACCGGGCTGCTCTGCATGATCCCGGCGACCGCCGCCATGATGTGCAGCGTCCGGCAGGCGGCCACGGCCTGCCGGAGGGCGGTGCGGTCGGTGATGTCGAAGGCGTGGAGGTGGGCGGTGCCGCCCTCGGCCCTGATCGCCGAAGCGGTCCCGTCCAGGCCCTCGGGGTCCAGGTCCGCGCAGTGCACGGTGGCGCCGGCCCGGGCCAGGAGGACGGCCGAGGCGCGGCCGATGCCGCTGGCGGCTCCGGTGACGAAAGCGGTGCGTCCGGTGAGGTCGTACGCGTCGACGGCCATGAGGGGACGGTACGAGCGTTTCTGACGGTGCGTCAATCAGTAGCGCTTGGTGAACCGGTCCGTTCCGGGGGCCGGACCGCGCTGGCATGTCGGGCACCAGTAGGTGGGGCGCTCACGCGAACCGTCGCCCTGGTTCGCCACCCGGACCGGGGTCCCGCAGC
This sequence comes from Streptomyces sp. NPDC091377, assembly GCF_044757045.1. Classification (NCBI taxonomy): domain Bacteria; kingdom Bacillati; phylum Actinomycetota; class Actinomycetes; order Kitasatosporales; family Streptomycetaceae; genus Streptomyces; species Streptomyces sp. NPDC091377. Next base: position 53,123 of record NZ_JBIVUE010000030.1, on the reverse strand, counting down.
GCAGACACGGGCGCCCGGCACGGCCGTAGACGTAGAGGTCCTGGCCGCGGCGGCCGGTCGTGACGCGGACCGGGCGGTCGCGGTTGGCCTCCAGGAGCTTCTTGGCCAGGGGCGGGAGGTGCGCGGCGTGCTCGGCGGGGAGCATGCCGACCGGGAGCCATGGGGTGACACCGAGCAGGAAGCACAGCTCGCTCTTGTAGACGTTGCCGATGCCCGCGAGATTGCGTTGGTCGAGCAGGGCTTCGCCCAGCGGGCGGGACGGGTCGGTGAGAAGGCGGGCGTGGGCGCGCTCCGCGTTCCAGTCGGGGCCGAGGAGGTCGGGGCCGAGGTGGCCGACCACGCGGTCCTCGTCGGTGGTGCGCAGGAGGTCGAGGACGGGGAGGCGGTAGCCGACGGCCGTGCTGTCGGTGGTGCCGAGGATGGCCCGGATCTGGTGGGCGGGGCCGCCGCTCCAGCGCTGGCCGTGGGCGTACACCTTCCAGGAACCGTCCATCTTGAGGTGGGAGTGGAGGGTCAGTCCGCCTTCGACGCGGGTCAGCAGGTGTTTGCCGCGGGGGGTCACGTCGAGCACCCGGCGGCCGGTGAGGTCGGCCGTGGCGTACTTCGGTACCCGCAGGTCCGAGCGGGTCAGAACGCGGCCGGCCAGCGCGGTGTGCAGCCGCCGGGCCGCCTGCCAGACCGTGTCACCTTCGGGCATGGGTCAAGGGTGGCACGGGTGTCGTGGGTGGGGGTGGAGGAGTAGGCGTGGGCTGGGGCTGGGGCTGGGGCTGGGGCTGGGGTGTGCGGGGCGGGGTCATGCGCGGAGGCGTAGGCCGCGGGGGGTGGCGATGAACCCCGCGGACTCCAGGAGCGTGCCGAACGGGGAGGTCAGGGCCGCCGTTCCGTTGATCCGCTCGACCGTGACCGTGCCGAGGCTGCCCGCGCGGGCGGACGCGGCGAGGGCTTCGGCGGCCTCTCCGAGACGGGGGTCCTCGGTGGCCTTGGCCTCCGGGTCCGAGGGCCAGGCCAGCAGTGTCTTGCCGCCACGCTCCATATAGAGGGTCAGCTCGCCGTCCACGAGGACGACCAGGGAACCCGCCTTGCGGCCCGGTTTGTGACCGGCTCCGGTCGGCGGCTCGGGCCACGGCAGCGCGGCGCCGTAGGCGTTGGCGGGGTCGGCGGCGGCCAGGACGACGGCCCGGGACGCGGGCGTTCTCCGTGAGCGGTGGGGCGGGGCCTGGGGAGGGTACGGCATGCGTGGGCCATCGCCGCCCTGCCGAGGGGGGACGGCCTGGCGGGGGTGGTCGCGGTCCTGGCGGGGGTGGTCGCGGGGCGAGAGGTACTCGTCGGGGGTGGGCCGGAAGTCGGGGAAGTCCTGGAAGTCCGGGAGGGCGGGCAGGTCGGGGAAGGCCGGTGGGGTCGTCAGGTCCGGGAAGTCCGGGATGTCTGGCGCTGCCGGGAAGCCGGCCGGCCGGGTCGGGTCCGGGGCCGTCGGGGACTCTCCGCGCTCGCGGGCATTGGCCACCGCGCGGAGGCGGTCGACGGCGCCGTCCATCGCGAACTGGGCGGCGCCCAGGCCCTCGACCACATAGCCGCGACGGGCCTGCCCGCTGTCCTCGAAGGCGGACAGGATCCGGTACGTCGCCGAGAAGCCGCCCTCGACGCCCTCGGCGGCGACGGCGCCGCGCGTCACCACACCGTGCCGGTCGAGGAGCGTACGGGCGAGGGCGTGCGCGCGGACCGTGGTGTCGGCTTCGCGGGGCGGCAGCAGGGACCAGCGGCCGGCGACGGTCGGGGGGCCGCCGCGGGAGGCGGGGCGGGCGGCGCCGGTGAGGGAGCCGTAGCGTCCGCGCGGGACGGTGCGCTTGGCCCGGTGGGCCGTGGAGCCCGCCGTACGGCCCGAGCCGAGCAGGGCGCGCAGGGGGGTGAGGGTGTCGTTGGTCAGCCGCCCGGACCAGGCCAGATCCCACAGCGTGTCGGCGAGTTGGGGGTCGGTGGCGTCGGGGTGGGTGGTGGCGCGGACCTGGTCGGCGATCTGGCGGAAGAACAGGCCGTAGCCACCGGAGAGGGTGTCCAGGACGGACTGGTGGAGCGCGGTCAGCTCCAGGGGGTGGGGCTCGGGCAGGAGGAGGGGGGCCGTGTCCGCGAGGTAGAGGGAGACCCAGCCGTCCTTGCCGGGCAGGGAACCGGCGCCCGCCCACACGATCTCCCCGGCCGCCGTCAGCTCGTCCAGAATGGCCGGGGTGTAGGGCGTGACCCGGGACGGCAGGACCAGCTTCTCCAGCGCCGAGGCCGGGACGGAGGCACCCTGGAGCTGTTCGACCGCACGGATCAGACCGTCCGCTCCGCGCAGGCTGTGCCCCCTGCCGATGTGCTGCCACTGAGGGAGGAACTGGGCGAGGGCGGGCGGGGGCACCGGCTCCAGCTCGTGCCGCAGCGCGGCCAGGGAGCGGCGGCGCAGTCGGCGCAGTACGGCGGTGTCGCACCACTCCTGTCCGATGCCGGAGGGGTGGAACTCGCCCTGGACGGTCCTGCCCGACGCGGTGAGCCGCTGGAGGGCGCCCTCCGTGACGGCCACGCCCAGGCCGAACCGGGCCGCCGCCATCGCCGAGGTGAACGGGCCGTGCGTGCGGGCGTAGCGCGCGAGGAGGTCGCCCAGCGGGTCCTTCACGGGTTCGGTGAACGCCTCGGGGACGCCCACCGGCAGCGCCGTGCCGAGCGCGTCGCGCAGCCGGCCCGCGTCCTCGATCGCCGCCCAGTGGTCGCCGCCGCCGATACGGACCTGGATGGCGCGGCGGGCACGGGCCAGCTCCGGGGCCCACTGCGGCTCGGCGCCCCGCTCGGCCAGCTCGGTGTCCGTGAGCGGTCCCAGCATCCGCAGCAGATCGGCCACGCCCTCCGCGTCCTTGACCCGGCGGTCCTCGGTGAGCCATTGCAGCTCGCGCTCCAGCTCGGTCAGCACGTCCGCGTCGAGCAGTTCCCGCAGCTCCGCCTGGCCGAGCAGCTCGGCCAGCAGCCGTGAGTCCAGGGACAGAGCCGCTGCGCGGCGCTCGGCGAGCGGCGAGTCCCCCTCGTAGAGGAACTGGGCGACGTATCCGAAGAGGAGGGAACGGGCGAACGGGGACGCCTCGGGGGTGGTGACCTCGACCAGGCGGACCTTGCGGGACTCCAGGTCGCCCATCAGCTCGACCAGGCCGGGGACGTCGAAGACGTCCTGGAGGCACTCGCGGACCGCCTCCAGGACGATCGGGAAGGAGCCGAACTCGCCCGCCACCTGCAGCAGCTGGGACGCCCGCTGACGCTGCTGCCACAGCGGGGTGCGCTTGCCCGGGTTGCGGCGGGGCAGCAGCAGCGCGCGGGCCGCGCACTCGCGGAAGCGGGACGCGAACAGGGCGGATCCGCCGACCTGGTCGGTGACGACCTGGTCGACCTCGCCCTTGTCGAACACCACGTCCGCCGCGCCGACGGGGGCCTGCTCGGCGTCGTATTCGCCCGCCTTGCGGGGCTCCTGGTCCAGCAGGTCCAGGCCCAGCAGGTCGGCGTCCGGCAGCCGCAGCACGATGCCGTCGTCCGCGTGCATCACCTGCGCGTCCATGCCGTACCGCTCGGAGAGCCGGGCGCCCAGGGCGAGGGCCCAGGGGGCGTGCACCTGGGCGCCGAACGGGGAGTGCACCACGACCCGCCAGTCGCCGAGTTCGTCGCGGAAGCGCTCCACGACGATCGTCCGGTCGTCCGGGACATGGCCGCATGCCTCGCGCTGTTCGTCCAGGTACGACAGGACGTTGTCCGCGGCCCACGCGTCGAGACCGGCGGCGACCAGCCGTAGCCGGGCGTCCTCCCGGCTCAGCGAGCCGACCTCGCGCAGGAACGCGCCCACCGCCCGCCCCAGCTCCAGGGGGCGGCCGAGCTGGTCGCCCTTCCAGAACGGGAGACGGCCCGGCACACCGGGTGCGGGGGAGACCAGGACGCGGTCGCGTGTGATGTCCTCGATCCGCCAGGAGCTGGTGCCCAGCGTGAAGACGTCCCCGACGCGGGACTCGTAGACCATCTCCTCGTCCAGCTCGCCGACCCGCCCGCCGCCCTTCTTGGGGTCGGACCCGGCGAGGAACACACCGAACAGGCCGCGGTCGGGGATCGTGCCGCCCGAGGTGACGGCCAGCCGCTGGGCGCCGGGGCGGCCGGTGACCGTGCCCATGACCCGGTCCCACACCACGCGCGGGCGCAGCTCCGCGAACGCGTCGGACGGGTAGCGGCCCGCCAGCATGTCGAGCACGCCGGTGAACGCCGACTCGGGCAGCGACGCGAACGGGGCCGCGCGGCGGACCAGGGCGAGCAGGTCGTCCACCTGCCAGGTGTCCATGGAGGTCAGGGCGACGATCTGCTGGGCGAGGACGTCCAGCGGGTTGGCCGGGACCCGCAGGGACTCGATCGAGCCGGTGCGCATCCGCTCGGTGACCACGGCCGCCTGGACCAGGTCGCCCCGGTACTTCGGGAAGACGACACCGGTGGAGACCGCGCCCACCTGGTGTCCGGCGCGGCCCACGCGCTGGAGGCCAGACGCCACGGACGGCGGGGACTCGACCTGGACGACGAGATCCACGGCGCCCATGTCGATGCCCAGTTCGAGACTGGAGGTGGCCACCACGGCGGGCAGCCGCCCGGCTTTCAGGTCCTCCTCGACCAGCGCGCGCTGCTCCTTGGAGACCGAGCCGTGGTGGGCGCGCGCGAGGACCGGCGGGGCGCCCTGCGCCGCGCCCGCGTTGCCCATCATCTCGGCCGGGGTGTGATGCTCGTCCAGGGTCTCGCCGGTGGCCCGCTCGTAGGCGATCTCGTTGAGCCGGTTGCACAGGCGCTCGGCGAGCCGGCGGGAGTTGGCGAAGACGATCGTGGAGCGATGGGACTGGACCAGGTCGGCGATCCGCTCCTCGACATGCGGCCAGATCGACGGCCGCTCGGCGCCCTCGGAGCCGTCGGCGACCGGGGAGCCGCCCAGCTCGCCGAGATCCTCGACCGGGACGACCACCGAGAGGTCGAACTCCTTGCCCGACCTCGGCTGGACGATCTCCACCTTGCGCTGCGGCGACAGGAACCGGGCCACCTCGTCCACCGGGCGCACGGTCGCCGACAGGCCGATCCGGCGGGCCGGCCGCGGCAGCAGCTCGTCCAGCCGCTCCAGGGAGAGCGCGAGATGCGCGCCGCGCTTGGTGCCCGCCACCGCGTGCACCTCGTCCAGGATCACCGTCTCCACCCCGGTCAGCGCGTCGCGTGTGGCCGACGTCAGCATCAGGAACAGGGACTCCGGGGTGGTGATCAGGATGTCCGGCGGGCGGGTGGCCAGCGCCCGGCGCTCGGCGGGCGGGGTGTCGCCGGAGCGGATACCGACCTTCACCTCGGGCTCGGGCAGACCGAGGCGCACGGACTCCTGCCGGATGCCCGTCAGCGGGCTGCGCAGATTGCGCTCCACGTCCACGGCCAGGGCCTTCAGCGGTGACACGTACAACACCCGGCAGCGCTTCTTGGGGTCGGCCGGGGGCGGGGTGGAGGCGAGCTGGTCGAGGGCGGCGAGGAAGGCGGCCAGGGTCTTGCCGGAGCCGGTCGGGGCGACCACCAGCACGTCGGACCCCTCGCCGATGGCCTGCCACGCGCCCGCCTGGGCGGCGGTGGGCGCGGAGAAGGCACCCGTGAACCAGCCGCGGGTGGCGGGCGAGAAGCCGTCGAGGGCCCGATGTGCACTGACCATGCGTCCATCCTGCACCCCACCACTGACAACGGGCCTGACCTGGGCGGATGCGGGGCGCCGCGCGTCGGGGCGGGGAGGGGCGGGGCGGGGTCGGCGGGCGGGGCGCTGAGCGGGGTGGGGCCGGGGGATCCGGACCCGGGGCCGGGGCGGGGCGGGGCGGGGGCGCCGGCCGTGGCGGGTGGAGGTCGGTGGCTGTGGCGGGTGGGCCCACGGCTGTGACGGGCGGGGAGGGGGCGCCGGCTGCGGCGGAGCGGGGGGTGTGGCCGTGGCGGAGAATGGGGGACATGGCAGGCAGGGACGAGCGGGCACGGCACTGGCAGTACGAGGAACTGCCCGGTGTCGATCTGCTGCGGGCCCGGTACATCCACAAGACGTTCGTGCGGCACACCCATGAGCACTTCGTGATCGCCGCGGTCGTGGACGGGGTGGAGGTCTTCCACCACGGAGGGGCCGACCAGTACGCGGGCGCCGGAGCACTCGCCCTCGTCAACCCCGACACCTCGCACACCGGCCGGGCGGGCGTGCCCGAGGGCTGGCGCTACGGGGCCGTGTACCCGCTGCCGGACGTCGTGGCCGAGATAGCGGCCGAGACGACGACGATCCGCGGGACGCCCGGCTTCATCAGCCCCGTCGTGGACGACCCGTACGCCGTCGGCCTGGTGCACCAAGTGCTGCGCGCCGCGGACGAGGGCAACGCGCTGGCCGCCGACACCCTGCTCAGGGTCGCGGTGACCCGGCTGCTCCGGCTGAACGGCGGACCGCTGCCGCAGCGCGAGGTACGGACCGCGGGAGCGCGGACCGCCGCCCGCGCGCGGGCCGTGCTGGAGGCGCGGATGGCCGAGCCGCCGCCCCTGGAGCGACTCGCCGCCGACCTCGGGACCAGCCCCTTCGCGCTGCTGCGCGCCTTCCGTGACACCTACGGCATGCCGCCCCACACCTGGCTGACCGACGCCCGCGTCCGGCGGGCCCGGCGGCTGCTGGACGCCGGCACGACACCCGCCGAGGCCGCGATCGCCGTCGGCTTCACCGACCAGCCCCACCTGAACCGGCACTTCGCGCGGATCGTCGGCGTGCCTCCGGGCGCCTACCAGCGGGAGCGCAAGAACGTACAAGACACGCGGGGGCGGCTGCTCCTACCGTCCGACACGTGGCAGAACAGACAGCTCTCGCAGACATACGAGCCGGTGACCCGGACAAACCCGACAGCGCCGTCGTACGGGACGCCCTCGGGGTCGGGGTCGCCGTAGGACTGTCCGGTTTCGCCTTCGGGGTGACCTCGGCGGGCGGCGGGCTCACTCTGGCGCAGACCTGTGTGCTGAGCCTGCTCGTGTTCACCGGGGCGTCCCAGTTCGCCCTGGTGGGAGCGCTGGCGGCCGGCGGCAACCCGTTCACCGCGGCGGCCGGCGCCTTCTTCCTGGGCGTACGGAACGCGTTCTACGGGCTGCGGCTCTCGCAGTTGCTGGCCCTCCCGCGCGCGGTGCGGCCGTTCGCCGCCCAGTGGGTCATCGACGAGACGGCCGCCGTCGCCCTGGCCCAGCCCGGCCGCCGCGCGGCCCGGCTCGGCTTCACCGTGACCGGGCTGAGCCTGTACCTGCTGTGGAACCTCACCACGCTGCTCGGCGCACTCGGGGCAGAGGCCATCGGCGACACCGACGCGTGGGGCCTCGACGCGGCCGGGCCCGCCGTCTTCCTGGCGCTGCTCGCGCCGATGCTCAGGACCACCACCGAGCGGGCCGTCGCCGCCCTCGCGGTCGTGCTCGGGCTCGGAATGCTGCCGGTGCTGCCCGCGGGCGTGCCGGTCCTAGTGGCCGCCCTCGCGGCGCCCGCCGTGCTGTGGGCCCAAGGGCGCCGCCGGGGGCCCGGAGGCGCCGACTCTCCCGAACGGGCGGACGCGACGGAAAAGCACCCCCGCGCGCGAGGGGCTGTCCAGGGCGGGGCCGGGGACGGGGACGCGGGGCGTGAGGCGGGAGAGCCCGTCCGGCTCGGCGGCGCGGAGCGTGATCAAGGAACTGACGCTGGGAGCGACGACGCAGGGCGAGACCCGAGGGAGGAGAACCGGTGAACGTCTGGATCGCGATCGGAGTCACCGCGCTCGGCTGCTACGCCGTGAAACTCGCCGGACTGCTCGTCCCCGCGGGCGTCCTGGAACGACCGCTCATCAGGCGGCTCGCCGCCCTCCTGCCCGTCGCCCTGCTCGCCGCTCTCACGGCCCAGCAGACCTTCGCCGACGGACAGACGCTGGTACTCGACGCGCGGGCCGCCGGGCTCGCCGCGGCGGCGGTGGCCCTGATGCTGCGCGCGCCGTTCCTGCTGGTCGTCGCCGCGGCGGTGCTGGTGACGGCCGGAGTACGGGCCCTGGGCGGCTGACGGGACGGCGCGGAACGTGGTGCCGGTCCGGGTCCAGCCGACCGGACGGCCGTACGCCCTGAGCGTACGCAATGCCGTGCCATCTCGTCGTCGGTGACCACGCGCACGCGAGCGAGTGCGGTGTCCTGCGTAGTCGTGCGGGAGTGGGGAGCGGCGGGTGGGTCCCGCGACCCGACCGGCGACTCGATCGCCTTCCAGCAGAAGTCAGAAGTCAGAAGTCCGTCACGGAACAGCCACGCGTGCCGCACGTCGGTGCCGTGCAGCAGCCCGACCACCGGCCCGGTCGTCGCCCACTCGCTCGGCGGATCGTCCACGACCGGGGCGGACGGGGTCGCCGGGCCCACTCTCCGGGGCGGGATACTGGGGTCATGCGGTTGACGGTCTTCTGGGAGCGAATGGCGGAGCACTTCGGCACGGGCGGCTCCGAAACCTTCGCACGCGATCACGTCATGTCGGAGCTGGGCGGGCGGACCGTGGACGAGGCGTTGGAAAGCGGCTGGGCGGCGAAGGACGTGTGGCGGGTGGTCTGCTCGGTCATGAACGTGCCACAGGAAAGACGCTGACCGGTCACGAAGATCCCGGGACCGTCCCCGATTGTCAGTGGCGTGGGTGAGACTTGCTCCGTGGCACCCACTGACGACACCGGGCAGGCAGCAGCCCAGGACACCGCACCGCCCGGCCCGACACCGCCGGAGCGGCCCCTCGCCGACCGCCCGGGCGGGCCGAACGCCCGTATGCCGCGCTGGCTGCCGCGGGCCATGGTGCTCGCACTGGCGCTCATCGCCGTCTTCCAGTTCGGGAGCTGGGCCTTCCACCAGCTCACCGGGCTGCTGATCAACATTCTGATCGCGTTCTTCCTGGCCCTGGCCATCGAACCCGCCGTGAGCTGGATGGCCTCGCGCGGGATGCGTCGCGGGCTGGCCACCGGTGCCGTCTTCCTCGCCGTGATCATCGCCGTCGCGGGCTTCGTGACGATGCTCGGCTCCTTGCTCGCCGGCCAGATCGTGAAGATGGTCGAGGGCTTCCCGGAGTACCTGGACTCCGTGATCAACTGGATCAACACGCACTTCAACACCGAGTTGAAGCGGGTGGACGTCCAGGAGGGCGTACTGCGCTCCGACTGGCTGCGCGACTACGTGCAGAACAGCGCGACGGGTGTGCTGGACGTGTCCACACAGGTGCTCGGCGGGCTCTTCACCCTGCTGACGGTCACCCTGTTCGCGTTCTACTTCGCCGCCGACGGCCCCCGGCTGCGGCGCGCGATCTGCTCGGTCCTGCCGCCGTCCCGCCAGGCCGAGGTGCTGCGGGCCTGGGAGATCGCCGTCGACAAGACCGGCGGGTATCTCTACTCACGCGGGCTGATGGCCCTGATCTCCGGCATCGCCCACTACATCCTGCTCCAGGCGCTGAACGTGACCTACGCGCCCGTGCTCGCCGTCTGGGTGGGCCTGGTGTCGCAGTTCATCCCCACCATCGGCACCTACCTCGCGGGCGCGCTGCCGATGCTGATCGCGTTCACCGAGGATCCCTGGTACGCGCTGTGGGTGCTGATCTTCGTGGTCATCTACCAGCAGTTCGAGAACTATGTGCTCCAGCCGAAACTGACCGCCAGGACCGTCGACATCCACCCCGCCGTGGCCTTCGGCTCGGTGATCGCCGGTACCGCGCTCCTGGGCGCCGTCGGCGCGCTGATCGCCATTCCCGCCGTCGCCACGCTCCAGGCGTTCCTCGGGGCGTACGTGAAGCGCTACGACATCACGGACGACGCGCGCGTCCAGGGCCACCGAAGACGGGCACGGGGATCACGGGCGGGCCTGTCCACCCGCGCGCGTGCCCTGTGGGAGCGCCGCCCACCGGCGCAACGGGGTGCGCCGGCGGCGGAGGGGCTGGGCGAGCGGGGCGGCCGGCAGGCGTCCGCGGAACGGGACGTACGAGGCGGCAGCCCGGCACCCGAGGCCGGGGCGGGCTCCGACGGCTGACAGCGTGCTGGGGGCAGGGACGGAGGCGCTGTGCGACGCCCGGAGAGGCGCGCAGCGGCGCGCTCGGGCTGGATCGCGCGGTGGGGCGCGCGGGGTGGTCCGCTCACTCCAGTTCGGCGGTGATGTCCTGCGCCCTCATCCGTTCGTCCGCCAGTGATGCCCGCTCGGTGTCGGTGAGGGGGAGGGCGGCGGCCTCGGCCAGGCGGCTGCGGGCGGTGGCCGGGTCGTCGAGCTGCACGGCGAGATCGGCACGCAGGACGAGCGCGCGGTAGTGCTCGCCCGCGTCGGCCGGGGTCTCCTTCGCGAAGGCCCGGTCGAGGATGCGGACGGCGGGCGCGGGGTCGCCCTTGGAGACGCCGATCAGCCAGGCGTTGTGCAGGGCGCGGGCGAACGGTTCCGGCGGCGCGGGGGCGTGTTCCGTCGGCGCTCCGGTGGGCTGGCCGATACGGAGGCAGTTGCCGCCGGGGTCGGTGATCAGGAACTGCCGCATGCCGTACGACGTGTCCTTGAGCTGGCCGATACGCGGGACGCCACGGGTCGGGACCCGTCCGTAGGCGGCCTTCAGACCGGCGCGGAAGGCGGTGTACAGCTCGTCCACCCGGTCGGTCGTGATGTAGCAGGTGGCCAGGGACTCCGCGGGTACGACCGACTTGAGCCCGAAGAACTGAAGCTCTATCCCCCCGCCGTAGCTGAGCGCCGCGTAGGGGTTGGGGCGGGTCTGCACCAGGTCCACGGTGAAGCCCAGATGCTCGTAGAACTCCACCAGTTCGGGGACGGACGGGCAGGGGAGGATCGGGATCGTCTTCTCGGCCATGACGTGGACGGTAGGCGGGTGGGGCTGATTAATCAAGTTTGATTAGTGCGGGGCGGGCATGGACTCGCCGCCCGTGCGTGGTGCGCTTGACATGAAAATCGAACATCCATTCTTATGGAAGCCCCAGGCGAGGCTTCCGGTGGGTGATTCGGCAGGGTTTGGGTGGAGAAACACCTGAGTTATCCACAGGCTGGACCCGCGTCGGGACGCGTTGTCAGTGGCAGGCGATAGCGTTTTTGACGTGAAGCGATCGACACAAGCAAATCGGGTGGAACCCATGGCAGGAACCGACCGCGAGAAGGCTCTTGATGCCGCTCTCGCACAGATTGAACGGCAGTTCGGCAAAGGCGCGGTCATGCGCATGGGCGAGCGGTCGATGGAGCCCATCGAGGTCATCCCGACCGGATCGACAGCGCTCGACGTGGCACTCGGCGTCGGCGGTCTGCCGCGCGGCCGGGTGGTCGAGATCTACGGCCCCGAATCCTCCGGCAAGACGACCCTGACCCTGCACGCGGTGGCGAACGCGCAGAAGGCCGGCGGCCAGGTCGCCTTCGTGGACGCGGAGCACGCCCTCGACCCTGAGTACGCGAAGAAGCTCGGCGTCGACATCGACAACCTGATCCTGTCCCAGCCGGACAACGGCGAGCAGGCGTTGGAGATCGTGGACATGCTGGTCCGCTCCGGCGCGCTCGACCTGATCGTCATCGACTCCGTCGCCGCGCTCGTCCCGCGTGCGGAGATCGAGGGCGAGATGGGCGACAGCCACGTCGGTCTGCAGGCCCGGCTGATGAGCCAGGCCCTGCGGAAGATCACCAGCGCGCTCAACCAGTCGAAGACCACCGCGATCTTCATCAACCAGCTGCGCGAGAAGATCGGCGTGATGTTCGGCTCGCCGGAGACGACGACCGGTGGCCGGGCGCTGAAGTTCTACGCCTCGGTCCGTATCGACATCCGCCGCATCGAGACCCTGAAGGACGGCACGGACGCGGTCGGCAACCGCACCCGCTGCAAGGTCGTCAAGAACAAGGTCGCGCCCCCCTTCAAGCAGGCCGAGTTCGACATCCTCTACGGCCATGGCATCAGCCGCGAGGGCGGCCTGATCGACATGGGCGTGGAGCACGGCTTCGTACGCAAGGCGGGCGCCTGGTACACGTACGAGGGCGACCAGCTCGGCCAGGGCAAGGAGAACGCGCGCAACTTCCTCAAGGACAACCCCGACCTGGCCAACGAGATCGAGAGGAAGATCAAGGAGAAGCTGGGCGTCGGCGTACGGCCCCAGGAGCCGAGTGCCGAGCCGGTCGCGGACGCCGCGGTCGCCGCCGCCCCGGCGGACGAGGCCAAGTCGGTCCCGGCACCGGCGGGCAAGTCCGCCAAGGCCAAGGCCCCGGCCGCCAAGAGCTGATCCCGTGACACGGCGAACCGAATGGGCGGAGTACGCCCACGCTCCTCGCGAGACCGAGGGCGACGGGGGCTTCGCCAGGCACGGGCGCGGTGACGGGCCGGACGGCCGACCGGGTGCGCGGGCCGCCGGTGGTGAGTACGCGAGTGACGGCGCGTACGGCGGCGGTGACGCGTATCCGGAGGCCGATCCCTTCGGTGGCGGTCACGGTGGCGATGGCGACGCGGAGGCCGGTGACGGCGACGCTTATGCCGGTCGTCGTTCCGCCGGTGCCGCCGGCGGCATGGACGGTGGTCGTCCTGGGGGCGACCGGCGCAGACGCGGTGAGGGCGGGTCACGCACGGGGCGTGGGCGTCGTCGGCGCGGCTTCGGAGAGCAGCCGTCCGGCGTGGACGAAGGCGCCTCCTCCTCGTCGAGGGCCGAGAAGGGGGAGTCTTCAGGGGACCCGGCTGAGCGGGCACGGGCGATCTGCCTGCGCCTGCTCACCGGGACCCCGCGCACCCGCAAGCAACTCGCCGACGCCCTGCGTAAGCGGGAGATCCCCGATGAGGTGGCCGAGGAGGTGCTGACGCGGTTCGAGGAGGTCGGGCTGATCAACGACAGCGCGTTCGCGGACGCCTGGGTGGAGTCCCGGCACCACGGCAGAGGGTTGGCGCGCCGCGCGCTCGCCCGTGAGCTGCGGACCAAAGGCGTCGACTCCACGCTCATCGACGAAGCGGTCTCCCAACTCGACGCCGATCAGGAGGAGGCGACGGCGCGTGAACTGGTCGCCCGCAAGTTGCGCGCCACCCGTGGCCTCGACCGCGACAAGCGTCTTCGACGGCTCGCGGGCATGCTCGCCCGCAAGGGCTACTCCGAGGGCCTGGCCCTGAGAGTCGTCCGGCGGGCGCTGGAGGAGGAAGGCGAGGAGACGGAGTTTCTGGGGGACGACGGGTACTGACGGGTACTGGCGAGTGCTGACGGGGAGCGGGGGTGCTGGGGGGCTCAGGGCTCACTGGGTTTCGGATCGAGGGGGAGGGCCGGAATCGAGGGGAGGGCTGGTGGGGCCCTGGACACGGTGGGCGCGCGGGGGCGTCGATCGCGTTCAGGGCCCGACACGGCCGGGCGGGCCGAGGACTGGATCGAAGCGGACCGGGGAGGGGCAGGGCTGAGTGAGGGGTGTGCTCGCTGGCCGAGGCGCGCGGAGGTGTTCGGTTCTCCGGGCTCAGACCTCGGTCGGGGTGATGACCGGCAGACCCGCTGCCTTCCATGCCTGGAAGCCACCCACCAGGTCGGTGGCGCGGTACAGCCCCAGACGGTGGAGGGACTCGGCGGCGAGGCTGGAGGCGTAGCCCTCGTTGCAGAGCACTACGACCCGTAGGTCGTGCCCGGTGGCTTCGGGCAGACGGTGGCTGCCTTGGGGATCCAGGCGCCACTCCAGTTCGTTGCGTTCGACCACGACCGCGCCGGGGATGAGGCCGTCCCGGTCGCGCAGAGCGGCGTAGCGGATGTCGACCAGAAGGGCCTGGCCGCTCCGGGCCGCCTCGAAGGCTTCGGACGGGGTGATGCGGTCGTAGCCCGCGCGGACTTGTTCGAGGAGGTGGTCGATGCCTGCTGTGTCGGTGACGTCGGTGACGTCGGTGACGTCGGTGACGTCGGTGACGTCGGTGACCTCGGTGTCGCCCGTGACGTCCGCGTGGCCTGTGTGGCCTGTGTGGTCGGCGGTGTCCGCGGCGCGTTCGGGGGTCACTGCCAGTCCTCCGGGCGCTCCACCTGCTCCAGGCGGAGTACCTGGCCGGTTCGGCTGTAGCGGCGGATGCGGGGGAGTGGGGGGTAGTAGGCGTGGACGGAGATCGCGTGGTGCTCGGCGGACTCGTTGAGGACCTCGTGGACGTGGTGGTGGCCGAAGGCGCGGCCCCGGCCGGCGGGGAGATGGCGCTCGCGGTCGACGCCCTCCGAGAGTTCCAGGGTCTGCCAGCCGTCGGTGGGGAGGCGGGCGGCGAGGGAGTACTCCTTCAGCTCGCCCCGGGCGGTGAGGAAGGCGCCCACCGAGTCGGCGTGGTCGTGCCAGCCGGTGCCGGTCCCCGGCGGCCAGCCGATCAACCAGGCTTCGCTGCCGCCGGGGCCTTCGAGGCGCACCCAGGTGCGGCCGTCAGGGTCGAGAGGGAGGGAGGCGATCAGGTCGGCGTCGGCGGCTGTCCGCCGTGCAAAGTCCAGCAGGTCGGCCTGGGTCGGTGCGGCCGGGGCGGAGGTCGATGGAGAGCGGGGGACCGAAGGGGAGGAGGAGACAGACAACGGGCACCGTCCTGATGAGCGTTCGCGGGTGCGCGCGGCGGCCTACGGGCGGGGCGCGCGGAGGGAGAGGAAACGCGAGTTCAGCAGGACGTGCGACACACGCAGCCCGCGTAGCGGACTAGGTCCATATGGACCCTCCGCCACAGGTGCACATAGGTGTCGGTCACGATCCGGAGTACACCACGCGGGTCCGGACCGGTCAACTGGCTGTCACCATGCGGACAGTGAGGTCGGGTGCGTATGGAGCACGGGTGGTGTGCGGGTGGTGCGGGCGTTTTCGCGGGTGCGGGGGGTGGTCGGTGGCGTGCGCCCCTGACGGGGAGGGGGCGGATGCGGTGGGCGGCGGCGGGGGTGGTGTGTACGGACAGTGACGGAAGATCTTCGGTGCGTGGTCTGTGCGTGGTCTGTGCGGTGTCTTTGTGGGGGTCGTCCGTGCGGCGTTCTCTGTGTGGCGTTCTCTGTGTGGCGTCGCTTTTGCGTCGTCCCCGGGAAGGAAGGCCGGGGACGACGGGAAGGGCGGGAGCCCGGGTGGGGGCGCGGGGGGTGACGGAGCCTGAGCCCTGGCCCGGGATCCGCGCCGCCT
Organism: Streptomyces sp. NPDC091377; assembly: GCF_044757045.1. Classification (NCBI taxonomy): domain Bacteria; kingdom Bacillati; phylum Actinomycetota; class Actinomycetes; order Kitasatosporales; family Streptomycetaceae; genus Streptomyces; species Streptomyces sp. NPDC091377. The sequence continues at coordinate 37,988 of NZ_JBIVUE010000030.1, read as the reverse complement.
CTCCTGGCCCGGGATCCGCGCCGCCTCCGCCTACGCCTCCGCCTTCGCCGCCGTCTCCGGTCAGTCCGGGGTGCGGGGTCGGTCAGCCCGAGCGGGCACCTGTTCCCGCCTCCGTTTCCTTCCGTTTCCTGTCCGCCGCCTGGTCCGCGTCCCCATCCCCATCCCCGTTCCCGTTCCCGTGTCGAACTCCGTCTCCGTCTCCGTCTCCGTCTCCGTCCCTGTTCCTGGATCCATCCGTCCTGCCGTCCGTGTCCGTGCCCGCGTCCGTGTCTTTGTCCTTGGGTGTCTGGGTCGGGTCCGCCCCGGCCTTTGCGGATGTCTTGCTCGCCCCGGTGCCCTCGGCCGCCTCGGTCATGCTGGGGCCTCTGCCGACCGCCGCCTCCGCAGCCGCGTACAGGTCGGCCGGGCGGACGCCGTTGAGGGCGGTGACCAGGTGGCCGTCGGGACGGATGAGGAGGACGGTGTGGGCGCCGGCGCCCGGGTAGCTCTCCGCGACGAGGAGTTCCGCGGGGTGCGGAAGGGCCGTCACCGCTGCCGCGAGGCGGGGCATGATGCCCGCGGTGACCCAGTGGCGCCGCTCCCACACACCCGTGCCCGGAGCGATCAGGACCACCAGGAGGGCACCGCGGCCGAGGCGGTCGCGGAGGCGGACGCAGGAGCCGTCCTCGGCGGTCACGCGTACGTCGGCGACCGGCGCCCCGGGGGGCGTGTCGACCGGGACCTCCGCGCCGAGGTGGCGGGGCGTGAGGGGGGAGTCGTCGTACACGCCGGTGGCGCCGAGCGGGCCCCGGCCGAGGTGGGCGTCGGCGAGCAGGGCGTCGTGGTTGCGGGCGGCGCCGGGGACGTAGGCGCGCAGACCCCCGCCACCGCGTAGCTGAGGCAGGGCCTGGTCGGCGGCGCGCAGTCGGGCGGCGATCACCGCGCGCCGCTCGGCCTGGTAGCTGTCGAGCAGTGCCTCGTGCGGCCCGTGGTGCCAGGCGAGGGCGAGTTTCCAGGCGAGGTTGTCGGCATCGCGCAGGCTCTCGTCCAGCCCGTGGGTCCCGAACGCGCCGAGCAGATGCGCCGCGTCTCCCGCGAGGAAGACCCGGCCGGCCCGCCAGCGTCGGGCCAGCCGGTGGTGGACGGTGTGCACACCGGTGTCCAGCAGGTCGTACGGCGGGGTCGAGCCGTCGTCCGACCAGCCCGCGAGGGTCTCGCGGATCAGGGAGACCAGCAGTTCGGGCGTGACGAGGTCCTTGCCGGGCGGCAGCAGCCAGTCCAGGCGCCAGATGCCGGCCGGCAGCGGGCGGGCGGACACCTCGCCGGCCGAGGGTCCCGACGTCCGCCAGGGCGGCATGCGGTGGAGCAACGCCTGATCGGGCCGGGGGAGTTCCGTGCGCAGTGCGGCCACGGCGTGGCGTTCCACCGCCGTACGGCCCGGGAAGCGGATGTCCTGGAGCTTGCGCACGGTGGAGCGTGGGCCGTCGCAGCCGACCAGGTAGCTGCCGCGCCACCAGGTGCCCTCGGGGCCACGGGTGTGCGCGCTGACACCCGACGGCTCCTGCTCGACGACGTCGAGGCGGCTCTCGGTGACGATCTCCGCATACCGCTCACGGGCCAGGGCCGCGCGCAGGGCACGGGTCAGCACATGCTGGGCGATGTGCAACGGCGCCGGGCCCGCGTGCTCGGGTGCCTCGGCCCCGCCGGAAGCGCCGGAACCGCCGGAAGCGCCGGAAGCATGGGAAGCGGCGGAGGTGGCAGAGAGGGCGGAAGGGGTGGAGGGGGCGGGGGCGGCGTTGTCGACGTCGTACTCATCGTCGTAGAACGTGACCTCGCGCATCACCTGTCTGCGCCGCATCGACCGCCATCCGGCCCAATGGGCACCGACCCGGTGCAGGGGGATGCCGGTGAGGCGGGTGAGGAGGGCGGCGGTGTCCTCGCGGAGCACGGCCGTGCGGGCGAGTCGCGGTTCGTCGTCGCCCGGCGTCTCGTCCAGGACGACACAGGGGACTTCCTGGCGGGCCAGCGCCAGGGCGAGCGTGAGCCCGACGGGCCCCGCTCCGACGATGATCACCGGGTCCACAGCGCGGCGCCCCCTGCGCTCGGCGGTGTCCCGAGGGACAAAAGTGAACAGAAGGGGGGAGCAGGGTGCACGATCACAGAACGTATGCAACCCAGTGAAGGTGCTTGCGTCAAGTGACCGGGGGCAGTGGCGATCATGCCACTGCCCCCGGTGTCACCGCAGACTATTGACGCATCATCAGGCTGGAGTGCGAGGAGCGTGCCGGGGGCGCGCACGGGGCGCGTCCCGGAACCGCGCGTCAGCGTCCCTTGAACGTGGACCCGCCTGGGCCGCCGCCCTCGCCACCGGTTCCGAAGGTGCCGCCCACGCCCGCCGGGTTGATCTCCTCCATGTCCTCCGCCCCGAGCACCGCGCCCGTGCTGCGCTTGCTGCGCCGGAGTCGGGCCTCCAGCCAGCTCGCGAAGCTGGTCAGGATGAAGTTCAGGAGGATGAAGATGATCGCGACGACGATGAAACTGGGGATGACGTTGGCGTAGTTGGCCGCGAGGGTGCCGCGGGAGTTCAGCAGCTCGGTGAAGTTGAGCATCACACCGCCCAGCGCGGTGTCCTTCACGATGACGACGAGCTGGCTGACGATGGCCGGGAGCATCGCCGTGACGGCCTGCGGCAGCAGGATGGTGGACATCGTCTGGGTCTTGCGCAGACCGATGGCCTGCGCGGCCTCCGTCTGACCCTTGGGCAGGGAGAGGATGCCGGCCCGGACGATCTCCGCGAGCACGGAGGAGTTGTAGAGCACCAGGCCGGTGACGACCGCGTACAGGGGCCGGTCCTCGCTGCTGATGCCCGCGAAGCCGACGTAGACCTCGTTGGCGAAGATCATGAGCAGCAGTACCGGGATGGCGCGGAAGAACTCCACCACCGCGCCCGCGGGAATCCGCACCCACCGGTGCTCGGACATCCGGGCGATGCCGAGGACCGCGCCCAGGGGCAGGGCGATGATCACGCTGAGTGCCGCGGCCTTCATGGTGTTCACGAGACCCGGCAGCAGATAGGTCGTCCACGCCTCGCCCTGGGTGAAGGGCTTCCACAGCGCCCACTCCAGCTGGCCCTTCTCGTCCATCGTCCGCCAGACCCACCACACCACCAGGAGGAGCAGCAGGATGAAGACCACCGAGAAGGTGACGTTGCGCCGCTTGGCCCTGGGGCCGGGGGCGTCGTAGAGGACGGAGGTCATCGCTTCACCGCCAGTCGCTTGCTCAGCCAGCCGAGGAAGAGGCCGGTGGGCAGGGTCAGTACCACGAATCCGAAGGCGAAGACCGCGCCGATGAGCAGGGTCTGTGCCTCGTTCTCGATCATTTCCTTCATCAGCAGAGCTGCCTCGGCAACACCGATGGCCGCGGCCACGGTGGTGTTCTTGGTGAGTGCGATCAGTACGTTGGCCAGCGGGCCGATGACCGAGCGGAACGCCTGCGGCAGCACGATGGTGGTGAGTACCTGGGTGAAGCTCAGGCCCAGTGCGCGCGCCGCCTCGGCCTGTCCGACCGGCACGGTGTTGATGCCGGAGCGCAGCGCCTCGCAGACGAACGCGGCGGTGTACGCGGCGAGGCCCAGCACCGCGAGCCGGAAGCCCTGGAGTTTGAAGTCGTCGGGCGCCCCCATCGTCACCCCGAAGATGTCGGCGAGGCCGAGCGAGGTGAAGACGATGATGACCGTCAGGGGGATGTTCCGGACGATGTTCACATAGGTGGTGGCGAAGCCGCGCATCAGCGGCACGGGGCCGACCCGCATGGCCGCCAGCAAGGTGCCCAGGAGCAGGGAGCCGATGGCCGAGAAGAAGGTGAGCTGCACCGTCACCCAGAAGGCGCCCAGCAAGCTCGGGTCGTCATAGTCTGAAAGAAAGTCGAACACGATCTCCCGCGCTTCCGGGTGTGTGACGAACATGGCGGACACGGCCCGGTCCCGTCGCCGCGTGCACGGTGTCAGCCACCGCGCGCACGGCTGGGGAAGGGGCTGAGGGCGGGCCGGGCCGGGCCGAAGGTCCGCGCCTGTCGCGGGCGTCCGCGTCCGCCGCGGACGCCCGCTCGCTGGTGGGCCGGCCCGAGCGGTACGCGCCCGCTCACCGGCCCGAGCGGTACGCGCCCGCTCACCGGCCCGAGCGGTACGCGCCCGCTCACCGGCCCGGCGGGCTACGGCCCGCTCACCGGCCCAGCGGGCTACGAGACGATGTCCCCGATCTTCGGGGCGGGCTCGTTCTTGTACTCGGCCGGGCCGAAGTTGTCCTTGACGGCCGTCTCCCAGGCGCCGTCGCTGACCATCTTCTCCAGCGCCTCGTTGATCTTGTTCACGGTCTCGGTGTCGCCCTTCTTGACGCCGACGCCGTAGTTCTCGTTGCTCAGCTTCAGACCGGTGAGCTTGAACTGGCCCTGGTACTGGTCCTGCGCGGCGAAGCCCGCGAGGATCGAGTCGTCCGTGGTCAGCGCGTCCACGGCACCGCTCTGGAGGCCGGCGATGCACTCCGAGTACGTGCCGTTCTCACGGAGCTGCGCGTCCGGGGCCAACTCGTCCTTGATGTTCTGGGCCGAGGTCGAACCGGCCACCGAACACAGCTTCTTGTTGTTGAGGTCGGTGGCCTCGGTGATGTCCGAGTCCTTCTTCACCAGCAGGTCCTGGTGGGCCAGCAGGTACGGCCCGGCGAAGTCGACCTTCTCCTTGCGCTCGTCCGTGATGGAGTAGGTCGCCGCGATGAACTTGACGTCGCCGCGGGCCAGCGCGTTCTCACGGTCGGCGCTCTTGGTCTCGACCCACTCGATCTGGTCGGGCTCGTAGCCGAGTTCCTTGGCCACGTACGTCGCCACGTCCACGTCGAAGCCGGAGAAGTCGCCGCTCGGCTCCTTCAGGCCGAGACCGGGCTGGTCGTACTTGATACCGATCTTGATCTTGTCGCCGCCGCCGCTGGAGCCCGAGCCGCTCTCGTCGTTGCCGTCGTCGCCCCCACAGGCCGTCGCGGTCAGGGAGAGTACGAGCGCGGTCGCTGCCGCTGCGGTGACCTTGCGGAGCTTCATGGTGAACATCCTTCGTGTGGTGAGGAGATGGCGTCCATGCGGTGGGCGGATCGCGATGTCGGAGGGAGGAGCGTGGTGGTCCGGAAGGCGGCTCCGGTGGCGGGTGCCGGATCCCGAGGGCCCGTCAGCGGAGCCCCCCTGGGAGGGCCGGTCGAAGGTCCCTTGGGAGGGTCTGCCAGTGGTCCCTAGGGAGGGCCGGCCGGCGGTCCCCTGGGAGGGTCTGCCAGTGGTCCCCTGGGAGGGCCCGCCATAAGTGCGTACGGAGGACTCGTCAGTGGTGCCGTCCGGAGGGCCCGCCGGCAGTGCCCTGGGAGAGCCCGCCGGCAGTGCCCCGGGCGGCGGGGCCGTCAGTGGTGCAGGATCTTTGACAGGAAATCCTTGGCGCGGTCGCTGCGCGGGTTGCTGAAGAACTGATCGGGCGTGGCCTCCTCGACGATCCGGCCGTCCGCCATGAACACCACGCGGTTGGCGGCCGAACGCGCGAAGCCCATCTCGTGGGTCACGACGATCATGGTCATCCCGTCCCGGGCGAGCTGCTGCATGACCTCCAGGACCTCGTTGATCATCTCCGGGTCGAGCGCGGAGGTCGGCTCGTCGAACAGCATCACCTTCGGGCCCATGGCCAGCGCCCGGGCGATCGCCACGCGCTGCTGCTGACCGCCGGAGAGCTGGGCGGGGTACTTGTCCGCCTGGTTGGAGACGCCCACCCGGTCGAGCAGGGCCCGGGCCTTCTCCTCGGCCTCCGCCTTGTCGGTCTTACGGACCTTGACCTGGCCGAGCATCACGTTCTCAAGCACCGTCTTGTGCGCGAACAGATTGAAGGACTGGAAGACCATGCCGACGTCGGCGCGGAGCCGGGCCAGTTCCTTGCCCTCCTGGGGCAGCGGCTTGCCGTCGATCGTGATCGAGCCGGAGTCGACGGTCTCCAGACGGTTGATGGTGCGGCACAGGGTGGACTTGCCGGACCCGGAGGGGCCGATCACCACGACGACCTCGCCGCGCGCGATCGTCAGTTCGATGTCCTGGAGCACGTGCAACGCGCCGAAGTGCTTGTTGACGCTCTTCAGGACGACCAGTTCGCCGGTCGCGGCCGTGTCTTCCTTGGCCACCGATACTTCGGTCATCGCTTACTGGCTCCGTCCTCCTCGGTTTCGGAGGACAGTAGCTACCCTTTGCGACCAGCGTCATTACATCTGAGGCGAATTTGAGTATCACGATCCGGTAGCGGGCCGACACGGGTCGTAGCGGGGCAGACCCGGCCGCGTTTCGGCCGGGTAACGGTAGGCCCGCGCACGCCTGACCCTCTTGACGGGGCAGTCGTCCATCAGCGTGACTGCCATGGTGCACGCGCGCGGGCACGTGCGACGGGCATTCCAGCCGAGGGCTGAGGGCTCCAGATGAGGGCTGAGGGCTGAGGGCTGAGGGCCGAGGGTGGAGGGAACGGGAACGGGAACGGGGAGCGAGTGGGCCCAGGTATCGGGACCGGGGCCGAGCGGGCCCACGGATCGGGACCGTGACCGAGTGGGCCGAGGGAGTCGGGGGAGTCGGTGGTGCCGCCGCCCTCCGGCCCGCGCCGGAACACGGGGCCAGGTCCTGGACCTCGGGCCGGGGCACGCGGGACCCTGCGGGACGGGGCCCGGAACAGCCGGACGGGGCCCGGAGCAACCGGACGGGCCCGGGCCAGCCGGGACGGGACCTTGGCCTGCGGTACGGGCCGACGGGCCCGGACCGATCGGACGGGCCTCGGACCCGCCGGGCGGACCTGCCGAACCCGGCGGACCCGGCGGACCTGCCGAACCCGGCGGACCCGTCCGCTGGACCATTCCAACCACGGCGACCGTACGCCCGATGAATCGGAGGAGGCCGGGATGAGACTGCTTCTCGTCGAGGACGACAACCACGTCGCCGCCGCACTGTCGGCGATCCTCGCCCGGCACGGCTTCGACGTGACCCACGCGCGCAACGGCGAGGAGGCCCTCCAGGCGCTCGTCCCCGAGGGCGCGGGCTTCGGCGTCGTCCTGCTCGACCTCGGCCTGCCCGACCAGGACGGCTACGAGGTCTGCGGCAAGATCCGCAAGCGCACCAGCATCCCGGTGATCATGGTGACCGCCCGCGCCGACGTCCGCTCCCGCATCCACGGCCTGAACCTCGGCGCCGACGACTACGTGGTCAAGCCGTACGACACCGGGGAACTGCTCGCCCGGATCCATGCCGTCAGCCGCCGCCGCGTCCCCGAGGACACCGGCGGGGGCGGCGACGGCGCCCTGCACCTCGGCCCCGTCCGGATCGAGCTGCCCACCCGCCAGGTCACCGTCGAGGGCGTGGTCGTCCCGCTGACCCGCAAGGAGTTCGATCTGCTCGCCCTGCTCGCCCAGCGGCCCGGGGTGGTCTTCCGCCGGGAGCAGATCATCAGCGAGGTGTGGCGCACCAGCTGGGAGGGGACGGGACGCACCCTGGAGGTGCATGTCGCCTCGCTCCGCTCCAAGCTGCGCATGCCCGCGCTCATCGAGACCGTACGAGGCGTCGGCTACCGGCTCGTCGCCCCGGCCGCCTAGTGGGGACGGGTGCGCACCAGACTGCTGCCGCTGCTCATCGTCCTGATGGCGGCCGTACTGCTCGCCCTCGGCGTGCCGCTCGCGGTCAGCACGGCCTCCGCCGAGCAGCAGAAGGCGGTCGTCGACCGGATCGACGACACGGCGTTCTTCGCGGCCGTCGCCCAGTTCGTCACGCCGTCGCCCACCGCCGCCACGGACCAGCGTCAGGAGACGCTCAGCACCGAACTCGACAGCTACTACAAGGTCTACGGCATTCGCGTCGGCGTCTTCTACCGCAATGACGCGCCCATGGCGCACGCGCCCGGCGACTGGTTCCTCCCCAAGGAGGGTGAGGTGCGCGAGGCGTTCGCCGAGGCGCTGCTCAGCCGGCGCAGCGACGATCCCGAGCAGGTGTGGCCGTGGCAGGCCGGACGGCTGATCGTGGCCTCGCCGGTGATCCGGGACGGTGACGTGATCGCGGTGGTGGTCACCGACTCGCCCACCGATCAGCTGCGGTCGCGGATCCTGCGGTCCTGGGCGGTCATCGGCGCGGGCCTGCTCACCGCGATGCTGCTGGCCGTGGGCGCCGCGCTACGGCTGACCGGCTGGGTGCTGCGGCCGGTCCGGGTCCTGGACGCCACCACCCACGACATCGCCACCGGACGGCTGAAGTCACGGGTCGCGGTGGCGGGCGGGCCGCCGGAACTCAGACGGCTGGCCCGGTCGTTCAACGAGATGGCGGACAACGTCGAGGACGTGCTGGAGCAGCAGCGCGCCTTCGTCGCCGACGCCTCGCACCAGTTGCGCAACCCGCTGGCCGCGCTGCTGCTGCGGATCGAACTCCTCGCGCTCGAACTCCCCGAGGGCAACGAGGAGATCGCCTCCGTCCAGGCCGAGGGAAAACGCCTCGCCCAGGTCCTGGACGACCTGCTGGACCTCGCCCTCGCCGAGCACGTCGAGGCCGACCTGCGGCTGACCGACATCGGCGCGCTCACCGCCGAGCGGGTCGCCGCCTGGTCGCCCACGGCCCAGGCCAAGGACGTACGGCTCACCGGTGACTGCCCGGCCACCACCGGCTGGGCCGACCCCATCGCCCTGTCCAGCGCACTGGACGCGGTGATCGACAACGCGGTGAAGTTCACCCCGGAGGGGGAGACGGTCACCGTCACCGTCGCGGCCGACGGCGACAGCGTGAGGGTCGTCGTCGCCGACCGCGGGCCCGGTCTCAGCGAGGAGGAGCTGACCCGGGTCGGCGACCGCTTCTGGCGCAGCGGCCGTCACCAGAACATCAAGGGCTCGGGTCTCGGCCTCTCCATCTCCCGCGCCCTCCTGGAGGCCGGCGGGGGCACGATCGAGTACGCCCCGCACGTCCGGCAGGCGCCGCACGGGTTGCAGGTGACGGTGCGGGTGCCCCGGGGGGACCCGCGGGTGTGAGCGGGGAGCGCGGAGCGGGGCGGCGGAGAGCGGGGCGGCGGTGGCTCGATTCGGCTCGGCTCGGCTCGGTTCGGTTCGGTTCGGTTCGGTTCGTGGGAGCTTCCGGCTCGGGGGTGTCTGGGGCATGGGATGCGCGCCCGACGGGTTGCGGCCGTGGGGTGCAACGGCCCGTGGGGCGGGCGCTACGGCTTCACCGAGCGGTAGTAGCGCCGGGCGCCCTCGTGCAGGGTCAGGGGGTCCGTGTAGATCGCGGTGCGCAGATCCACGAGCTGGGCGGAGTGGACGTGGGCGCCGATGCCGTCACGGCTCTTGATCACCGTTCGGGTGAGCCATTCGGTGAGCCGGGGGTCCATGTCCTCGCGGGTGATGAGCAGATTGGAGACGGCCATCGTGGACACCGTGCTGCCGTGCTGGACCGTGGGGTACGCCGACTCCGGCATGTTGGTGGGTCGGTAGTAGCCCATGCCCGCGCCCGCGGTGTGCAGCTCGGAGACGAATGACGCGTCCAGCGGCACGAACTTGAAGCTGAACTTCTCGGCCAGCTCGGTCAGCCCGTCCGTGGGCAGGCCCCCGGACCAGAAGAACGCGTCGATGTCGCCGCTGGCGAGCCGGTCCGGCGCGGTGTCGATGCCGTCGGCGAGCGGAGTGATGTCGGTGTCCGGGTTGATCCCGGCCGCTTCGAGGACCCGGTCCGCTATCAGCCGTACCCCGGAGCGTGGCGGCCCGATCACCACCCGCTTGCCCTTCAGCGCCCACACGCTGCTGATGCCCGAGTCACGGGGGACGACGATATGGGTGTAGTCGTCGTAGAGCCGCGCGACCCCGCGCAGCTGGTCGGCGCCCGGACCGTCCTCCAGGCGGTACGTCTCCACCGCGTCGGCCGCGGCGATGGCGAAGTCCGCCGTGCCCGCCGCCACCCGCGCCACGTTCTGCTGGGACCCGTCACTGGTCACCAGCTCGATGTCCAGGTCCGGCATGTCCTCGTCCAGCTCGGCCCGCAGCAGCTTGCCGTACTCCTGGTAGACACCGCGGGGGGTTCCCGTGCTGATGGTGATCGTCCCGCTCGGCGGCGTCTCGCCCAGCGGCAGCAGCCACCACAGCAGCAGCGCCAGGGCGACGGCACCGGCGGCCGAGCCCTGGAGCGCTCGGCGTCTGCCGATCCGGGGGAACGTTCGGGACATGCGGGCGATCCTGCCAGGCCGTACGACGGGGTGACCAGGGCCGGAATCACAACGAGACCTTGGCGGGCCGGGGGAGAGCGGCGAGAGACGGGGAGGGGAGACGGGGAGAGCGGCCGGGGGCAGACGGGGAGAGCAGCGCGGGAGACTGCGAGGACGGCGGGGGTGTTGTCGGTGGGGCCCGTTACATTCGGGGGATGAGTCTCTCGCCCGCCGAACTGGTCCGTGAGTTCCACCGTGCCTTCGGGCTGGACGCCCGCAGCGCGCCCTCCGAGGTTCCGCCCGAGCTGGCCGCCCACCGGGGCGAGCTGCTCGCCGAGGAGGCGGCGGAGGTCGCGGAGGTGTCGGTGGACGGACCGCTCGACCGCCTCGCGCACGAACTGGCGGATGTCGTCTACGTCGCCTACGGCACCGCCCTCGTCCATGGCATCGACCTGGACGCCGTGCTCGCCGAGATCCACCGCTCCAACATGACCAAGCTGGGCCCGGACGGCGAGGTCACCCGCCGCGAGGACGGAAAGGTCCTCAAGGGGAAGCACTACGAGGCGCCGGACATCTCGGCGGTCCTGCGCCGCCAGGGCTGGAAACCCGGTTCCGGGACCCGCGAGGCTGGGGCCTTCGAAACCGTGGCCCCCGGTTCCGGGACCCCTGGCGGCGCATGACGGCGTGAGCCGGCCCGTACGGCGTTCCTACGTCAGTCCCGCGGCGGTCGGCGGTCGGCGGTCGGCGGTGGGTGGTCGGTGGTCGGTGGTCGGTGGTGGGTGGTCGGTGGTCGGTGGTGGGCAGTCGTACGTCAGTCCCCGACCGGCATCGTCTCGCGCTCGGGGTCCTGGGCGCGGGCCTCGCGCCGGGCCGTCGTGCGCCGGGTCCACAGCGCCACCAGGGGCTCGGTGTAGCGGGCGGTGAGCGGGCCGACGATGACCAGGATGAGGACGTAGGCCGTGGCGAGGGGGCCCAGGGACGGTTCGATCCCGGCCGTCACCGCGAGTCCGGCGATGACGATCGAGAACTCGCCGCGCGCCACCAGCGTCCCTCCCGTGCGCCAGCGCCCCTTGGTCGAGATCCCGGCGCGGCGGGCCGCGTAGTACCCGGTGGCGATCTTCGTCAGGGCGGTGACGACGGCCAGCGCGAGGGCGGGCAGCAGCACCGGCGGGATGCTCGCCGGGTCGGTGTGCAGACCGAAGAAGACGAAGAAGACGGCCGCGAAGAGGTCACGCAGCGGACTGAGCAGCGTGTGCGCGCCCTCCGCCACCTCGCCGGAGAGCGCGATGCCGACCAGGAACGCGCCGACCGCCGCCGACACCTGGAGCTGCTGCGCCACACCGGCGACCAGGATGGTCAGACCGAGGACCACGAGCAGCAGTTTCTCGGGGTCGTCGCTGGAGACGAAGCGGGAGATCACCCGGCCGTAGCGCAGGGCCACGAACAGGACCAGACCGGCCACGCCCAGCGCGATCGCCAGCGTGACACTGCCGGCGGCGAGGCTGACGCCCGCGACCAGCGCCGTGACGATCGGCAGGTACACCGCCATCGCCAGGTCCTCCAGGACCAGGATGCTGAGGACCACCGGGGTCTCACGGTTGCCGATCCGCCCCAGATCCCCCAGTACCTTCGCGATCACACCGGACGACGAGATCCAGGTCACGCCCGCGAGGACGACCGCGGCGACCGGGCCCCAGCCCAGCAGCAGCGCGGCGATGGCGCCGGGCAGCGCGTTGAGGGTGAAGTCGACCAGGCCGGAGGGGTAGTGGGCCTTGAGGTTGGAGACCAGATCGCTCGCCGTGTACTCCAGGCCGAGCATGAGCAGCAGCAGGATGACGCCGATCTCGGCGCCGATGGCGACGAACTCCTCGCTCGCGCCGAGCGGCAGCAGACCGCCCTCGCCGAAGGCCAGCCCCGCCAGCAGATAGAGCGGGATCGGCGAGAAACTCAGCCGCGCGGCCATCCGGCCGAGCAGGCCGAGGCCGAGAATGATGGAACCGAACTCGATGAGCAGAACCGCGGAGGAATGCACCCGTTCACTCCCGCTCAAGTATCTGGGCGGCGGCGTCGACGCCCTCACGGGTGCCGATGACGATCAGGGTGTCACCGCCCGCGAGCCGGAAGTCCGGCGCGGGGGAGGGGATGGCCTCCGCGCGGCGCAGCACGGCCACCACGGACGCCCCGGTCTCGGTGCGGATCCGGGTCTCGCCGAGCACCCGCCCGTTCCAGTGCGAGGCGGCGGCCACTTCGAGGCGCTCGGCGACCAGGCCGAGGTCGGTGGTGTACAGCAGGTTGGCGCTGTGGTGGGACGGCATCAGCGCGTCGATCAGCGAACCGGCCTCGGCACTGTTCAGCCGGAGGGACTGGGCGCAGGAGTCCGGGTCGTCGGTGCGGTACACGCTCACCGTGCGGGCGCCGTCGCGGTGCGCCACCACCGACAGATGACGGTGTTCCTTGGTGATGAGGTCGTACTGGACCCCGATGCCCGGCAAGGGCGTGGCCCTCAGTCGTGGAGCGGACACGTCTCTTCTCTCCCTCGTGCTGGGCAGGCTTCTGCGAGTGCGCCGGAACGCCCCGGAGCGCGAAGGGTGCCCCGGAACACAGTGGAACGTGCCGGAACACCCCGGAACGCGCCGGGGTGGTGCGGACCGGGCGGGCCACGCTGCCCGTTCCGGTCGCCGGTCCATTGTCGGTGATGCACCGACCAGCCCCCCGACCCGCCGGCGGGTCGACCCGCGCATCCCGACCCGCGCATCCCGACCCGCGCATCCCGACCCGCGCATCCCGACCACAGCCTCGGCCGCGGTCCCGCAAGCGGTCTTGCCTTGGGCTTGCCTTGGTCTTGCCGCTGTCCCGCCGTCGCTCCGCCGTCGCTCCGCCGTCGCTCCGGGCGGCGCCGCCATGCTGTCACCCTCGCATACGGTGGCGACATGGGTGCTGTGACGGATATACGTCGCCCGGCGCGGGCGATGAGGCTGACGGCGGCACAGAAGTGCCGAGGGAGCGCGGGGGGCGGAGCAGGGAACGTGTCGCTGTTCTGGCGGATCTTCTCCCTGAATTCCCTGGGCCTCGTCCTGGCCGCCGCGCTGCTGCTCGGCCCCGTGACCGTCTCCACCCCCGTACGGTCCGGTGAGGCGCTCGTCATCGGCGCCGGGCTTCTCGCACTGCTGGTCGCCAACGCCCTGGTGCTGCGCGTGGGCCTCGCCCCCCTCAAACGGCTGGGCCGCTCGATGGACACCGCCGACCTGCTGCGCCCCGGGTCCCGCGCGGTCGTCGCCGGACCGGCGGAAGCGGCCGGGCTGATCACGACGTACAACACGATGCTCGACCGGCTGGCGGCGGAGCGGGCGGGCAGTGCGGCACGGGCGCTGTCGGCGCAGGAACGGGAGCGGCACCGGATCGCCCGGGAACTGCACGACGAGGTCGGACAGACCCTCACCGCCGTACTGCTCCAGCTCAAGCGGGTCGCCGACCGGGTTCCCGGCGAACTACGGGAGGAGGTGGGGCAGGCGCAGGAGGCGACCCGGGCCGGTCTGGACGAGATCCGCCGCATCGCCCGCCGCCTGCGCCCCGGCGTCCTCGATGAGTTGGGGCTGGTCAGCGCGCTGCGAGCGCTCGCCGCCGAGTTCACCGCACACGGGCTGACGGTCCGCCATGACATCGCGGGGGAGATGCCGCGGCTGACCGGCGAGACGGAACTCGTGCTCTATCGGGTCGCCCAGGAGGCCCTCACCAACACCGCCCGGCACTCCGGCGCCGACCGCGCCGAACTCCGGCTCGCCGTGCTGCCGGACGCCGTGGAACTGACCGTCCGGGACAACGGCCGCGGCATCGGACATCGCCCCGGTCGTGGGGCACGTCGCGATGCCGGGCACGGCGAAGGCCCCGGAATCGGTGGGCGCGGCGCCGGCCCCGGTGACCGGGCCGAGGGCACCGGGATCGCGGGGATGCGTGAGCGCGCCCTGCTCGTCGGCGCCGAACTCGCCCTGGGCCCCGGACCTGACGGGCACGGGACGGACGTAGGACTGCGGATTGCGCTGCGGCGTGCGGGCCTTGCCTCCGTCGGCGCACCCGAGGACCACCCGGCCGCCGCCGGGGTGCCCCGGTGAACCGCCCGGCCGATCCCACCCGTGTGCTGCTCGCCGACGACCACACGCTCGTACGACGTGGAGTGCGGCTGATCCTCGACGGTGAACCGGATCTGACGGTGGTCGCCGAGGCCGGGGACGGGGCGGAGGCGGTGGAGCGGGCCCGGGCCGGGGACGTGGATCTCGCCGTCCTGGACATCGCGATGCCGCGGATGACCGGGCTCCAGGCGACCCGGGAACTGGCCCGGCGACTGCCCGATCTGCCCATCCTGATTCTCACGATGTACGACAACGAGCAGTACTTCTTCGAGGCGCTCAAGGCCGGGGCCTGCGGATATGTGCTGAAGTCGGTCGCCGACCGGGATCTGGTCGAGGCGTGCCGGGCGGCCGTGCGCGGGGAACCGTTCGTGTATCCGGGGGCGGAGCGGGCGCTGGTGCGGTCGTATCTGGAGCGGCTCCAGCGCGGTGACGGGCTGCCCGCGCGGGCCATCACCGAACGCGAGGAGGAGATCCTCAAGCTGGTCGCCGAGGGGCACACGTCCAAGGAGATCGGCGAACTCCTCTTCATCAGCGCGAAGACGGTCGAGCGGCACCGGGCCAATCTGCTCCAGAAGCTGGGCATGCGGGACCGGCTGGAGCTGACGCGGTACGCGATCCGGGCGGGGCTGGTGGATCCCTGAGGAACGCCCCCGAAAAATAAGGGGAGGTGGCCGTGGGGGACAGCTGCCTAGGGTCACCCCATGCCCTCCTCGCTCTCGCCTTCCCTTCCGCCCTCGCTCCGCATCACCTCCGTCTCCGCCGTGTCCGTGGCCCAGGCCGCCGCCTGGTACGAGGTGACGGCCGCGGCCGTCCGGCACGATCTGCCCGACGACACCCCGCCGAGCCCCGAACAGGTACTCGGCGCGCTCCGGGCCGCCGCGCCACCGGACGGCGACCGGCGCTTCTGGCTGGCCGCCGATCCCGAGGGGCGGACGGTGGGAGTGGCCTCCCTGCTGCTGTTCGGCTCGGCCGGGCAGCGGCATCTGGCCGAACTGGAGATGTCCGTCCACCCCGGGCACCGCAGGGAAGGCGTCGGCGCGGAGTTGCTCACGCAGGTGGTGGCAGCCATGCGGGCCGAGGGACGCCGCGCCCTCATCGGTCGGGTCGTGGTGGACGGACCCGGCGCAGCGTTCGCGGTCGCCCAGGGATTCCGCCCCGTACTGCCCCTGACCCACCTGCTGCTCGACACGGCCCGCGCCGACACCCGGTGGGCCGACTCCGTGCCCCCCGGACACTCCCTCGTCACCTGGACCGGAACCGTCCCCGACGCGCTGGCCGACGCCCTCGCCGCCGCCAAGAACGCCATGAACGACATGCCCACCGGCGAGATGGACTTCGGCAGCCGCCACTGGGACGCCGAGCGCGTCCGGGCGATGGCCCGGGTGGTGGCCGACCGGGGCGACACCCTGCTGACGGTCGCCGCCATGGCCGGGGAGCGCATGGCCGGATACACCGAGGTCGTGCTCCGGCCCGGGGAGAAGGACAGGGCCCAGCAGTACGACACCGTCGTGGTGCCCGAGCACCGGGGGCACGGGCTCGGGCTTCTGCTGAAGGCCGCGATGGTGCGCAGGGTACGGGCCGACCACCCGACCGTCACCGAGATCGAGACGGACAACGCCGACGACAACACCCACATGCTCGCCGTGAACGAGCGGCTGGGATTCCGGGCCTATCGGCGGACCTGTGTGTACCAGTTGGAACTGGAACTGGAACAGGAGGAGGAGCAGGAGCAGCAGGAGCAGGAGGAGGGGCAGAAGGAGGAGCAGGGGGTCACGGAGTAGCCGAGTGGTCCGCTCGGCGACGGACCACCGCGTGGTAGTCCTGACCTGACCCGAGTTTCCCCCCGACTCGGACGCCTCCCCCTCACACACCCTTTTGGCGCCGCCTACATGACGAACCGTTCGGTCGCTCCCCGTCTCCATCTCCGCCCCCGCATCCGCCCCCGCATCCGCTTCCGCCGGGGCCGTGCCACCACCGTGGAAGCCGCGCGCCTCGCCGCCTTCGGTGACGCCGTCTTTGCGATCGCGATCACGCTGCTCGCCCTGGGGATCACCGTCCCCGAGGGCCTGCCCGACGCGAAGGTGGCGCAGGCGGTCCGCGACGCCGTCCCCGCCATCGCCGGCTTCGGCCTCAGCTTCGCCGTCATCGGCGCCCTCTGGCTGGCCCAGCACGCCCTGTTCCGCCATATCGCGACCCTGGACCACCTGCTCCTCTACGCCTATTTCGGGCTCCTCGCCGTCGTCGCGGCCCTGCCCTTCCCGACCCGACTGCTCAACCAGTACGGCGAAACCGTCATCGCCACCGTGATCTACGCGGGAGCAATCACCCTGGCCTCCGGCCTGATGTCCACCATGTACCTGCGTCTGCTCGCCGTACCGTCCCTCGCCGCCCCGCACACCTCCCGGGCTCGGCTCAAGGCGTCGTGTCGGCACAGCCTGCTGCTCGTCCTGGTCTTCGGCACGTCGATCCCGGTCGCCTTCGCCTCACCCAGCACCGCCAAGTACTGGTGGGTCCTCGCCATCCCGGCCCGCCTCCTCTCCCAGCCGCCGCGCGAACCCGCCCAGGGCCCTCCCGGAGGGACCTCTCCCGGAGGGGCTCCTTCCGGAGCGGATCGCGGCACCCGGTCCTGACCCCGGCCCAGACCCCGGTCCCGACCCCGGTCCTGACCCCGGTCGGGCGGACGGCCGGGCCTGCTCCGGCCACCGCCTACCCTTGACGCATGACCAGCAGCAGCGACCGGAGCCTCGCAGTGGACGTTCACACCCCCAAGAGCTATGAGATCCGCACCTACGGGTGTCAGATGAACGTGCACGATTCCGAGCGATTGGCCGGGCTGCTGGAGGATGCCGGCTATGTGCGCGCCCCCGAGGGCGCCGACGGCGAGGCGGATGTCGTCGTCTTCAACACCTGCGCGGTCCGCGAGAACGCCGACAACCGCCTCTACGGCAATCTCGGCCACCTCGCCCCGAAGAAGGCCCGGCGCCCCGGCATGCAGATCGCCGTCGGCGGCTGCCTCGCCCAGAAGGACCGCGACACCATCGTGAAGCGGGCCCCCTGGGTCGACGTCGTCTTCGGCACCCACAACATCGGCAAGCTCCCGGTGCTGCTGGAACGCGCCCGCGTCCAGGAAGAGGCACAGGTCGAGATCGCCGAGTCCCTGGAGGCGTTCCCGTCGACCCTCCCGACCCGCCGCGAGAGCGCCTACGCCGCCTGGGTGTCGATCTCCGTCGGCTGCAACAACACCTGCACCTTCTGCATCGTGCCCGCCCTGCGCGGCAAGGAGAAGGACCGCCGCCCCGGCGACATCCTCGCCGAGGTAGAGGCCCTGGTCGCCGAGGGCGTCTCCGAGATCACCCTGCTCGGCCAGAACGTCAACGCGTACGGCAGCGACATCGGCGACCGGGAGGCGTTCAGCAAGCTCCTGCGCGCGTGCGGGTCGATCGACGGCCTGGAGCGGGTCCGCTTCACCTCGCCCCACCCCCGCGACTTCACGGACGACGTGATCGCGGCGATGGCGGAGACCCCCAACGTCATGCCCCAGCTCCACATGCCCCTCCAGTCCGGCTCGGACACCGTCCTGAAGGCCATGCGCCGCTCCTACCGCCAGGAGCGCTACCTCGGCATCATCGACAAGGTCCGCGCGGCCATCCCGCACGCCGCCATCACGACCGACATCATCGTCGGCTTCCCCGGCGAGACCGAGGAGGACTTCGAGCAGACCCTCCACGTGGTGCGCGAGGCCCGTTTCGCCCAGGCGTTCACCTTCCAGTACTCCAAGCGCCCCGGCACCCCCGCGGCGACCATGGACGGCCAGATCCCGAAGCAGACCGTCCAAGCGCGCTACGAGCGACTGGTCGCCCTCCAGGAACAGATCTCCTGGGACGAGAACAAGGCGCAGGTCGGCCGCACCCTGGACCTGATGGTCGCCGAGGGCGAGGGCCGCAAGGACGGCACCACCCACCGCCTCTCCGGGCGCGCCCCCGACAACCGCCTGGTCCACTTCACCAAGCCGGCGCAGGAGGTCCGCCCCGGCGACGTGGTCACCGTCGACATCACCTACGCCGCCCCGCACCACCTCCTCGCCGAGGGCGAGACCCTCGACGTCCGCCGCACCCGCGCGGGCGACGCCTGGGCCAAGCGCAACGCCGAGCCCGCGCAGCCCGCCAGCGTCATGCTCGGCCTCCCCCAGATCGGCGCCCCGGCCCCGCTGCCGGCGGCCACCGGAGGCTGTTCGGCACGCTGACCTGCGGCGCGCACCCGGTACGCCCTCGCGTGTACCTCGTAGGCGTCGCCGTACGAGGTCGTACGTCGCCGTACGTCGCCGTGCGAGGTCGTACGAGGTCGTAGGACTCGTCGCCCCCGTAGGACCTCGTCGCCCCGGTCGGACCCGCAGGTAGCCGTACGGGCGGCGCGGGTGAGGGGGCGTACATCGCTCCGGCCGCGCTCCGGGGCTACGCTGCCGATCATGCTTGTCGCCGCCGCAGTCTGCCCCTGTCCGCCGCTGCTGGTCCCCGAGGTCGCCTCGGGGGCCGCGCCCGAGATGGCCGACGCGCGCGCCGCCTGTGTCGACGCCCTCGGCGTCCTCGCGGCGGCCCGGCCCGACCGACTGCTGGTCGTGGGCCCCGCCGGGGAGCGGGAACTCGGGTCGTATGCCGAAGGGACCCCCGGTTACTTCCGGGGCTTCGGGGTGGAGACCGACGTACGGCTGGGGCGGGCGGAGCCGGAGACGGCGAGCGCGGACCCCGGGGCGGAACGCCCGCTGCCCACCTCCCTCGCGGTCGCGGCCTGGCTGCTGAACAGTGCCGGATGGGCGGATGCCCCGATCGAGGGACTGGCGGTGGGGGAACCGTTCGATGCCGAGCGGTGTATTCAGATCGGGAGGGAAGCGGCCGGGGCCGGGGGTGAGCGGGTGGTTCTGCTGGTGATGGGCGACGGCAGCGCGTGCCGCACGCTCAAGGCGCCGGGCTATCTGGACGAGCGGGCGGCGCCGTACGACGCGGCGGCGGCCCGTGCGCTCGGCGCGGCCGACGTGGCGGCGCTCAAGGGGCTGGATCTCGCGCTGTCCCGCCAGCTGAAGGTCTCCGGCCGCGCCCCCTGGCAGGTCCTCGCGGGCGCCGCGGAGGACGCCGGGCTGTCCGGATCCCTGCTGTACGACGACGCGCCGTACGGGGTGGGGTATCTGGTGGCGGCCTGGTCGTAGATCCGCCGAGAACGGCTGACGGCCGGGAGCCGACGGCCGGGATCCGACGGCCGGGAGCCGACGGCCGAGAGCCGACGGCCGGGATCCGACGGCCGACGGCCGGGAGCCGTGTGCTCCGCGGCCGTCTGCCGGTGGATGCCGTCTGCCAGTGGCGGACATGGGTGACGCGGCGCGTTGGCGCGGGCGGCTGCCCACGCCACACCGCACCCGCTAGGGAGCGGGCGGCGGAGAGTCCGGCGGGGTGGTGCCGCCACCCGGACCGGCACTTCCCGGCCCGGTCCCTCCAGCGGGACCGGCGGTCCCAGTGGTTCCAGTGGTCCCAGTGGTCCCAGTGGTCCCCGTGGGTCCGGTGGACCCGGTGGTTCCCGTGGGCCCGGTGCCGCCCTGACCCGGGGCGGTGCCTTCAGGACCGCCGTCCTTGTGCGCGAGCCGGTCCATGGCGCCCTTGGCCTTGTCTGTACCGGTGTGGATCTTGTCGCTGTACTTGCCCTTGGTCCGCTCGTCCACCGCCTGCGCGGCTTTGTCGATGCCCTGCTGGATCTTGCCCCCGTGCTGCTGCGCGAGATCCGACACCTTGTCCTTGGCCGGAGTGAGCTTGGCCTTCAAATTGTCCAGGAGACCCATGGTCCACCTTCCCTAGCGGGCCAGTTACGTGCGGGCGCTCTCACCGGCTCCGTTGTCGGCGGCCTTCGCGGCGGACTGCTGCTGGGGAATCCCGACGCCCGAGGTCACCGTACCTTCGGCGTCCTCGGCATCGCGCGCCGAGGAACCCTCGGACTCGCCCTCATCGGCACCCTTCACCGCCGATTCCGCCGATTCCGCCGATTCCGCCGAAGCCTCTGGAGTCTTCGGGGTTTCCGGGACCTCGGCGACGGCTTCCGCGGTCTGCCCGGCGTCCTGAGTCTCCGAAGTCCCCGGAACCTTCACGGCCTCCGAAGCCTCACCAGCCCCGTCGGCCCCGTCGGTTCCCTCGGTCCCGTCAGCCGCTTGCACTCCGTCGGGCCCGCCTCCGGCATCGGCATCGGCGTCGGCATTGACCTCAGCATCGGCCTTGGTCTTGGCCCCGGCTTTGGTCTCAGCCGCCGCGGTGCCCACCGCATCCTTCGCCTCACCAGCGGAAACCTCGGCCGCGTCGGCGGCCGGAGCCCCCTTGGTCGCCGCCTCCTCCGTGGCTTTCTCCGTGGCCTTCGACCTCCGAAGAAGTCGCGCAAAAACGCCCATATCAACTCCATACGTTACTCGTGCGGGCGAAATCCCGCGTAGCCCGGTGCGTCCGATCGCGTCACCCGGGGTCACCGTCTCGCCGGACGGAGGCGAAACCTCGCAACGGGCAACGACCGCGCACGTCACCTGTCACGTAACTCGTTCGAGTGCCCACCGGCGGGTTTGCGAGACTGGTGCGGTGAGCAGCGCACCCCCCACCCCCCGAGTCATCGCCGTCGTCGGACCGACCGCGGCAGGAAAGTCCGATCTGGGCGTCTTCCTCGCCCGGCAACTCGGAGGTGAGGTCGTCAACGCCGACTCCATGCAGCTCTACCGGGGGATGGACATCGGCACCGCCAAACTGACGCCGCGGGAGCGGGCGGGCGTACCGCACCATCTGCTGGACATCTGGGACGTCACCGTCACGGCCTCGGTCGCCGAGTACCAGCGGCTCGCCCGTGCCCGCATCGACGCCCTGCTCGCCGAGGGCCGCTGGCCCGTCCTCGTCGGCGGCTCCGGCCTCTACGTCCGAGGTGCCGTGGACAACCTGGAGTTCCCCGGCACCGACCCCGAGGTCAGGTCCCGGCTGGAGGAGGAACTGACCCTGCGCGGCTCGGGCGCCCTGCACGCCCGGCTCGCCGCCGCCGACCCCGAGGCCGGACGGGCGATCCTGCCGAGCAACGGGCGTCGTATCGTCCGCGCGCTGGAGGTCATCGAGATCACCGGCCGGCCCTTCACGGCCAATCTCCCCGGCCACGACTCGATCTACGACACCGTCCAGATCGGCGTCGACGTGGCCCGCCCCGAACTGGACGAGCGCATCACGCGCCGGGTCGACCGGATGTGGGAGGCCGGACTCGTCACGGAAGTGCGGGCACTGGAGGCGCAGGGGTTGCGCGAGGGGCGTACGGCGTCGCGCGCCCTCGGCTACCAGCAGGTCCTCGCCGCGCTGGCCGGGGACTGCACGATGGAAGAGGCACGGGCCGAGACCGTCCGGGCCACCAAGCGCTTCGCGCGCCGTCAGGATTCATGGTTCAGACGCGACCCCCGGGTGCATTGGCTCAGTGGGGCCGCGGTGGATCTCAGGGAACTTCCGCGACTCGCACTGACGTTGATCGAACGACCGGTCACAGCCTGATCACGTCATGGCATCGGGACGCCCAGGCCGTCATCCGGGCCTTCGAGGCCGTGCCATCATCGAGCTTCGATCGACCCTGGAGTCCGAGTTGGGAGGGCGTGTGGCGATGGAGGCCGGCCCTCGCGACGACACCGCACAAGACACCGAGCCCGTCATCGAACCCGTCGCCGCCGACCGCGGCCGGGCCGAGCCGGACGACCCCCGGCTCAGCCCCGACGGACCCGATGACACCGACGACACCACCGACGGGGTGACGGAGGACGGCCCGGAGCCCGAGGAGATGTTCCCGGGCGGCCCCGAGGTCGAGGTCGAGCTGAGACCGCAGCGCAAACTGCGGATCTGGCAGCTCGCGCCCATCGTGGCCCTGGCCGCGCTCGGCTCCCTGATGTTCGCCTTCCCGCTCGCCTTCGACTTCGGCGACAGCGGTGCCGTGATCGCCATGCTGGGCCTGCTGATCTGCTCGTGCGCCGCGGGCTGGGGCATGACGGCCGCCCGCCGCGTCGGCCACTCCTGGCCCGGACTGCCCCAGCGCGGCTCCGGCAGACGCCCGGACTGGCGGGTCGTCCTCGCCTACGTCCTGATCGTGGTGGCCGTCGTCGTCCTCGCCGTGTGGCGGGTCGCCCGGCTGCGTGGCTGAGCCCACCGCGCCTCACTCCGTCCGTGCGGGGATCACGCCGTACGATCGAGGGATGAGCACGCGGATCGCCTTCCTCAAGGGCCACGGGACCGAGAACGATTTCGTGATCATCCCTGACCCCGAGAACGCCCTCGACCTGTCCCCGGCCGCCGTCGCCGCCCTGTGCGACCGCCGCGCGGGCATCGGCGGCGACGGTCTCCTGCACGTCGTACGCTCCGCCGCGCACCCGGAGGCGGCGTCGATGGCGGCCGAGGCGGAGTGGTTCATGGACTACCGCAACGGCGACGGCTCGATCGCCGAGATGTGCGGCAACGGCGTACGCGTCTTCGCCCGCTACCTCCAGCGCGCCGGACACATCACCGAGGGTGACATCGCCGTCGCCACCCGCGGGGGCGTGAAGACCGTGCACCTGGCGAAGGCCAAGGACCGGGCGGCCGGGGACGGGGTCCGGGAGGTGGCTGGGGAGGTGGCAGGGGACGGAGTCCGGGAGGCGGCCGGAGCCGGGGACATCACCGTCGGCATGGGCCGCGCGCTGCTGCCCGAGGGCGACGTGACGGTGAGCGTCGGCGAGCGGACCTGGCCCGCCCGCAACGTGAACATGGGCAATCCGCACGCGGTGGCCTTCGTGGACGACCTGGCCCACGCCGGGGACCTGTTCACCCCGCCGCCGTTCGGCCCGGCCGCCGCCTACCCGGACGGGGTCAACGTGGAGTTCGTGGTCGACCGCGGCCCCCGCCATGTGGCGATGCGCGTCCACGAACGCGGCGCCGGAGAGACCCGCTCCTGCGGCACCGGCGCGTGCGCGGTCGCCGTGGCCGCCGCCCGCCGCGACGGCGTCGACCCCGCGGTGACCGGGGCGCCGGCGACGTACACCGTCGATCTGCCCGGTGGCCGACTGGTCATCACCGAACGCCCGGACGGCGAGATCGAGATGACCGGCCCGGCGGTGATCGTCGCCGAGGGCGAGATCGACGGGAAGTGGCTGGCCGGCGCGGTCGGCTGACGGCTCCTCAAGGGCGGCCGGTTGTCGTGCCCTTCATGGGGCCGCGAGAGGTATCCGGTATCTCCGGCTCCGTACCCCCGTACAACTGCCGCGCGTAAACCTCTTTCCGGTCGCTCGAATGGGTGATCCGTTTCACGCTCGGCGGGAGGCGGTCAGCCGGGCGTGGTGGGCTCGATAGCATCAAGCACCGGCCCGGACGGGGGACGGTATCGCCACCCCCTGAGCCGTGTCCGCCATGGGGCATCCCGTCCGCCGGTCGACGCAGCCGGAGGTGCCCATGAGTGCGGAGGCCACGAACCCCGCGACCGCAGGCCCGATCACCCGCCCGGGCCCGCTCACCACCCCAGACTCGCTCACGGCTTCGGCCCCGGTGGTTGCCACCCCGGATCCGGCCGAGGCTGCGGCCGTTGCTGATCCGGCCAGGGCTGCCGCCGTTCCTGATCCGGTCACGGCCTCGGCCCCGGTGGTCGTCACTCCTGACCCCTTCTCAGAACCCGTGCCCGGCGCCCCCGCTCCCGCCGCGGCCCCGGTCGCCCGCCGCAAGACCCGCTCCCGACTCGACCTGCGCCGCCTGGGCCGGGCCGCGCTGCTGGGCTCACCGGCCCGCGGCCGACTGCCCGACGCGATCAGCCATGTGGTCGACGCCCACCGCGCCCACTACCCCGACGCCGACCTCGAACCCCTGCGCAGGGCCTACGTCCTCGCCGAGTCCTCGCACCGCGGCCAGATGCGCAAGAGCGGTGAGCCGTACATCACCCACCCCCTCGCCGTGACCCTCATCCTCGCCGAACTCGGCGCGGAGACGACGACGTTGACCGCCTCCCTCCTCCACGACACCGTCGAGGACACCGAGGTGACCCTCGATCAGGTCGGCACGGAGTTCGGCGCGGAGGTGCGCTATCTGGTCGACAGCGTCACCAAGCTGGAGAAGGTGGAATACGGCGCCGCCGCCGAGCCCGAGACCTTCCGCAAGATGCTGGTCGCCACCGGCAACGACGTACGCGTCATGTCGATCAAACTCGCCGACCGGCTGCACAACATGCGCACCCTCGGCGTGATGCGCCCCGAGAAACAGGCCCGCATCGCCAAGGTCACCCGCGACGTCCTCATCCCGCTCGCCGAACGGCTCGGCGTCCAGGCGCTCAAGACCGAGCTGGAGGACCTGGTCTTCGCGATCCTGCACCCCGAGGAGTACCGGCACACCCGCGAGCTGATCGCCGAGAACGCCGCCCGCGCCGACGACCCCCTCGCCCTGACGGTGGGCGACGTCCGCGCGGTGCTCCAGGACGCCGACATCCCCGCCGAAGTCCTCGTCAGGCCCCGCCACTTCGTCTCCGTCCACCGGGTCTCCCGCAAACGCGGACAACTGCGCGGCGCCGACTTCGGACGGCTGCTGGTGCTGGTGGGCGAGGACGCCGACTGTTACGCCGTCCTGGGTGAGCTGCACACGTGTATGACGCCGGTCGTCTCGGAGTTCAAGGACTTCATCGCCGTACCGAAGTTCAACCTCTATCAGTCGCTGCACACCGCCGTCGCCCGCCCCGACGGACAGGTTGTCGAAGTCCTCATCCGCACCCACCAGATGCACAAGGTCGCCGAAGCCGGCGTCGTCGCCCTCGGCAATCCGTACGCGTCCCCTGCCGAGGAGTCCCGGGCTCAGGAGGTCCCGGCCGAGCGTGCGTGGGGCGAGGGCGAGCGGGTCGAGGGCGAGCGCGTCGACCCCACCCGGCCCGGCTGGCTCTCCCGGCTCCTCGACTGGCAGCGCGGCGCCCCGGACCCCGACACCTTCTGGTCCACCCTGCGCGAGGACCTCGCCCAAGACCGTGAGATCACCGTCTTCCGCCCCGACGGCGGCACCCTGGGCCTCCCCGAGGGCGCCACCTGCGTGGACGCCGCCTACGCGCAGTACGGCGAGGACGCGCACGCCTGCATCGGCGCCCGCGTCAACGGCCGTCTGGCGACGCTGAGCACCGTCCTGAAGGACGGCGACAGCGTTCAGCTCCTCATGGGCCAGGACCCGGCCTCGGAACCGTCCCGCGAGTGGCTGGAGCACGCCCACACCCCCACCGCGCGCATCGCCATCCAACGCTGGCTGTCGACCCACCCGACCCACCCGACCCACGCGACCCACGCGACCCCGGCGACTCACCCGACCCCGGCGACCCACCCGACCCCGGCGACCCCGGCGACGACGCCGTCCGAGCCTTCACCGGACGCCCCACGGGGCAGCGACGCACCGGGCGCCCCACCGGCCCCTCCGTCACCAGGTGCCGTACGGGGCGACGCGTCGGATCCCCCCCGGAGGAGCGGCGCCGGAAGCGCGGCTGGGACTGGGACCGGAAGCACGGCCGGGAGCGGGGCTGGGACCGGGAGCGGGAGCACGGCCGGGAGCGGTACAGGGAGCGCGGTTGGGACCGGGAGCGCGGTCGGCACCGGGCGGGGAGCCGTGGCGGACGCACAGGCCACCGCCGCGACCAGCTCCGCCAACGCCACCGCCACCACCATCACCGCCGGCGCCCCCGCCGCGTCGTCGCCACGCCCCACCCCCGACGTCATGCTCGACCACCCCGGCGGAGACGCCCGACTCGCCGGATGCTGTACGCCCGTACCGCCCGACCGGGTCACCGGGTTCGCCGTACGCGGGGGAGTGGTCACCGTCCACCGCGCGGAGTGCGCCGCCGTGGGCCGGATGAAGAGCGCCGGGCGCGCGGAGATCGGTGTGCGCTGGGGCGAGAGCAGCGAGTGCCTGGTGACGCTGGTAGCCGAATCGTTCGGGCGCCCGCATCTGCTGGCCGACCTCACCGAGGCGATCGCGGTGGAGGGCGCCGAGATCGTCTCCGCGACCGTGGAACCCCCCAGCCAGCAGCGCGTCCGTCACACCTACACCCTTCAACTCCCCGACGCGACCGGACTGCCCTCCCTCATGCGCGCGATGCGCAATGTGCCGGGTGTCTTCGACGTGAGCCGGGCACGGCACGCGGCGACGGCGTAGCACCAACGGCAGGAGCAGAGGGGAATGGTGGGGAACGGGAGGAAGGGACGCGGCCGTACTTTGCTCCCCCCTCCCCCCTCCCCTGCCGCGTCCCGCCCGAGAGCCCGTTCGAGCGAGCCCGGCGCGCGTCCTCCCTGGCGCGCGCCCCCTCGGCTGGTAGCCGTGGTCCATGCCGCACACCCTCGACACCGCCCTCCCACCCCGTACGCACGGCCCCACCCGCACTCCTCGCCCCTCGGAATCCCGACGCGCGGGCCTGAAGCCCCCGGAGTCCAGGAACTCCCGCCGTCTGAAATCCGCGCTGCTCGCCTCGGCCGTCTCCGTCTGCCTGGTCGCCGCGAGCGCCCTCGCGACCCCGCTGGGCATCGGGGACCGGCTTTTCCGGGACTTGGGGAACCCGGGGTACGACGTGACGTCGTACGACCTCTCCTTCACCTACGGCGGCAGCAACGGCGAGCCGCTCCAGGCCGTGACGACCATCGACGCTTGGACGACCAGGCCGCTGGACTCGGTCAACCTGGACTTCACCCACGGTGAGGTCCAGTCGGTGCGGGTGGACGGCGTACCGGCGGACTTCAAGGGCACGGGCGAGGACCTGGTGGTGACGCCCGGGCATCCGCTGGGCGCGGGGGAGTGGACGCGGATCACCGTGCGGCACACCAGTGATCCGGCGCCCGACGGCGATCGCGACAGCGGCTGGGTGCGGACCGGCGACGGACTTGCGATGGCCAACCAGCCCGACGCCGCGCACACGGTCTTCCCGTGCAACGACCACCCCTCCGACAAGGCGTACTTCACCATCCGCGTGACCGCCCCGGACGGCTACACAGCCGTGGCCAACGGCCTGCCCGCAGGAATGAACCCCGTGAACCCCGTGAACCCTGTAAACCCCGTGAACCCGGTTAACCCAGTAAACCCGGTGAATCACGGAAACAGCGCAAACAAGGGGAACAAGGCAAGCAAAGGGAATAAAGGGAACAAAGAGAACAACGGGAAGAAGTCGAAAAGGGCCGTCACCTGGACCTACCGCACCCAGCACCCCATGGCCACCGAACTGGCCCAGGTCTCCATCGGCCGCTCGACCGTGCTCCACCGCACCGGCCCGCACTCCCTGCCGGTCCGCGACGTCGTCCCCACCCACGCCCGTGACCAGGTCGAACCCTGGCTGAGGAAGACCCCGGACCAGATCGCGTGGATGGAGGACAAGGTCGGCCGCTACCCCTTCGAGACATACGGCGTCCTGATGGCCGACGCCGCCACCGGCTTCGAACTGGAGACCCAGACCCTCTCCCTCTTCGAGCTACGGGTCTTCACGGATCCCGCCTACCCCGAGTGGTACGTCGACTCGATCATGGTCCATGAGCTGTCCCACCAGTGGTTCGGCGACAGTGTCGCCCCGCGCGTCTGGTCCGATCTCTGGCTCAACGAGGGACACGCCACCTGGTACGAGGCCCTGTACGCCGAGGAGAAGGCGGGCCGCACGCTGGAGGCGCGGATGAAAGCCGCGTACGCCTCCTCCGACCGCTGGCGCGCGAGCGGCGGGCCCCCGGCCCGCCCCAAGGTGCCCGCCCCCGGCGACCGGCTCGGGATCTTCCGCCCCAACGTCTACGACGGCGGCGCGCTGATCCTCTACGCCCTCCGCCAGGAGATCGGCACCGCCGCCTTCGACCGCCTCCAGCGTTCCTGGGTGAGCCGCCACAGGGACGGCGTGGCGAGCACCCGGGACTTCGTCGCCCTGGCCTCCGAAACCGCCGGCCGCGACCTCACCCGCTTCCTCCGGGGCTGGCTCTACGGCGAGAAGACCCCGCCGATGCCCGGCCACCCGGAGTGGAAGCCCGACCCGGACCCGGACCGGGGCCCGGACCGGGACCCGGCACTCGCCTCCGGAAGAGAAGCCCGCGCCCGATAACGCAATGACGAGACGAGGCGCACCGTGAGACCATCAACGGGTCGGCGCCGCGGCAGAGCCCCGACGCTGCGACCACGGGAATCCCACGGGAATCCCACGGGAATCCCACGGGAATCCCACGGGAATCCACGGGAATCCTGCGACGGTCTCACGCGTTGGAAGCATTGTGAGCTGTGGTTTTCACCGCCACGGCCACCGGCACCGCCAATGCCACCGCCGGCACCGCCAGCACAGCCATCCCATCGACGTATCGACGTAAGGATCAAATGACCTCCTCTTCATCCCCTTCCCAGGACAGTCAGCGCCTCGCGCACAGCTACTCCGAAGGTCTTCGGGCCGATGCCCTGATGGAAGAGGACGTCGCCTGGAGCCACGAGATCGACGGGGAGCGTGACGGCGACCAGCTGGAGCGCTCCGACCGTGCCGCCCTGCGCCGTGTGGTGGGCCTCTCCACCGAGCTGGAGGACGTCACCGAGGTCGAGTACCGGCAGCTCCGCCTGGAGCGTGTCGTCCTCGTCGGCGTCTGGACCTCGGGGACCGTACAGGACGCGGACAACTCCCTCGCGGAGCTGGCCGCCCTCGCCGAGACCGCGGGCGCGCTGGTGCTCGACGGTGTCGTCCAGCGCCGTGACAAGCCCGACGCCGCCACCTACATCGGTTCCGGCAAGGCCGAGGAACTGCGCGACCTCGTCCTCGAAACCGGCGCGGACACGGTCATCTGCGATGGTGAGCTGAGCCCCGGCCAGCTGATCCACCTCGAAGACGTCGTCAAGGTCAAGGTCATCGACCGTACGGCCCTGATCCTCGACATCTTCGCCCAGCACGCCAAGTCCCGAGAGGGCAAGGCCCAGGTCGCGCTGGCACAGATGCAGTACATGCTGCCGAGGCTGCGCGGCTGGGGTCAGTCGCTGTCCCGGCAGATGGGCGGCGGCAAGGGCGGCGGACTCGCCACCCGTGGCCCCGGTGAGACCAAGATCGAGACGGACCGGCGGCGGATCCGCGAGAAGATGGCGAAGATGCGCCGGGAGATCGCGGAGATGAAGACCGGGCGCGACATCAAGCGCCAGGAACGCCGCCGCAACAAGGTTCCCTCGGTCGCCATCGCCGGCTACACCAACGCGGGTAAGTCCTCCCTGCTCAACCGCCTCACCGGCGCGGGCGTCCTGGTCGAGAACGCGCTGTTCGCGACCCTGGACCCGACCGTGCGCCGCGCCGAGACCCCGAGCGGCCGTGGCTACACGCTGGTGGACACCGTCGGATTCGTCCGGCATCTGCCGCACCACCTGGTCGAGGCGTTCCGCTCCACCATGGAGGAGGTCGGCGACGCCGATCTGATCCTCCACGTCGTGGACGGCTCGCACCCGGTCCCGGAGGAGCAGCTGGCCGCCGTACGCGAGGTCATCAGGGACGTCGGCGCCACCGACGTACCCGAGATCGTCGTGATCAACAAGGCGGACGCGGCCGATCCGCTGGTGCTCCAGCGGCTGCTGCGCACGGAGAAGCACTCCATCGCCGTCTCGGCCCGCACCGGTGAAGGCATCGCCGAACTGCTGACCCTGATCGACGACGAACTGCCTCGCCCGTCCGTCGAGATCGAGGCCCTGGTCCCCTACACCCACGGCAAGCTGGTCGCCCGCGCCCACGACGAGGGCGAGATCCTCTCCGAGGAGCACACGGCGGACGGCACCCTGCTGAAGGTCCGGGTCCACGAGGAACTGGCAGCCGAACTCACCCCGTACATCCCGACCCCGGCCGCCTGACCAACTCGCCCCGCCGCACCTACCGGGCGGCGAGCGAACCCCAGGCGCCATGAAAGAGGCCCGCCCCCGGTGTGGGGGCGGGCCCCTTCGCTGTCAGCGGCCCGGACGCAGGTCGCTCTACCCAACCGCACGTCCGATGCCAGGCCCGCCGAGCCACGACGACCGCCACCCGCAAGCCACTCCGACGACCGTCACACCCACCTCTGCCAAGCCGACGGCCGACCGCCAAGCCTGCCGACCGCCGAGCCTGCCGCTGCCAAGCCGACGGCCGTCACACCTACGACGACATCACTGACCGGCGAACTTGTTGCTCACCGAGTCGAACACACCCTTGGCCTCGTCACCCAGCCGAGGACCGGCCAGCCAACCGGCGGTCAGGGGGCCGATGGAGGTGTTGGACACCAGCGCGGGCTGGCCGTCCGCCCCAGCGGCGACCCAGCCACCACCGGAGGAACCACCCGTCATCGTGCAGCCGATCCGGTACATCGTCGGGTCCGCCTCAGTCAGCGACAGCCGACCCGGCTTGTCCTCACACTGGTACAGAGCCTGCCCGTCGAACGGCGGCGCCGCCGGGTACCCGGTAGCCGTGATGCTGTCCACCTCCGGCACAGCCGGCCCGTCGAAGTTCACCGGCAGCGCCGAACCCACCGTCTCCTCCAGCGACTTCCCCGAGCCGCCCTCCTCCGGAGTCACATGGATGACCGCGAAGTCGTACGCCGCCCCGTCCCCACCGGTCGGCCCACCCTGCTCGATCCACTGGTCCGAGGTCTGCACCCAGTCGGCCCACCAGACCCCGTACGGCGCGACCTCTTCCTCCGTCGCGGACTGCAACTCCTCGGTCGACAACGCCGAGTCGTTGTACGACGGCACGAACGCGACGTTCCGGTACCAGCCACCGCTCTTGCCCGCGTGCACACAGTGCCCCGCCGTCCACACCATGTTCGACTTACCGGGGTTGGCCGGGTCCTGCACGACCGTCGCCGAGCAGACCATCGTGCCCTCGGGCGAGTCGAAGAGCAGCTTCCCCGCCTCGGGGACACTGTCGTGATACTTCGCCGGAACGGCCGCCGCCTCCACCGGCTCCGGCGTCGGGTCGGTCACCCCCTGATCGCCCGAGATGTCGTTGTCGTCGACGTTCTGGTCAGGCTCCTCGGCGTCCCGCATCCGGTCCGGGTCCCACAACCCCTCGATGATCGGGTTGATGAACTCGTCCGCCTCGCGCAGCCAGTCCTCGCGGTCCCAGTTCTTCCACTCCCCGTCCCGCCAGGAGTCCAGATCGATCCCATGGTCCTTGAGCCGGTCCTTGAGGTCATCCGGAATCTGGATCTTCTTGTCGTCCGCCGCTGCCGTCGCCGACGCCGAACTCTCGCCGCCGGCCGAGGAGTCACCCGACCCACAAGCCGTGGCGGTGAGTGCGAAAGCCGAGACCAGCGCGACCGTGGCCAGCACCGGAGACGTTCTACGCCGCACACTCCTCCCGCGACGAACGGTGAACGACGGCCGTATGGATCGCATGGACTTACTCCCCCTGATATGAACGGACTCGGCCCTACGACGGCGGCCACGGCGACGCTCCCAAGAGCCCCTCCCGCCCCCACCGCACCGGCCTTCGGGAACGGCCACCCACACTATGCGGTTGCTGTGGGGGACTTCCGACGGAACGGCAACGGTTCGGCCACAGGCTCCCTGACCAGCACCCCGACCCCCGCGAACACCGACTCGGACAACCCCTGTTGCCGCCTGATCCGATCCAGCGTAGGGACGCGGAACCGGCCGACCTGGGACATCAGTTGAGAGCCGACCGCCTCCGACCCCGGTGCGGCCCACCCCGTCGTACCTCACCGTGCCCGAGCCGCCCTCCGCCCGCCCCCTCCCCGGAGCGAATCAGCGCCCCGGCACCACCCCACCCCACCTCGAACCCCATGCGCCCGTACCGCGCCCCTTCCACTACCACAGGGATCTCCCTCCAACCCGTAACCCCGGCGGACATGGAGTGTTGGTAGCCATGGGCGGGCACTCCTGACCTGGGCTTGTCGCCCGCCTCCGCCCTCTGACCGGCCCCGACGCCGAGAACCAGGCACCGGCCTTCGAGGACTACGAGTCGCCGACTCGCCTCCGAGCAAGGGGAGGGCGACGACACCATGGGCCACACCCCGGGCACCGTGCACTGCACCCCTCAACACACGCCCACCGCCCGTACCTTGCGAGACCCGGACCTGGACCCGAGACCCGGACCCGAGACCGGAGACCCGGACCCGAGACTCGGACCTGGACCGGAGACCCGGACCCGAGATCGGACCTGGACCCGAGACCCGGACGCGAGACCAGAGGCCGGAGATCCCTGCCGACCGCACCCACCATCAGCGCGCCCACAGCGAGAACACCGCTCGCACCACACCGGAGAGCCCGGAATCCGGAACACACCGCCACCAGCCTCAGGGACCCCTTTGAACACCACACCACACCACCCCGAGCACCAGACCCCCGCCCCGACCACCACACCGCCTCCCGTCACCATCCCCCACCAGCAACCCAGCGCCCCCCACACCGAACAACTCCACGGCGCCACCACCGACCTCCTCCAACACCCCGACCCACACACCGCCGCCCAGGCCGCAGCCCTTGAGAACCTCCTCCGCTGCTGGGTACGGGAGACCGACCTTCCCGCGCCCGATACCGACACCCTCCGCATCCCCCTCCCCGCCACCGGCACCACCGTCCTGGTCCCGATCCACTACTGGTCCCCGACCGGCTGGCACCGCTTCGGCCTCCCTCACCTGGAGACACCCCCCACCCCTCCAACCCCCGCACACACCCACCCCGACTCCGGCTCCGTCCCCACCCCCAAACGCTCCCGACCGCTGGACGCGGTCACTCTCACCGCCCTCCTCTCACGAGAGCGACAAGAGGGCTGGGAACGCCCAGGCCCTGAGAAGCGCGAGCCATGCGAGCCATCAGCCGACATCGTCGGCCAACGCGCCACCCGCGCCCCGGACTCCACCCCTGCCCCCGACTCCACCCCCGCCCCCGACTCCACCGCCGCGACCGCCACCGCCCCCGCCGACCTCGTGGCCGGCGTCGCCGACTCCCTCCGCCGTACCGTCACCTTCATCACCGAGCGCCGCCGCAGCCCGGCCGATCCCCCCGACCTCTTCCTCTCCGCCGAACAGGCCCTGCTCCTGGGCCACCCCCTCCATCCGACTCCCAAGAGCCGAGAGGGACTCACCGAAGCCGAAGCCCGACGCTACTCACCGGAACTACGGGGTTCGTTCCCCCTGCACTGGCTCTCCGTAGCCCCCTCCCTTCTCGCCACCGACTCCGCCTGGACCGAGCGAGGCCGTGTCATCCCCGCCCACCACCTCACCGCACAACTCGCGGGACCGGGCCTGCCCCTGCCCGATGGCCACGCCGCCCTGCCTCTGCACCCCTGGCAACTGCGCGAGGTCCTTCACCGTCCCGAGACCGAGGCACTCCTCGCGGCCGGACTCCTCCGGGACCTGGGCTTACACGGCCCCGCCTGGCACCCCACCTCCTCCGTGCGCACCGTCCACCGCCCCGGTGCCCCCGCCATGCTCAAGTTGTCCCTCGGCCTCCGCATCACCAACTCCCGCCGGGAGAACCTGCGCAAAGAACTCCACCGGGGAGTCGAGGTACACCGTCTGCTCCGCAGCGGTCTGACCCGGCAGTGGCAGGCAGCCCACCCCGGCTTCGACATCGTCCGAGACCCCGCCTGGCTGGCGGTCGACGGGCTCGACGGCCAGCCCGTACGCGGTCTGGACGTGATGATCCGCCACAACCCGTTCACGCCCTCGGACGATGTCTCCTGCATCGCGGGACTGGTCGCCCCACGGCCGTTCCCGGCAGCGGGAGCGTCCCAGGCACTGACCCCGGCCACAGCCTCGCCGGCCCGGAACGACCAGCCAACCCAGCCAACCCAGCCAGCCAAGGCGACCCAGCCGACTACTCCCAGGACCACCACTCCCGAAACGGCTTCCCAGACAGACTCCACGACCACCTTCCCCACACCTCGCACCGCACCCCCGGCGCAGAGTTCTCGACTCGCCGAGGTGATTGCTCGCCTCGCAACCGACACCGGCCGCTCGCGAAGCGCCGTAGCCACCGAGTGGTTCCTGCGCTACCTGGAACACGTGGTCCGCCCCATCCTCTGGCTGGA
Organism: Streptomyces sp. NPDC091377; assembly: GCF_044757045.1. Lineage (NCBI taxonomy): Bacteria > Bacillati > Actinomycetota > Actinomycetes > Kitasatosporales > Streptomycetaceae > Streptomyces > Streptomyces sp. NPDC091377. The sequence continues at coordinate 3,653 of NZ_JBIVUE010000030.1, read as the reverse complement.
CAGCGAGGCCGGTATCGCCCTGGAAGCCCACCAGCAGAACACCTTGCTCCTGCTCGACAAGCACGGTTGGCCCACCGGCGGTCGCTATCGCGACAACCAGGGCTACTACTTCCGGGCCTCTCGACGCGCGGAACTCGACGCCCGGCTCCCCGGTGTCGGCGAGCACAGCGACACCTTCGTCTCCGACGAGGTCACCGACGAGCGCTTCGCCTACTACCTCGGCATCAACCATGTGCTCGGCCTGATCGGAGCCTTCGGCTCCCAGCACCTCGCCGACGAGCGTCTCCTTCTCGCCGCCTGCCGACGCTTCCTGGAGGACGTCGCCTCCGGCCCCACCCGACTCCGCACCACACTGCCCACCCTTCTCCTGGACTCACCCAGCCTGCGTTGCAAAGCCAACCTCCTCACCAGGCTCCACGGCCTTGACGAACTCGTCGGCCCGGTCGACACCCAGTCCGTCTACGTCACCCTCACCAACCCCCTCTACGCCTGAGCCCCTCACCCCGACCGGTCACCACGGCCGACCCCCCCACTCACCGTGGAATCACAAGCCCTTCCACTCCTGTGGACCACACCTGACCCCGTCACCTGAGAGGAGCGTCGCCGTGCGGCCCACCGTCACGCTGAGCACCGCCACCGCCACCGCCACCGTCATCGCCCCAGCCCCAGCTACCGTCATCAACACAGCAGCCACAGCAGCCACGGCCGACAGTGCCCACCCCGCCTCCGCAGCCGTCGCCCTGCCCGACCTCCTCGACAGCCCCGCCACCTGGGGGGCGAAACAGACACCGGACGGTTCTTTCCAGCTGATCGCCGTTCGCCTCCACCGTGACCTGCCCCTGATCACTCATTGGATGAATGACCCCGCCGTCGCCGAGTACTGGGAACTGGACGGTCCCGAGAGCGCGGTCAGGGATCATCTGTGCCACCAACTGCTCGGTGACGGCCGCAGCATTCCCTGCCTGGGACTCCTGGAGGGAAGGCCGATGAGTTACTGGGAGATCTACCGTGCCGACCTGGACCCGGTGGCCCGCCACTACCCGGCTCGCCCGCACGACACCGGAGTACATCTCCTCATCGGCAGCGCCCCCGACCGAGGCCGAGGGCTCGGCGGCTCTCTGCTCCGGGCCGTGTCGGACTTGATCCTCGACCACCGTCCCACCTGCACCCGTGTCGTCGCCGAACCCGACATTCGCAACACCCCCTCCGTCTCCGCTTTCCTCAGCGCCGGATTCCGGTTCGCCGCCGAGGCGCACCTGCCCGACAAACGAGCCGCCCTGATGATCCGCGACCGGTCCCTGCGTGACGCGCTGTAGCCGTGCGCCGCAGCGTCATCACTTTTGGTACACCGCTCGCGCCGATCCGGTTCCCGATTTCCCCAGACTCACCCCCGCCCCAGACTCACCCCCCAGCCCCCCATCACTGCCACCCCTTACCCCCCCTCGCTCACCACCCTTTACACCCCTCGCTCGTACCCCTTACGCACCCACCCCTCCCACCGCACCCCTTACGCACCCACCCCCTCTCACCCCCTCCCACCTGCGATCTCACCCGATTGTCAGTCCCGAGCCGTAGGGTGGTCGCGCTATGACAAAGCCCTCACTCCCCGAACTCCTGCATGCCGCCGTCACCGCTGTCGGCGGCACGGAGCGCCCCGGCCAGGTGACCATGGCCGAAGCCGTCGCGGACGTCATCGACGACGGCTCCCACCTGCTGGTCCAGGCCGGCACCGGCACCGGAAAATCGCTCGGGTACCTGGTGCCCGCGCTCGCCCACGGGGAGAGAGTCGTCGTCGCGACCGCCACCCTGGCCCTCCAGCGACAGCTCGTGGAGCGCGATCTCCCGCGCACCGTGGAGGCACTGCATCCGCTTCTCCGGCGCCGTCCGGAGTTCGCGATGCTCAAGGGCCGGTCGAACTACCTGTGCCTGCATCGCCTCCACGAAGGAGTCCCGCAGGACGAGGAAGAGGGCCTGTTCGACCAGTTCGAGGCGGCGGCCCCCACCAGCAAGCTCGGCCAGGACCTGCTGCGGCTGCGCGACTGGTCGGACGGGACCGAGAGCGGTGACCGGGACGATCTGACGCCGGGCGTCTCCGACCGCGCCTGGGCGCAGGTGTCGGTGTCCTCGCGCGAGTGTCTGGGCGCGACGAAGTGCGCGTACGGCGCCGAGTGCTTCGCCGAGATGGCCCGCGAGCGGGCCAAGCTCGCCGAGATCGTCGTCACCAACCACGCTCTGCTCGCGATCGACTCGATCGAGGGCGCTCCGGTCCTGCCGCAGCACGAGGTGCTGATCGTCGACGAGGCCCACGAACTGGTGTCGCGCGTCACCGGCGTGGCCACCGGCGAGCTGACGCCGGGCCAGGTCAACCGCGCGGTGCGGCGCGCCGCGAAGCTGGCCAACGAGAAGGCCGCCGACCAGCTCCAGACCGCCGCGGAGGGCTTCGAGCGGATCATGGAGTTGGCGCTGCCGGGGCGTCTGGAGGAGATCCCGGAGGATCTCGCCTACGCGCTGATGGCGCTGCGGGACGCCTGCCGTACGGTGATCTCCGCCATCGGCGCGACCCGTGACAAGTCCGTGCAGGACGAGGACGCGGTCCGTAAGCAGGCGCTGGCCGCCGTGGAGACCGTGCACGACGTGGCGGAGCGGGTGGTGAACGGCTCGGAGTGGGACGTCGTCTGGTACGAGCGGCACGACCGCTTCGGCGCGTCCCTGAGGGTCGCCCCGATGTCCGTCTCGGGCCTGCTGCGCGAGAAGCTCTTCACCGACCGCTCGGTCGTCCTCACCTCCGCCACGCTGAAACTGGGCGGCGATTTCAACGGCGTGGGCGCCTCGCTGGGCCTGGCCCCCGAAGGAACCGAGGGCGAGGACCTCCCGCCGTGGAAGGGCGTCGACGTCGGGTCCCCGTTCGACTACCGCAAGCAGGGCATTCTCTACGTCGCCAAGCATCTGTCGCGCCCCGCGCGCGACGGCGACCGTGGCGACATGCTGGACGAGCTGACCGAGCTGATCCAGGCCGCCGGCGGTCGTACGCTCGGCCTGTTCTCCTCCATGCGGGCCGCGCAGCTCGCGGCGGAGGAGCTGCGCTCACGCATCCCAGAGTTCCCGATCCTGCTCCAGGGCGAGGAAACCCTCGGCGAATTGATCAAGAACTTCGCGGCCGACCCCAAGACCTGTCTGTTCGGCACGCTCTCCCTCTGGCAGGGCGTCGATGTCCCCGGGGCGAGTTGTCAGCTGGTCGTCATGGACAAGATTCCCTTCCCGCGCCCCGACGACCCGCTGATGAGTGCCCGCCAGAAGGCTGTCGAGGACGCGGGCGGCAATGGCTTCATGGCTGTCGCCGCGACGCATGCCGCGCTGCTCATGGCGCAGGGCGCCGGCCGTCTCGTCCGCGCGACTGGGGACCGGGGTGTGGTCGCCGTACTGGATCAGCGTCTCGCGACGGCGCGCTACGGCAGCTACCTCAAGGCGTCGCTGCCGGACTTCTGGTACACGACGGACCGTAACCAGGTGCGGAAGTCGCTCGCCGCGATCGACGTGGCCGCCGACCAGACCGAGGCCGGGTAAAAGCCGAGCTGGGGGCCTGGTGGGGGGGGGCCCCCCCCCCCCCGGGGGGGGGGCCCCACCCCCCCCCCCCCCCCCCCACCCCCCCCCCC
>NZ_JBIVUE010000029.1:0-83429 GCF_044757045.1 Streptomyces sp. NPDC091377 | reverse complement strand
AAAGGCCCGATCACCGCCCACGCCTGATCAGTCACTTCATGACGACGCACCACGAACGGGCTAACGACCCACCGACATTGCGGACACCCCCTAGCTAGTAGGACTCCGTTAGGTTGCTCAGGCTCTTGGGTTTGGGCTGGTGGCGGGTGTTCAGGGCAGGGGGCGGTGGCAGGTGGTGCAGGTGCCGGTCCAGCAGTTCAGCAGGTCCTGGATGGCGTCGAGGATCTGGTAGAGGGTGAGTTGGCTGTATCGGCTTTTGGGGCCAGGCGCTGTTCGGCGAGGAACCCGTGGGCGGCGGTGACCAGGGTGACGTGGTGGTGCCAGCCGTTCCAGGAACGTCCCTCGAAGTGGTCCAGGCCGAGGCCGTGCTTGAGTTCCCGGTAGTCGTGCTCGATGCGCCAGCGGATCTTGGCCAGGCGGACCAGGTCGGCCGGCGGGGTGTCCTCGGGCAGTGCTGCCTCAGCTTCTTCGACGTCCGCGGCCTCGTCCCTCGCCCACTGGAGAGCACGGTGGCGCGACTCGCAGAGCGCCAGCCCCCCAACCGCCCCGATCATCAGGGGACGGCGCAACTCGCCAGGGCCAGCAGCCCGGCACCCGGTGTCCTCCAGGGCCACCGGGCACCCAGCCCTGGGCGCGCCCGCACTGACCTGCTCCCGGGCTGCAGTCCTCCCGGACGGGCCCGCGACGTCCGGGAGGCGGAGGGGGAGCCGGCCCTATCCCGCGGTGGCGGGCTCGGGGGTCGGGGCGGTGGTCGGCGAGTGGCTGAGGTCGTAGGCGCTCTCCGCGTGCAGGTGGACGTCGACGCCCTCCTGCTCGACCTCGGGTCGGACCCGCAGGCCCATCGTCTTGTCGAGCGCCTTGGCGATCAGCCAGGTCACCGCGAAGGAGTAGGCCAGTACCGCGAAGGCGCCGACAGCCTGCTTGCCGAGGAGGGAGAGGCCGCCGCCGTAGAGGAGGCCGTCGACGCCGTTGGGTGCGTCGGCCGTGGCGAGGACGCCGACCAGGAGGGTGCCGGTGACGCCGCCGACGAGGTGGATGCCGACGACGTCGAGGGAGTCGTCGTAGCCGAGCTTGTACTTCAGGCCGACGGCCAGGGCGCACACCGCGCCGCCGATCGCGCCGAGGACGAGCGCGCCGACCGGGGAGACCGCGCCGCAGGACGGGGTGATGGCGACCAGGCCGGCTATCGCACCGGACGCGGCGCCGAGGCTGGTGGAGTGGCCGTCACGGATCTTCTCGACGAGGAGCCAGCCGAGCATCGCGCTACAGGTGGCGGCGAAGGTGTTCAGTACGACGACGGAGGCGGCGTTGCTTGAGGTCAGCGCGGAGCCGCCGTTGAAGCCGAACCAGCCGAACCACAGCAGGCCGGCGCCGAGCATCACCAGGGGCAGGTTGTGGGGCCGCTCCGCGCCGCCCTCCTTCTTCCAGCCGATGCGCTTGCCGAGGACGAGGATCACGGCCAGGGCCGCCGCACCCGAGTTGATGTGGACGGCCGTGCCGCCGGCGAAGTCGATGGCTCCGAGCGTGTTGACGATCCAGCCACCGGTGACGCCCTTGCCGTCGAAGGCGAACACCCAGTGGGCGACCGGCAGGTAGACCAGCGTCACCCAGATGCCGGTGAAGGCCATCCAGGCGCCGAACTTGATGCGGTCCGCGATCGCACCGCAGATCAGGGCGGCGGTGAGCGCCGCGAACAGGGCCTGGAAGGCGACGAAGACCGAGAGCGGGATGACGGCCTCGGGGTCGTCCTTCATGACGCCGCTCAGGCCGAAGTACTCGGAGACGTCACCGAGGATTCCGGCGGCTCCGATCGAGTCGCCGAAGGAGGCCGAGTAGCCGTAGACGACCCAGATGCAGCCGACGAGGGCGACGGACCCGAAGGTCATCATGATCATGTTCAGGACGCTCTTGGCGGCGACCATGCCGCCGTAGAAGAGCGCGAGGCCCGGCACCATCAGACAGACGAGGGCCGTGCTGGCGAGCATCCAAGCGGTACTTCCGGTGTCCATGCGCACGCTCCGCGGAGAAGTCCAACAGGAGGAAACTTCATTTCACCGCAGTAGACAGGGGGTGTGTTACAGGACAGCCGTGTGGCTGATTAAGGCCGGGTTTCAGTGCTGGGGACTGTCCCCGAATGCCGTCACCGTCAGGAAGCGGATCGGCAACTCGACCAACCGTTCCGGGCCGTGTGGGGCCTCGCCGTCGAACTGGAGGGCGTCGCCGGGGCGCAGGGTGTAGCTGGATCTCCCGTGGCCGTACACCATGACGCCTTCGAGCATGTAGAGGAGTTCGGTGCCGGCATGCTGGAAGAGCGGGAAGACCTCGCTGGACTCGGTCAGGGTGACCAGCAGGGCGTCCATCCGCTTGTGGGCGCCCCGGAGTGAGCCGAGCTGGGCGTACTCGTGGCCGACGTGGGTGCCCCGCCGGACGATGCGGGCGCCGTGCCCGGCGGGGACGAAGACTGCCTCGCGTTCGTCGTCCATGCCTCGGAACAGGGCGGTGACCGGGACGTCCAGACCGCGCGCGAGCCGGGAGAGCGTGGTGAGGCTGCACGCGGTCTGGGCGTTCTCGATCTTCGACAGCATGGCCTTGGAGATACCGACCCGCTGCGCCATCTCGCCGACCGACAGCCCCGCCGCCTGCCGGTACTCACGGGCCCGGATCGCGATGATGCGCTCCAGCGTCTTGTCGTCGGAGTCGGAGCCGGAGTCCGCTGCGGGTTCGGGGTGCTCGGTCACCGGCGCATCCTACGCCGTGCGTTGCAGGCGGAAGCGCGGGGGCGGCTCGGGGCGGCCGGTGGCGAGGTCGGCGGCCATCGCGCCGATGAGCGGGGCGAACTTGGCGCCGTGGCCGGAACACGGGGAGACGATGACCAGCGGGCCGTGGCGGTCGAGGACGAAGTCCTCGTCGGGGGTGGTGGTGTAGAGACAGGTCGCTTCGGCCACCGGGTCGGGCCCGAGGCCCGGGAGCCGGTCGCGGACGAAGTCGCTCACCCGGGTACGCGACAACGGGTCGACGACGCCATCACGGGTGCGGGCGGTGGTGGGGGTGCCGCGGTCGTGCTCGGCGACCTTCATGGTGGGCAGCGGGCCGCCGTCGGCGCCGGACGGGAGACCGAAGACCTGCATCGACTCGTCCTTGGAGACCAGGATCGGCCACTGCACCTGCGGCTCCCGCTGCGGGAAGTGGAAGACCTGTTGCTGCGTGACGCTCAGCGGCGGCAGCGGAACGGGCAGTTGGAGGTCCGGCAGCCAGGCACCGGCAGCGATCACCACGGTGTCGGCGGTGATTTCGCGACCGTCGTCGGTGCGCACAAGGCCCTTGTCCCGCACATCGATGCCCGTGACGCGTACGCCGATCAGCGCGTCCGCGCCGCGCTCGACGGCCCGACGCAGGCACGCCGCGACGGTCTGGTCGGCGTCGACGACACCCGCCTCCGGGTGATAGAGCGCCGGGCCGGTGAAGCGGATGTGCGGCCAGCGCTCCACTGCGGCTTCCGCGCTGAGGAGTTCGTACGGCACTCCGGCCGCGGCCAGCGCGGCGGCCAGTCCCTCCGGGTCGCGCCCCTCCCCCAGATCGAGGCCACCGGTGGTGCGCAACAGGGGAGTCGAGCTGTCGTGTTCCAGCTCGCGCCAGTGCTCGTACGCCTGCCCGGTCAGCCCGACGTAGAAGGGGTCGGCGTACGCCCGCCGGATGATCCGGGAGCTGCCGTGCGAGCTGCCCTGCTTGTGGCCGATGCCGTACGCCTCGATCAGGGTGACCTCGTGGCCCTGCCGGGCGAGCTGCCAGGCGGTGGCCGCGCCCATGAGTCCGGCGCCGACGACGGCGATCACAGGCCCGCCCCGGGGATCCAGTCGGTTCCGGCGAGCGGGATACGGGCCATGGCGGCGGACTCGATGGTGAGGGCGACCAGGTCCTCCGGCTCCAGATGGAGGAGGTGGGCCTTGCCGCAGGCGCGGGCGAGGGTCTGGGCCTCCATGGCCATCACCCGTAGGAAGTTGGCGAGTCGGCGGCCGGCGTCGACGGGGTCGAGGCGGGCGGCGAGTTCCTCGTCCTGGGTGGAGATGCCGGCCGGGTCGCGGCCGTCCTGGTAGTCGTCGAAGTAGCCTGCGGCGGAGCCGATCCGGCGGTACTCGGCGTCGTGCTTGGGGTGGTTGTCACCGAGCGCGATCAGCGCGGCCGTGCCGATGGCGACCGCGTCCGCGCCCAGGGCCAGTGCCTTGGCCATGTCGGCGCCGCCCCGGATCCCGCCGGAAACAATCAGCTGGACCTCGCGGTGCACGCCCAGCTCCTGCAGCGCGCGCACCGCCTGGGGCAGGGCGGCCAGGGTGGGGATACCGACGTGCTCGATGAAGACGTCCTGGGTGGCGGCCGTGCCGCCCTGCATGCCGTCGACGACCACGACGTCGGCGCCCGCGTGGACGGCGAGCTTGACGTCGTAGTATGTGCGGGTCGCGCCGACCTTCACGTAGATCGGCTTCTCCCAGTCGGTGATCTCGCGCAGTTCGAGGATCTTGATGGCCAGGTCGTCGGGGCCGGTCCAGTCAGGGTGGCGGCAGGCGCTGCGCTGGTCGATGCCGACGGGCAGGGTGCGCATGTCGGCGACCCGTTCGGTGATCTTCTGGCCGAGCAGCATGCCGCCGCCGCCGGGCTTGGCGCCCTGGCCGAGGACGACCTCGATGGCGTCGGCGGCGCGCAGGTCGTCGGGGTTCATGCCGTAGCGGGACGGCAGGTACTGGTAGACGAGGTGCTTGGAGTGGCCGCGCTCCTCAGGGGTCATCCCGCCGTCGCCGGTGGTCGTGGAGGTGCCCGCCTCGCCGGCTCCGCGGCCGAGGGCCTCCTTGGCCTGGGCGGACAGGGCGCCGAAGCTCATGCCGGCGATGGTGACCGGGGTGGCCAGGCGCAGTGGGTTCTTGGCGTGCCGGGTGCCGAGGACGACGTCCGTGCCGCAGCGCTCGCGATAACCCTCCAGCGGATAGCGGGACATGGAGGCGCCGAGCAGCAGCAGGTCGTCGAAGTGCGGGAGTTTCCGCTTGGCGCCCCAGCCGCGGATGTCGTAGATGCCGGTCTCGGCGGCGCGCTGGATGGCGTGGATGGTGGCCCGGTCGAAGGTCGCCGACTCGCGCAGGCCGTGGGATGCGGGTTCCATGGCTGAACTCCTGGGATACGAGGAGGATCCGAGGTCTAGTACGAGGCCGAGTTGTCGACCTTGAAGTGGTACAGCTGCCTGGCGGAGCCGTACCGGCGGAAGTCGGCGGGGGCCTCGTCGCGCTCGGCCGCCTTCAGCAACTCGGCCAGCTCGGCGAGATGTTCGGGGCGCATCTCCTTCTCCACGCAGTCCGCGCCCAGCGACTTGACCGTGCCCCGGACGTAGATCCGCGCCTCGTAGAGGGAGTCACCGAGGGCGTCGCCCGCGTCGCCGCAGACGACGAGGCGTCCGGCCTGCCCCATGAACGCGCTCATGTGGCCGACGTCCCCGCCGACGACGATGTCCACGCCCTTCATGGAGATGCCGCAGCGGGCGGAGGCGTCCCCGTCGACCACCAGGAGACCGCCGTGGGCGGTGGCACCGGCGGACTGGGAGGCGTTGCCGCGCACGCGGACGGTGCCGGACATCATGTTCTCGGCGACTCCGGTGCCGGCGTTGCCCTGGACGGTGACCGAGGCGCGCTGGTTCATGCCGGCGCAGTAGTAGCCGACGTGGCCCTCCACGTCGACGGTGAGGTTCTCCCGGATCCCGCAGGCCACGGCGTGCGCGCCGCGCGGGTTGAGGACCCGCCAGGACGTCGCGTCGGGGGCGTGCAGGGCCTGGTTGAGTTCCCGTACGGGGGTCTCGGCCAGGTCGATCAGCGTCGCCATATGTACACCTCTTCCGGCTCGGGTTCGAAGATGTGGGCGTTCTCTATGCCCGGCAGGACATCCAGCGCCCGGTACTCGGAGGCCATCGCCACCCACTCGGGTGTCTCCGCGACCAGGGCGGGCTTGCAGGCGATGGCGTCGCGGACGACAGCGAAGGAGTCGCTCGTGGAGACCAGCAACGTGTAGAAGCCGTCGAAGCGTTCGCACAGCAGCCGCAGAGCCTTCTCCAGGCCGGCACCCTGTTCCAGTTGGTGCGCGATGAAGCGCGCGCCGACCTCGGAGTCGTTCTCGCTGTCGAACCTCACTCCCTGGGCGCGCAGTTCACGGCGGATGGTGGCGTGGTTGGCGAAGGAGCCGTTGTGCACCAGGCACTGTCCGGGGCCGACGGAGAAGGGGTGGGCGCCCTCGGGGGTGACGGCGGACTCGGTGGCCATGCGGGTGTGACCGACGCCCTGCCAGCCCGTGACGGCGGCGAGCCCGAAGGCGTCCGCCAGCTCCACTGGATTTCCCGTCCCCTTGAGTACGGCCATGTCCGTGCCGGAGCCGATGACGGTGGCGTGGGGCAGCGCGGCCGGGACGGCTGCGAGCAGGTCGCCGTCCGCGTGCACCACCGTGGTGGCGTCGGCCGCGACGGCCACCGTACCGGGCAGCGTGGCTTCCGCCTCGGCCGGCGTGACCCCGAGCAGCGAGACGACGGTACGTCCCGGCGGGGACAGGCGCGGGTCGCCGTAGACCGCGACACCCGCCGAGTCCGGGCCGCGTTCGACGACCTGCCCCAGCATCGCGGTCAGCAGCTCGCCGAGCCGTGGTTCAAGGGAGGGCTCACGCAGGTGGAGCCCCACGATTCCGCACATCTCAAATCCCTTCAGAAGGCGGTCAGATAGCGGTCGAGCTCCCATGCGCCGACCGTGGCGTGCCAGTCGAAGAACTCCTCACGCTTGAGGTCGGCGAAGTACCTGCTCACCCCGGTCCCGGCCGCGTCGAGGGCGCCGTTGATCACGTCGTCCGCCTGGAGCGCCTCGACGGCGTGCAGGAGGGTGGGCGGGAGCTCCGGGCCCTTGCCGCCCGCGCCGGGCTCGCCCGGGTCGAGGCCGCGTTCGACGCCGTCGAGGCCCGCGGCGAGGGCGGCGGCAGCGGCGAGGTAGGGGTTGGCGGCACCGTCTCCACCGCGCAGTTCGATGCGGTTGCCGTCGGGAACGCGGATGAAGTGGGTGCGGTCGTTGCCGCCGTAACCCGCCAGGCGCGGCGACCAGGTGGCACCGGAGCGGGTCGAAACGGCGCCGGTGCGCTTGTAGGAGTTGACCGTCGGCGCGATGACGGCCTGGAGAGCCCGCGCGTGCTCGACGATCCCGGCGACGAAGGAGTAGGCCATCGGGGAGAGACCGAGCCCGCGCCCGTCGGTGGCGTCGGGGAAGGCCGGCTCGTCGCCCCGCCACAGCGACATGTGCAGGTGCATGCCGGTGCCGGTGCGGTCGGTGAACGGCTTCGGCATGAACGTGGCGGTCATGCCCCGCCGCTCGGCCAGCACCGACACCATGTAGCGCATGGTGATGACCCGGTCGGCGGTGGTGAGTGCGTCGGCGTGCTTGAAGTTCTGCTCGAATTGGCCGTTGCCGTCCTCGTGGTCGTTGGCGTAGTTGCCCCAGCCGAGCGCGTTCATGGCGCTGGAGACCGCGGTGAGGTGGTCGTACATACGAGTCAGGCCGCGTGCGTCGTAACAGGGTTGAGTCGCTGTGTCCTTGGCGTCGGCGACGCTGAGCACGCCGTGCTCGTCCCGGTTGACCAGGAAGTACTCGACCTCGGCGCCCACGACCAGGGACAGCCCCTGGGCCGCGGCCCGCTCCAGCAGCCTGCGCAGGATGACCCGCGGGGCGTAGGGCCAGGGTTCGCCCTCCACGTACGGGTCGCAGTGGACGAGGGCGAGGCCGGGCTTGATGAAGGGGACGGGTGTGTACGAAGAGACGTCGGGGCGGGCGATGACGTCGGGGTCGCTGGGCTGCTGGCCGAGCGCGCCGGCCGCGTATCCGGCGAACCCGACGCCCTCGTCGCGCAGTTCCTCGACGGCCTGGGCCGGGACGAGCTTGGCGCACGGCTTGCCGGTCAGGTTGACGAAGACGGCCAGCACGAACTCGATGCCGTCGGCGCGGACCAGCTCGGCAAGATCAGGGGCGTCCGCTGCTGGGTCGGTCGTCATGATGCCTCCCTGGCCACAATGGGGTGTCCACTGCGATGAACTGTTGTTGCATATGAGTAGACACACCTGGGGTTTCGGGGGGATTTCAGCGAGGGAAGCTCCGCGTAAGCCGACGGAATGCCTCGCAAGCCGAGGAAGGCCTCGTAAGCCTCCGAAGGGCCGGGCAAGCCCGATAGGCCGGGCAGGCCGAAGAACCGGGCAAGCCGAAAGGCCGGGTACAACCCCCGAAGAAGCGGAACCCGACCCCGATTCTCCGTCAGGAGATTGCTGCGGAGGGCTCGTTGGCGGCCAGGCCGAGAGAACCTCCGGACGGCCTGCGCACCCACAGCGGCTTCAGCCGGTACGTCAGCAGATACAGCACCGCACCCGCCCCGGCCGCGACGAACATGCTCAGGTCGCCCGCCCCCGGATACGCCTTCGAGAACGGCCCGGTGTAGAAGCTGGACTGCCAGAACGGCATCGAGGCGGCCACGCCGCCGGCCCAGGCGACGAAGCTCCAGTCCAGCACCCTGCGCCGGTCGTAGGGCTCGGAGATGCGGGACGGGGCCACGGCGATGAATGACGCATACGCCGGAGACGCGGTCGGTGTGGTGGCACTGGTCACGCGCGCTGCCTTTGATGCCGAGGTCTACAGCCGGCACTGCGGTGGCGGCCAGCGCTGGCTCCCGTTCACGCACACGGTGCAGGATGCTCCCAGTCTGGACTTCTGGTCCCGCGGCGCACTGGGGGTGGAACGTCACGAGCCGTCGACCGAGGCGTGAGGCGGCCGGCGACAGGGTTCCCACGGAGGCTGCATGGCAGCGGAGATGAACAGGAGCGGGGATGCTGACGGGTTGGCGCAGGGGTGTGTTGTGGGCGGTGGCGACAGCCGCTGGTCTGGTCGTTGTGGGTTTGACGCTGCTGCTGTGGCTGAAGGATCTCGGGACCGCGGGTACGGTGGCGGGTTTCATCGCTGATACCGCCGCGATCGTCATGGTCGTTCTGTCCGTGCGGGCGCTGTTGATTCAGTCCGGTCAGCCGCAGACCCGCACTACGGCGTCGGGCCCGCAGGCGGTTGCGGCCGGCAACAGCATCGGCAGGGCCGTGACGGGCGACGGTAATCGGGTGTCCGGACCCGCCCCAACCGTCGCACCGGGTAGTTCGGCGCCGAATGGAGCAGTGGAGGCGTCGGGCTCGAAGTCGGTCGCAGCGGGTGATTCGATCGGTGAGGCTGTAACGGGCGACAACAACACGTGAGAGACAGCCGGAGCTCCATCGGCTGGGCGAGCTGGGGGGCGGGGTCAGCGCGTGAAGTTCTGGCGGAGCCGTTTCGGCATCGGGCGGGAGAACAGGTGGTCCCATAGCTCCCGGCAAGGTCCAGCTGAACCGCGTGAGGTGTCGGCGTCGGGTGACGGGGCCGTCGCGGTGGGCGGGGATGCTTGCTTCATCCTGAATGGGCACGACAACACGGTGCTCATGGATCCGGCGTACGGAGGGCCGAGAACGCTGGATGATCTGGCTGCCGCGGGTCGGGGAGATGGGAGTGGGAGCGCTCCCATTCAGACAGCACCCCGACGGCCCGTCAAGACGCCGGAAAGGGAAGATAGTTGACCGACCTCTCGGCGAGAGCAGGCCAACCAGCACCGCAACCTGGGCAGACCTGCATCGGTGGCGCGGAATCGACGGTCGCGCCAGCCGCTCCGGGACGTCGGCGCCGGCCGGGCGGACGACACCCGAGCCGAGCGCTGCGCGCCGCGAGGTGGTGCGCGGCCTCAGAGGCCCGGGGCGTGAAGGGTGTTGCCGTAATAGGCGTCCGGTCCATGCTTACGGGTGAAGTGCCGCTCCAGCAGATGCCTCGGCGGTTCGGAGGCGTCCCCGAGACGGGATCCCAGTGCCAGCGTGTGCAGCGCCATCTCCGCCACGGCCTCGCACACGATGGCGTTCTCCAGCGCAGCCTTCGCGGTGGCGCCCCAGGTGAAGGGTCCGTGTCGGGCGACGAGCGCTCCGGGGACCTCCTCGGCCCGGCGGGGGTCGCCGTCGAGCAGGGTAACGATCACCTGTCCGGTGTTGTACTCGTAGTCCATCGCGCACTGCTCGGGGGTGAGATCCGCCGTGACGGGGACCGGGCCGTTGAAGGTGTCCGCGTGTGTCGTACCGAGCACGGGGATCGGGCGGCGCGCCTGGGCGAAGGCGACGGCGTGCGTGGAGTGGGTGTGGGTGACGCCGCCGATGGAGGGGAAGGCCCGGTACAGGCACCGATGGGTTTCGGTGTCGGTGGACGGCCTGAGGTGCCCGTCGACCACCCGCCCGTCCTCCAAGGCCACCACCACCAGGTCCTCCTCGGTGAGGTCGGCGTACGAGATCCCGGACGGCTTGATGACGAAGGCGCCGGCGTCTCGGTCGACTCCGCTGACGTTCCCCCAGGTGAGGGTGGCCAGGCCGGCCTCCGGGATGCGCAGGTTGGCCGCGAGGACCTCGCGACGGAGGTCCTTCAGAAGGGTCTCGCTCACTACGCACTCACCGTCTCTCCGGCATGCGCGGCGGTTTCTCGGGGGCCGCGCAGGCATCGCGGCTGCGTGACCGCAGCCGCCTCCAGATTGTGAGCGCTAACAAGTACAGATCTCAAGATGTACGAGGAGATCCCTGCCCACAGCATGTGGTCAGCGCTGCATAATGTGAACGCCAATACCGATATCTGTCGATAATCTCCCGATCGGTCCGAGACGTGTGCGGGCCGCGTCCGGTTCGGTACCTCGATAAGGGCCGCTCGACGAGGAGAGGAAGAGCGTTGACCCAGCTACCGGACGTCTCGCGAGCGCCCACGATGACGGACGTCGCGCGCGTCGCCGGCGTGTCCCACCAGACCGTTTCACGGGTGCTCAGCGACCACCCGAACGTCAGCGCGAAGACCCGGGCCGCCGTGACACAGGTCATCGAGCAGCTGGGCTACCGCCGCAATTCGGCGGCCCGGGCTCTGGCCACTCGCCGGACTCACACGCTGGGCGTCATCGCGGTGAACACCACTCTGCACGGACCCGCCAGCACCGTGGCGGGAGTTCAAGAGGCGGCACGGGACCGCGGCTACCTGACGTCCGCCGTCACGCTGCGGACCGCCACGCAGACAGCCCTCGCCGAGGCCATGCAGCACCTCGCCGGGTGGGGCGTGGAGGGGATCGTCGCCGTCACTCCCCAACGCGACGCGGTGAGGGCCCTGGCAGCATTGGAAGCACCGTGCCCGGTGGTCACCGTGGAAGGCGGCCACACCCTGGACCTGCCGGGGGTGTCGCTGGACCAGAACCTCGGCGCCCGCCTGATCACCGAACATCTCCTCGCATCGGGCCACGCCACCGTGTGGCACGTCGCGGGCCCTCCCGACTGGCTCGAGAGCGAAGCCCGCACACAGGGGTGGGAGGACGCGCTACGAGAGGCCGGCGCCGAGGTGCCGCCCCTGCTGCGCGGCGACTGGAGTCCGCTGTCGGGATACCAGGCCGGCCAACAGCTCGCGGCACGGGTCCGGGCGGCACGAGGGCGGGGAGCGGGCCTCACCGCGGTGTTCGTCGCCAACGACCAGATGGCCCTCGGTGTGCTCCGGGCGCTGCGGGAAGCCGGCCTGCGCACGCCGGAGGACCTGGCGGTGGCCGGCTTCGACGACATCCCCGAGGCGGAGTTCTTCCCGCCCCCGCTGACGACGATCCGTCAGGACTTCGCCTCGATCGGCCGCGCCAGCATCGGGCTGCTCCTGGACCACATCGAAGGCCCGACCGACGAGTCGACGCACCTGGTGGTGGCTCCCGAGCTCATCGTGCGCGCCAGTACGGCCCGCAGGAATTCTCCCCTCGGGGAATGACCCCCACCACCCGGGCATCGGCCCTCCCCGTGGGGAGAGCCCGTTCGCCGAGGGTGCTGTGCAGGAGCACGCGGACACCGGTGCGCGGAGTGGAACGGTTCGCACCGCCACACGCGCTCGTGGAACTCCTCGGGACCGCCGCCCGGCGTGCGCCCCTTCTCCCAGGAGCCGGGCGTCATTCGTTGCCGCCGCCGCGCCACTGGAACTCACGCGCAACCCGTGCGGCCCCTTGCCTCTCGGATTGTTAGCGCTCACAATGCGGAGGGATCACCCGCCCGACCACCAGGATCGCGGGCGGCGACTCCACCTGTCGGGGCCGTCTCCCGCCCCACGGGTCCCCTCGAAAGGCACTCTCTTGACGTCACCCCGTCCCGTCGCGCCCACGCCGCATTCCGAGGAATCGGAGCAGTACACGGTCGGCGTCGACTTCGGCACACTGTCGGGCCGCGCCGTGGTCGTACGGGTGCGCGACGGCCAGGAGCTGGCCGCGGCGGTCCACGCCTACGCTCACGGCGTCATCGACCGGCGCCTGCCGCACGGCGGTGCGCAATTGCCTCCGGACTGGGCCCTGCAACATCCCCAGGACTGGCGGGACGTACTGCGTCGCGCCGTCCCGCAGGCCCTGGCGGCGGCCGGGATCGACCCTGCCGCGGTGATCGGCATCGCCACCGACTTCACCGCCTGCACCGTCCTGCCCACACTGGCCGACGGAACCCCCCTCGCCGAGACCGAGCTCGCCGGACGGCCGCACGCGTGGCCCAAACTGTGGAAGCACCACTCCGCCCAGTCGCATGCCGACCGCATCAACGAACTCGCCCACGCCCGCGGGGAGAAATGGATCGCCCGCTACGGCGGCCGGATCTCCGCCGAGTGGCAGTTCGCGAAGGCCCTCCAGGTCCTGGAGGAGGATCCGCTCGTCTACGAGACCTGCGCGCGGTGGATCGAGGCCGCCGACTGGATCGTGTGGCAGCTCACCGGAACCGAGTCCCGCAACACCTGCACGGCCGGATACAAGGGCATCCATCAGGACGGCGCCTACCCGAGCGAGGAGTACCTGGCCGCATTGAACCCCCGGTTCGCCGATTTCGCGCGCACCCGTCTCGAATTCCCCCTCTCCGCACTGGGCTCACGCGTGGGCTCGCTCAGTACGGAGGCGGCAGCGTGGACGGGGCTGCGCCCCGGCATCGCCGTGGCCGCGGGCAACGTCGACGCCCACGTCACCGCGGCGGCGGCCCAGGCCGTCGAGGACGGTCAACTGCTCGCCATCATGGGCACCTCCACCTGCCACGTCGTGAACGCTCCCGTCCTCGCCGACGTTCCCGGCATCTGCGGTGTCGTCAACGGTGGGATCGTCGAGGGAGCCTACGGTTACGAGGCCGGACAGAGCGCGGTCGGCGACATCTTCGCCTGGGTACTGGAGCAAGGCGTCCCGTCGGACTACCTCACCGAGGCCGACGAACGCGGCGAGGACCTGCACACCCTGCTGACCCGCAAAGCCGCCCGGCAGCCGGTCGGCGGCCACGGACTGGTCGCCCTCGACTGGCTGAACGGCAACCGTTCGGTCCTCGTCGACCACCACCTCTCCGGAGTCGTCGTGGGCCTCACCCTCGCGACCCGCCCCGAGGACGTCTACCGCGCGCTGCTCGAAGCCACCGCGTTCGGCACCCGCGTCATCGTGGAGGCCCTGCAGGCGGGCGGGGTACCGGTGCACGAGTTCATCGTCGCCGGTGGACTGGCCAAGAACGAACTGCTGATGCAGATCTACTCCGACGTGCTGCGCCGCCCCGTCTCCCTCGCCGCGTCCGACCAGGGCCCCGCCCTCGGGTCGGCCATCCACGCCGCCGTGGCCGCCGGCGCGCACCCCGACGTGCGAGCGGCCACCGCTGCCATGGGCCGCGAGCGGCCCGCCGTCTACACCCCCGACGCCTCCCGAGCCGACGCCTACGACGCCCTCTTCGCCGAGTACCGGCTCCTGCACGACCACTTCGCCGCCGGCGGTCTGCTGCACCGCCTGAGGAACATGCGCGACACGGCCCGCACCGCGGACTGACCCCACACCGCCGTTCATTCCCGCTACCCCGTCCGCCCGCCGACCTCGCCACCGTTGCGGGACGTCACCTTCAGGAGTCCATGTGCCCAGCCGAACTTCCCCCGCCCAGGAGATCTGGTTCCTCACCGGGAGCCAAGGCCTGTACGGAGAGAAGACGCTGAAGCAGGTCGCCGACCAGTCGCGGCAGATCGCCGCCGCGCTGGCCGACGCCTCCGGCATTCCCGCGCGCGTGGTGTGGAAGCCGGTACTGACCGACACCGACGCCATCCGCCGGGTGTGCCTCGACGCCAACGCCGACGACCGGTGCACCGGGCTCATCGCCTGGATGCACACCTTCTCGCCAGCCAAGATGTGGATCGCCGGACTGGACGCGCTGCGCAAGCCGCTGCTGCACCTCCACACCCAGTCGAACGTGGCCCTGCCCTGGGACACCATCGACATGGACTTCATGAACCTCAACCAAGCCGCGCACGGAGACCGCGAGTTCGGGCACATCCAGGCCCGCGTCGGCGTACCCCGCAAGACCGTGGCCGGCCACGTCACCGACCCGGTGACGACCGGACGCATCGCGGTCTGGGCGCGGGCCGCCGCCGCACGATCCGAACTGGCCACCCTCAAGGTCGCCCGCTTCGGCGACAACATGCGCGACGTGGCCGTCACCGAGGGCGACAAGGTCGAGGCCCAACTGCGCTTCGGCGTCTCCGTCAACACCTACGGCGTCAACGACCTGGTGGAAGTCGTCGACGACGCGGACGAGACCGAGGTGACTGCCCTCGTCAAGGAGTACGAGGACCTGTACCACCTGGCGCCGGAACTGCGGCCCGGAGGCGACCGGCACGAATCGCTGCGCTACGCGGCCCGCATCGAAGCCGGCCTGCGCACCTTCCTGGAAACGGGCGGCTTCGGGGCCTTCACCACCAACTTCGAGGACCTGGGCGGACTGCGCCAGCTGCCCGGCCTCGCGGTCCAGCGGCTCATGGCCCAGGGGTACGGCTTCGGAGGTGAGGGCGACTGGAAGACCGCTGTCCTGCTGCGCGCCCTCAAGGTGGCCGCCACCGGCCTCCCGGGCGGCACCTCCTTCATGGAGGACTACACCTACGACCTGACACCGGGCAACGAGCTCATTCTCGGCGCACACATGCTGGAAGTCTGCCCCACCATCGCGGCCGCCCGGCCCAGCTGCGAGATCCACCCCCTCGGCATCGGCGGGCGGGAGGACCCGGTGCGCCTGGTGTTCGACGCCGCCCCCGGCCCGGCCGTGGTGGTCGGCCTCGCCGACCTCGGCGACCGCTTCCGCCTGATCGCCAACGACATCGACGTGGTCGCACCCCCTCACCCGCTGCCCGTCCTGCCGGTCGCCCGCGCGGTCTGGCGGCCCCGCCCCGACCTGCGGACCTCCACCGAATCCTGGCTGACGGCCGGAGGACCGCACCACACCGTCCTCAGCACCGCTCTCACCTCCGACCACCTCGACGACCTGGCGGAGATGCTCCGCCTGGAACTCGCCCTCATCGACGGGACCACCAACCCGAGGCAGTTCCGGCGCGATCTCCGCTGGAACCAGGCGTACCACCGGCTGGCACAGGGATTGTGAACCAGGATCTCCGTCGCGGCCGGGGCGCCCTGCCAGCCATTGCCTGCGCCTCAGCGTCGACCCTCACCCGACCATGCTCTGCTGTCCCATCTGCGGATGTTGGCCGCCCCTTCGGCTGGGCCGTTGTCAGGTGGGTGGCTGCACGTTATCCACTCCTCTGTGCTCGGGACTTGCCTATGGCATACCGATGCCCCGGTACCTGGCCTGTCGCCAGGTCGGGTACCGGGGCACTGTGGGGCCGGCCTGGCTATTCGTTCACGCCGTAGTAGTCGGCGAGGAACTGTCCGATCGCCGCTGCGTGGGGCAGAAGCTGGGGCAGGTGGGCTGAGAGGGCTGTGCGGGTGGCTTCGGCGAGTTCGGCGCGGGAGCCGGTGGAGGTGGAGACGTAGGGGTCGAGGCGGCGGATGAGTTCGTAGTTGCTGGCGACGTCGACGGAGCGCAGGGCGCCTTCCACCGGTGGTGCGCCGGCCGGGGGGGGACGAGGGGGAGGATGCGGGAGATGAAGGTGACGCGGTGGAGGATGCGCCAGCAGGGGGGTTTGCGGTCGCTGTGGCGGGCCTGGCGGAGGGCAGCGGCGTTGGGGTCGTTGCTGCTGGTGAGCCAGGTGGGGTCGGCGACCTTGTTGTAGAAGTCGTCGAAGTGGGTGGTGTCCTGGCCGAGGTAGAAGGTCATGAAGCGGTAGGCGTCGACCTTGCCGGGGACGAGGACGGGTTTGCCGGTGGCGTCGTACTTGGGCTGGCCGTTCTCGTACTTCTGGAGGTCGCGGGTGGGGTTGCAGGTGACTTCGAGGCTGTTGGAGCGGGTGGCTTCCTTGGAGCGTTGGCGGGTGACGGTCAGCCCGCCGCCGATGGAGGCGTCGAATTGGAAGGCCAGACCGACGCCGAAGGCTCCGAAGGCGAACTCCAGGGATCCGGTGGCCGAGCCGGAGACGCTGTAGGAGCCGCCGGTGGTCTGGGTCACCACATCGGTGGTGCCGGTGGTTTCCGCGAAGAAGCCGCCGTCGGCGGTCCACACGTAGGTGTTGGCGATGTTCCGGTTGGCGAACGACCCCGCCGACTGGGTGGGGGCCTTCTTCTCGGGTGCCTCGGGAGGAACGCCGACGAAGGACTCCAGGACCTTCCCGGCGCGGTCGGCGGTGGGGTCACTGGCGTCCGTCTCGGTGGAGACGGTGCTGTAGTAGTTCTCCAGCTCCTGGCGTTCGCGCAGGATGCGGCGCTTGATGGCGTACGCCTCACGGGGCTTGAAGTAGCTGTACTCGCCCCGCTGGCTCGCGTTCGGATACGCCGGGTCGAGAACCTTGCCCCGGTCGTCGAAGCCGACGCCGCCGTCGAGGGTGCCCTGCTTGGTGTACTGGGGGTTGAGGGGGAAGGTGATGATGTTCCAGTCCTTGGGGATGTCCGGATTGGGCAGCATCCGGTACGCGACCAGCGCCCCTGAGTGCGCGAGCCGCAGTGCGTAGACGTCAGCGGTCTCGGACTGGACCAGGGCGTAGCCCTTGTTGGCGGGGACGTAGCGGCGGCCGATGCGCCTGCGAGCGCATCGCCGGCTGGGTGCGCTCGCAGGCGTCGAAGTCCTGTTGGTCGACCCGGTGGAACAGATCCACCGAACGGTCCATGTCCTTGCCGCTCTCCACCACGCGCGGCAGGTACAGCCAGTCGCACTCGACGACCGTACGGTCGGGTGCCAGCGGGTACATCCGAGGGAAGATCACATGGTCGGGCACGAGGTCGATCAAGACCTGCGGCCGGACGGTGATCCCGTAGGAGCGGCGGTCCTGGTCGTCGGCGACACCCGGGATGCGGTCCAGGCCCTCGGATCCGTCGACCTTGAACCCCTGGACGTCCTCACCGAACTCCGCGCCGTCACCCACGTAACACTGGGCGGCGTAGCCGTCCTCGAACTCCGCCAGCACCTCGATGAGTTCGGGGTGGATCGTGGCGCAGTGGTAGCACTCCATGCAGTTCTCGATTTGGAAGGCGCGCTTGACCTCGCCGGACTCCTTGGTGCAGAGCTTGACGCCGGGCTGCACCCGGCGGCCGAACCCCTGTCAAGTTGCACATGGCGCACCACGTCACGTCCGTCCTCGACGAAGGGCCGATCATCGAGCAGGACGTCGTCCGCGTGGACCACTCCCGCGCCCCCGACGAGCTGGTCACCATGGGCCGTGACGTCGAGGCCCAGGTGCTCGCCCGCGCCGTCGAGTGGCACAGCGAGAGCCGGGTGCTGGTGAACGGACAATGCACCGTGGTCTTCCGCTGACACGGCAGGCCGTGCGACCATGCGGGCGGCCGGATCCAGCCATCCGCGGCCGTCCCCGCCCGTCTCCCACACGGCCCCAACAGGACCCGCGAAGCCCCTTGAAGGCCCACGGAGAACCATGCATATAGTTGCGCTATGAGCAACCACACCGCAGATAGTGAAACAGCGGGGCCCACCGTGAACGGTGTGCAGTCCGTCGACCGCGCCGTCAGCGTCCTGGAGATCCTCGCCCAGCGCGGCGAGGCGGGCGTCAGCGAGGTGGCCGCCGAGATCGACGTCCACAAGTCGACCGCGTTCCGGCTGCTCGGGGCACTGGAGGCGCGCGGACTCGTCGAGCAGACGGCCGAGCGGGGCAAGTACCGGCTCGGCTTCGGGATCGTACGCCTGGCCGGCGCGGTCACGGGCCGCCTCGACATCACCCAGCAGGGCCGGCCGGTGTGCGAGCGGCTCAGCGAGGAGATCGGCGAGACCGTCAACATCGCCGTCCTGCAGGAGCACTACGCGGTCAACCTGTATCAGGTACGCGGTCCGGGCGCCGTCGGCACCCACAACTGGGTCGGCCAGCTCACGCCGGTCTACGCCACGTCGAGCGGCAAGATCCTGCTGGCCCATCTGCCGGCGAAGGAGCGCGACGCCGTGCTCGCGGCGTCCACGGTGCAGAAGCTCACGCCGCACACCCTGACCGCGAGGACGAAGCTGGAGAAGAACCTCGCCGAGGCGCGGGAGCGCGGGTACGCGGTGACGCTGGAGGAGCTCGAGATCGGACTCCAGGCCCTGGCGGCCCCGATCCGCTCCCGCGACGGCGAAGTCATCGCCGCGCTCAGCGCCTCCGGCCCCGCCTACCGCTTCACCGAGGAACGCATCCACGAGGTGGCACCGCTGCTGATCAGCGGCGCGGACGAGATCAGCCGCCGGACGGGCTACCTGGGCTAAGGCTCCACACCCTCGACACCCCAGCGGGCCGTCACCCGTACCGCGTCCGCCGTCGACGCGACGTCGTGCACACGCAGACACCAGACGCCCTGTGCGGCGGCGAGTACGGACACGGCGGTGGTCGCGGCATCGCGCAGGCACGCGGGGCGGGGCTGTCCCGTCGTCCGGTCGGCCGGCAGACTGCCCAGGAAGGACTTGCGTGACGCGCCCACGAGGACGGGGTGCTCCAGGGCCATGACGTCACCCAGTCGGCCCAGCGGCTCCCAGTTGTGGTCGGGCGTCTTGGCGAGGCCCAGCCCGGGGTCGACGGCCAGGCAGTCGGGCGCTGTCCCTGCCTCCAGCGCGGCGTCGACCCTCAGCCGCAGCTCGTCGAGCACCTCGGTGACGACGTCGTCGTAGACGGCGTTCGCCTGCATGCCGGCGGAGTGTCCACGCCCGTGCATCAGCACGTACGGCGTGCCCGCCCGGGCCATCAGCGGCAGCATCGCGGGGTCGGCGAGGCCCCCCGAGACGTCGTTGACCAGCCGCGCACCCGCGTCCAGCGCGCGTGCGGCGACCTCCGCCCGCATGGTGTCGACGCTCACGATCGCGCCCGCCGCGGAGAGTTTCCGGACGACGGGCAGGACGCGTCGCAGCTCCTCCTCCACCGGCAGGCGTGCCGCGCCGGGGCGGGGTTGACTCGCCGCCCACGTCCACGATGTCCGCGCCCTGTTCGAGCAGCGCGAGCCCGTGCGTGACAGCGGCGTCGGCGGCGAACCATAGCCCGCCGTCGGAGAACGAGTCCCGCGTCACGTTCACGACACCCATGACCAGCGTCCGGCGGGGGCGTGGCAACCCCCGCGGGTGAAGTACGGGGTTCCAGGACGCCGTACCGGTGTTCCCCACTGGGGGCGACGGGGTGCGGCCCGTCGGGTCTTTCTCAGAGGTACTCGGTCGCCGCGTCGAGCAGCCAGTCCGCCAGATAGCCGGCGAACGTCGATCGCACCAGGACCCAGAACCCGGCCCTGGGTTCGTCCCGGGCGACCAGGACGACCTGGGTGCGGCCCAGTGTCGTCTGGGCGCAGCGGCCGGAACCGAAGGCCCGCGGATGCAGGTCCAGCGGACAGCCGTGGGCCAGCAGGTCCCGGGCGCGCGGGCCCGTGACCAGGAGCGTGGTGCGCTGCGCGGAGACGTCGGTGACCGAGACGTGCTCGTCGCCCGCGGCCTCCCGGATCCGGCTCTCCAGGTCCCGCTCGCTGCCCTGCGGTCCCACCAGCAGCCACTCGTCCGGGCCGAGCCACAGCGCGGTCAGCTCCCCCGCGCGTACCACCCTGTTCGGCTGGAGCGGCAGTTGCAGGTCCAGTGCGAGCCCGACGGCTTCTGCCGCCGCTCCCTTGACGTCGAGGCGCACGTTGAGCTGGGCCAGGAAGGGGAGTTCGGCCAGCCTGATCGCACCCCCGGACGCGTGTGTCGCGGTGGCCAGGCGGTCGGTGACATGCGACAGCGGGCTGCGGAGCGGGGCGGTAAGGGCGGTGTCAGCCATCGCGGCGTGCTCCCTCGGGGTCGTAGAGGACGGGGCCGGCGACGGTCACCGGCACCAGCTGGTCGCCGACCGGGGCGTACAGCCGCTCGCCGATACGGTCCCGGCCGCCCTTGATCAGGGCGAGCGCGAACGTCCGGCCGAGGGCGGCGCTGCGATAGCTGGAGGTGACATGGCCGAGCATGGGGACCGGCGGGGTCGGCAGCACACCGTCGGCGATCAGGTGGGTGCCTTCCGGGAGGAAGGTCCCGGGGTTTTCGGGGAGCAGGCCGACCAGGTGCTTGCGGTCGGGACGGGACGTGTCCGCGCGGGCGTAGGACCGCTTGCCGATGAAGTCCGGCTTCTTCTTCGACACCACCCAGCTCATGCCGAGGTCCTGCGGCGTGACCGTGCCGTCGGTGTCCTGGCCGATGATCGGGTAGCCCTTCTCGGCGCGCAGGACGTGCATGGTCTCCGTGCCGTACGGGGTGATGCCGTACGGGGCGCCGGCCTCGTGCACGGCCTCCCACAGGGCGAGGCCCTGCCATGGTGACACGTTGATCTCGAAGGCGAGTTCGCCGGAGAAGCTGATCCGGCAGACCCGGGCCTCGATGCCCGCGACGGTAGTCTCCCGCCAGGCCATGAACGGGAAGTCGTCGTTGGTCACGGCCAGTTGGGGCGCGAGGCAGGCGAGGACCTCCCGGGACTTCGGACCGACGAGTGCGACCGTCGACCACTGCTCGGTCACGGAAGTGCAGTGGACCTTCAGCTCGGGCCACTCGGTCTGGTGCCACTCCTCCATCCAGTCGAGTACGGCGGCGGCGTTGCCCGTCGTCGTGGTGACCAGGAAGCGCCCCGGGGCGACGCGGATGACCGTGCCGTCGTCGAAGACCATGCCGTCCGGGCGGCACATGACGCCGTAGCGGATCATGCCGACCTTCAGGGTGCTCATCATGTTGGTGTAGAGCCGGTCGAGGAAGACGCCGGCGTCCGGACCCTGCACGTCGATCTTGCCGAGGGTGGAGGCGTCCATGAAGCCGACGCTCTCGCGGGTGGCGGCGCACTCGCGCAGTACGGCGGCTTCCATGTCCTCACCGCCTCGCGGGTAGTACCAGGGGCGCTTCCACTGGCCGACGTTCTCGAACAGAGCACCGTGCGCGACATGCCACTCATGGATGGCGGTCGTGCGGACCGGGTCGCTCAGCACACCCCGGTCGCGGCCGGCGAGGGCGGCGAAGGAGACCGGGGTGTACGGCGGGCGGAACGTGGTCGTGCCGAGCGCCGAGATGTCCACGCCGAGCAGTTCGGCGACGACGCCACTGGCCAGGGTGCCGGAGGTCTTGCCCTGGTCGTTGGCGGTGCCGGCGGTGGTGTAGCGCTTGGTGTGCTCGACCGAGCGCAGACCGGCGCCGGTCGCGCGGGCCAGGTCGTCGACGGTGACGTCGCGCTGGAGATCGACGAAGCGGGGACCGTCTGCGGCGCCCGGGACGACGTACACGTGCATCGGCGGCGTCGGCCGCGGCTGCGCGGGCGCCTGCGGGAGGCGGGGCGCCTGGGGCGGGTAACCCTCGGCCTCGATGGCACGGGCACCTGAGGCCGCGCCCTGTGCCAGGACCGTGGCCGGGTCGAGGACGCCGCTCGCGCTGCCCGCGACCTCGACGGCCTGGCGGCAGGTGTCGGGGACGAAGGAGCCCAGCGTCTCGTCGTGGCGCAGTTTGCCACCGGACTGGCTGAACAGGTGCGCCACCGGGTTCCAGCCGCCGGAGACCAGCAGCAGGTCGGCGGTGAACTCGCGCCGCCCCGCGGACTGTCCGTACGGTGCGACGGTCGCGGCGGTGAGGCGAGCCTCGCCCTCCGTGCCGGTGACGGCGTGGCCGGGCAGGACTTCGATGCCGGCCGCCCTCGCGCGCTCGGCCCACTCCCCCGGTTCGGGGCGGGTGTCGACGATCGCCGTAATGGCGAGGCCGGCCGAGGCGAGGTCCAGGGCCGCCTCGTACGCGCTGTCGTTGGTGGTGAAGACGACCGCGCGACGGCCGGGCAGGACGCCGTGGCGGTTGACGTGGGTGCGGGCGGAGGAGGCCAGCATCACGCCGGGGCGGTCGTTGTTCGCGAAGGCCAGTGAGCGCTCGTGGGCGCCCGTGGCGAGGACGACCCGGCGGGCGCGGATGCGCCAGACGCGTTCGCGGGAGACGTTCTCGGGGGCGTCGGCGCCGAGGTGGTGGGTGCGGCGCTCGACGGCGAGGAGGTGGTTGTCGTCGTAGTAGCCGAAGACGGTGGTGCGCGGCAGGACACGGACCGCGGGGGCGGCGTCGAGCAGTTCCGTCACCTCCCGTACCCAGTCGAGGTGCTCGGCCGTGCCGAGGAGGCTGCCGCCGAGTTCCGGCTGGTCGTCGGCGAGGATGACGCGGGCGCCGCTTCTCGCCGCGACCGCCGCTGCCGCGAGGCCGGCCGGGCCGGCGCCGACGATCAGCAGGTCGCAGTGGGCGTGTACGGCGTCGTAGCGGGCGGGGTCCGGGGCGGTGGCGAGGCGGCCCTGGCCGGGGAGGCTGGTCGCGACCAGGCCGTCGTAGAGCTCGACGGTCGTCGCGGGGAGCATGGGCTCCGGGAAGGGTTCCTCGATCTGGACGACCGCGTTGGGCTCTTCGACGCCGGCGGAGAAGATGCCTCGGGGGCGGCCGAGCTTGATGCTGGTGCCGGCCCGGATGACGCCGTTGGCGAGGAGGGCGGAGGCGAGGGTGTCGCCTCGGTAGCCCTGGTATCCGGTGCCGTCGAAGGTGAAGGTGAGGGGGGTGTCGCGGTCGATTCGGCCGCGGGTCGCGTGGCGGAACGGGTTGGTCTCGCCCCCGCCGCCCCTACCCGTCCCATCCTGAAGGGGCTCCGCCCCTTCGATCCCGCTGGGGGCTGGGCCCCCGGACCCCGCTTCGGCCTGAACGGCCTTGTCCTCAAGCGCCGGACGGGCTGGAATGCCTGGACCGGCGCCGAGAGGCGAAGCACCCTGCGGGTGGGCGGGGGATGGGAACGGTGGTGTCGCGTCCTCGAACGCCGGACGGGCTGGTACGGCCTGCCTTGGCTCAACAGGCGCCGGGCGTTCCTCGCCCGACCTGTACACCGTCAGGATCTCGTTCGTCGACGTGTCCCGTACCGCGTTGAACCAGCGGCGGCAGCCCGCCGCGTGGCTCCAGCGCTCGGCGAAGGGGCCCTTCGGGTTGTCGCGGAAGAAGAGGTAGCGGGCCCACTCCTGGTCGGAGAGGGACGCCGGGTCCTCGGGGTACGGCACATGGGCCTGGCCGCCGTAGTGGAACTCGGCCTCGTCGCGGGGCCCGCACCACGGGCAGGGGATGAGCAGCATGGTTCGGCTCCCTAGTGGGCCACCGCGGCAGCGCCGTGCTCGTCGACGAGCGCGCCGGTGGTGAAACGGTCGAGCGAGAAGGGGGCGTTGAGGGCGTGCGGGGTGTCGTGGGCGATGGTGTGGGCGTAGACCCAGCCGACGCCCGGGGTGGCCTTGAAGCCGCCCGTTCCCCAGCCGCAGTTGAGGTAGAGGCTGTCGACGGGGCTGAGCCCGATGATCGGTGAGGCGTCGGGGCTGGTGTCGACAATGCCACCCCAGGTGCGCAGCACGTGGGCGCGGGCGAAGACGGGGAACAGCTCCAGGGCCGCGGCCATCTGCTCTTCGATGATGTGGAAGGCGCCGCGCTGGGTGTAGGAGTTGTAAGCGTCGATGCCTGCGCCCATGACCAGCTCGCCCTTGTGGGCTTGGCTGACGTACACGTGGACGGCGTTGGACATGACGACCGTGGGGTGGATCGGCTGGAGGAGTTCCGATACCAGGGCCTGCAACGGGTGGCTCTGGATGGGGAGTTCGATGCCCGCCATCGCCGCGAGGACCGAGGTGTGGCCCGCCGAGCAGAGCGCGACCTTGCCGGCCGCGATGGGGCCGAGGTCGGTCTGGACGCCGACGACCCGGTTGCCGACCACGTCGAGGCCGGTGACCTCGCAATTCTGGATGATGTCGAGGCCGGCGGCGTCGGCCGAGCGGGCCAGGCCCCAGGCGACGTAGTCGTGCTTGGCGATGCCCGCGCGCGGCTGGTACGTGGCGCCCAGGACCGGGTAGCGCACGTCCTGCGAGATGTTGACGATCGGGCAGACTTCCTTGACGCCGTCCGCGTCGAGCCACTCCGCGTCCACGCCGTTGAGGCGGTTCGCCTCGACGCGCCGCACGCTGTCGCGGACGTCCTGGAGGCTGTGGGCCAGGTTCAGCACGCCGCGCTGGGAGAAGAGGATCGGGTAGTCGAGCTCGTCCGCTAGGCCCTCCCAGAGCTTGAGCGCGTGCTCGTAGATGCCGGCGCTCTCGTCCCACAGGTAGTTGGAGCGGATGATCGTGGTGTTACGGGCCATGTTGCCGCCCGCGAGCCAGCCCTTCTCCAGCACCGCGACATCGGTGATGCCGTGGTTCTTGGCGAGGTAGTGCGCGGTGGCCAGGCCGTGTCCGCCGCCGCCGACGATCACCACGTCGTACGACCGCTTGGGCTCGGGGTTGCGCCACAGCCAGTCGGGGTGGTCGGGGAGGTCGGCGCCGGGGATGCGGGGGCTCATCGGACGTCTCCGTCTTCTGAAAGGGCTTCTTCGAGGTGCGGATTCTGCGGGTGCTCGGGGACGTGCGCGTTCATACGGCGGTGGTGTTCCTCTCGGCGGCCTCGACGACGTTGGCCAGCAACATCGCCCGTGTCATGGGGCCCACGCCGCCGGGCATGGGCGCGATCCATCCGGCGACCTGGGCGGCGTCCGGGTGGATGTCGCCGACCAGGCCCTGGTCGGTGCGGGTGATGCCGACGTCCAGGACCGCGGCGCCGGGGCGCAGCATGTGCTTGGTGACCAGTCCGGGCGAGCCGGCGGCGGCGATGACGATGTCCGCCTCCCGTACGTGCCAGGCAAGGCCCTTGGTGCCGGTGTGGCAGAGGGTCACGGTGGCGTTCTCGGAGCGGCGGGTGAGGAGGAGGCCGATGGGGCGTCCTACCGTGATGCCCCGGCCGATCACGCAGACGCGCGCTCCGGCGAGCGGTACGTCGTGGCGGCGAAGGAGTTCCACGATGCCGCGCGGGGTGCACGGCAGCGGGGCCTCGACGCCCAGGGTGAGCCGGCCGAGGTTGACGGGGTGCAGTCCGTCGGCGTCCTTGGCCGGGTCCATGCGTTCCAGTACGGCGTTGGCGTCCAGGTGGCGCGGGAGCGGGAGCTGGACGATGTAGCCGGTGCAGGCCGGGTCGGCGTTGAGCTCGTCGATCGTCGCCTCGATCTGCTCCTGTGAGGCGTTGGCGGGCAGGTCCCGGCGGATCGAGGCGATGCCGACCTGGGCGCAGTCGCGGTGCTTTCCGCCGACGTAGGCATGGCTGCCCGGGTCGTCGCCGACCAGGACCGTGCCCAGGCCCGGCGGGCGGCCGTTGACGGCCGTCAGCTTGCCCACGCGCTCGGCGAGTTCGTGGCGGATGTCGGCGGCGGTCGCCTTGCCGTCGAGCAGCTGTGCGTTCACCGGCGGTGCTCCTTCCTCGGTTCTCCCCGGATTTCCTCGGAGTCGACGCGTGCTGTCAGCCGCGGAGGCGGGACATGGTGGGGTCGAACAGGGGCTCCTCGGCGACGACCGCCTCGACGCGCTGGTCGAAGTAGCCGATCTGTACGGGCCTGCCGGGAGTGGTGAGCTCGGCCGGGAGCCACGCGTAGGCGATGCCCTTGCCGATGGTGTAGCCGTAGGCGGCGCTGGTGACGTAGCCGACCGGGCGGTCGCCGTCGTACACCGGCTCCTTGCCCATGACGACCGACTGCGGGTCGTCGATGGTGAGGCAGGTCAGCCTGCGCCGCACGTTCTCCTTGCGGCGTTCCAGTGCGGCCTTGCCGATGAAGTCGCCCTTGTCGAGCTTGACGGCGAAGCCGACGCCGGCCTCGTAGGGGTCGTGCTCGTAGGTCATGTCGGTGCCGAAGGAGCGGTAGCCCTTCTCCAGGCGGAGGCTGTTGAAGGCGCCGCGGCCGGCGATGACGCCGCCGAGGGGCCTCGCCGCCTGCCACAGGATGTCCCACAGCTTCAGGCCCTGGTCGGCGGTGGTGTACAGCTCCCAGCCGAGTTCGCCGACGTACGACAGCCGCATCGCGGTCACCGGGACGCTGCCGATGTGGGCGCGCTTGGCGCGGAAGTACTTCAGGCCGTCGCCCGAGAAGTCCTCGTCCGTCAGCGGCTGGAGGACCTTGCGGGCCAGCGGGCCCCACAGGCCGATGCAGCAGGTGCCGGGGGTGATGTCGCGGACCTGGACCGTGCCGTCGGTGGGGAGGCGGCGGGTGAACCAGTCGAGATCGAGGTTGCCGTTGGCGCCGACCTGGAAGAGGTCGTGGGCGAGGCGGGCGACGGTGATGTCGCTGCGGATGCCGCCGTCGTGGTCGAGGAGCAGGGTGTAGGTGACCGAGCCGACGGACTTGGCGACCTTGCTGGTGCACAGGTGCTCCAGGAGTTCGGCGGCGCCGGGCCCGCTCACCTCCAGACGCTTGAGGGCCGTCATGTCGTACATCGCGACGGTCTCGCGGGTGGCCTGTGCCTCGGCGCCGACGATGGGCGACCAGAACTGGGCGGCCCAGTCGTTCGGGGTGGGGATGTTGCGGCCCTCGGCCAGCTTCGCGTTGGCCTCGTACCACTGCGGGCGTTCCCAGCCGCTCGCCTCCAGGAAGAAGGCGCCGTGCTCCTGCTGACGGGCGTGGAAGGGGCTGGTGCGGATGGGGCGCGGGTCGCCGGACGGCTGGAGGGGGTGGAGGATGTCGTAGACCTCGATGAAGTTCTGGCAGTCGCGGGCCAGGACGTACTCCGGGGACAGCTGGTGCGGCTCGAAGCGGTTGACGTCGCACTCGTGCAGGTCGAAGGTCGAGCAGTGCCCGTCGACCAGCCATTCGGCCATGGCCCGGCCGACGCCCGCGGAGTGGGTGACCCAGACCGCCTCGGCGACCCAGAAGCCCTTGACGTGCCTCGACTCGCCGAGGAGCGGGTAGTTGTCGGTGGTGAAGGAGAACAGGCCGTTGATGCCCTCCTCGACCTTGGCCTCCTGCGTCGAAGGGAGGAGGGACTGGGTCTCGGCCCAGGCGGGCTCGAAGTCCTCCTCGGTGAACTTCAGGACGGACGGCATCTCGGCAGCCTCGTCGAAGGCGCGGATGTCGTCCGCGGAGATCGGCATGGGGCGGTGACCGTAGGACCCGATGCCGATGCCGTCGAAGCGGTCGCGGTAGTAGAGGTCGGCGTCCTGGTGGCGCAGGATCGGGCGGACCGCCTCCTCGGTCTGGCCGGCGAGGGCGGGTATCGGGCCGGTCCAGGCGAGCTGGTGGGCGAGCGGGGTCAGCGGGAGGTTCATGCCGGCCATGCGGGCGATCTTCGGGCCCCAGATGCCGGCGCAGCACACGACGATGTCGGCGGGGATCTCGCCCTGGTCGGTCAGGACGCCGGTCACCTCGCCGTCGGCTTCGAGGACGTCGAGGACTTCGTGCCGGGCCAGGAAGCGCACACCGCGCTCGGTGGCCCGGCGGATCTGCGCCTCGACGGCGAGGACCGCCTTGGCGAGGCCGTCGGTCGGGACGAGGAGGCCGCCGAGGACTTTGTCACGGTCGATAAGCGGGTGCTTCTCGACGCACTCGTCGGCGCTCAGGATCCGCGACTCGATGCCCCAGGCGGTGATCCAGCCGTGCCTGCGGTGCAGTTCCGCGAGGCGCTCCGGCGTGGTCGCCAGTTCGAGGCCGCCGACCTGGAGGAAGCAGGGCTTGCCGTCGACGTCGAGGGAACAGAACTTCTCGACGGTGTAGCGGGCCAGCTCTGTCATGGTTTTCGAGGAGTTCGTCTGGAAGACCAGGCCGGGGGCGTGCGAGGTCGAGCCTCCGGTGGCCGGGAGCGGCCCTTGGTCGACCACGGTCACCTCGGTCCAGCCCCGCGCCGAGATCTCGTCCGCGAGAGCCGCGCCGACGACTCCCGCTCCGATGATGACCACACGCGGTCCCACCATCGCCGCACCTCCGGTTGAGTTGCTTTCTGCGCAACGTGACTCAGGTTGCGCAACTCAATGTGCCTGCCGTGCAGGTGGGTGTCAAGAGGTCCGGTGACGTCGGAGAACGACCCGGAAAAAGTCGGAGAACGACCCGGAAAAACAGCAATGCCCGGTGGGCGGTGCGCGTCCGTACGCACCGCCCACCGGGCATCCGAGAAGGGCCTACTTGATCCAGGCGTCCACCTTGGCGCGGTTGGCCTCGACCCACTTCTTCGCCGCCGCCTCGGGGGTCATCTTGTCCACCGCGATGTACTTGGCCACGGTGTTCTGGTCGTCGTTGGTCCAGGTGAAGTTCTTCACCAGGTCATAGGCGGGGCTGCCCGACTTGGCGAACTTCGCACTGACGATCTTGTCCAGCTTGTACACGGGGTAGTCGCAGTTCACCTTCTCGGCGTCGGCGTCACAGCCCGTCTCGTACTCGGGCAGCTTGACCTTCTTCAGCGGCACCTCGGACAGGAACCACTGCGGCTCGTAGAAGTAGCCGATCACCCATTCCTTGTTTTTCTCCGCCTTGCGGAATGCCTGGATGAGGGCGGTCTCGCTGCCCGCGTACACGACCTTGAAGTCCAGCTTCAGGTTCTTCACCAGCGCCTCGTCGTTGGTGACGAACGACGGGTCGCCGTCGAGGAGTTGCCCCTTGCCGCCGGACTCCGACGTCTTGAACTCGGCCGCGTACTTGTCGAGGTTGTTCCAGTCGAGGATGTCCGGGTGCTCCTCGGCCAGCCACGGCGGCACGTACCAGCCGATGCGGCCTTCGTTGCCGGTCGCGCCGGCGTCGACGGCGGTCTTCTGGTCGTTGATGTACTTCTTCTTCAGGTCGTCGTGACCCCAGTTCTCGACGACGGCGTCGACCTCACCCGTCCCGAAGCCCTGCCAGGCGATCTCTTCCTTGAGGTCCTTCTTGGTGACCTTGCAGCCGAGGTCCTGCTCCGCGACGTTCGCGATGACGGCCGCGTTGGCCTCGTAGCCCACCCACGGATTGACCGCGAGGTTGAGCGTGCCGCACGCGCCGGAGCCGCCCGAGCCGCCGGCATCCGAGGAGTCACCGACCTTCGCACCACCGCAGGCGGTGAGGGTGAGGCCGAGGACCGCTATGCCGGCCGCGCCGACTCTCCACTGTCTTGCTTGCCTTGCCATGGCCAGTTGCTCCTTACGCGCTGGTACGCCGCGCCGCTGCCTGAGTGATCCGGTCGAACATGACTCCGAGAAGGACGATGGCGAGCCCTGCGGCGAGCCCCTTCCCGAACAACTGCCCCTGCGAGAACCCGGCCACGACGTCGTAGCCGAGGGCGCCTGCCCCCACCAGGCCGCCCACCACAACCATCGACAGCACGTAGATCAGGCCCTGGTTGGTCGCGAGAGTCAGGGCGCCACGTGCCATCGGCAGTTGGACCTTGGTGATGATCTGCCAGGTGTTGCACCCGGCGGAGGTGGCCGCCTCCACGGTCGTCGCGGGCACGTTCCGCACCCCGTCCGCGATGATCTTCATGGCGACGGGGGCCGCGTAGACGACAGCGGCGACGATCGCCGTGAAGCGGGTCGCGCCGAACAGCGCGAGGAACGGCACGAGATAGACGAACGGCGGCATGACCTGTGCCGCGTCCAGGGTGGGCCGGATCAGCCGGTCCACCAGCGCGCTGCGTCCCATCCAGACGCCGAAGAAGACGCCGAGCAGCATCACGAGCACCGTGGCGACGAGGGTGGACGCCAGCGTCGTCATGCCGTCCGACCACACGCCGGTGCCGACCAGCAGACCCACGCAGACAGCCGTGGTGATACCGGCGCGCCAGCCGCCGAGGACGACGGCGAGTGCGATCAGTGCCGCGCCGACGAGCCACCACGGGGAGTCCGTGAGCAGCGCCTGGAACGGGTTGAGGAGACTGTTGGTGAGGGCGTCCCGGAAGGCGTTGGTGACGCCCGAGAGGTTGTCCTGCACCCAGGTGGTCACGGTGTCCGCCGTGCTCCTGATCGCGCTGCCGGTGCTCCCCTCGCCGGGGAACTCCACCGCCCACAGATAGGTGTGGGACAGATAGGCCAGGACCGCCATGACCGCGGCACCTGCCGCCAGCAGCGGGCGTCGCCAGGTCAGGAAGCGGTTCTTCGAGCGGCGGGCGGCCTCCTCGCGTGCGCTCGCCGCGGTGGTGACCCGGTCCAGCACGATGGCCAGGACGACGATGGCCAGACCCGCGTTGAAAGCCGTGCCGACGTCGAGCGTCTGGAGTGCCTGGACGACGGTCTTGCCGAGGCCGGGCGCGTCGATCAGGGCGGCGATGGTCACCAT
Source organism: Streptomyces sp. NPDC091377 (assembly GCF_044757045.1). NCBI lineage: Bacteria > Bacillati > Actinomycetota > Actinomycetes > Kitasatosporales > Streptomycetaceae > Streptomyces > Streptomyces sp. NPDC091377. Next base: position 52,875 of record NZ_JBIVUE010000029.1, on the reverse strand, counting down.
GGCCAGGGCGGCCATGATGGTCTGGTTGACGCCCATCACCACGGTCCGCTTGGACATCGGCAGCAGGACCTTCAGCAGGGACTGCCGTCGGGTGGCACCCAGCGAGTCGGCTGCCTCCACCGTCGTCTCCGGTACGGAGCGGATGGCGTGCGCGGTGATGCGGATCGTCGGCGGCGCGGCGTAGATCAGCGTGGCGATCGTGGCGGAGGCCGGGCCGATCTGGAAGAACAGCGTCAGCGGGGCCAGGTAGACGAAGGTCGGCATGGTCTGCATGAGGTCCAGGAAAGGCGTCACGAACCGGTTGAACCGGTCGGACAGTCCCGCCCACACGCCCAGCGGGATCGCGATCACCAGCGCCACGAAGACGGCTGAGACGGTGAGCGCCAGGGTGTCCATGCTCTCCTGCCACAGGCCCTGAAGGCCCAGGAAGGTGAAGCCGGCCACCGCCAGCAGCGCGACCCGCCAGTTGCCCACGGCCCAGGAGACATAGCCGGCGATGCCGACGACGCCGAGCCAGCCGATCTGCGGGACGGGCCGGTCGGCGGACGGCTGGGAGATCAGCTCTTGGACGAAGGTCACCAGGGAGTCGATGACCAGGCGGATCTCGTTGAAGAAGTACAGGAACAGCGGGTTGGAGTTGCGGTTCGCGCCGATCGAGTCGTTGACGTCGTTGAACCAGCGGTGCAGGTCGGTCAGGTCGGCCGCGGCGAGGGCGAGTGTCTGCTTTCCGCGCAGGACGACGAACAGCACCAGCCAGACGATCAGGATGGCGCCGACCAGCATGGACCGGCTGACCTTGCGCACCCTCTTGGCGGGAGCGGGCGGCTCGACGGCCCCGGTCTTCTGCGGTTGCTCGGCCTTCTCCACGGCGACGGTCATCACGCGCCGCCCTCCTGCCCGGCGACCACCGCGAGGATCTCCTCGTCGCCGACGATGCCGAGCAGCTCGCCGTTCTCGACGACCTTGACCGGCTTGTCGGCCGCGAGCACCGCCCGGGTGGCCTCCTTCACCACGACGTCGGGGCCCAGCTCGGGGCCGTCCAGGGCGTCGCCGTGCTCCACCGGGCGCATGATCCAGCGCAGGGTGAGCACGTCACCGCGCGGCACGTCCTTGACGAATTCGCGGACGTAGTCCTCCGCCGGGGCGCCGACTAGCTCGTCGCCGGTGCCGCACTGGACCATCTTGCCGTCGCGCATGATCAGGATGCGGTCGCCCAGCTTGAGGGCCTCGGAGAGGTCGTGGGTGATGAACACCATCGTCTTGCCGACCTCGTGGTGCAGGCGGATGACCTCGTTCTGCATGTCACGACGGATCATCGGGTCGAGCGCGGAGAACGGCTCGTCGAAGAAGAGCACGTCCGGGTCGCCGGCCAGCGCCCGGGCGAGGCCCACACGCTGCTGCATGCCGCCGGACAGCTGGTCGGGGTAGGAGTTCTCGTAGCCCGCGAGGCCGACCAGCTCGACGACCTCCTGGGCCCGCTTGGTGCGTTCGGCCCTGCCCATGCCGCGGATCTCCAGACCGAACGCCACGTTGTCCACGACGCGGCGGTGGGGCAGCAGACCGAAGTGCTGGAAGACCATGGAGAACTTGCGGCGGCGCAGGTCGCGTAGGCGTTTGGCGTCGGCCTGGCGGATGTCCTCGCCCTCGAAGACGACCTCCCCGGCGGTGGGTTCGATCAGCCGGGTCAGACAGCGCACCAGCGTGGACTTGCCGGACCCGGACAGGCCCATGACGACGAACACCTCGCCGGGCGAGACGTCGAAGTGGACGTCGCGTACGGCGGCGGTGCATCCGGTGCGGTCCATGAGCTCGCGGCGGGTGAGGCCGCACAGCTCCTCGGAGTCCGGAACCCGGTCGGCCTTCGGCCCGAACACCTTCCACAGCCTGCGCACGGAGATGACCGGGGTGGAGCCCGAGTCCTGGGACGTGCCGCGCCGCTGCGGCACCTCGGTCTGTGCGGTCACGTTCGACCTTCTTTCGGCGTTCAGCCGCGGAACCAGTGCTGCGGCCGGGGTCGGATGTTCTGCCAGATGTGCTTGGGCTCCCGGTACTCGTTCAGGCCGGTCGGTCCCAGCTCCCGGCCCACGCCCGAATGCCCGAAGCCACCCCATTCCGCCTGCGGCACATAGGGGTGGTAGTCGTTGATCCACACCGTGCCGTGGCGCAGCCGCCGGGCGACCCGCTGGGCCCGGCCCGCGTCCTGCGTCCAGACGGCTCCGGCGAGCCCGTACTCGGTGTCGTTGGCGATGCGTACGGCATCGTCCTCGCCGGTGAAGCGCTCGATGGTCAGCACGGGTCCGAAGGACTCCTCGTGCACCACGCGCATGTCCTGCGTGCACTCGTCGAGCACGGTCGGCGGATAGTAGTGGCCGGCTGCCAGCGCGGGATCGTCCGGCCGTGCACCGCCGCAGCGCAGTACGGCGCCCTCGGCGATCCCCGCGGCCACGTACGCCTCGACCTTCGCCCGGTGCTGTGCGGAGATCAGCGCTCCCGTCTCGGCGTCGGCGTCGAAGGGGCCGCCGAGGCGGATCTGCCGGGCCCGGCGGACGATCTCGTCGACGAACCGGTCGTGCAGGGAGTCCTCGACGATCAGCCGGGCGCCGGCCGAGCAGACCTGCCCCGAATGCAGGAACACGGCAGTGAGAGCGAAGTCCACGGCCGTCTCGAAGTCGGTGTCGGCGAAGACGACATTGGGGTTCTTGCCGCCCAGCTCCAGTGCGACCTTCTTCACGGTCGCGGCGGCGGTGGCCATGATCCGCTTGCCGGTCTCCAGTCCCCCCGTGAAGGAGACCATGTCCACGGCGGGGTCCTCGGAGAGCGGTGCGCCCACCTTGGGTCCGGTGCCCAGGACGAGGTTGGCGACCCCGGCGGGGAGCCCGGCCTCCTCCAGTGCCTTCACCAGCAGGATCGAGCTGGAGGGCGTGAGCTCGCTGGGCTTGAGGACGATCGTGTTGCCGGCGAGCAGCGCCGGGGCGACCTTCCAGCTCGCCTGCAGCAGCGGGTAGTTCCAGGGAGTGATGAGGCCGCACACACCGACCGGCTCGTAGCCGACGCGGCTCACGGCGTCGTCGCGGCCGGTGTCGATCACGCGGCCGGCGTCGGTACCCGCGAGGCCCCCGTAGTGGCGGAAGCAGGAGACGACGTCGGCGATGTCGTACTCGCTCTCCACCAGCCGCTTGCCGGTGTCCAGGGACTCGGCGCGGGCGAACGCCTTGGCGTCGCGCTCGATGATGTCGGCGGTGCGCAGCAGCAGCGCGCCGCGCTCACGCTCGGGGGTGTTCGGCCAGTGCCCGGCGTCGAAGGCGCGGCGGGCCGCGGCGATCGCCGCCTCGCTGTCGGGGCGTGTCGCCTCCGATACCGTCGCCGCGAGCGTGCCGTCGGCGGGACAGCGGATGTCCCGGTGCCCACCGGCGACCGGATCCCGCCATTCGCCATCCACATACAGGTCTGCCACGCGCCGAGCCTTTCCATGGAAATTCGTTGCGCATCGTGCACCGTATTGCTTGTGGTGGAACACAGTGGCGAATGGACAGACCGACGTCAAGAGGTTGGCGGATGACGATTTCACCATGCGTCCCCTTACCCGCCCACCCTTGACCACAGGGGGCACCGAGCCGACCATGTTGCGTATCGCTCACCTTGTTGTGCAATACGCATCGACGGAGGCCGCATAAATGTCCCCTCGCCCGCAACCTGGCCGTGAGTACGTCCTCACCCTCTCCTGTCCTGACAGCGCGGGGCTGGTTCACGCCGTCAGCGGCTTCCTCGTCAGGAACTCAGGAAACATTCTGGAAAGCCAGCAGTTCGACGACCGACTTCAAGGCCGCTTCTTCATGCGGGTCCACTTCGACGTTTCCGATCCGAACGTCAAGACGGAAAGTCTGCGTTACCGGTTCGGTCCCGTGGCCCGGGCCTACGGCATCTCCTGGAGCCTGAACGAAGCGGCCACGCCGACCCGGACGCTGATCATGGTGTCGAAGTTCGGCCATTGCCTCAACGACCTGCTGTTCCGCCGGCGCACCGGCGCCCTCAACATCGAGATCCCGGGGATCGTCTCCAACCATCGCGACTTCGAGAAGCTCGCGCAGACGTACGGCGTTCCCTTCCACCACATTCCGGTGACCAAGGACACCAAGCCCGAAGCCGAGGCGCGGCTGATGGAGCTGGTGCGTGAGCTGGACGTCGACCTGGTGGTGCTGGCCCGCTACATGCAGGTTCTCTCCGACGACCTGTGCAAGGAGCTGGAGGGCCGCGCCATCAACATCCACCACTCCTTCCTCCCCAGCTTCAAGGGCGCACGCCCCTATGACCAGGCCCACCAACGCGGAGTCAAGCTGGTCGGCGCGACGGCGCACTATGTGACGTCGGACCTGGACGAGGGGCAGATCATCGAGCAGGACGTGGTCCGCGTGGACCACTCGCTCGACCCCGGCGACCTGGTCACGGTCGGGCGGGACGTCGAGGCACAGGTCCTCGCACACGCGGTGAAGTGGCACAGCGAGAGCCGCGTGATGGTGGACGGCAACCGCACGGTGGTCTTCCGCTGAGCCGCACGCCCAGGGGGCGGGACCGGGTCTCCGGTCCCGCCCTTGTCGTATACGACGCCGGGAGCACCGAACCAGGTCACAGGGGCTGCCGCAGAAAGGCGCTGAGCGCGGCCGTGAGCTCCGCGGGGGCGTCCTCCTGGACCAGGTGGCCCGCGCCGGCGATCGATTCGAACCGCGCGCCGGGGACGAGAGCGGCGAGCTCGCGCCCCTTCGCCACCGGGATCCAGGTGTCGTCCTCACCCCAGCAGACGAGCACGGGGATGCCGATCTCGCCGAACCGGCCCTGGATCTCGTCGGTGTAGCGCTGGTCGGCCTGGGCGATCTGCCGGTAGAAGGCAGCCTGGCCGGGGTCGTTCAGCCAGGGTTCGACGAGCCGGTCCAGGACCGACGGGTGCAGGCCGGGGCTGCTGGCGGAGGTGACGTACTCCCGCACCAGGGCCGCGTGCAGCGCGGGCGGCAACCGCTCGAACACGTCGGCGTGCTCGCGGACCAGCCGGAAGAACGGCGAGCCCCACGGCGCCAGCGCGACCGGGTCCACCAGGGCGAGGGCCCGGTAGCGGGCGCCGTGCAGCAGGTGTGCCCGCAGGGCGACGGCACCGCCGAAGTCGTGGGCGACGACGAGCGGTCGCTCCAGGTCCCAGTGGCCCAGGAGCTCGGTGAAGACGCGGCCCTGGGCGGCCAGGGACACCTCCTGTCCCGCGGCCTTCTCCGAGGTGCCGTAGCCGGGCATGTCCCAGACGAACACCTGATGGTCACGGGCGAGCGAGCGGGCCACGGCACGCCAGACGTACGACGAGAAGGGCGTGCCGTGCAGCAGGACGACCGGGGGCCGGCCGGGCTGCCCCAGCCACTCCCAGCGGACGTCACCCGAGGTGCTGGTGAAGGTTCGGGTCAGCTGCCATTCGGTGTCCGTTGTCATCTTTCTCCCGGTTCAGCCGCCCAACCGGTCCAGCAGCGCGCGGCGCCACCGCTCCGTCTCGGCGATCTGGTTGAACGTGAACAGGTGCAGGCCCGCCACCCCCGCCGAGGGTGAGGTGAGGGCCTCCTCCGTGCGGGTCAGCAGCCGTTCGGGCGCATACCCACCGGGAGTCGCGAAACGCATGAACCACGAAGCGTGCTTCGTCAGGAAGCGCGTCGACTCCCCCACCCCGATCTTCGTGGCCATCGCCAGCAGCTTCGCCCGCTGTACGGGCCCCGCGACGCCCACATGGACCGGCAGGGTGATGTCCCGGTGCCGTATACGAACGAGCCACTCCCCCAGCACCCGCGGGTCGAAGCACATGTTGCTCACGATGTATGTGGCGTGCTCGCGCTTGTCCCACATCGCCTGGATGGTGATGTCGTCGTGGATGAGCGGATGGCTCTCGGGGTAGCCGGTGACGCCGACCCGGGTGAAGGGTCTGCACAGCTCGCTCAGCCCGCGCAGCACCGGCAGGGCCCCGTCGTAGACCCCGGCCGGCGGGTCGGAGTCGCCGGCCGGGACGAAGACGTCGTCCACGCCCGCCTCACGGAGCCGGGCCGTGACCTCCTTCAGGTGCACGTCGTCCCGCAGCAGCCGCGCCGGCACGTGCGGGACGACCCGGTAGCCGTGTGCCGCGAGCCGACCGGTGAGGTCGAGGGTCGGCTCCAGCCCCTTGACCGGCGACGCCGTCACGGTCACGACGACATCGCGCGGGACATGGGCGAGGACCTTGTCCTCGGTCGCCTGCGCGGGCAGCACCTCGTAGCGGACGCTGTTCAGCAGCGCCCGGAGCCCTGTGGCACCCACCTCCTACTCCGCCAACTTCCGGCCGTCACGGTGGCGGTAGTACGCGGCCTTCGAGGGCGCCTGCGGTTCTTTGCCGAGAATCAGGTCGGCGGCCTTTTCGGCGATCATCATCACGGGAGCATAGATGTTGCCGTTGGTGACGTAGGGCATCACCGACGCGTCCACCACGCGCAGGCCCTCCACGCCGTACACCCGCATGCCGGCGGGGTCGACGACGGCCATCTCGTCGGTGCCCATCTTGCAGGTGCAGGACGGGTGCAGGGCTGTTTCGCCGTCCTTGGCCACCCACGCGAGGATCTCCTCGTCGGTCTCCACCGACGGTCCGGGTGAGACCTCGCCGTCGTTGTAGGGGGCGAGCGCGGGCTGGTTGAGGAGCTTTCGGGCCACCCGGATCGCCTCGACCCACTCACGGCGGTCCTGCTCGGTGGAGAGGTAGTTGAAGTGCAGGGCCGGGTGCTCGCGCGGGTCCCTGCTCGTGATCTTCACCGAACCGATGGCGTCGGAGTACATGGGCCCGACGTGCACCTGGTACCCGTGGCCGCCGGCCGGCACGGATCCGTCGTAACGGACCGCGATGGGCAGGAAGTGGAACATCAGGTTGGGGTAGTCCACATCGTCGTTGCTGCGGGCGAAGCCGCCCGCTTCGAAGTGGTTGGTCGCGGCCGGGCCCTTCCGGAACAGCCACTGCAGGCCGATGAAGGGGGCACGCCACTTCGCCAGATACGGCTGCATGGAGACGGGTTGCTTGCAGGCGTACTGGATGTACACCTCCAGGTGGTCCTGCATGTTCTCGCCGACGCCGGGGAGGTCGTGGACGACGTCGATGCCGAGCGCGCGCAGTTCCTCGGCGTTGCCGACACCCGAGAGCTGGAGCAGCTGGGGGGAGTTGATGGCGCCGCCGCACAGGATGACCTCCTTGGCGCGGACCTGCTGGAGTGCGCCCCGGCCGCGCTGGTACTCGACCCCTACGGCGCGCTTGCCCTCGAAGAGGACGCGGGTGACCAGGGAGCGGGTCCTGACGGTGAGGTTCGGCCGCTTCATCGCGGGCTTGAGATACGCCTTCGACGCCGAGAGTCGGCGCCCGCGATGGACATTCCGGTCAAACTTGGCGAAACCTTCCTGCCGGTAGCCGTTGACGTCGTCCGTGGGCGCGTAACCCGCTTCCCGCGTGGCCTTGAGGAAGGCGGCGAAGAGGGGGTTGGACGCCGGACCCCGTTCGAGGACGAGGGGGCCGTCGTGGCCGCGGAACTCGTCGTCCGGATCGGCCGCCAGACAGTTCTCCATGCGCCGGAAGTACGGCAGACAGTGCGCGTAGTCCCAGGTCTCCATGCCGGGATCGGCGGCCCAGCGCTCGTAGTCCATGGGGTTGCCGCGCTGGAAGATCATGCCGTTGATGCTGCTGGAGCCGCCCAGTACCTTGCCGCGCGCGTGGTAGACGCGCCGGCCGCCCATGTGGGGCTCGGGCTCGGACTCGTACTTCCAGTCGTAGAACCGGCTGCCGATGGGGTAGGTCAGCGCCGCGGGCATGTGAATGAAGACATCCCACGGATAGTCCGACCGGCCGGCCTCCAGGACGAGCACCCGGTTGGCCGGGTCGGCGGAGAGCCGGTTCGCCAGTGCACTGCCGGCTGAACCGCCACCGACGATCACGAAGTCGTATTGCACAGGAGCCATGGTGCCTCGTATCGCTCGCGCCGTAGGTATACGAGGCATGCTAGACCGGGGCGCGCTATACGCACCAGGTTGCGAACAGCGCAACTTCAGGATCTTGAGTCTCGACGGCATTACTTGCAGTGACGTTGTCTACTACGCGTATAGTTTCACTGTGAGCAACTACAGCCCTGACTCGGAAACGTCGAATTCACCTGCCGGCGGCGTGCAGTCGGTGGACCGGGCCATCAGTGTCCTGGAGATCCTCGCTCAGCGTGGTGAGGCGGGCGTGAGCGAGGTGGCAGGCGAGATCGAGGTACACAAGTCGACCGCCTTCCGGCTGCTCGGCGCGCTGGAGGCGCGCGGTCTGGTGGAGCAGGCCGGCGAGCGCGGCAAGTACCGGCTCGGCTTCGGCATCGTCCGCCTGGCGGGCGCCGTCACCCGCCGTATCGACATCACCCAGCAGGGCCGCCCGGTCTGCGAACGTCTCGCCGAGGAGCTCGGCGAGACCGTCAACATCGCCGTCATGCAAGAGCAGTACGCGATCAACCTGTATCAGGTGCGCGGTCCCGGAGCCATCACCGCGCACAACTGGGTCGGCCAGCTGACCCCCCTGCACGCCACGTCCAGCGGCAAGATCCTTCTGGCGTATCTGCCCAGCAAGGAGCGCGCCGCGCTGCTGTCCTCCGCCGGCATGAAGAAGGTCACCCCGCGCACCATCACCGCCAGGACGAAGCTCGAAAAGAACCTCGCCGAGGCGCGGGAGCGCGGCTACGCCTTCACCCTGGAGGAGTTGGAGGTCGGTCTGCACGCGATGGCCGCCCCGGTCCGCAACCGGGACGGCGACGCCATCGCGGCGCTGAGCGCCTCCGGGCCCGGCTACCGGCTCACCGAGGAGCGCCTGCACGAGCTCTCCCCGGTGCTGCTCAAGGGCGCCCAGGAGATCAGCCACCGGATGGGCTACCTGGGCTGAGTCACCCCCTGGGGGGAAGTGCCGAGGCGTTCGTTCACCCAGTCGTGGAACGCGCCGATGTGGTGCTCGCTGGGCACCAGCACGCCACCCTTGGCATACATCCGCGAACTCATTCCGGGCTGGGTGCGCTCGCAGGCGTCGAAGTCCTGCTGGTTGACCCGGTGGAAGAGTTCCACGGACCGGCTGACGTCCTTGCCGCTCTCGACGACGTGCGGGAGGTAGAGCCAGTCGCACTCGACGATCGTGCGGTCGGCGGCCACCGGGTACATCCTGTGGAAGATCACATGGTCGGGGACGAGGTTGATGAAGACCTGGGGCTTGACGGTGATCGCGTAGTAGCGGCGGTCCTGCTCGTCGGCGACCCCGGGTATGCGGTCCAGCCCCTCCGAGCCGTCGACGGTGAAGCCCTGGACCTCGTCACCGAACTCCGCGCCGTGGCCGACGTAGTACTGGGCGGCGTAGCCGTCCGCGAACTCCGGAAGCACCTCGGTGAGTTCGGGGTGGATCGTGGCGCAGTGGTAGCACTCCATGAAGTTCTCGATGATGAGCTTCCAGTTCGCCTTCACGTCGTAGACGATCCGCTTGCCGACGGAGAGGTCGTCGATGTCGTAGCGCTCGATCGACTCGACGTCGCCGAGGCGGGCGACGACCTCACCGATGACGTCCTCCTCGAAGGAGGGCGGGTTCTCCGCGAGACAGACCCACACATAGCCGAGCCACTCGCGCACGGCCACGCTCACCAGTCCGTACTCGGTACGGCCCACGTCGGGCATCTTGGTGAGGTTGGGCGCCGCGACGAGCTTGCCGTTGAGGTCGTACGTCCAGGCGTGGTAGGGGCACTGGAAGGCCCGCTTGACCTCGCCGGTCTCCTGGGTGCAGAGCTTGGCGCCGCGGTGCCGGCACACGTTGAAGTACGCACGGATGCCGTTGTCCCTGGCCCGGGCGACCAGGATGTTCTCGCGGCCCACGTCGACGGTGCGGAAGGCGCCGGGCTTGGCCAGCTCGGAGGCCCGCGCGACGCAGAACCACATGGTCTCGAAGATGTGCTCCTGCTCCCGGGCGAAGAACTCCGGGTCCGTGTAGGAGGAGCCGGGGAGAGTGGCGATCAGGCTGTCCGGCAGGCTGGTCGAGGTCACGGTGCACTCCTCGGGAGAACGTCGTGGAGGGGTCATTCACGCGCCGGGAAGTGCGACTCCGGACGGTGTTGTGTATAGAGCAACGCTGCGTGTTATATGCAACCGCAGCATGGGATGCGGCTGGGGCGGTGTCAAGACGCCGGCGGGGCCAAGATGCGGGCGGCGGTCAGGACGCGGGCGGCGTCAGGACGCGGGCGGCGTCAGGACGCGGGCGGCGTCAGGACGCGGGCGGCGTCAGGACGCGGGCGGCGTCAGGACGCGGTGGCGGTGAGTTGCTTGCGCCAGCGCGTGAACAGCCGTGGCTGGTTCAGCCCGAGTACGGCGACCGGGCTCCCGGCCCGTCGATAGACGGCCAGGACGTCGCGGTCGTCCGCGGTACCGGCCTCGACGGTGATGGTGTCCGCGCCGACCGCGTGGCCCGCGAACTGGATCTTCACGCCGTACTGGTCGGACCAGAAGTACGGCGGCCGGGGCACCCCCGGTTCCACCGCACCGCCCGCCAGCAGGGTGGCGACCGCGGCGTCGGGCCGTTCCCGCGCGCCGGTCCAGTGCTCGACGCGGCGATGGTGACCCGCGCGCGGGTCGTACCAGTTGGCGCAGTCGCCGACCGCGACCACGCCGGCCAGGCTGGTGCGGCCGTCGGCGCCGCACGTGACGCCGTCGTCGAGGGCGATGCCGGAGCCTTCCAGCCACTCGACGTTCGGTCGTGCGCCCACACCGACGACGACAAGGTCGGCGGGGATGCTGCGCCCGTCCTCCAGCAGAACGGCGTCGACGCGGGTCTCCCCGCTCAGCCCCTTGACGCCCACACCGCACTCCAGCCGTACGCCATGGTCGGTGTGGAGAGCGGAGACGATGGCCCCCATGGTCTCGCCGAGCGGTCCGGCGAGCGGTGTCGGGGCGGCCTCGACGACGGTCACGTCGAGGCCGAGCGCGTTCGTGGTGGAGGCGACCTCGGCTCCGATGAAGCCTCCGCCGATCACCACCAGCCGTCGTCCGCGGGACAGTTCGTCCCGCAGGGCGCGGGCGTCGTCCAGGGTGCGCAGGGTGTGCACTCCGGCCAGCCCCTCGGCGCCGGGCAGCCTACGTGCCGCGGCGCCCGTCGCGATGACAACGCCGTCGGCCTGCACCTCCCGTCCGTCGGCCAGCCGCAGGGTACGTGCCGCGTGGTCGAGTCCGGTGGCGCGGACGCCGAGCAGCCACTCCGCCCGCAGGTCCTCGCCGTCGGTCTCCAAGGCGAGTTCGGCCTCGCCGAGCGCGCCGGAGAGGAACTCCTTGGACAGCGGGGGCCTGTCGTACGGGCGGTGGAGTTCGTCTCCGATGACGACCAGCCGGCCGTCGTAGCCCTGCTTGCGCAGTGCGCGCGCCGCCGACAGGCCGGCCAGCGAGGCGCCGACCACGGCGACCGTCCTCACGCGGGACCCCCGGCGAGCCGGGCCGAGATGCAGGGCGGCAGGTTGGGCGCGTCGGTGGACAGCCGGACGTAGATCATGCCGTCCTCGACGAGGACCTCGTGCGTCCGGACCGGGAGCTTGGCCGGCGGGGCGTCGACCGCGCCGGTCCTCAGGTCGAACTTGGAGGCATGCAGCGCACATTCCACCTCGTAGCCCTCCAGCCAGCCGTCGGCGAGCGACGCGTCCTGGTGGGTGCAGGTGTCATCGATGGCAAAGAGTTCGCCGTCGTCGGTGTGGAACACCGAGACCGGCGGATCGATGTCGAGCCGGTGGGCCTCGCCCTGGGGGAGATCCTCAAGACGGCACGCGGGAATCATCATGACACCTCGGGTGCGTATAGCGAAACGGATTGCGGTAAGCGCAACATTAGTCTGAGGTCGCCCTGAACCCTTGTCAAGGCATTCAGAGGGCGCTCCGGGTCGTCGATTTCGTTGCGCCATGAAAAACTCAACTCACATAGAAGAACAACAGCCCGCCACATCGGCTCGCGGTGGCCGCGAGCCGAGGGCGGGCGCTGAGCAGGTCGCCGGAGGGCGTCAGAAGCCGCGGTCGATCCACTCCTGGAGGTGCGGGGCCTCGGCGGCGATGCTGGTCGTGTCCCCGTGTCCGGTGTGCACGACGGTGTCTGCGGGCAGCGTCAGCAGCCGGTCCCGGATCGACTCGACGATGGTCGGGAAGTGGCTGTACGACCGCCCTGTCGCCCCTGGCCCGCCGGCGAACAGCGTGTCACCGCTGAAGAGCGCGGTGAGGGCCGGGGCGTGCAAGCAGACCGCCCCGGGCGCGTGGCCCGGTGTGTGCACCACGGTCTGCTCGACGCCGGCCACCGCGATGCCTTGGCCGTCGGCCAGTTCGGCGTCCGGCGCCCGGTGGGGGTGGGTCTGCTTCCACAGCGGCAGGTCGTCCGGGTGGAGCAGGACCGGGGCGCCGGTGCGCGCGGCGAGTTCGGGCGCGGCGTCGATGTGGTCGTTGTGCGCGTGGGTGCACACGATCGCGATGAGGCGCCGGTCGCCGACGGCCTCGGCGACGGCGTCTGCGTCGTGCGCGGCGTCGATGACGATCGCCTCGCTGTCGTCGCCGACGATCCACACGTTGTTGTCGACGTCCCAGGTGCCGCCGTCCAGCGAGAAGGTCCCGGAGGTGACGAGGTGTTCGATGCGGACGGCCATCAGAGGACCACTACCGAGCGCAGCACGTCGCCGTGGCGCATCCGCTCGAAGGCCTTCTCGACCTCGTCCAGCGCGATCGTCTCCGTGACGAAGGCGTCCAGGTCGAGCCGGCCCTGGAGGTAGAGGTCGATCAGCATCGGGAAGTCGCGGGAGGGCAGGCAGTCGCCGTACCAGGAGGACTTCAGGGAGCCGCCGCGGCCGAAGACGTCCAGCAGCGGCAGTTCGAGCTTCATCTCGGGGGTGGGCACACCGACCAGGACGACGGTCCCGGCGAGGTCCCGGGCGTAGAACGCCTGCTTGTACGTCTCCGGGCGGCCGACCGCCTCGATGACGACGTCCGCGCCGTGGCCGCCGGTCAGCTCGCGGATCGCCTCGACCGCGTCGTTCTCCCTGGAGTTGACGGTGTGGGTCGCGCCCAGCTTCTCGGCGGTCTGCAGCTTGCGGTCGTCGATGTCGACCGCGATGACCTTCGCCGCACCCGCCAGGTTCGCCCCGGCGATCGCCGCGGCCCCGACACCGCCACAGCCGATGACGGCGACCGAGTCACCCCGGCCGACCTTGCCGGTGTTGATGGCCGCGCCGAGGCCCGCCATCACGCCGCACCCCAGCAGACCTGCGGTCGCCGCCGACGCGGCCGGGTCGACCTTGGTGCACTGCCCGGCGGCGACCAGCGTCTTCTCCGCGAAGGCGCCGATACCCAGCGCCGGCGACAATTCGGTGCCGTCGAGCAAGGTCATCTTCTGCTTGGCGTTGTGGGTGTCGAAGCAGTACCACGACTCCCCGCGCAGACAGGCACGGCACTGACCGCACACCGCACGCCAGTTGAGGATCACGAAGTCGCCCGGCGCGACGTCGGTGACCCTCTCCCCCACCGACTCCACGACACCCGCGGCCTCATGGCCCAGCAGGAAGGGGAAGTCGTCGTTGATGACACCCTCGCGATAGTGCAGATCGGTGTGGCAGACCCCGCAGGCCTCGATCTTCACCAGCGCCTCACCCGGACCCGGGTCAGGCACGATGATCGTTTCCAGGCTGACGGGGGCGCCCTTGCCCCGCGCGACGACGGCACGGACCTGGTGCGTCATGGCCACTCCTCGGCTGGTCGAGACTTGCATCAGATGTTGCTCATTACGGCACACATCTCACGTGTCGCAACACAGCATCGTTGAGTGCCGACCGGCGGTCAAGCAGCGCGACGAGGTTGCCTCGGCCGGGCTGGATCGCGGCCGGAGCAGCACGAACGCCGGTCACCACCAACCAGCCGCATCCGAGCAACTGATTCGAAATCCCCGCCAGGCCCGTACTGCCCGAGGAGGCGGCCACCACGATCCGCACGGCTCGCGCCAAAAGCTGGACACCCGACAAGGCCGGACGCCTCTTGATGTTCGACCAGTCCCAGGGCTTCGCGCCTGCTCGCTAACCGGCGCGGTCGCAGTGCCCGCCGAGTTCGACATCGGCGGGCACCGCGGCCTTGAGATCCACACCAACACAGTGAACTGCATCACACCTGACACGCTGGAATGCAACACACGCCGCTATCAGCGTCGCGAAACTTCTCGCGCTGTCGGCGTACACCCGCATGCGGCCCTGGCAAGATTCTCGTAGCTAGAGATCATCTCGGTGAGACCGTCAGCCGGGTCCGCGCAGCGGGCAGCCTGAGACTGTGCCCTACTGAACTGACACGTCCGTTACCGCAGTTGTCTGACGTACTGGTGCTCTCGGTCGACGTCTCCGATGCTGCCGTGACGGTCCGTGCCCGTATGAGATCCGGTCAACCGGCGCAATGTACGGGAGGTGGCCGGCTCAGCGCGTGGTGCCATAGCCGCTACGTGCGCCGCCTCGTCGACGTGGCTCTCGAAGGTCGCCCTTTGGGCATCGGCCTGTCCGTGCGCCGTCTGTACTGCGAGAACCCGGCCTGTCCGAAGGTGACCTTGGCCGAGCAAGTGGCTGGGCTGACCGTGCGCTATCAGCGGCGCACACCACTGTTGCGGCGACAGGTGGAAGACGTCGGCGTGGTGCTGGCCGGGCGAGGCGGCTCCGGGATGCCGCGGATCCTGAACGTCACGCTCTCGCGGTGCACCGTCCTGTCCCAGCTGATGCGGGTGCCGCTTCCGCCGCTGGTGACGCTCCGGGGGGCTGGGGGCGGACGACTTCGCCCTCTACGGAGACACCTCCGGCACCCTCCTGGTCGACGCCACCACCCGGCTCCCGCTCACACTCTGGGCAGGACGCGACGCGGAACAGCTCAGCCACTGGCTCCGGGGACGCCCGGGTGTCGAGGTCGCATGCCCCGACGGATCCCTCACCTACCAGCAGGGCATCACCGCCGGCGCCCCCGACGCTTTGCAGGTCAGTGACCGCTTCCACCTCTGGCAGGGCCTCACCCGCCGAGTCCAGGACATCGCCCCCGCCCACCACGGCTGCCTGCCCGCAGCACTTCCCCCAGTTCACCGAGACCGCTCCCGCACCGGTCGAGGACGCCGTTGAGAACACCGCGGCGGACACCCGCGCCGGGTGCCATGCCCCAAGGCTCTTCGACTCTGTGCACGCCCTGACCGGCGCCGACCAGAGCCACAGTTCCGTGGCGCGGGAGCTCGGCCTCAACCGCCGCACCGCCAGCAAGTACGCCCGGGCCCGCACCTGGCAGGGAGTGATGCGCCGCCCGCCCCGCATTCCCTCCAGCCTGGACCCCTACCTCGACTACCTGCAACAACGCTGGGACGACGGACAGCACAGCGCGAAGATCCTGCACGAAGAACTCCAGACCAAGGGCTACCTCGGCCACTACCAACGCGTGAAAATGGCCGTCGCACCCCTACGCTGCGGTCTGCCCCTGGACGAACCGCGCGAGCGACCGCCCTCACCGCGCGAGGCCGCCCGCTGGATCACTACCCGCCCGAGCCGCCGCTGCCGCATCTCCACGACCGCCTGCCCCGGCCCCTCCACCACTGCCCTGAACTCAGAACCGCCTACGACCTGGTCCGCCGGTTCGCCGCCATGCTCGGCAACCGCGACGCGGCACATCGACTGACTGTCACCGATCATCGGGCCCGCCGCAGTCAGGTCGATCGCAGCCGGTCCAACTCGCTGCCGATCGCTTCCCGCAGCACATGATGCCTCGGACCGAGCCTGAACTGCTCGTCACTCCACCGTTCACGCGGATAGAGCCACACAGGCTTGCCCACCACATCGGCTGGCTCCCACTCGAACCGGGGCCAGACATGCACATGCAAGAACGGGTCCGTGTTCCCCAGGATCTCCAGATTGACCCGGCGGAAAGCCGGGTCCAGCCGCCGACAGGCACGCTCGACGGCTTCACCGAGCTGATCCATGCCAGACAGGAAAGACAGCCGCTTCGCCCTCGGCAGGTCCGACAGCCGCTGCACACCCGGTTCGTCCACCAGTAGAAGCGAGTAGCCCGGCAGGAACTGAACATCCCCGATCACCGCGAACCCCGCCGTCAACCGTCGCAGCACGGTCGGGTTCTCGCCCCTCAGCGCAGCCCCGATCCGATCCATCCGCCAGTCACCAGTCATGGCCAAAACCTACATTCTGGTGATCAAGGACCGCTCTTCGATCCCCATCCTCCTCACACACTTCAAAGAGACCAAGCAAGTGGGGCGAGGAGCGGCCCCGGCCGCTTTCAAGGATCCCCATCAACACCGCGGATCCCGTCCACCTGATACGCCTGTTCGGACTGGGCACGACAACGGCGATGAAGTCGATGAGTGGCCAGCAGCAGTTCGGCAGTCACCTTGGCTGTCGGTGCCGAGCGATTGTTCATGACGCCGGATTCTGGCCGGCAATTCGTCGCGGACTCACCGCAAGTGATCAGCGTGTGCGTCGAGGGCATCGAGAATCTGCTGGAGTTCCTGGCGCCATCGGTCGGCGTCGGCGCTGTCCACCCACCCGGTAGTCAACTCGGATCCTTCCTGGAGGACACGGTGCAGTGCTTTGCGGGCCATTGCGCGTATCGATGCCGGTAGTTCAGGCAGTGGCTCTTCTGGCCCGTCTTCCGGATCCATCACGATCTGGCTGTTCGCGATCGTGCTCGCGACGAGCGCTGCAGCGGCGACTGCCTCGACACCGTCCCCGCTGTCCACCCGTGTGCCAGCGTTCGCAACTCGCTGGAATGCTTGCTCGAGCACGTTGATGACCTGCTGAGGAGCAAGACCTTCGAGTCCATCAACAAGGTCGGCGGCGAGGTCGCTGTCGAACGGGCCGGTTCCCCACGTTCCCATGCACTACTCCTGGTATCGCTGATCTCGGACGAACGCAGCATGTCATCAGCCACTGACATCGGTCATGGCGCGAGAGCCAGGACCCGGACATCGCAACCCGTGAATGAGACCAACGGGCTACGGATGCTGAACCCATCGCAGACACCCCCTCATCCGCCCCGAGGGCCAGCGGGTTCCCGCTGAGCCCCCTCCAGGAATCCGGGAACCCGACCACTTCGGTCGGCGTAGGGGTGGAGGCGGGCTCCTTCGGTGCCATCGGGGATCGTCGGGCCGGCCTGGACGGTCAGATATTCTCGCAGGTCGGCGCGGTGTCGTCCGACGACGCGTTCGACGGCCTCGGCGAGGTTGTGCAGCAGGTCCCAGGCATCGGCAACTTGCCTGGCCTGTGGTGAACCGGCCTGGGCGCCGTCACGGAAGGACCCGGCACGGTCCCGGCAGACACCCCTCACCTCCGGGGTGTCCGCGCAGCCAGACGGCGAACGTGGGCGCGGTCCGGTCCGCGAGGACGTCGACGGGGCGGCGGGTGTGCATGTCGACGAGGATCGGGGACAAACGTCTCACTGCCATGACACGCGCCTCGCCGCCACGCAGTTCGACCGTGGCCCCGGACGGCATCCAGGTCGACCGGGCCACTCAGCGGTACCCGCCCTGGTCGTAGCAGCCGGGTCGCCGTCCATGAAGCTCAGCACCACAGCCTGATCTGGTGTCCCGCCGGGATGGCCAGAACAGTGGTCTGGCAGTCACAGTCGTTTGAGGTCCTCCGTGGCGCGCTGCGCCTCCGTGACGAAGACCAACTTCGCACCGTTCAGATCATCCAACGGGACGTGGCGCTGCACGTTCTCCAGGAAGCTCCCCGCAGCGACAGCGACCTCCACCGGCCCCTCAATGACGACAGCTGCGTAGGCGCGCTGCAATAGCAGGCCCTCTTCGCCGCTACCCCTGCCGGTCCGCTCAGCCAGGATCCTGGCCTCTGCGGCGCCGAGGAACTCGGCATATGCTTGTCGCCGAAGAGCTATCGCGCGCTGGCTGTCCGCCCCGCGGAGCGTCATCCGGACCGACTCCAGCAGTGCTTCCGCTTGCTGTTCGCCCGCGTGGCGGGCTGCCTCGGCCTGTCGTATGCCTGCGCTCCGGGTATACCAGCCTGTAACGACGCTACCTGCGATCGCCGCACCTGCGGCAACCAGTGCAACAGCCCATTCAGCCATGCCGCTCTACCTTCCTTCTGGGATCGCCCCAGCCATTCGTAGGTTTGTGGCACCACCGGTCACCCTTGCGGCTTTCACATCAGCGTTGGGAAGCCATCTTTGCCGTCGGTACCGCACCCTGTCCGCTCGGGCCGCGCCACGCCTGCGTCTTGCATCGTCTTCATTCCGTGAGCAACGTGCCCGGTACGATCAGACCATGCTTCCGGAGGACGCCAATGAACCACCCGCGACCTGCGCGAACAACCCCTCGGAGCAGGAAAATTCGGATATAATTGACAATTGGGGCGACGGGCGACGGGCGACGGGCGACGGGCGACGGGCGACGGGCGACGGGCGACGGGCGACGGGCGACGGGTACTTTTGGCCGCACGGTCAACGGTGGCCCTCTACAGGCTGCTGGACGCGGCTACGGCGCTGTCGAATGACGAGCGCATCACACGGTTGTTCACGTTGGTCCCCGGCTCCGACTTCGGAGTTGACGTGTTCTCCGCGATCGAGAGCATCGGCGGCAGGACCGTACCCTGGGTTGAGGCATGCTCTGGCTCGTACGACCTGGTCCTCGCGGCCAGCCCGAAGGGTGACCTCCATCTGCTCCGTGGCAAGCACGTACTGCTGCCGCACGGCGCAGGCTACAACAAGTCTATCCCCGGGGAGGGTTCGGACTCGGCATCCGGACTTGACGCCGCCTTCCTGAACAGGGAAGCGGGTGGTGTCCCGATCGCACTGCATGCCGTCGCGCATCCCGACCAGGTGGCCCGGATCGCCGCAGCCGATCAGCGGGCCGCCGACCGTGCCGAGGTGATCGGCGACCCCACCCTGGAGCGTTTCCTCGCTTCCCGCCCGTTGCGCGACCAGTACCGGACCGCTCTGGACACAGGCCCGCGCACGCTTGTCGCACTGGCATCGACGTGGGGAGCGGAGTCCCTTCTGCGGCGGCACCCGGATCTGCCGGGCGAACTGGCCGCCCGGCTGCCCTACGACGAATATCAGTTGGCACTGATCGTGCACCCCAACGAGCAGAGCCTGCTCGGCGGCTACGAACTGACCCAGCGGCTGGCATCGGCTCTCGATGCAGGGATGGTCCTGGCAGGCACGCATGAGGAGTGGGCGTCCGTCCTAATCGCTGCCGATGCCCTGGTCACCGATCACGGATCAGCAGCCCTGTACTACTGCGCCACGGACGACCGCCCCGTGGTCAGCCTCTACGGAGACGGTGCCGAACTGATCCCTGGCAGTCCCATGCACTCGCTTCTGCACCACATACCCCGGCTGGCCTCCGCCGACGCGCTGAAGGAGGCACTTCGTGCCTACCGCCCCGGGAGCGGCCGGTGCGCCGTCCACCAGGCTTTCGCCCACCAGGGCAGGGCGCTCAGCCTGCTGCGGACCGCGCTCTACACCCTGCTCGACCTGACTCCTCCGGCCCACGGCAGCCCCCCGCGACCGTTGTCCATGCCCCGCCCTGCAGATCGTACCCCGACGGCGTTCGACGTGGACGCCGATGCCGTCGGGCATCACCTCCATGTCACTCGGCGCCCCGCGGGCATGGGCGTGCCCGGTCATCACCTGGCGGTGGAGCACGGCGTCGCGAGTGAGCGACTCGTCCGCTCGGCGGGGCTGCTGTACCGGCGTCCTGTGCCGGCATCGGACAGCTGGTCGGCTCTGGCCTGGACTGCGGACGATTGGGCCCGGCATGCGCTGTCCGCGTATCCAGGCTGCCGGTCGGCGGCGGCGATCCTGTCACCAGGTCTGCTCCTGTTTCGTACCCGCGGGCACGACCACCCCTACGCCGTCCAAGTCGAGCCGTGGCGCGAGGGCGGCCGTGTGGTACGCATGGATCCCGCGGCAGCCGCATCAGCCGTCCACGCCTGGTTCCTGGCCCGCACCCGAAGAGGTGCCTGCCCCGCCCGTTTGAAGTCTGTCATCGGCGACCGGACCTTCGGCGTCACGGTGCGCCCCGCCACCCACAGCGAAGCCATGGCGACCCTCTGAATCTCGCCCCGCCGCTGCCCGTTCGCTGCCGCGTCACCCGACCAGGCCGTTGCGGCGCCGGATCTCGTGAGCGGCCGTACGATGATCCACGGCCTCGCCGCTGCGCCCCTCGGCCTGGGCCAGTTCCGCCATCGCGTCAAGGACGCGGGCCTGGTCAGATCCTGACCTGCGACGACGGGCCGCTTCTAGCGACTGCTCATACAACTGGCGGCCCTCCACGGTGCGGCCGAGCCGACACAGCACACCGGCGAGAGCGAAGCCTGTACGCCGGGCCATCCTCTCCCGCTGCTGCGCCACGGCATCCTCGTGCGCCTCAGTCAGCAGTTCAAGGGCCGCCTCAAGCTCGCCGAGTCGTGCCCGGGCCTCACCCAGCCGGTAGGTCTGCAGCATGGCACCGTAAGGGTTGGGAATCGCCTGGTGCATCTCGAGTGAACGCGCGAACTGCGCCGCGGCCGTGGCCCATGCCCCTCGAGCGCCCTCGTACATGCCGCGGAACTCCGCCACGGACGCGGCAAGCTTCCTGTCCTGCGTGCCGTGCCCGAGCAGCCCGAGCGCGGCGGTAGCCGCGTCAAGTTCGCGTGCCGCCTCGTCGGTGAGGCCTGCCTCCCACAGATGGCGGGCGAGCTGGCATCGTGTACGAACCAGCCAGGCTGGCCGCGTTCCGTGCCGGACCGCGGAGGCAACAGCGAGCCTTAAGACGCCTACGACGTCCGACTGGTGGGGATGATCCAACGCGTACGTCCATACCGGCTCGGACAGCGCCACCACCGCGGGATCCATCCCGCGCTCATGTGCCAGACGCACGGAGGCGAACAGCACATGGCGTTCCTCGTACAGCCAGCTTGCCGCGCGGTCGGAGCGCGCGGCGCGGATCTCCGGCTCCAACGCTCCGGCGGGATCCTCCAAGGGCACATCCGGCGCACGTACGACGGCACCGAACTCATCAGCGACGATCAGCCGGCTACCGGCGGCGAACCGGTCCGCCCGCTGGAACTGCCTGACGAGCCAGCGCAGCAGCCTGTCGAGGCCGTCATCGGCCTCGTCTTCCTGAGCGTCCTTGCGTGACCGGCGCAGAGCGTGGGCGCGCAAAGGCCCGGGCAACCGTATCCGTCCGTCCCCCGCCCCCAGCAGCGCACTGAGATCAAGCAGTCCGGCCCGGTCCAGCTCTTCCAGTGCCTCCTCACACGCCTCCGGCCCATGCCCCAGCAGAGCGGTCGCCGATTCCGGTGTGAACGTCGCGCCGGGGTGGTACGGCAGCAGACGGTACAGCTGTGCCGCCGCACTGGGCAGACCGTTGTAGACGGTGTCCCAGAACCGCTCGACGCCAGCCACTCCTCTTTCCTCCCACTCGTCCCGCAGTTGGGGAATAAGGCGGGACAACGGACGAAGGCGGCGTGCGCGTACCCAGCCGCCAGCGACATGAAGAGCTGCGGGCATGCCTTCGCACAGACGCACCAGCGCCCGCACAGAATCCGGGTCGGCCGCGAGCCGGGGATCCCGGACGATCAGCTCCAGGAGCTCCGTTGCGGCCCACTCCTCCAGCGGAGGCAGCGCAAGCCCCAGGGCGGCCCCATCCTCCAGATCACGCAACGGGCTGTGGCTGGTGACGATCACGAGGCTCGCCCCCGACGCCGGCAGCAGCGGAACGATCTCCGAGGCGTAGTGCGCGTTGTCCACGATCAAGATGAGACGCGCGTCGGCGGTCCTGGTCCAGTACTGGGTGCAGCGCGTCCTGAACGATGCCGCGACGAATGACGGCTCCACACCGAGGGACTCAAGCAGCTGTGCGAGCACGTCGCCTGGGTCCATCCCGCCGCCCAGCCTGAAATCGTCGAGGTCCACGGACAAGACACCGTCTGTGAAACGGTCCCGCAGAACCCGGGCGAGCAGACGGGCCAGCTCTGTCTTCCCCATGCCCCGCGGTCCGCTCAAGGTCACCAGGAGCGGCCTGGAACGTCCCGTCCACTCGCTCACGGCCTGCAGAACTCGGTCCCGCTCCTCGTGACGGTCCACGAAATACGCCGGTTCCGCCGGAAGCTCCACCCTCATATACCCGACTCACCCTTCCCGTCTCGTCTCGTCTCCAGGGCACGGCCGGCAAAACCGGAAGGATCCCCGAGCCCGCTGACCTCACAGATCACACAACAGTGCACTATAGAGATGGAGTTGGACTCCATGGCCTGCCGCGGCATGTACGAAGACAGTGTGTCGCAGCCCTACATCGCCCAAACCCAACCCGTCAGACTGCCAGCTTCTACGGGTTCTCACCGTACGGGGTTGCCGGCGCAACGGCAGTCAGCGGGAACGGAGCCCGCCTCCGTCCAGAAGATCACTGATCAGGGTCCGGGCCATCCTTGATGAGCGGCGGTTCCTTGGCCGACCCGGCATCTGTTCTGGTCACGATTGGAACCCAGGACCGCACCAACCGGTCAGGTACGGCCACGCCTAGGATACGTCTGGTGCAACTGGACCTGAATAGTCTGACTCTGCTGGCATCTCTTCTGGAGGAAGACAGTGTCACCGGGACCGCGGATCGGATACACCGTCCGCACTCGCCATGAGCCGTAGCCTCGGACGGATCCGTAGGCTCACCGGCGACGAGCTCCTGGTGACGCACGGGCCGGACGATGACGCCGAACGTGCTGGCCATCCGTGACGATGCACCAACTGGTCGCGCAGGCCCCTGCGCCCCTCGAACCGGGACGCACGCTGGACCTCGGCACGATGCGCAGAACCTTCACTTCTGCGCAGCAACGAGGCCCTCACCGCGGTGATCTCACCTGCCTTGTCCGTGGCGGTGAGACTGGGCGGACCGGCACTGACTGTCCGACTACTCGCATACTCGCAGAGGCCAGTACCGACACAAGCAACCTGCGCCACGGCTGGGTCAGTCTGGACATCGGCTCCGCCGAGCCACAGGCTCCGGAGATCAGTCATGAGCAGATCGGCGAGGACCGGCTCGTCATCGTCTTCCAGCCCGGCCACCCTTGTGCCGACGGCCCGTTGTCCGGTTCGCCACCGCCCACCATGTCATCGGCCTTCACGGCGTCGAGCACTGTCTCGATTGCCCATTCCCATGCGAGGTTCATGGCTCTGTCCGGCTGCCCTTCGTCCGAAAGCGCTATGAGGAGAGACGCACAGGCCCTGTGCGGTCCGCTCACGGCTCCTCAGGTCCTGCAAAAGTAGGGCGGTCCATTCCAGGCCGCCTGAGGGAGGGTGATACCCGTGGACAAGGCGCCCATGCCAGCGGCAAGGCTAATGAGAATGTTGGCGGCGGCCTAACGAGCTCGTGCATGGTTGGCGGTGGCGCGTCGAGGGTCGCCGGAGGGCCGTTGTGTTCACATTCGCATACTGATCGCCGTTGTGGCGGCTTGCTGGTGGGAGAGCAGTCCGGCGACGGCCCGGACGATGCCGCTCATGTGCTCGCGGCGGCCGTGATGTCGCGCGAGGGATCTCCAGTTCTTCAACTGGCCGATCCCGTGTTCGACCCGGATACGCCGTGATGAGTACGCCTTGCGCTGACGCTCGTGCATCTCCTCATACCATTCGGGCGGGTTCTTCTTGAACTTCCGGTGAGGGGGTGTCACCACGCGGCCACCGGTCTCGGCACCCAGTCCTTGATAGCCAGCGTCGGCCAGGATCTCCACCGCGGGCCCGTCGGCCAGGCTCCTGACCAGGCCCAACTTCCGGGCGTGCGTAATGTCCGCGCAGCTGGCTGGCTCGGCTGGGCTGCAGAACAGCAACCTTCCGTCGGCGTCCGTGACGACCATGGACTTCACGGCGTTCTGCTTGCTCTTCCCGGAGATGAACCTGTCCCGGTCCTTGCGCCCGGCGGCCGGGGCGGCTCACCCGGACCTCGGTCCCGTCGATGATCCCGGTGCGTCCTTCGGCGCCGAGACAGCCGATGACGTCGGCGAGGGTACGCAGCCGCTGGCCGAGGGCGACGGTGCAGCCGCGCTCGGCCAGCAACGGGCGCACTTCACCGATCGCACGCGTCATGGTGGAGCGGTCGGCGCTGAACCAGCAGGCCAGCACGTCGTGAGTGGCACCGTGCCGCAGGTGCACCAACATGGCCAACAGCCGGCCCACGAAGACCAGCTCACGAGCTCGTCAGTGCTGGATTCCTCAAACGGTGGGTATAGGTCCTGGTGGCGGATCGGTGGCTGAGGAACGTGCAGATCGATCGCTACGTCCCGAAAAGGCCACCTGACAGTTGAAGCCCGCCGCAACGCAATCGCTTCGAACCAAGACATCGCCCTCTACCGCGAGGGCCGCGCCACGTCAATCCACACCATTCCGGACTAAGTGACATCCACTGTCAGGTGTGTCCACATCATCGGGGTCACCTCAAGGCTGCCCCGCCACGAAGGGTGGTTGCCCTATCTGGCGGCTCGGGTGAGGGGAGATAGCGGGCGGGGGAGACAGCGCCAGCGTAGCCCCGTTCGATGGAGAGTGTGCGGGCGGCCCGCAAGGTGGTCTCGGTGGCGCGGGCGCGGGCCAGTGGATCCCGCATTCGCTGGCCCGCCGCAGCGAGGGTGATGCTGGACGTGGTCTGTCCGGTGGAGCCGAATACGGGGGCGGACACGGCCCAGACGTTGTCGTCCAGTTCGTTCTCGCACACGTCGAAACCCTGCATCCGCACCTGGACGAGATGGGCGGTCACATGCTCCACCGTGTGCGGGGTGTCCGTGGTATAAGCCGTCAACTCCTGCGCACGTAGCACCATGGCGACGGACTCGGGTGTCTGGTACGCAAGGATGCTGCGTGCCGAGGCTGCCGCGTGCGGTGGCATGTCCTGGCCCACCCGAACGAACAGGCGGAGGGGGTGCACACCCTCGACCAAGGCCACGCAGAGCAGGCGTGTGCCGATCAGTTCGGTGAGGAACACGGTCTCGCCGCTTTCCCTGGCGGCCTCTTCCATGGCGCGCGGCGGGCTGACCGCGGTGCCCTGGGAGGCGATGGCCATCGTGGACAGCTCGGTGAAGGCCGGTCCGAGGAAGTAGCGGCGGTTGCTGGGTGAGCGGGTCACGTAGCGTTCCTCGACGAGCGCGGCCATTACCCGGTGCAGGCTGCCTATCGGGATGCCCAGCTCCTCGTGGAGCTGTTGCAGCGACATACCACGCAACTGGGCCGCGATGACGCGCAGGATGCGCAGCGTTCTGGTGTAACTGTCGGTACTCAGCGATCTGTCCGTTCGTTGAGGGCAAAGGACTACCGGGCGGGGGCAGAGGGCATCGTCCTGGTACCGGGGCACGCCCGCTCGTGCGTGGCCCCGGTACCGATGTGCGGTTGCCCGTGCGCTGTTCAGGTCGTGATCGCGGTGTCCGCCTGCGGATCGTCGTCGTCCGAGAGTAGCGCCGCAGCGCCCACTGCGACCCGCAGCATGGCAAGTTGGGCGAGACGGTAGTCCTCCAGCCAGCCGTCCGTGGCACGGTTGGCGTGCGCGACCAGAACGGCGCCTGCTCGCATGCCGAGCGCCCCGGCCACCGCCAGCACTGTCTCGGTCTCCATCTCCACTCCGTCCACGCCCAGTCCGCGCAGGACGTCCATCCTTGCGGCTGCGCGTGCCTCATGCCCGGGAAGCGGTCGCCCCTGCCCGAGGTAGTAGGAGTCGACCGTGGCGACGGAGATCTCGATGAGCGGTACGTCCAGGTCGCGTGCCGCACGCCGGAGAGTGGCGAGGACGGCCGGATGGGCCGCGGGCCCCTCCGGGTCGCCGGGATAGTGCGAGGCGGCGCCGCTGCCTGGCACCGCTCGGGTGGTCGCACACACAGTACCCGGCGGTATGCGGCTGGTCAGGGCGCCCATGCCACCGGTGCGCAGCACGGTCTTGACTCCGAGTCGGGCGAGTTCAACGACGGCGATCTCGGTGGAGGGGCCTCCGATGCCGGTCGAGCAGACCGCGATCCACCGGCCGCCGGGGGCCTGGCCGGTACCGATCCTAAACTCTCGGTTCTGGCCGAGGATGTGGAAGTCGTCGAGCATCTCGGCGGCTAGGTCGACTCGGGCGGGGTCTCCCGGGAGCAGACAGACCGGTGGGAGTGCTTCGGGGGCGGCGCCAACCGGGAGATGGGGCGGTGCCCCCCGGTGCCATGGATCCTGTGCGCTTCTTGCCATGGGCGAGGACCTCCGTATGAGTTCTTGATTTCCACAGGTGGAAGTGAATGCGCGAAGGGACTCAACCTTCCGGCAGGTGAGCTGGGTGCACAGGACCCTACGCCGGGAGATATCGAATCCGCATCACGGTATACAACGATTGCGGGTCAGATCTAGGCCTTGACTGTGGCCGAAAGAGAGCCCACCCTCTGAGCAACGCAGCGGAATCTCATTTTCCAAATACGGAATCTGCAATGCGGTGATGTGCCGGTGGCCCGGAACGATCCCGCTCTGCTCCGTACGGACACCGAGCCGCCGTGACTCTTGAGGAGACCTTCATGCCCCATCACCCCACCCATGCCGATGACGGGTGTCGCCGCAGCGCGGGCGTCTCGGGCCGCGCGACCTTGGGGGCGGAGTCCGCATGAAACCCGTTCTGTCAGTGCGAGGCGTCTACAAGACCTACACCGCCGCCAAGCGCTCGAAGGTGGTGGCTCTGGAGGACGTCGACCTGGACGTGGGTGAGGGCGAGATCGTCGCGCTCATCGGCCCCTCGGGATGCGGCAAGTCGACACTGCTGAGGATGATGGCGGGTCTGGACACGGACTTCGAAGGAGAGCTGAGCTGGAGCGTTGCTCCGCGCCCGGGCAAGGACATCGGCTTCGTCTTCCAGGAGCCGGCCCTGCTTCCTTGGCGCACTGTGCGGCGCAATGTCTCCCTGGGTCTGGAGGCCCAGCGCGACTCCTCGGAGCAGGGGCGCGAGCAGGTGGCAAAGTTGCTCGACCTGGTTGGTCTCACCGACTTCGCCGAGTCCTTCCCCAAGGAGCTGTCCGGCGGCATGCGCCAGCGCACCGCCATCGCCCGGGCATTGGCCTACAACCCCCGGATCCTGCTCATGGACGAGCCCTTCGGGGCGCTGGACGCGATCACCAGGGACCGGCTCCACGACGACCTGCTGCGCATCTGGGAATCGACCCACAAGAC
The DNA here is from genome assembly GCF_044757045.1 of Streptomyces sp. NPDC091377. Classification (NCBI taxonomy): domain Bacteria; kingdom Bacillati; phylum Actinomycetota; class Actinomycetes; order Kitasatosporales; family Streptomycetaceae; genus Streptomyces; species Streptomyces sp. NPDC091377. The sequence continues at coordinate 25,666 of NZ_JBIVUE010000029.1, read as the reverse complement.
CATCGTCCTGGTCACCCACAGCGTCGAGGAGGCCACCTACCTCGCCGACCGCGTGGCCGTGATGTCGGCACGGCCGGGCCGTATCAAGGCCGTCCACACCGTCCCTCTGAACCGTGACCGCACCACCGGGACAAGGCAGTTGCCCGAATTCGCGAAGTTCGCCGGCATGCTCCGTCAGGAGCTGGTGTGAGCATGGAAACCCTCACCCGCCGCAGGGGTCCCGACCGGGACGTGAAGCGTCCCGCTGCGTCCGGCCCCGGCGACAGGGGCACCCTGCGCAGGGCCGGACGCATACTGACGCCGCTCGCCTACACTGCAGCCGTGCTGGCCGCCTGGAGCGCCTATGTCACGCTGGCCGACGTACCGTCCTATCTGCTGCCCGCCCCCGGCGACGTGTGGGACGCGGGGCTGAAGCTGATACGAGACGGCACACTGTGGCCCAACCTGACCTACACGTTGCGCAACATCGTGCTGGGTTTCGTCGGTGGGTCACTGATCGGTATCGCCCTGGGCTGGGTCCTGTGGGCCTCCCGCACTGTCCGAGAGATCCTCGCCCCCTACATGGTGCTGCTCCAGGCGGCTCCCAAGATCGCCGTCGCACCACTGCTGGTGCTGTGGTTCGGTCTCAGCCTGACCTCTCAGTTCGCGCTCATCCTGCTGCTGGTCTTCTTCCCCATGGCCATGGCCACGATGCTCGGGCTGAAGGATGTGAGCGCGGACATCAGCTCACTGGGCCGGCTGCTGCATCTGTCCCGATGGCAGTACCTGCAGATAATCCAGCTGCCCGCGGCCGTGCCCGCGCTGCTGGCCGGTGCCAAGATCGCCGTCATCGACGCCATGACCGGCGCGTTCCTCGCGGAGTACCTCGCCTCCGAACGTGGCCTGGGATACCTCATGGTGCTCGGCAACACATCCAGTGACACCCCCCTGCTGATAGCCGCAGTCCTCATCACGGTAGCGGTCGGGCTCCTCGGTTTCGGCCTCGTCTCCCTCGCCGAGCGCAGGCTCCTGCGCGGCAGGCGTTGAGTTTCACTCCCACTTTGTCCGAAGGAAAGATCATGAATAGAAGGCTCCTGAAGCTGGTCGGCGTCCCCGCCGTCGTGGCCAGCGCCGCTCTCCTGGCCGCCTGTAGCCCTGGCTCCTCCGACTCGGCGAAGACGTCGTCCGACGGCACCAAGAAGGTCACTATCCAGATCGACGGTGCCGCGGTGCCGTACTACGCCCCGCTGTACGCGGCCAAGGAGCAGGGTTACTTCGCCGACGCGGGCCTGGACGTCGAATTCACATACGCGCAAGGCTCCGACATCGTAAAGAACGTGGCGTCGGGCAACGTTGACTTCGGCTTCCCGAACGGCGACTCGGTCGTCACCGCGTACGGCAAGGGCATCAAGACCAAGGTCGTGCACACCACGTACCAGCAGGGCATCGGCTCGCTACTGTCCCAGTCCTCCTCGAAGATCAACTCCCCCGCCGATCTGAAGGGCAAGTCCGTCGCCGTCACTGACCTCGGCAGCCCGAACTACATCCAGCTCCAGGCAATGCTCCAGAGCGCCGGCCTGAAGCTCACCGATGTGAAGGTCCGCACCCTGGGCACCGGCGTCATCGTGGACGCGCTGAAGAACGGGCAGGTCGACGCGATCGTCTTCTCGCGCCTGCGCTACTACGCGCTGCAGTCAGCCGGGGTCAACGTGAACCAGATCCTGAGCGACAAGTACCTTCCCTCCTTCGGCAACGTGGTCATCGCCGGCGAGGCCCTCGTCAAGGACAACCCGGGCACGGTCAAGGCGTTCGACAAGGCGCTGAACCAGGGCATCGAGTACACCGTCAAGAACCCGCGCAACGCGGTCGACATGTCAGTGAAGAAGTACGCCGCCTCCTTCAAGGGCCAGGAGAAGGAGATCACCACGATCATCGAGGACCTCTTCACCAAGAGCCTGTGGCAGTCGGAGAACACACAGAAGAACGGCCTGGGCTCCCCGGACCTCGTGCGCTGGCAGCAGACCATCGACTCCCAGAAGCAATTCAAGCTCCTCGACAAGTCCTTCGATGCAAGTGATCTGGTGGTGGAGCCGAATGGCCTCGGCTGACACGGCCGCCAGCACCGGCCGGACGGCCGAGACCGTCCGGCCGGTGCTGATCGGCACGTTGTCCCTGCTGGCCGGTGTCGCGCTCTGGTGGTTGGTCACGGCGGCCTTCGATATACCGGCCTACAAGCTGCCCAGCCCGGCTGCGGTAGCAAGTCATGCCTGGCAGCTGGCCGAGGACGACGTGCTCACGGTGCACATCCAGCAGACGCTGGCCGAGGTGGTGCAAGGTGTGCTGATCGGCGCGGTGGCAGGAGTCGTCCTGGCGATCGTCTTCACCCGCGTGCCGCTTGTCGAACGCCTGCTGATGCCGCTCGTCATCGTGGCGCAGGTGACCCCGAAGATCTCGATCGCCCCGCTGATCGTACTCTGGCTGGGACTTGGTGTCGGCTCCAAGATCGCCCTCGTGGCCCTGGTGTCATTCTACCCCGTCATGATCAATATGGTGACGCGACTACGGTCCGTGCCCAAGGGTGTCGATGACCTTGCCCGCCTGCTGCGCATCGGACCGGTCGCCAGAGCCCTCAAGATCGACCTGCCGTACAGCCTGCCGGCCATCACGGTAGGTCTGCGCCTGGGTGTTCTCCAGGCGGTGACGGCAGCGGTCATCGGCGAGTTCATCGGAGCGCAGTCGGGGCTCGGCTACTTGGAAAAGCAGGCCCAGGACAACGACGACATCAAGCTGGTGATCATTTGCCTCGGGCTGCTCTGCGTCATGGCATGGGCCATGTACGCCCTCATCGGCTGGGCCGAGCGCAAACTCACCGAGCGATTCGGCGGCTGACACCCCGCGCCCCGCCGTCCCGCCCAGGTGCCGGCGGGCCCAGCGCACTTCCGCTCCTCAAATCCTCGATCCCCCTGACGCAGAAAGCAGACCCTCATGACGGAGGTCCAGGACCACAGTCCCGCAGTGCTGGATGACCGTGACCGGCATTTCGCGGACCATGTCGCATTCCGGACCGATCTCGCTGTCTCGATGGGCCCACTGCGTCTGACCAACCCCGTCATGCCTGCGTCGGGCTGCTTCGGTCCTGAGCTCGCCGCTCTGCTACCGGTGCACGAGCTGGGCGCCGTGGTCACCAAGACCCTCTTCTCGCAACGGCGTTCCGGTAATCCCTCGCACCGGCTCACCGAGAGCGAGCAGGGCATGCTGAACAGCGTGGGAATCCCCAGCCCGGGCTCGGCGGAGTTCATCCGTACGGTGCTGCCCCGCTACCGGTCGTTCGGGGTACCCGTCGTGGTGAGCGTCGGGGGGCTCACCATGCAGGAGTACCTGCGGATCACTGAGGATCTCACCGACGCCCCCTGCCAGGCACTGGAGGTGAACGTCTCCTGCCCGAACCTTGAGCACGGCGGGCTCGCCATCGGAACGGACGCATCGACCGTGGAGCGAGTCGTCTCCGGTGTCGTGGCACGCACTTCGCTGCCCGTCATCGTCAAACTGACTCCGAACGTGACATCGATCGGTGACATCGCGCGGGCCGCCGAGCAGGCAGGCGCGACCGCCGTGACCGTCGCCAACACCTTCCCTGGTATGGCCATCGACCTGAACGGGCGGAGCGCGGTACTGGGCAACGGGGTGGGCGGACTGTCCGGACCCGCGGTCCGACCCATGGTGCTGCGCCTGGTGTGGCAGGCCGCCGCAGCCGTCGGGATACCCGTCGTCGGATGCGGCGGCATCAGCACCGCGCGGGACGTCCTGGAGTTCGTCCTGGCCGGAGCCACGGCCGTGCAGATGGGCACCGCGACGTTCACCCGCCCGTACGCGATGACCCAGGCCCTACGGGACCTCGACGCCCTGTGCGGCGAACTCGGTATCGCCCGTCTCGCGGACGAACGCGGCACAGTGCGGATTTGACACTCAGCCGCGGCGGGACCGCGCCGCCCCGCGCCCGTCCCGACCTCGCGCGATCTCCACCAACCGTCCCGTCCACGGAGCCCACATGAACCTCGACCAGGTCCTGCACACAGCGGCCGACGCCCCCAGCGCCTTCCAGAGCGCCGAGCAACGAAGCGCGGAACTGCACGCCGACATACTCGCGGTGGCCCCCGTCGGCGACGGCCGGGTCGATATCGAAGCCGTCCAGAGCCGCCCGTCGATCCTGCGTCGCACCGCGGCGTTGTTGTCCGAAGCGCTCCCGCCCGGGACCGACCGGTTGGTGTGCACGACCCCCGACGGCATCGCCGCCACCACCGCCCTGGCCCTGCACACCGGGCTGCCGTTCGCGACGGTGACCGGTACCGGGGACGACGCCCGGCTGACCGGCGAAGCCCATCCGGGCGAATACACCGTCGTCGTCGTGCCGTTGATGGGCACGGCGCAGGACGCGGCCACACCGGTAGTCGCCGTCCTCAAAGCCGGGATGCGGGTCTCCTGCGTCCTCAGCGTGCTCGACAGCAGCGACAGCAGCGTGGCGGACACGCTCCTGGAACAGTACGGAGTACTGTTCCACGCGCTCTTCTCCGCCACCTCTTCGCGGGCCCCGCTCGGGTCCGCGACCGACCAGAAGGAGATGGATCCCCGATGACCGAAAGTACCTCCGCGATACTCTCCGGCATCCGTGAACTCGGCGCGGCCCCAGACACCTACGGAACCACCCTCAACACGCAGATCTCCCCGGCCGCGGCCGACCTCATCGGCAAGGCCGTCGCCGACGCCGTGCGTGATCTGAAGCCGGACCACATCGCGGTGTGGGAGAGCAGCGACGAAGCCGTGCTCGCCCACGTCGTGGCCCTGGCGACCGGCGCGACCGTCCTACGGGTCACCGACGAGTCCGGAATCATCTCCGTCTCCCCGTCGATCACCCCCGGCGACCGGGTCGTACCGCTGGCGACCGCCTGGGAGCCGCGCTGGCTCCAAGCCATGCTCAGCGTGCTGCGCGGCGCAGCCGCCCAAGTGACCGCAGTGGCCGCTGTCCTGCACACCCCTACGCTCAATGCCACAGGTCCCGTACCCGTGGTATCGCTGCTCTCCGAGGCGGAAGCCTCATCGGCCGGACTCCGATGACCGCACCGACCCTGGCTGCTCTCCCTCGCGCCGACACCGACCGGCTCCGGACGCACCTGGACACCTTCGCCGGAATGTCGGAACCCGGCCGGGGCCCCGGCGTCACCCGGCTCGCCTACACCCCGCTTGAGCGCCAGGCCCATGACGTATACACGGCGCACATGCGTGCGCTCGGCCTGGAAGTGCGCACGGACACGGCCGGCAACACGATCGCCGAACTGCCCGGCACGACCCCCGGACTACCGGGCCTGGGCACCGGCTCCCATCTCGACAGCGTGCCGAACGCCGGCGCGTACGACGGCGTAGCCGGTGTGGTCGCGGCGATGGAGGTGGCACGGCTGTTCGTGTCGGGCGGGATCCTCCTCACCCGGCCCGTCCGGTTCGTGGCCTTCGCCTCCGAGGAGGGAGCCCGCTTCGGACAGGCGTGTACCGGCAGCCGGATCGCCGCAGGACTGACCGGCCCTGCCGACTTGAAGACCAAGCAGGACGCCGAGTGCGTATCGCTGGCACAGGCCATGACCGCTGTGGGCCTCGACCCGAATGACACCGAGGCAGCACGCTGGCGCGGCGAGGACTGGGCTGCCTTCCTGGAACTGCACATCGAGCAGGGCTCCATGCTGGCGTCCGAGTCCGTTCCCATCGGACTCGTCGACCTGATCTCGGGCAGTACCCGGCTACGCCTCGATCTCACCGGACGGGCCACGCACACCGGGGGAACCCCGATGCGGATGAGGGCCGATGCGATGGCCGCGGCGGCGGAGATCATCCTGATGGTCGAGGCCCTTGCCAACGACAGCCGCCATCACGGCACCCGTGCGACCGTCGGACGCATGCGTGCCTCGCCCGGTTCCCTCACCACGATCGCCGGGAGCGCCGAGGTGTATGTCGACGTCCGAGACGTCGACAACGACCGACAGCGGCTGACCGCGGCGGAGATCGTCGGCGGTGCACAGAACATCTGCTCCCGGCGCGGGATCGGGTGCGAATCCCGGCTGCTGGCCGACGCCTCCCCCGTCATCCTCCCCCGATGGCTCCGGGACACCGTCGCCGCGGCAGCGACGGAAGCCGGATTTGCACACCGGGTCATGCCCAGCGGGGCCAGCCACGACGCGCAGATGATCAACCATGTAGTGCCCACTGGCATGATCTTCGTCCCCAGTCACAACGGCGGGGTCAGCCACAGTCCCGAGGAACTGACCCGTCCAGCCGAAATCGCCGTCGGCACTGACATCCTGGCAGCGGGTCTGCTGCGACTCGATGCCCGGCTGTCCGCACAGGAGGCCAAAGCAGCATGAACACCCTCGATGTGGAGGCCGGCATACCGGTCCGGGACAGCGTGACACCGCTGTCCGGGTCCGGGACAGATCTACCCGCCCCGACCTGGCATCGTGCCCGGGTCCTCGCCTCCACCCCACACGGCCAGGGATACCACTTCCTGCGCCTGGAAGCACCGAGTATCGCCCAGAGGTGCCAGGCAGGACAGTTCGTGATGCTGACCGCGGCTCGGGACGGGGACACGGGCCCCGTCCTGCCTCGCCCCATGGCCGTGTACGGCCGGAACCCACAGGCCGGCACCCTCGACATCCTCCTCGGAGTGGTCGGTGACGGCACCCGTCGGCTGGCCTCTTTCCGACCAGGCGAGCGGATGCTGGTCGTGGGACCGCTAGGCCGGGGATTCCGTATCGCCCGGCGAACGACGTGCGTGCTTCTGGTCGGACGAGGCATCGGCACCTGTTCGCTGACCACGGTCGCCCAGGAGTGCGCCGGGACTGAAGTCGAGATCGTCGCCGTGGCCAGCGGCAGAAGCCCGGACCGAGTAGTCGGCGCGGACGTCTACCGGGCGGCCGGTGTGACACGACTGCACGAGGTCACCGACGACACCGGCAGCAGTAGCGTGACCCAGCTCCGGGACATGCTGACGGCCAACCTCGATCAGGCCCCTCCACAGCAGGTCATGACGTGCGGTTCAGAGCGGCTGGCCCGGCTCTGCGAAGAGCTCGGCCGACGTTGGACAGCAGACGTCCAGGTATCGCTGGAAGCCCACATGGCCTGCGGCCTCGGGTACTGCCACGGCTGCGCCACCGGGACCAGAAGTGGTCCCGAGGAGTCCCCGCTGATCTGCACGGACGGACCGGTATTCCGCCTCACGCGTTCGGACACGAAACGGTGAACGGCTTCCGGGTCGACGGCTCCGTGGGGACCACGATCCTGCGGGGGTCCGGCCCCTCGGCGGCCCACCCCGGGACGTGATCGTACGAGGCGGCCGGGTCAGCGCCGTGACAGCCCCCGAGAAGGGCTCGACGGTCGCGGACGCGACGACAGCCGACTGCGACGGCCTGATCATGCTGCCGGCATGGGTCGACCTCCATACCCACCTGCGCGAACCCGGTGACACAGCCTCGGATCACCGCGTGCATCCGGGAATCGTCGAGAGGTCGGACGTCACGCCGTGCGGCCCGTGGTGGCATGACGTCATCACGTCGGCACGGCTCCTCCCACAAGCAATACCCAGGGCGGGTATCGTGCCTCCGTGTCCACTCCCGTGGCACCCAGGAAGCAAGAGGCCCGCTGATCCATGCCTACGATGACGCCGTGACACGCCACGGACAGCTCACGCGACCGCACTCGACCGTGCGGTCCCGCGGGCTGCTCGTGTGCGCCCTGCTGCTGGGTCTGCTCGGCATGCATGGCCTCGGGTCGGTGCCCGACACCGCCGCTGACACAACGGGGCACGATCGGGTCGCGGCGGCCACGCACGCGGACGTCATGGCGTCGATGCCGGGCGGATGCGATCACGGCGAAGGCGGCTGCACGGGCCACGTGGACCATGCGGATCCGACCTGTGCCTCCGCGTCGGTTGCCGGGACTCCGGCGGTGGTGCCGGTACTGGTGCCCGATGTGGTGACGTGTGCCGAGCCGAGCGGGACGCGCACCTCTCCTGCCGGCAGTGGTCCCGACGGCGGTCGCGCCCCCCCTCAGTCTCCGAACTCCAGCTCCTGCGGATCTAGAGCTGCCCGCACGCCGCCGCATGCCTGTGCGGATGAAGCGGCGTGCCTCGGCATGCCCTTCACGGATCCGAGCAGATCCGAACAGATCCGAATCCAGGAGCCTCAACCTTGACTGCACACCGCAACCTCATCCGTCGTACCGCGCTCGCCGTCACCGTCGGCACAGCCGCCCTCGTCCTGTCCGCCTGTGGCGCCGGACACGACATGTCCTCGATGGGGACCGAATCCAACTCCAGCCCCTCCGCGGCCGCCTCGGCCAAGGCCGGCGACCACAACGACCAGGACGTCTCCTTCGCCAAGGAGATGATCCAGCACCACCGTCAGGCCGTCGAAATGGCCGACCTGGCCACCGACCGGGCTTCCTCGCAGGAGGTCAAGGACCTCGCCACGAAGATCAAGGGGGCGCAGGACCCGGAGATCGAGACGATGTCCGGCTGGCTCACCTCGTGGGGCGAGAAGGTCCCCGCGGACATGTCCGGCATGAAGGGTCACGACATGTCGTCCGGCATGCCCGGCATGATGAGCAGCGAGGACATGGACAAGCTGGGGAATGCCTCCGGCGCCGAGTTCGACAAGATGTTCCTCGAGATGATGGTCAAACACCACGACGGTGCCCTCGCGATGGCCAAGGCGGAGAAGGCCGACGGCAAGTACGGTCCCGCCGTGAAGCTCGCGGACGACGTGATCACGGCCCAGACGGCCGAGATCGAGCAGATGGACAAGATGCTCGGCAAGAGCTGACGCCGCGACAGAGACGGTGTGGCCGGACGGTGCGCGGTGCCGTGCGGCTACACCGTCTCTGTTCCTGCGGCTGTCGCGCGGAGCGGGGCGGGACGTTTGCGAAGAGCGAAGTTCCCGGCCCCTCGGTGCGATTGATCCCACCGTGTGGCGTCGACGCCATCATGCGGCTTGTTCACGCGGTGTTCTCCTGAGCCGACATGCCCGAGTGCCGCGATTCGACTAAGATCACGACATAATCACGGTCTGATCTCCTTCTCGTGCGTCGAAGGAACCGCTCATCAGCGGCTCTGCGACGCGGGCAGGGGCCACGTCGGCACAGCTGGCCAACGGTCGGCCGGAGGGCCATCACGGCGGCCACGGACAGCAGCACGCTGTCGAGGACCGTGCGATGGGGCAGCCTCCGCAGGGACCCGGCGTGGCGGTGCCCTGCCTGTCTCCGCTGGATTCGGAGAACGTCAAATGAGGTGCCCCGCCCTGTGTCCGCTCGTCATGCCGCGGCATGGCGTCTGACCTCCTCTGCGCACGGCGTCCATAGCGTGGCGCGGGACGGTCGACGGCTCTTCCCTGCCCCCCACCATTTTCCCGCGGAGGGCCCCGACGGCGAGATTCTCGGCGCGTTCGAGTCTTCTGACCGCTGTCACGACCTCAACCCCGGGCAGGCCGTCCTCCCGCAGGCGCCCGCCCGGGCCCGCAGCTCGCTGTCACCGCGCTGTCACCGCGCTGTCGCTGACGGATGCCGAGGGAACTCCCTCGCACGATCGCTCTGGTGCTTTCCGAAGACTGCTTCCGAGCGGCGGCGGCCGGTCCGCTCTCACCGCCATCTGCCGGTGACGCACAGAGGATCCGCCCTGCGGGTCGGCCCTGGTCGCCCCGACGCGCGCCGCGCCTTGGCCGACGCGCGAGATGAACATCCACAGCGTCCGCACGCGTCAGACACTGAACGAGAGCGAAAGAAATGGCACTCCCTGAACACGAGTGACTCATCCCCGCCGACTCCACCCTCCAGGGACTCGTCGGCAACACTCCTGTCCTGCAGGGCTCCCAAGCCCTGCACCCCGCCCGGCTGCGGCTTCTGGGCCAAGCTGGAGGGCTTCAACCCGGCGGCATCAAGGACCGCCCCGCCCTGTACATGGTCGAACGGGTTCGGCTCGTGGCGACTTACAGGTGGGACATCCGATCATCGAGTTGACCATTGGCACTCTGGGCCTCGGCCTCGCCCTGGCCGACTGGTCCACGGACACACCGTCACGATGGTCACCGACCCGGCCTCGAACCGTCGATGAACCGGCTGCCTGCCGCCTACGGCGCCACCGTCGACATGGTGCCCGAGCCGCACTCTACCGGCGGCTGGCAGCAGGCCCGCCGCGACCGCGCCGCCGAACTCATGGCGGAGCACCCCGGAGCCTGGTGCCCCGACCAGTACAGCAACCCCGACTACGTCGCCGCCTACACCCCCCTCGCCCTCGAACTCGCCTCGCAGGTGGGGCACATCGACGTCCTCGTCAGCAGCGTCGGCACGGCCGGCCACGCCGCGGGCATCTCCCGCGTCCTGCGCCAGCTGTACCCCGCGATGCGTCCGGTGGGCGTGGACACCGTCGGCTCGGCCAGCTTCGGACAGCCTGCCCGGCCCCGCTTGATGGGCGACTCGGCTCCAGCATCTCCCCGCGCAACGTCGCCTACGAGAACTTCAGCGAGGGGCACTGGGTGGCTCCGGCCGAATCCATCGGGGTCTGGCGGCAGTCGGCCGCGTCGCACTACGCCACCGGCGGCTGGAGCGGGAGCTCGGCCGCGCTCGTGGCCGGCTGGGTCGCCCGTACAGCCCGCCCCAGCACGCGCGTCGTGGCGATCGCGGTCCGTCGGGACCGGGATCGTGGCCTTCATCCCGCGTCTGCGCAGGCAGGCGCGATTGCTGCGGGAGTCGTACGCCTTGTCGGCGCGGACCCGGTCCGGCCGATAGCGCGGCCTGCCGAGTCCGGGCCGGGGTACCTGGATCGCTTCGAGGACCGGCCGAACCGAGCCGAATCACCCCGCTGTCCGGCGGTGATCACCACCGATTCCGGCTTCTGCCCCTGCTCGACGGCGAAGTGGGTCCCGGTGGTCGGTCGTCCCGGGAGCGTCCGAGCCTGTGGCCAGCCGGCTCGACCGTGATCCCGCCGGGCGGTTCCTGCTGGTTGTCCCCCTTTTCGGCGCCCCCGCCGCGTGCCGGTGGGACCGGCAGGCCGTGGAGTCGACGTTCACGTCCCGGGTGATCAGGCCCCCGGCATCCGCCTCGGCCTGCAGCCGAGTGACGCTCCGTGCCCAGGTGGCGTCGCGCTGCCGGCGCCGGAACAGGTCGTAGACCGGTCCCATGGGCCGTAGCGTTCCGGCACGTCACGCCAGGGAGCACCGGTCCCCCGGGTCCGCCACCGAGTGCCGTCTGTCAGCTGCCGCCGAGGCGGGCGGCGGCGGCTGCCTGGTTCGCGCCGCACTCGGCCCTTGCCCCCGGATGGACGGCCAGGTCCGAACCGGGCACGGTCTCCCCCGCTGTGGGCCGCCGCTCGACGCTGATCACCAGATCGGCGTCGGCCGATCCCACGATCAGGAGGTCCTAGTCGTGCGTGCAGGGACTCCCCGAGACATTCCGCGGCATTTCAATGACGGATTGCGTTCGGCTGTTGCGCGATCGATGGGCAGATCGTGCCTGTGGGGCGTGATTCCTCGATGCCGTGGGATGAGGCGTTGGCTGCGGCAGAGCTGTGGCGTCAGGTGGTCGCGACTATGGCGGGCGGTCAGGCGTATGGCCGGGGGCGGCACATCGTTTGGTGCAGTCAACTGGTCTACGGGGAAGGCAGGACGAAGCCCGGCATGGGCGCGCATACCCCCGTGCAGCACCCGTCGACGCTGGTCGAGGAGGCGCGTGGGCCGAGCGATGGCCTGGGCGCGTTGAACCGTCAGTCGGTGTGGGCAGCGGAGCCGTCGGCGGGGAAATCGGCGGCCAGCGGGCATACCGCGGTCACAGCCCGCACCAGCTCGCGACGACGCGTTCGTAGATGGCCAGGGATTCCTCCAGCCGCCGGATGGAGCACCACTCGTCGGTGGCGTGGGCCTGGGACGGTTCGCCGGGGCCGCAGATGAGCGCAGGGGGTGCCCCGAGAGCGGGGGCCAGTACCGCCGCGTCCGTGAAGAAGGTGGCCGTCCGCGGCTCGTACGGGATGCCCGGGGCCACCGCCGTCACGATCTCCCCGAGGGCGCGGGCCCACTCGTCAGCCGGGTCGGTCCACACCGGAGGCAGGTCGACGAGAGGTTCCCAGTCGACCTCGGGGCCTGCCCGGTCGGCGAGCAGGGCCAGCACCTCGGTGTGGTCCTGCCCGGCCACTGTCCGCACGTCGACCGTGGCCGTGGCGAGGTCGGGCACGGAGTTGGGGTTGAGGCCCGCGCTCAGCGTCCCCACGTTGAGGGTGGGCCGGCCCATCACCGGGTGCGCGGTGTCGGGGAAGGCGAAGTCCGCCAGGCGGACCACCGCGTGGGCGAGCTTGTAGGCGGCGTTGTCGCCCAGGTGAGGCATCGAGCCGTGGGCGGTGATCCCGGTCGTCCGGGCCTGGAGCCACAGGGCGCCCTTGTGGCCGTGGACCACCTGGTTGGCGGTGGGCTCGGCGATGAGCAGCGGCCCGCTGCAGCCGCCGCGCAGCAGGGGCGCGACGTGGTGGGCGCCGAGCGCGCCGGTCTCCTCCGCGGCGGTCAGCACGAGCCGGAGGCCCGCCCGCCGGGGCCGGTGGGCCGTGGCCCGTACGGCGGCCAGCACCATGGCCGCGACCCCGCCCTTCATGTCGCTGGTACCCCGCCCGTGCAGCCGGTCGCCGTCCGGCTCGCCCGCGTACGGGTCGTGCTGCCAGGGCGCGGCGCCGAGTGGCACCGTGTCCAGATGGCCGGACAGACACAGCGGCGGGGCCTCCAGGTCGGTGCGCCATTCGGCGATCAGGGTGGCCCGACCGGGTGCGTGCTCGTGGCTGCGGACGGTGAATCCGGCCCGCTCCAGCAGTGGCGCCACGACTGCCTGGGCGGCCGACTCGTCCGCGTCGACGGTGGGGACCGCGACGAGTCGGCGGGTGAGTTCCGTGACCTCGGTGGTGTCCGTCATGCGGGTGCGATCCTCGGTGTCGAGCCTCTGAGCTGGAGGAGCGGGGCGACCGCGATCCGACGGGAGCCGCCCGTGAGGTCCTGTTTCAGCAGCCGGGCGCATTCGTCGGCCATGACGTCCCACTGCTGACGCATGGTGGTCAGCGGCGGGTCGGAGATCTCGGCGAAGGCGATGTCGTCGAAGCCGGTGACCGCGACCTCGTCCGGTACGGCGATGCCCGCGCGTGACATGCCTCGCAGGACGCCGAGCGCGATCAGGTCGTCGCCGCAGACGACGCCGTCGGGGCCGCCGTAAACGCCGTAACCGCCGTGACCGCCGCCGGTGGGGCCGTGTCCGGAGGTTCTGCTGTCGCCGAAGTCGTCGACGAGGCGCTGTGCGGCCTCAAGGCCCCAGGAGACGTCGAACCGGCCGAGCAGGGCGGGGGCGGCGGGCTCCAGGCCGTGCCGGGCGAGGGACTTCTCGAAGGTCTGGGCGCGGTCGCGTGCCGAGGAGTTGTCGAGCTGCGAGCTCACGAACACCAGGCGCCGTCGGCCTCGGGCGACCAGCAGGTCGACGAGCTGGGAGAAGCCCACGGCATCGTCGACGCCGACCCAGTGTCCCGCCAGGCCCTCGACCTGACGGTCGATCTGGATCACAGGGACGAGTTCGGCGGCCGTCCTGATCGCCGGGGCGCTGTCGGTGGCGTGCAACGGGCTGATGATGATGCCGTCCACGTGCCGGTCGGTGAGGGTGCGCAGCCGGCGGGCCTCGACGTCGAGGTCGTAGTGCGAGTCGCAGAGCAGCAGGTCGATGCCGTCCTGCTGGAGTCGGCGCTCCACCGCCTCGACGAGCAGAGGGAAGAACGGGTTGGAGATCTGCGGGACGACCATGCCGATGGTGCGGGAGCGCTGGGTGCGCAGGGCCTGGGCCAGGACGTTGTGCCGGTAGCCGAGCTGCTCGGCAGCCTCCTGCACGCGCCGCTTCACGCCGGCGCCCACGGGGCGTGATCCCGACAGGGCGCGGGAGACCGTCGCCGTGGAGACTCCGGCGAGTTTCGCGACGTCCTGGATCGTGGGCATGGACCTTCTCTCGGCGCTTGGCAATCGATTTCCCGGCGAGCGCTCTTCCTACCATGAGGAATCCCGTGGCATCAAACTCTTGACTGTCCGGATTTCCTCCTCCTACAGTCTCGACACCTCGGCAATCGATTACCCGATGGTGGCGATGACGCCTCCGGAGTGGCCGAGGACCTCTCCCCACAGCTCTGCCCCTTCCCGCTGCTCTCCCTCCAGGCCCCGCGGCCCGCCCGAGAGGAATCCCCATGCCCAGCACGGCTCTGCGCAGACTCTCCGTCGCCACCCTCGTCACCGCCCTCGCCGTCGGCGTCACCGCCGGTTGTTCCCGTGAGGGCGACTCCACCACCGCCAAGGCCAAGTCCACGGCCTCCGGCGGCAAGGTCCGCATCGGTCTGGTCCAGGTCAACCAGCAGGCGATCTTCTTCAACCAGATGAACGACGGCGCCAAGGCCGCCGCCAAGAAGACCGGCGCCGACCTGACCGTGTTCAACGCCAACGACGACGCCGTCCAGCAGAACCAGGCCGTCCAGGACTTCGTCCAGCAGGGCTACGACGCCGTCATCGTCGAGGCCATCGACGTCAACGGCATCAAGCCGGCCCTCAGGGCCGCGGCCAAGGCCGGCGTGAAGGTGATCGCCGTCGACGGCATCATCGACGACCCGTCCGTCGACGTGCAGGTCGGCGTCGACAACGCGGCGGCCGGCAAGCAGATCGGCGCGTTCGTCAACGAATACGACAGCACCAACAAGATCAGCGCGAACATCGGTGTCGTCGGCGCGCTCAACTCGTACATACAGAACCTGCGCAAGGACAACTTCGTCTCCACCGTGAAGGCGAAGGGCGCCACCGTCCTGCAGACCGTCGACGGCAAGAACACCCAGGAAGGCGCGGCCACCGCCGCCGAGAACCTGCTGACCGCCCAGAAGGGCATGAACACGGTGTACGCCACCGGCGAGCCCGCTCTCCTCGGCACCGTGGCCGCCGTCAAGAGCGCCGGTGCCCAGAACCGCGTCAAGGTCTTCGGCTGGGACCTCACCAAGCAGGCCATCGACGGCATCGACGCGGGCTTCGTCGCCGGCGTCGTCCAGCAGGACCCCAAGACCGAGGGCGGCAAGGCGGTCGAGGCCGCCGTGGCCCTGGTCAAGGGCGAGACCGTGGCCAAGGAGATCGACGTACCGGTGACCATCGTCACCAAGAAGAACGTCGACCCCTACCGGTCGATCTTCAAGTGACGGAGGGGCAGCCGACATGACGACCTCCACCGTGGCCGAAGCGCCACCCGAGTACCGCGCCGAGATGATCGACGTACGCAAGCGCTACGGCATGATCGACGCGCTGCGCGGCGTGACCATCCGCGTGCGCCCCGGCGAGGTCGTGGGCCTGGTCGGCGACAACGCGGCAGGCAAGTCGACCTCGATGAAGATCCTCTCCGGAGCCGTGATCCCGGACTCGGGCGAGATCCGCGTCAACGACCGCCCCACGGCCTTCAGCACGCCCAAGGAGGCCCGGGACGCTGGCATCGGCATGGTCTACCAGGACCTCGCCCTGTGCGACGACCTCGACGTCGCTGCCAACCTCTTCCTCGGCCGCGAACCGCGCACCGCGGGCGGCCTGTTCCTCGACAAGAAGCGGATGCACGCCGAGGCCCGCGAACACCTCGACGCACTGCGCATCCGCATCCCGCTCACCAACGTCGCCGTACGCAACCTCTCCGGCGGACAGCGGCAGGCCGTCGCCATCGCCCGCGCGGTCTCCTTCGACCCGCAGGTGCTCATCCTCGACGAGCCGACCGCCGCGCTCGCCGTCACCG
This sequence comes from Streptomyces sp. NPDC091377, assembly GCF_044757045.1. Lineage (NCBI taxonomy): Bacteria > Bacillati > Actinomycetota > Actinomycetes > Kitasatosporales > Streptomycetaceae > Streptomyces > Streptomyces sp. NPDC091377. The sequence continues at coordinate 9,844 of NZ_JBIVUE010000029.1, read as the reverse complement.
AGGTCGAGACGGTCCTGGAACTCATCCGCACCGTCTCCGCCCGGGGCGTCAGCGTCATCCTCATCACCCACCGGCTCCAGGACCTCTTCCGGGTCTGCGACCGGCTGACCGTCATGTACGAGGGAACCGTGCGCCGCGATCTCGACGCCCGGACCACGACCCTGGAGGAACTCGTCGCCGAGATCGTCGGCGAGGGCCACGGAACGGAGGCGGCGTGAGCAGCCGGAGCGCGGTGCACAGCGAACGGGTCGTCACCACCCGCTCCGCCCGCACCCACGCGTTCCTCGGTACCCACGTCCAGACCGTCGCCATCGGCGGCATGCTGCTGGCGGTCCTGGTGGTCTTCTCGCTGACCGCGGACACCTTCCTCAGCACCGAGAACGTGCTGAGCGTGCTGCGCCAGAACGGCCCCGCACTGATCGTCGCCGTCGCGATGACCTTCGTGATCACCACGGCCGGCATCGACCTGTCGGTCGGTTCGGTGCTGGCGCTCAGCGGTTCCCTGCTCGCCATCCTCATCGAGCACGGGACGAGCCCCACCCTGGCCTTCCTCGCCGTTCTGGCACTCGGCGCCCTGGTCGGCGTACTCAACGGGTGGTTCTCCTGTTACCAGGGCATCCCCGCCTTCATCGTCACCCTCGCCACCCTCGGCGTCATCCGCGGCACCGCGCTGCGTTCCACCAACGGCTACTCCATCTCCATTCCGGAGAACAGCTGGGTCGGTTTCCTCGGCCAGGGCCTGATCGCCGGGATTCCCGTCGCGGCCGTCCTCGCGGTGGCCGCCGCGGTCCTGGGTTGGGTCGTCTACGCCAAAACGCCGTTCGGGCAGTACGTCGTCGGACTCGGCAGCAACCGCGAGTCGCTGCGCCGCGCCGGTGTCAACGTCCGGCTGGTCGGGCTGTGGGTCTACCTCATCTCCGGTGTGGCCGCCTCCCTGGCGGGCGTCCTGGTCGCGACCCGCCTGGGCAGCGGCTCCTCCAACCAGGGCGTCGGCTTCGAACTCACCGTCATCACCGCGGTGGTGCTCGGCGGCACCAGCCTCTTCGGTGGCCGCGGCAGCGTGCTCGGCACCGTGCTGGGCGTGCTCACCCTCGGCCTCATCGAGAACGGACTCGACCTCAGCCACGTCAACCCGTTCTACGTCCAGATCGTGCAGGGCGCCAGCCTGCTGGCGGCCGTCCTCGCCAACACCCGCCTGTTCAGCCGCTTCTCCACGGCGAAGTCATGACCGCGGTGCAGACCGTCCTCGGACCGGTGGACAGCACCGCGCTCGGGGTGACCCTGATGCACGAGCACCTGCTCAACGACTGCTCCTCCTGCTGGCACCCGCCCGCCCCAGGCGACACCGAGGGCCAGGAGATCGCCGAACGGCCGCTGCGCATGAGCTACTTGGGCCGCCTGCGCAACGACCCCTTCCTGTCCCGCGACAACATCCGCCTGGCCGACGTGGACCTGGCCGCCGAGGAGGCCGCCCGGTTCGCCGCCGCCGGCGGGCGCACGATCGTCGAGCAGACCTGCTCCGGGATCGGCCGCGACCCGGCCGGACTGGTCGCGATCGCACGCCGCACGGGTCTGAACGTCGTGATGGGCTGCGGCTTCTACCTGGAGCCCAGCCACCCGGCCGAGCTGCGCACCATGACGGCGGAGGACATCGCCGAGCACGTCGAGAGCGAGGTCCTGGAAGGGGCCGAAGGCGGCGTCCGCGCCGGCCTCATCGGCGAGATCGGCGTCTCCGCCGCCTTCACCCCCGCCGAGGAGAAGGTGCTGCGTGGCGGCGCCCGGGCCCAGCGCCGCACCGGCGTACCGCTGTCGGTGCATCTGCCCGGCTGGCAGCGCCTCGGCCACCGCGTCCTGGACGCGGTCGCCGAGGAGGGCGGCGACCTCGGCGCCACCGTCCTGTGCCACCTCAACCCCAGCCTCGGCGACATCGACTACCAGCACGCTCTCGCCGACCGGGGGGCCTGGCTGGAATACGACATGATCGGCCTGGAGTTCTACTTCGCCGACCAGGACGCCCAGTCCCCCGCCGACGAGGACAACGCCCGCGCCATCACCGCGCTGGTGGCCGCCGGCTACCGCGACCGTCTGCTGCTCTCCGGCGACGTCTTCATCAAGACCATGCTGACCCGCTACGGCGGCTACGGCTACGACCACCTGATCACCCGCTTCTCGCAACGCCTGCGCCGCCACGGTCTCACCGGGGCGGACATCCGGCAGCTGCTCGTGCACAACCCTGCGGCCGTCTTCGACGCCGCAGCGAAAGGAGCCCATCCATGAACCGCCCACTCCGCGTCCTTGTCGCAGGCGAGTCCTGGGTGAGCGAAGCGACCCACTACAAGGGTTTCGACGCCTTCACCTCGGTGACGTTTCACACCGGCATCGACCCGCTGCGCGACGCACTGACGGCGGCCGGCATCGAGGTGGCGTACCTGCCCGCCCACGAGGTCCCCGAGCGCTTCCCCCATTCGGTCGAGGAACTGTCGGCGTACGACGTGGTGATCCTCTCGGACATCGGCGCCAACAGCCTGCTGCTGCACCCCGACACCTGGCTGAGTGGCCGCTCCCGCCCCAACCGCCTCAAGATCCTGGCCGACTGGACCCGCGCGGGCGGCGGTCTGGCCATGGCCGGCGGATATCTGAGTTTCCAGGGCTTCGAGGCGAAGGCGTTCTTCCACCGCACTCCCGTCGACGACGTCCTGCCCAGCGTCATAGCCCTCCATGACGACCGGGTCGAGACACCCGAGGGAGCGGCGCCGGAACTTGTCGACAACACGCACGAGATCGTCGCGGGCGTACCCGTGGAGTGGCCCGGACTGCTCGGCTACAACCGCTTCGGCGTCAAACCCGACGCTCACGTGATCGCCCGTATCAATGGCGATCCCCTCCTGGCGGTACGGGAGGTGGGAGAGGGCCGTACCCTTGCCTGGGCCTCGGACATCGCACCCCACTGGTGCCCGCAGGACTTCCTGGACTGGAAGGGCTACCAGACCCTCTTCGCCAACGCCTGCCAGTGGCTGACGCGGAGGAGCTGACCGCGTTGGTCCAGCCGTCCTGGTGTGAGGGACCTCGGCGCGGACGCGGCTCCTGCTGATCGACCCGTTCACGCCATGTCGACAAGTACGATCTCTGCCGCTGGCGAGAGACCCAGCGCAGCCAGCCTGATCACGAGGATGCCGACTGGGGCCCAGAGATCAGCCCCGGCCCCCACGACGACGCAGCTGACGCAGCAGATGAGCGCGTGCGTGACACCGGCCCAGGCAGACCGAGATCGGCCCGCCTCCAGCGAGATACGTCAACTGCTCGATGCGGGGCACGATGAGATCCCGGAGCCACCCGGAACTCACCTCTGGTAACGATGCAGTCATTTGGGGTCATTCATTGCGATCTTAGAGGGGGTCAATTCCGATCTTCCCCGGTTCGCGATCGCTCGATCGTGGTACCGATTGCCGCGCAAGCCCGACGTTCGTCATGCGCATGCCGGGATGCAGGCATGACCGAAGACCGTATCCGAGCGATTCACCAGATGAGCATCGGGCATTGATCGAGCCGATGATCACGGCCTGGAAGCAGGACCGGGTGGCACGGTCGGCGACCGGTGATCCCGGGACCTGTGATCTGAGGGAGGCCGTGAACGCGATCTACTAGTAGAACGGGACGGGTTGTCAGTGGCGCTACCTGCCACACGACTTCCCTGCCTGGTGCGGCAGTCGTCAAGGGGCCGTTGTCCTGCGAACGGTGTACTGCGCGGTCCTACCGTCGGTCTTCGGTAAAGGTCGCGTCGAGGACCTGCAGCAGCGAGCGACGGGCGCCGTCGAGATGCGCGCGCATCAAGTCCGCCGCGGCGGCGGCGTCCCCGGACCGCAATGCCTCAAACACCTTGCCGTGCTCGGCGACAATGCGATCGCGGCCCAGGGTGTGTCGGGTCTGGACCATGCACAGGTGCACCTCACCCTGGATGCCGCGGTACAACCGGCTGAGGCGGGTACTGCCGACCGCGTCCACCAGCACCTGGTGGAATCGCAGGTCCGGCTCCACGAAGGCGCTGTGCGGGGCGTCGTTCTCCACTCGATCGAGATCCGCGATCGCCCGGTCCGCGGCCAGCGGTACGGCGCCGCGCTCCACCAGGACGCGTACGACCTCCGCCTCCAAGGGCGTTCGCAACAGGAACAGGTCCTCGACGTCGTCCCGGGTCAGGCGCGGCACGTAGGCGGGCTTGTTGGCCTCGCGGTGGAGCAGCCCCTCGTGCACCAGGGCGGTCACGGCCCCGCGAGCGGTGGGGCGGGAGACGCCGTACTCGGCCGCCATCTCGGTTTCGGTGAGGGTGGTGCCCGGGGTGAGCTGCCCGTCGAGCACCCGGTCGCGCACAGAGGTGGCAAGTGCCTCGATGACCGAGACGGTCGACAACCTGAACGTGGCGTCCTGAGCCATGAGCACCTCCGTAACGGAACGCCACTAATCATACACACTGTCAATCCCGATCTATTGACAGCCTTGAGCCATTGTCTAACAATCACTCCGGGTGACGGGGGTCACAAGGAACGCCTTCAATGGGGCAAGGAGTCTCGTCATGGCTGCCTATCAACAAATTTTCGATCCGGTCGGCGGGTCTCTCGCCTGGAGTGCGCTGTGCGCTGCGCTTCCCTTGGTCACGCTCTTCGTGCTGCTGGGCGGGTTGCGCTGGAAGGCGTGGAAGGCTTCGCTCATAGCCCTCGCGGCGGCCCTGGGCGTGGCGGTGTTCGCCTACTCCATGCCTGTGGGACAGGCAGCCCTGGCGGCAGGAGAGGGAGCTGCCTTCGGCCTGTTTCCGATCATCTGGATCGTGCTGAATGCGCTCTGGATCTACAAGCTGACGGAGATCACGGGATGGGATGCGGTGCTGAGGCGGGCCTTCGGGTCGCTCTCGGATGACCAGCGCATCCAGGCCGTGATCATCGCGTTCTGCTTCGGTGCGCTGCTGGAGGCACTGGCCGGCTTCGGCACACCGGTGGCGGTCTCCTCGGTCATGCTGATCGCGGTCGGGTTGAGGCCGATGAAGGCAGCTGCGGTCTCCCTGGTGGCCAACACGGCACCCGTGGCCTTCGGCGCGATCGCGGTCCCGGTCACCACCCTGGCGAAGATCACCGGGCTGGACGCGGCGGACCTCGGTGCCATGGTCGGCCGGCAGACACCGGTGCTGGCGCTGTTCGTACCGCTGCTGTTGATCTTCATGGTGGACGGCAGGCGCGGCGTCCGGCAGGTGTGGCCTCTCGCCTTGGTCGTCGGTTTCTCCTTCGCCGCCGCCACGTTCGTCAGTTCCAACTACCTCTCGTACGAGATCGCCGATATCGTCGCGGCCTTCGCGGGCGCCCTGGCCGTCGTGGCGATGCTGCGCGTCTGGCAGCCACGGGAGACCCTGGCGGCAAGCCCGGTGCCGGTCACAGTCGGCGGTGCGGCAGCCGGCGCGCAGTCCGACGCAGTGCAGCGGCGCAGGCAGACCGGTGAGGGCTCCGCACTTCTGGCCTTCACCCCCTACCTGATCGTGGTGGTCCTCTTCGCGGTGGCCACGCTGGGCCCCATGAAGACCTGGCTGGAGGAGCACTCGGGGTGGAAGTTCGCCTGGCCGGGCCTGGACGTGGTCAACGGCTCCGGCAAGCCGCTCGCCTCCGCGACGTTCAACTTCAACCTGTTCAACGCGGGCGGCACCATCCTGCTGATCGTCGGCGTGCTCACCGCCGCGGTCTACGGTATTCGCGCCGGGCATGCGGCACGGGCCTATGGCAACACCGTTCGGCAGTTCCGCTGGACCATTGTCACGGTCATGGCTGTCCTCGCTCTTGCCTATGTGATGAACATGTCGGGCCAGACGGTCACGCTGGGACTGTTCCTGGCTCAGGCCGGCACCGCGTTCGCCCTGCTCGCGCCGGTCGTCGGCTGGCTCGGGGTCGCTGTCACCGGTTCGGACACTTCGTCCAACTCCCTGTTCGGTCTCCTGCAGCTCACCGCAGCCCAAAAGACCGGCATGTCTCCCTACCTGCTCGCCGCCGCCAATACCACCGGCGGCGTAGTGGGCAAGATGATCTCCCTACAGAACCTGGCCATCGCCACCGCAGTCGTGGGGCTGGAGGGCCGCGAGGGCGAGTTGTTCCGGCGCGTCCTGGGATGGGGTCTCGGGCTGCTTGTCGCGATCTGCCTGCTGGTCTACCTGCAGTCGACCCCCGTACTGGACTGGATGGTGGTGCGCTGATGGCCGCGAAGACGGACCTTGCCCGGGACCTGGCCGGCATTGTCGGGCCCGGCCACGTGCGCATGGACGCCGGTGCTCTCGCCGCCTACGCGCGCGACGCCACGCCGCTCCACCACTCCCTGCCGCAGGCCGTGGTGCTTCCCGGCACCACCGAGGAGGTCGCAGCCGTCCTCCGGTACGCCACCACGCGCGGCATCCCGGTCGTACCGCGCGGTGCCGGCTCCAACCTGTGCGCCGGCACCGTGCCCCTGGCCGGAGGCATCGTTCTGGTCCTGACCCGTCTGAACCGCATCCTGGAGATCAGCCCCCAAGAACTCCTGGCGCGCGTCCAGACCGGAGTGACGACGGCGCAGCTCGCGGACGCGTCCGCCGAGGCCGGGCTGCTCTACGCCCCCGACCCCGGCAGCCGCACCGTCTCCACCGTCGGCGGCAACATCGCCACCTGCGCAGGCGGCCTGCGCGGCCTGAAGTATGGCGTCACCCGCAACTACGTGCTGGGCCTGGAGGCCGTCCTGGCCACCGGCGAAATCATCCGTACCGGAGGCCGGCTGTGGAAGGACGTGGCCGGCTACGACCTGACGCGGCTGCTCACCGGCTCCGAAGGCACCCTGGCGGTGATCACGGAGGCCACCGTGGCGCTTCTTCCGGCGCCCGAGGACACCGGCACCGGCGTCGCCTACTTCGCGTCCCTCGCCGACGCGTCGAGGGCGGTCGCAGCCGTCATCGCCTCCGGCATCGTCCCGGCCACGCTGGAGTTCCTCGACCGCAGGTGCATCGCCGCGGTCGAGGAGTTCGCCGGGCTCGGTCTGCGCCGGGACGCAGGGGCACTGCTGCTCTTCGGCGACGACGGACCGCCCGAAACCGTGGCAGCCGCACTCGCGCGCATTCAGGAGGTGTGCGCCGAAGCCGGCGCACTGGAAGTCAGCCTCGCAGCAGATCTCACCCACGCCGACGCCTTGCTGGCGGCCCGCCGCTGCTCGCTCCCGGCGCTCTCCCGCCTCGGCTCGCTGACCATCCTGGAAGACGTTACGGTGCCGCGTCACCGGCTCGCCGAGATGGTCGACCGCATCGACGAGATCGCCGCGCGCTATGACCTGCTGATTGCCACGTTCGGCCATGCCGGTGACGGCAACCTCCACCCCACTTGCGTCCTCGACCCGGACGACGGCGCGGCCATTGACCGCGCCCACAAGGCGTTCGCGGAAATCTTCGCCGCTGCCATCGAACGGGACGGGACCATCACGGGCGAACACGGCGTGGGCGCCGCGAAGCTGCCGTATCTGGCCGACAAGATCGGCGCGGACCAGGTTGCTCTGCTGCGCCGTATCAAGAACGCCTTCGACCCGGCAGGCATCCTCAACCCCCGAAAGCTCGGCTCATGACAGACAGCATGAACGCACACCACAGTGAACCCGTCGAGCCCGGTGACACCGTCGGCCGCACCAGCCTCGGCGGGCCCGGCACCGACACCCCCGGGCAGGAAACGGACCGCGGCATCTTCGACAAAGACCTGCTCGACCGGTGCATCTCCTGCGGGTTCTGCCTGCCCGCCTGCCCCACCTATGTCCGGACCGGTGAGGAGACCTCCTCTCCACGCGGCCGTATCACGCTGATGCGCGCGCTGGAGTCCGGTCGCCTCGACGAGGACGACCCGACACTCGCCGAGGAATCCTCGTTCTGCCTGGGCTGCCGTGCCTGCGAGAGCGTCTGCCCCGCCGGAGTGGAATACGGCTCGCTGCTGGAACAGTGGCGTGACCATCAATGGCAGGGCCGCAACCGGCCCTGGATCGCACGGATCCTGATGGCCCTCGTGTCCCGTCCCGCGTTGCTGCAGGCTCAGGCCCTGCTACGGCGCCACGCCCGCGTCGACCGCACCCGCGGCGAAGGAACCGATGGCGCAAGCGACCACAACCGACCAGGCGCAAAGAACGAGCCGATCTCGAACGCGCCGGAGCAGACCGCGTCGCTGATGCTCGGCTGCGTCGAACGCGGCCTGTACCCCAAGGTCTCTCGCGCCGTCCTGGAACTGCGACCGGAGATCACCGTCCCGCCCGGGCAGGGCTGCTGCGGCGCGTTGCACGCTCACAACGGCGACTCCGCCACCGGTGAGGCGATGGCCCACACGCTCGGTCAGCGGCTGCCAGGCACCGTTGTGACCACCGCCGGTGGATGCGCCGCCCACCTTGCCCACCACCTCGGCCCGGACCGGGTGCAGGAACTGAGCCAGTATCTCGACCGAGTCGGCCACCGGCCCGCGGGCCAGGTCACCGTCGACGGCCGGCCGGCCAGGGCCACCCTCCAGGACTCCTGCCACCTGCGCCACGGCCTGGGAGTCACCCGGCCACCCCGGGAGTTGATCGCCTCCGTCGCGGACTACATCGAACTTCCAGGCGCGGGTGAGTGCTGCGGCGCCGCCGGGACCTACGCGATGCTCCGGCCGACGGACAGCCGGGCCGTACTGGATCCCAAACTCGACGCCTTGGAGCGCGCGGAAGTCGACTACATCGTCGCGGTCAACCCGGGCTGCCTGCGCCAACTCCAGCAGGGGCTGCGCCGACGGCGTTCCCATGTCCGCGCGATCCATCTCGCCGAGTTCCTCGCCATCGCGGCGGCGTCCGCCCCCATAACCGAAGCAGACGACACCGACACCGACACCGCGGAAGAGTACTGACACGGCCGGTGCCCACCCACTGCGCCTGATAGGCACGAGCCGAACACGCCGCGTCCCCAGTGCCGCCTCCCGTGGCCGTCCATTCAATGGCCTGCCTCGGCGCGGCCCTCGGACTGCGGTGCACGGTACGGTCGCTGCGGCACCGGCCCCGCAGGGCCGGCTGGCTGGCGGTGGGCCCCGTAGCGATCGGCTGCGGCATCGGGACCCTGCACTTCATGGCCATGATCGGCTTCAACATCCAAGGCGCCCTGATCAGATAGGACCCGGCGAAACCCTCCTCAGCCTCGCCGTCGGCGTGTTCTCGTCGGCTATCGGGGCGGTACAGGGGCGAACCTGGCGGTGGCCGGCGCGGTCACCGGCATCGGCGTAGCGGCGATGCGCTACCTCGGCATGGCCGCCATCCGCAGCACCGTCGATCTCCGCTACGCCTTGGCGACCGTGGCGCTGTCCGTCGTGATCGCCGTCGCAGCCGCCACGTCCGCACTCTGGGCAGCCATCTCCATCCGCGTACGGTCGTCCAGCCTGGGGCGGGTCTGGTCATCGGGGGGGGGCCGTGACCGGCACGCAGGACGGCTGGGGACGCATCACCCGCGTCACCGTGAACCCCATCTGCTGGCCCGTCATCCCCGCAAGGTGCCTGCGGCCGATCACACTGTGCACGTCCGCTGGTTCACCAAACAGCACCCCGACAAGCCGACCCTGCTCCCCTACATGGTCGACCGCTGGGACCTGCTGATGATCCCGGAACGCCGCGAAGATACTCGGAGACTCGATTCTGCGTAACTCCCGTCGTAGGAGGTGGTCGAGGTCGTCGAGTCTGTTGTAAGCGCTGTTGGCCATCACTCTGCCTACGAGTGACTGTGAGGATTGCTGATGGCACCGCTCGGCGGTCTGACCCACCGAATGACTGACGCCTCGGCTGTCCATTTCTGGAATCGTCGGCCGGCTGG